>CAYXDO010000034.1:0-41728 GCA_964463485.1 uncultured Myxococcales bacterium | reverse complement strand
CAGAATCAGACCTCAGAATCAGACCTCAGAATCAGACCTCAGAATCAGACCTCAGGTTCAGACCTCCGAATCTGAACGTTGCTTCCCTCGGAATGGCCCTGATGGTACCATGGTTCGACCACCCGAGGTGAGGGTATGATCGTTCATCCGCTTCAGGCTGCGAGCCGATTTCAAACGAGGCCGGAGCTCGAGGAAGTCATGGCATGGTGGCGAGCAGGGGGGCGAGGCGTCTCCGCGCTCGTCGGGCTCGGAGGTGCCGGAAAGACCGCGCTCGCCGCAGAGTTTCTCGACAGGCTTCGGAGCGAGGGCTTCGATCGACTCTTTGTGTACTCTTTTTATGACCAGCCATCGACCGAGTCGTTCTTTTCCAGTCTCCACGAGTTCGCGAACCCGAAGGCCACCTCGAGCAGCTCTCATTTCGCGTGCCTCGAGGCGCTCCGACAGCGCGAGGAACACACGTTGTTGATCCTCGACGGACTCGAGAGAGCGCAAAGCGACGGGACGAAGGGAGCTCCGTTTGGGGAGATCGAAGATGTGTTTCTCCGAGACTTGATCCTCGCGGCAGCGACAGGGTTGCTTGGGAAGGTGGGGATTCTCACGACGACTCGGTTCGCGCTGACTCCGCTCGAGAACGAACCGATGGCTCGTCACCATCGTATCGACGTCGGGCCCCTCTCGGACAAGGCGGCCCTCGCGCTGGTTCGTTCGCGAGGCATAACTGGGACGGACTCCGAGCTCATGGAAATGATCGAGGCTTCGGGGCGTCACGCCTTGCTGCTCGAGCTCAACACGTCCTTGTTGGTCTTCTCCGGAGCTCAGTTCTCAATCCCGCTGAGTGCTGAGAGCTCGCCATCCGATGACGTCGTTCCGAGAAATCCAGCCTTCAAGCTCGAACGACGGCTCTTCCTGATCGCTCGCCGGTACCGAGCGGAGCTGGAGAAAAGGTCGCCCGAAACCTGGGCCCTCTTGCGACTCGCGTGCCTTTTTCAGAATGGGATCTCGGAGACCACACTCCTCTCGATCCGCGCTCAAGAGACCGCGTCCGTGGCTCTTCGTTTCGAGGCAGACGCCGACGTCGAAAACGCACTGCCGGTAGACGACCTCATCGCGCGAGTCGTGCTGGAGGCCACCAGATATCGGCCTGCGCACACCGAACGAGCCTTCTTGTTTTGCTCAGCCGACCGGCTCCTCACGTCGCAGGAGGACGGGGTGCGAGAGCCGTGGAGGAAGATCTCGACCCGGCTGTCGATGCCGTTGGTTGAAGGGGATAGGCGAGAGGTCTTTCTTCGCGCGCAGATCCTGGCCGGAATCTCCGAGGCACGTCGGGTGCTCGAGAAACTCATCGCCTCCGGCTCTCCTCGAAACTCACTCGAGACGCTCGAAGTTTTGGGGCTCATCGAGCTGCGCGATGGGTTCGTGCGCGTGCATCCGGCGATTAGAGATGCGTTCGCCCCCGACGACCCCGCTGAAATTCAGGGCGGCCACCAACGAGCGATGGCCGCCCATCGCAAGATCTCCTTGTCGAAGAACCCAGGCAGCGAGCTCGAGCCGATCGCCGACGCGTGGGAGCTCTTGTATCACATGATCGGAAGTGGGGATGTGGCGGGAGCCTGGCGATTTTATCGACATCGCCTCGGTGGCTTTTCTCAGGTCGGAGCCAAACGCGCGGCGTACTCGGAAGGGGAGCGGTACTGCAGACTGTTCGCGGGCGTCGAGCTTCCGGAGGGCCAAGCCGCGGCCTTCTTCAATGACTGGGGTCTGTTTTTGGAGCGGCTTGGTAAGTTGGACGACGCGAGCCGCTGTTTCGAAGTCGCCGCGGACAAGTCGGTGCGTACCGATCGATTCCTGGAAGCGTCCATGGCGCTCCAGAATCTCGCAGACGCGCAGGCCCTTCGGGGCCAACTGCTGGAAGCCAAACGTACCGTCATCCGAGCCGCGACACTCTCGACGAAGGCTCCTCCAACGGCGCGTAACGATCCCCTCGAACGATTCTCGCACGAGCGCCGCGCCGAGGTCTTCGAGCAGCTCATTCAGTCCGGCTGGAATCTGCAGCCGGCGGACTCGACCGAGTCACCGCCACCAGAGCGAACGATCGAATCAGCCATCCGAGGCGAAGAGTGGGTGTTGGCGGAGCGGCTCTGTCGTGATGCCATGAGTGGCGTTGGAGTTCTTCGAGTCGAGACTTCGTATCGGGAGCACCTGTGTCTGTACTTCTCCGAAATCGCCCGCGAGCTCGACGAGGCCGATCGCGCGGCCGCCCACTTGAAAATCGCTCACGATTTCGCACTGCACCAGGGGGACCGAGAGCTGCTGGCCAAGGCCCTCGCGCAGCGGGCACGTCTCGAGTTGCTCGCCGTATCGAGAGCGGAGAGCCCGGTCGATCGCTGTTCGATCGCGATTCGGCACGCGATGAGGATCGCGCAAGACTCCGGATACGAGCTCCTGGTGATCGATCTTCACCTGGTCCGCGCCGAGCTCGCTCTCTTGTGCGATGACCGCGACTCGGCGCACCGTGACGCCCAAATAGCGATCGAGCGCGCAACTGTTTGTGGGTACGCTCGCGCGATCAAACGCGGAGAAGGCTTGCGAGCGTTCGGCCTTCGGAGGTCGAGTCCGCGAAAGCCGAAAATCCGCGTGATGTTCCACCCAGAGGCGATATTCTTGGTTGAGGAGATGATTCGGGCTATCCACCCAGATCAGGTGGCCGAGCGCTGTTTTGCCTACGACGACGTGAGTTTGCCGAGAGTAGGAGGCGCGCGCGGTGCGATCGTACTCTTGGTGAGCTCCGGCTTTCTGAGATCGCGACGAGGCGCTGCGGCGCTCGCCGCCCCGACGGATCAGACGATTTGTGTCCCCGTCGACGAGGAGTATTCGAGTGCCCAGAGGAGACTCGAGGGTCCACGATTTGCGGTGAGGACGCCGAGCCATCGACGCAAGGGGTGGCGCCAAATCGGAGAGTTCCTGCGAGAGACGACGTCGAAGACGTGACGCTGCCTCACCAAATCACTTGCACCTGATACTCGGCGAGCCGAGCGTCCCGGGTGACGATGGGGATCCCAAGCCTCATGGCTTGAGCCACCAACATTCGGTCGAACGGATCTCGATGATGTTGTGGAAGGTTGACGAGTCGATCCGCGTCCTCGAATTCGACGGGCACCCTCCTGAACCTGGCTTCGTCGATGGCATCCCTCAAATCGTCGGGCACAGTCAATCGCCCGAGCGACCGTTTGATTGCGATTTCCCAGGCCGACACGGCACTCACGAGAATCTCGTTGGAACCATCCTCGATGGTTTCTCGGGCGGCTCTCGAGAGCTGCTCCCCGCCTTCCAGCGCCCAGATCAGCGCGTGAGTGTCGAGCAACACTTTCATCGGCCACCGTCCCAAAGCTCAACCTCCTCTGGCGGAAGAGGGTCATCGAAGCTCGCGCTCATGACGACCTTTCCCCTCCAACGCCCGAGCCGACGACGCTCCTCGACGATTGGTGCAAGCCGAGCGACTGGCTTCCCGGCGCGCGCAATCACTATCTCCTCCCCTCTCTCGGCGGCTTCGACGAGCTCCGACAAACGGCTCTTTGCCTCGTGCATGTTGACGACTCGAACCATCGGTTCCGATATGAGCTAAGCTAGCTAAGCTGTCAAGAGGCCTCGTGCGTTCAGCCAAGGCTCCGTGAGGAACAACTCGAGGACAGTCGGACGTGTTCAGTAGTAATCAACTGAGTTTTGGCCAATGCGGAGGGGCCAAAGCTCGGCAAGGAATCGGCAGGAATCGTCTGGCGCGGCGAACGAGTGTGCCGAGGTCCCAGGAAGAAACACTGTCTCGAAGCGCGAGCACGACTCAGTCGTTCTCTGGCGCCGGCGTACTGCCTTTGGGCGCCTCCATCCCGTATTTCTTCAAAATCAAAGTCACCGCCCGCGCAGCCGTGGTGAGCGCGAGGGGACGCAGATTGCGCGTCGCACACGCCTTCAACACGGGCAGAGATCTCGCGTCGCAGAGCTCGCTCAGCGCGTGAATCGTCGCCTCGATCGCTGGCGGATGGTTACTCTTCTCGAGAAAAGCATTCAGCGGCTCCACCGCGCCCGGGTTCCCGAGCGCGCCGAGCTCCCGAATAGCCTCCAGCACTCTTCTCGGATCGGCATCCTCCAGTTGAAACACCAAATCATCGACTCTCGTGAGCGGCGGCCCTTCGTCTGGCAGCTCGATGGGCTCGGGCGGAGCGCTCCGCCGAGGCGCGGGCTGGCTCTTTCGGAAGGCGTGGGTCTCGACCGCGCCCTGGAGCCTCTTGCTGATCCCCGACAAGAGCGGGGCGACCTTGGAGGGCGACGCTTCGTGGGGGGCCGGCCGCTCCGTCTGCCTGGCCGCCTGGGCTCGACGCGCCAGCAAATTGAGCTCGGTTCGAGACTCCGCATGTTTGGGATCGATACTCAGCGCGTGCTGGAACGCGTACGCGGCCATGTTTTCGTCCCCCACCCGCTTGGCCAATCGCCCGATCATCGCGTACCCGTCCGCCAACTCATGGCCCAGCATGGCCTCACGAATCTGCCCGATCGCCTTTTTCGCCGCGCCTGCGCGGTCCGCCGAACCAAACGCCCAGTAGTAGGCTCTCGTGGCCCTCGTGAGTACGACTCGCTCGGGCGGGACCCCGAGCCACAACGCGCGATCGAGCATGAAGACGGCGTCCGCGTACCTGCCGATCTTGGCCACGTGGTCAACTTCCTGAAGGAGCGTCGCGACGTCGCTCTGACGATTGATACTCTCCACTTGTACGGGCGGAGGGAGCGACGGGTCGGGAGTTGGCCCAGCGGGAGGCGTCGCGCTGGCCGGAGCGGCTGGGCTCGCAGCGGTCGCTGGGCTCGCAGCGGTCGCTGGCACGACTCCGGAGCCAACTCGCCGTCGAACCGCCACCGCAGCCGCGCCTTCAGCGTGGCGAACGTAACTCTTGGCGATCGTGTCGACCGCTCGTTGATAAAGGGCCCGGATCTCCGCCTTCGCCGCGGCGAGCTCCGATGAGTCTGAAGGAGAGGCCGACTCGAGCTCGTTTTGGAGCTCGTTCATGCGGTCGCGGATCTCCGATCGTGAAGCCGATTCGGATAGCCCCAGAACCTCATAGGGCCTCAGAGATCCGATGCGGGCGATTTCCTGGCGAAGCTGCTGAGTCCAGGTCCGATCGTCCCTCACCGGACGGGCTCTCCTGAGGAGCTGACCTTCAAGCCCGAGAAACAAAATTCGAACGCGCGCTACGCGATCGTCGGCGTCGCGGGCAGTAGATAAGAGCAGCTCGATGGGAGCCCGCGCTCGGAGCATTCGCAGCGCGTCGACCTCGGCGCTCCCCACCTCGAAGTCCTCGAAGCGCAGGCCGTCCACCTCGACCGTCTCGAGCGCGTCGGTGAGCGGCCGCAGTCGATCGATGAGCGCGGCCGGAGGGACCTCGTGCACCGCGTTCCGAAGGGCCAAGAATCGCTCGCGCCGAGTCAAAAGAGGGAACGGGATCGCGTTTCCGGTGGTAAATTTGCACTGGCCGGACGACCACGGAACGAGGCTCCGCAACACGAAACGCGACCAGCGATCGAGCGCGTCGCGGAGATTTGCCTCGGGGAGCGCGTGCGCGTCTCGAAGGGCCAAAGCAAAATCGAGTGAGTTGGCGCGGGTCTCCGGTTTGATGGCTTGGAGCACTCGCTCGGTGACGAGCGCGCGCGAACGCACGAACTCATCGAAGCCGAGCTCGGGGCTCACCGCGTCGAGCGCCACGATCTCACCGTCACGCAAATGGAGCTTCACCGCGTGCTCGCCGGAGCGGAATCGCAGCACGCCGTTGGCCCGAGTTCGCGCACAGCCGAACAAGACCCTAAGCGTACTCAGGTCTCCGATCGCCGTGGTCTTCGGCTCGTGCTCGTCCATCCGAGTCGCAAGGTCGAGCCCGTCTCCGCCAGGCCAAGGCGACGACGTCGCCAAAAAAGAGGGCGGAGGCTGCGCAACCGGAGCCCCAAAACCCTTCGAACCCGCAAAACCCGCCGAACCCGCAAAACCCACCGCGGACGCGCCAGGACTGGACGGCTCGTTACGGAGAGTAGGTTCGGGAAAGACCGGCGACTCCGAGAGCTCAGAGGCAGTCCCGGCGAATCGTCCGTGGTCCAGCTCGAGCGCCTCATCGTCACCCGTGGCGAGCTCGAGGCCAGACGCGCCAGAGAGATCGAAGTCCATTGGATCACCCAACTCATCCGAGTCGCGCGAAGGCGTGGGGCTCGCGACCGGATCCCACTCATCGTCAGCCACCGCAGACATCTCACCGGGGGCGATCGAGATCGGCGCATCCCCAGCTTCTCCGGACAGCCCTCCGAAAAGGTCCGGCTCGGGCGCGGCCTTCGTCGATCCAAACGGAGGTGGGGGTTGCTCAGCCATTCCGAACGGGTCGGCAGGTGAGTTGCTTGGGCCAAAATTCTGCGGCGACCAAGCCAAGCCCGGGGCGGCGGTGGCGGTAATGGGCCGGGAAGGCTGAGCGAACGCGGAAGGAGCAGGAGATCCGAACGCAGACGGCGCTTGGCCAAAGGCGGAGGGCGCTTCGGCGAAGGCCGAGGGAGGCGCCTGACGGGCGACGGGCTGAGGAGCCGGCGGGGGACCGCCCACCGCTTCACCCACCCAACTTGGCGCGACCGCGGCCTGCCGCTGCGGCGCGGCCACTTGACCGGACGACGACGCGAGCTCTGGCCTCGTTGGAGGGACCCACTGGGTCGGCGGCGGTGGGAGGCGGGGACTCATGCTCTGAGAGGTCGGCGGAGCGGTCCGCGGCACCGCTCCTGCCGATGCCCACGGCGGAGGCGTCGCCACGGGCTGCTGGGCCCACGCACTCTGTTGCACACCGGCAGGCAAGGGCGGCGGACGACTCTCGAGCGCGGCCTCTCGTTCCAACGCCCGCGCCACCCGATCGTACCCGGCAGCGGCCTCGGAGAGCCCGCTCAGACCCGCCGCCCGCGCCGCTACCCGGAGCGCGTCGAGCTGATCGGGGCGCTCCCAAAGCACGAGCCTGACGTGACCGAGCGCGTCCTTCGCCGCCCCGCGGGCCAACAGGAGCTGCGCCAAGTGGAGCCGCAGGCCCAAGTTGGACGGCTCGGACTCGAGCGCCCGCGCGACGGCGAAGATCTGCTGGTCCATCGACGACCCCGCGCAATCCTACCACGCCCGCCCGCTCGCGCTCGTCACAGAATTCGATCGCGTTCGCGGCCGCTCACCGGACTCGCCGCGCGTAATCGACGACCAACCGAGCCACCGGCCGCGACAAGATCGAATCCAGGGCCTCGATGAGTACCTCCACGTGGCGCGGCTCGGCGATCAACGGCGGTTCGAGCCGCAGGACGTTGCGGTCATACTCGGTGAACGCCACGAGCACTCCAAACTCGTGAAACAACAACGCTCCGACCAACCCTGCGAGGGAACCTTCGAGCTCCGGCCGAAGCCAACTCAGCCCGTCGCCGAACGCGACATCCCCGAGAGTGTGAAGTGTCACTCCGACCATCAGCCCGCGGCCACGGACCTCGGCGATGGCCCGCGGGTAACGCATCGCGAGACGCCGAAGCTCCGACACCAAATAGGCCCCGACTCTCTCCGCGTTCTCCATCAACCCTTCGTCGTAGAGAACATTCAGAGCCTCGATCGCGGTCGCCGATGCCTCTCCCATGCCGCTGAAGGTCGCCGGACCGTGAATCAACGCCGTGTCTTTGGTGCCGTAAGCGCGAAGATACACCTCCCGCTTAGCCAACACCGCGGCCACGGACGCCTTGCCCCCTCCGAGTGACTTCGCCAAAGTCACGATGTCCGGCACGACACCCTCGTGCTCGAACGCAAAGAATTTCCCTGTTCGACCCACCCCGCACTGGACCTCGTCGGCGATCCAGAGCGTCTTGGTCCGATCGCAGATCTCTCGGACCTTGGCGAAATATCCGGGTGGGGGAGTAATCACGCCCGCGGCCCCCTGAATCGTCTCCAAGATCACCGCGCCTACGCTCCGGTCGGACTCCAGCAGCCGCTCGAGGCCGAGGGCGTCTCCAAACTCCACTCTCCGCGTCGCCATCGAGAGTCGGAAGTCAGATCGGCAGAGCTTGGAGTCGGTGACCGAGAGCGCCCCTTTGGTCTTCCCGTGAAACGCATGGGTGGCAAAGGCGACGACGGCCCGCTCGGGACCCTGGGCCCGCTCGGCTAGCTTCAGCGCGAACTCTACCGACTCCGACCCTGTACACCCGAGCCACGCAAAACCCAGACCACCAGGAGCGATCGCGGTGAGGTTCTTGGCGAGCGCGACCGCCCAAGGAGACGGAAACGCGAGCTGAATCTCCGGTCGACGCGCGTCCGCAAATCGCCTGCGCGCAGCCAAGATCCTCGGGTGATTGTGGCCAAACGCCAGAGAACCGAACCCACCGAAGAAATCCAAGATCGGCCGATTGGTCCCGTCGAAATAGTACATCCCTTCGGCCCGGCGGATGACGACTCGGTCAAAACCCAGAAGGCGCAGAAAGTGGAGCTGCCCCGGATTTTGGTAATCTCGAAGCCACTCCGCCGGAGTCCCGGCGGGCAACCGGTCGACGTCGTCGAGAGTGACGAGAGAGGGTCTTGGCACGAGCCGATTATAACACTATGTCCACAGCGGCCGGTGGCCGCAAGCAAAGTGGCACGTTCGGCGTGGCCGCGGAGACCGTAGACTTTAGGCTGTAGGAGATCCGGAACGAGATCGTCGGCTTGCCCCCCCGGATTCTGCACTTCGCCCCCGTGCCCGTGCCCGAGCCCGATCCTGTTGACTCCGGCAACTCAGAGGAGCCCGATCCTCATGGCTTGATCGCTCCTCAGCGAGCGCTTGGGGTCGACACGGTCCTTGACTGAAAGAAACCGGTCGATGGCGGACCCGTAGACTCCGCGAAAATGTCTCGGTCTCATCGCCGCGTCCTTCGCCAGATACAGGCGGCCGCCCGCTTCCAGGGTCAGATCGTGCCCGAGGTCGAGGGCCTTGTGAAGGTCGCTCGAGGCGGGCAGATCGAGCGCCAGACAGAGACCGCGATCAGGAAACGAGAGCAAGCCGGATCCCTTGTCTCCCAAGACCTTGAGGACGCCGAGGCCGATCGAAGGACACAGCCTGCCGACCGCCTCGACGATGTGGACGAGGTCCTCGAGCTTGGGCACGAGCACCTGGAGCTGCACGAACCCCTTGGGGCCGTACAGCCTGTTCCAGTCGGAGAGACCATCGAGCGGAAAGAAAAAGCGCCGCGCGGCCACCAACCTCGGGCCGCGGGCGGCGAGTCTCCTGGCCGACTCGAGCACGAGCGCGTCGAAGACCTGCAGCGCCGACCTGCGTACGAGGTTGAAAGGGGTCGGCGGCGTCGAAAGCGTGGGCAGGCGCCACGAGCGATCAGGCGACTCGCTGGGTTCGGCGAGCTCCACCATTCCGCGCCCGAGCTTTCCGCGCCTTGCCATCGGATCGACGAACGCGACCGAGTACGTCGCCTTCGATTCTGTGAGCTCGCGGACGACCTCCTCGAGCGAGTCGCGAACGCGGACCTCCCGCCTGACGGTGGGTACAGCCCGCTCGAGTCGGAGACTCACCCGAGTGATGAGCCCGGTGAGCCCCATACCGCCGAGGGTCGCGAAGAACAGCTCGGACTCGGTCTCTCGGGAGCAGCGACGACGAATCCCGTCTGGGCTCACGAGCTCGAAGGACTCGACGCAGGCCTCGAAGCTCCCGCACTTGTGATGATTCTTGCCGTGAATGTCAGCTGCGACGCAGCCGCCGAGCGTCGCCAGGCCGGTGCCCGGCACCACCGGCAGTCCCAAACCCTTCCGGGCGGTGAGCTCTACGGCCTCACGGATGGTGAGTTGGGCCGGGGCGTCGAGCAAGCGCCGCGACTCGTCCACGGAGCTCTGCGCTGAACCGACGAGGCGCACGAGGCTCGGCGCAAGAGCGGCGTCTCCATAACTCCGTCCGGCTCCGCGAGGCAGGACGGGTTCAATCGCATACTCGTCGAGGTCGGCGGCCGATTCGAGCTCGATGAGCCGGGCTCGACGGCGATGAAACCCACCGAAGCCGCTCACGACCTCCGATCGCTCTCGTCTCACGGGGCGCTCGGTCGGTTGATGGCTCGGGCAAGCGCGAGCGCCGAGCTCGCGTCGAGGGACTCTGCGACGTAATAACGACGGGTCGAGGCATGAGTACGGCTCACCGTCATGTCCAAAAACCGAACCCACTCGCGGAGCTCCCCGGAGCGTGAGACGATGGCGGCGACCCTGCCTGAGCTCAGATCTTGAATCAGCCACCGACCGGACCCGAGACCGATCAGCCCGTCCTGGAGCGGGATGCCGATGTCGTCGAAGATGTAGTCATCGAGTGAGTATGTCCGCACCTCGTCTTCGAGGGCCGGCGCCACGGAGAACTCCGCGCCAGATAGGTGGGCGCGGAGCTCGAGCTGCCTGGAGAGCTTCTCGTCTTCGGTCGAGTCCACGAACGACTCGGAGGTCGCGACCGAAGTCACCTCCAAAGAGACTCGACTCACCGAGCCGGGCAAGGACGCGCAGGTTTCGACGGTGACCTTTGGGTTGCGATTTGGGATGTCGAGCGAGATCCCGAGCTGTTCGAGGGTTCGGTCGCTCGGCGTACAATTCGGAGTCTCTACGGAAGCCGGCGTGAGCTCGAGGCACGCGGCGGTCGCGGCGGCGAAGTGCTCCGCGTTCGCCGCGTGGGCCAGGGAGTAGTCGACCTCGTTCTTGAATGGGTTCCAGCCAGTGGAGTCGCTGACTTGGGCGAGGACAGCTTCCCGCCAAGCGCGCTCGAGGCCGCGCCGCGCCCGCGGGTCCGCCGAAGGGCCGAGCGCGTCGACCGCGGCGACGGCGTTCCGCGCACGGATGATCCGCGCCAACACGTCGCTGTCGCGCTCGGTCGTGCGAAACAGCCCAGACCCTCCCATCCATCGAAACACGTTGTTGGTGTCCTTCGGTTGCCAAGTCCCGTCGAGGACCGGCGGGAGCGGCTCGGGGACCACACCCCGCGCCAACAGCGCACGAGTCGCTTCGTGGACCGTCGCCATCACGTACCCTTCGGACTCGAGCGCTAAGAGCTCCTGAACGTACTCGTCGAGCTTGGCTGGGTCATGTTCGAAGTCATGACCAAAATACGGGTTGAGTCGGTCCTTGGTGAAGGCGATCTCTCCGTCGTCCATGAAGGTCCAAGTGAGTGAGGTGGCCGGCGTCGCCGTTCGCGCGAAGCCACGACCCCCTAAAATCACCACGTGATCGGGCACCGCGGAATCGACGAAGAGGGTGGGTACGTCCGAAGGTCGCTCGCCGAATTGGTACGCGTACAAATTTTTCGGAAGAATGCTCGTCGAATATCCCCGATTCTGGGCGAGCCCGAGTTGCCCGCGCGCAAATTGTCCCTCCTGCGTGAATATCGACTTCCCCCTCGGGATGCAGGTCGCCACGAAGACGCGATCCGAGAGCTCGAGGGAACGCTCGAGATCGAGCCTCGGATACGCAATGTAAAGCTGATCCGAGTAATGAAAGCTGTCCACGTCGACCTGGCCACGCGCGGCCAAGGTGCGTAGCTTGTCCAAGACCAGAGGGTGCCGTAGCGCCATCACCTCGAGCATGTACGCTTGAAGCTCGAGATCGACGGCCAGAGTTGGGTGAGTCAGCAGAGCGTCGAGCAACGGCTCGAAGGAGACCTTGATGATCGAGTCCTCCGTGGCCGCTTCATCCAGGTCGAAAACGGGGTCGATCGATCCGTCCGGAAACCCGCGCACGCCACCAGCGACGTACTGAAGGTTGAAATGGAACACCGCGACGGCGAGCTTGGCGTGAGCGGAGAGGTCTCTCGGCGTAGGGGGAGCGGGGCAGGAGGCGGGCTTGGGCAAGTCGTCCACCGAAGTCAGGCCATCGAGAGGCTCGCAGAGGTCGCTCGAGCAGGATCCAACGGTCAGGAGCGCCGCGAAAGCCAACGTTCGCACCGCGTGTCCCTATCGAAGCGGCTCGGCGGGTGCAACGCATCGTCGTTCGACGCGAGACAGATCTTGGGTCGATCCGCGTCGCCATGCGACGCACGCGGGCGACTTCTGTATAGTGCAGCCGGTTTCGAGCCCCCGCGCTCGCCTTCGCCGTTGGCCCTCGAAGGTGGTCGCGTTGGGTTCGGCCGAGGCAGCATGGGACGATTCATTGGATTCAGATACGAACAGGGCGTCGTCGTTCTCGACACCTACAGCGGCGAGGTCGTCCTGGTGCCGCCGAACGGGGGCCAAATCTCCACGCTGCGCAGCGCGATCGACGTCGGCTCTCCCGTCAGGCTCGAGATCATCAGCGCGGGCATGCCGGCAATGGCGTTGCTCGCGACCCCGACCTTCCCCCCAGCGTCCTCGACACCGTCCATCCAGCGATCGAACGTGCCCTCGAGCGGCGCGCTCGAGCCTCCGCCCCCGCTTGCCGAGGACTTGGCGCCGCTCGAGTCCCCGGCGAAGCCAGCCGAGGACTTCGAGATCGACGCAGAGCCGCCGGACGAAGCGCCAGAGTCAGCCCCTGTCACGGCAAGCCCTTCCGCCGCCGAGCCGGGCGAGCGACCGACGCTCCCGCCGCAGGGTGCCGCCACCGCGACGGTCCAAAGTCAGCGGTCCTCCCTGCCTCCCGAAGTAGCGGCTTCGCTTCCTTCGGAGCCTCCCAGCCCCGCGCCCGAACCGAGCGACGCCCACGCGCGCCTTCCCGAGCCGGCCGACGAGATCCCCGAAGTCGAGGTCGAAGAAGCCGACGTCGTCGAGGAGCCGAGCGAGCCGCCAAAGAGCAAGCCCACCGTGGACTTCGAAGAGTCGACGGCAGAGATCGATCCGAAGCTCGTAGCTAGCCTCCGCGCGGCATCGATTCCGCCGCCGCCGCCCGCGCCACCGCCCGAAGAGCCGGCCGAGCCGCTCCTCCTGACCGAAGAAGCGGAGGAGCCGCAGAAAGCCTTGCCCCCCGAGATCGCCGCCTTCGACGCGCTCTTCGATCAGCCGCCCGACGAGCCGATCGCCGTTGGAGACGAAGCCGAGGTCGACCTCGATGTGGACGACGACGTGGCGCCTGCCGCAAGACCGAAGGAGCCCGTCGCGGTCGATGAGGACATCGACGTCGAAGAAGAAGCCACAAGCAGCAAGCCTAGAGCCGCAGCGGAGTCAGCGCCTGCCTCTGCCAAACCAAGCTCTGGCAAGCCGAGCTCTGACAAACCGAGCTCCGACAGACAGACCCCCTCCGAAGCGACCGACGAGCGAGCCGACACGGAAGAAGAGGTGGCCACACGCGTTGCAGCGACGGCGGCTCCCGCCGCGGAGCCCATGCTCGGCGACGACGAGGTCTCCGGAGAGATCGAGGTCGAAGAGCCCCCACCCGAGCCCGCGCCCCTCGCGGTCGAAGCACCTCCTGTCGAGGTTCCTCACGAGCCAAAACCGAAGCGCTATCCCAACGCCGACCGCGTGCTCGAGACCTACCCGTATCCGATCGCTCGCGCGTTCGAAGAGCTCCAGAAGGTCGCGGAGCCAGATGCGCGGGCCAGGTGGGTGGTGGAGACGGCTTCGGCGACGATCGAGATCTGGTCGGTCGTAGCCGCCAGCGAATACTTCCGATCCAACTCGTCGGTCGCAGAGATCGACTCGATCGTGATCGAGGACTTGGTTCGGCCTTCGTATTCGACCTGGTCACGCCTGCTGTCGCGATCGATCAGGGCCATGGAGGCGGCGGGTCTACGCCCGTTCAATGCCGACGTCGTCACCGCGTACAACTCGCTCGAAGCAAAAGAGGGCGAGACCGCCATCGACCGGCTGGTTCGATTTTCCACCGACCGCGCTGGCGGCCTTGCGCCAGAAGGTTTCGAGGCTCGCATCGACGCCGCCGAGGGAGACCTCGAGGCCCTGCTCTCGGCGACGGAGTGGCTGTCGCGTGTTGCGATTTATCACGCGCTCGAGTCGAGCCCGACGGAGGCCCTCGAAGGACATCGCTTCTCCGGGCCGCATCCCGCCGCCACCTCCGAGCCTTTGTCGCGCGTCGACTTCGACATGGCCGCGGGCGAGTGGTTCCTGCGGGACGAGCAGAGCCTCGAGACCATGCCGTTGTTACCGTTCTTCGCCGAGCAAACTGTCGGCCGCCAGCGAGAGCTCTTCGTTCTCGCTGGCTACAACCGCAAGTCGATCGTGCATCGCTCCGTCTATGGAAAGACGCTCGATCGACCCTCGCGGCTACGCCAGGTCGTCTCCAAAAAGGTCCCTCTCGCGAAAGGCCTCGAGCCTCGCGAAGTCAGCTTCGAGAAGCTGGCCTCGGCCGGAGAGTCGATCACCAAGCGGACCCTCGATCGATTGACGAAGACCCGCGTCGTGGTGCCCGAGCTCCTCGTCGAACGACGCGCGCTCGCTTCACGGCTCACGGAGCTCGATCGACCGGAGTTCCGGGCGCTCTTCGTGTCGGGCCAGCCTGGCGTCGGCAAGTCCTCCTCGATGTACGCCTATGCGTCCGAGCGCCTCGCTGCGGGCGACGCGGTGTTCTTCTATCGAGGCCGCAACCTGTCCGATCCAGATATGGGCGCGAGGTTTCTCAAGGATCTCGGAGCGAAGAGTTTGTTCTTCGACGAGCTGCTCAAGGCCGCGCACCCCCACTTCGAACGCGCCGGGTCGAGACGCTTCCTGCGAATCATCATCGATGGTGTGGACGAGCACCCGACCGATCCGAATGGCCTCGTATCGGCCCTCGACACCATGGTTCGACAGGCCGTCCGCTATCCGTGGTTCAAGCTGGTCGCGACCGCGCGCAGCGGCTTCTTGGAGAGGCTCCCCGCGCGCACGCGCCCGGCTCCATCGCTCGAGGCTCGATATCTGACCGCGGAGAACGAGGCCGGCGACGAGCTCACCTTCCACCTGCGTCCGCTCTCGGGCGACGAACGCTCGAAGCTCTTCGAAAAGCTGGACGGCTCGCTCGGGTTGGGATCGCTCGACCCGACACGCAGTCGCGCGGTCGCCGTACCTTTGTATTTGCGCCTTGCCAAAGAACACGGGTCGGTCGGGACTCGTCAGGAGCTGATCTCCAGTTGGATTTCGAAGCGCCTGTCGGTCGAAGCCAAAGACGAGTCGACCGGCAAGAAGCGGGGAGACTTGCTCAGGGCTTTCGTTCGAGAGCTGGACGCCTTACGGGCCCATGCGATTCCGCACGAGCGCCTCTACGAGGTGGACTCGCTTCGCGCGGCCGTCGTGAACGGTCAAATCGACTCGCCTTATGGCCAGCTCCTCGATCTCGGCTTGCTCGTCGAGGAGCGCGACGACGATCGGTGCTTCGTATCATTGTGTCACGCGGCGTTTCTCGAGCACCTGCTCGTCGAACACCACGAGCCGCAGGTTCATTCGGGCGAAGACCTTCGTGAGCTCGCGGTGCGTGCGCTGCGCTTCCCGAGCCTCGAGGCTTCGGTCTCGGAGATCATCGTGAGGTCAGCGCGGGCCGGGCGGTGGAGTCTCGCTCTGGAGGCACTCGAGGAGTGTGTTCCGGGCGCCGACGGACAGCTACGCCCGGAGCACGAGCTCCTGGTCAGAGTGGTGCGCGACGCGCTCATCGAGTTGCTCGCGGGCCACGACGCGTCCGGCACGGACCTGCTCGCCGCGCTCTCGAAGGGCCGACACAGCTCCCACGTGTTCGGGATGAGCGAAGCGCTCGACGAGGCGGTTCGGCTCGGCGAGGAGCCGATCGTCGAGGCCGTCGCCAAAGCGTTGTTGGCCTCGACCGAGGGCATCGATGATCAGGCGCGGCGGGCGCACGCCGAGATGCGCCTCGCCAAGCTCGCGGTGTCGAAGTCGGACCTCGAGGCCGCGGAAGTGTTGTACGAGCGCGCAGGGGCGC
Organism: uncultured Myxococcales bacterium; assembly: GCA_964463485.1. Lineage (GTDB taxonomy): Bacteria > Myxococcota > Kuafuiibacteriia > Kuafuiibacteriales > Kuafuiibacteriaceae > CAYXDO01. The sequence continues at coordinate 25,866 of CAYXDO010000034.1, read as the reverse complement.
ACGCGGGCAAAGCGGGCGACCGTCGAGAGCGGCTGAGAGCAGACCTCGGCCGAGGCAAGATCGCCGCGCTGCGAGGCAAGGCAGACGAGGCCGCGTCGTTGTTCGAGTCGTCGTTCACCGGCTTGGTCGAGGTCGGCGACAGCTTCCACGCTTCCGAAGCCAAGCAGAATCACGCGGTGTTGGTTGGACAAAAAGGGGACCGTGAAGCGAGCGAGCGACTCGCTGAGGAGGCCAAGAAGCTCGCTCACGACTCCGGCAACGCGCGCGTGGAGGTTCGCGCGCTCAACATGCTCGCGATCGCCGCGGACCGTCGCCAGGAGGGTGCTCTGGCCGAAAAGCTCTTCGTAGAAGCGCTCGAAACGGCCACTAGCCGCGGTCTCACGGAGCTCGCGGCGACGACCCACGGGAGCCTCGGCGTGCTCTACCACAGCCGCGGAGACGCCGCGCGCGCGGAGGTCCATCTGGTTCGCGAGCTCGAGCTCCGCCGAGAGATCGGCGACAAGCTCCCGCTGGCGAGATCGCTGAAGCGACTCGCCGTGCTGTTCGCACATCGAGGCGACGACGAACGCGAGGAGCAGTACCTGGTCGAGTCGCTCACGCTGCTCGCCGACATCGAAGATCGGGCCGGCGTCGCCGAGACGCTAGGCACGCTCGCCGCGCTCTACGAAAAACGCGGGGACCTCGAGCGTGTGCTCGAGCTCCATCGTCGTGCGCTCGCACAGCAAGAGGAGATCGACTCCAAGCCCGAGATCGCAGCGACGCTGGTGAAGATCGCCAACGTGCTGGCGGAGCGTGAAGACTATGACGGCGCGCTCGAGAGCTTCACGCGGGCACTGTCGATTCGTGAGGCCGGAGCGGATCGACCCGGTGTCGCGGACTGCCTCATGGGGCTCGGGCGGGTGCACGAGGCGCGCGGAGATCTCGACAGCGCAGAGATCCACTACGAACGCTCCCTCGCGATCCGCGAAGAGTTGGAAGATCAGGACGGCATCTCGGACTGCATCTCCAGCGTGGGCGGCGTGATGGAGCGCCGCGGAGATCTCGCTGGCGCCGAGGAGCATTACCGACGCGCCCTCGAGATCGATCTGGGCTCCGACGATCCGCTCGGCGCAGCGTTCATGTTCATGCTGCTCGGCGGCGTGCTGTACCAACAGGGTCAGCTCCACGACGCCGAAGAGCACGCCAAGCGCTCGGTCACACGCTTCGAGGAGCTCGAGCATCACGTGGGCCTCGCGAACGCGCTCTCGACCTTGGGCGTGTGCAAACACATGGGCGGGCACCTCGACGAAGCGGTCGAATGTTTCACCCGCGAGCTCGCGCTCAGAGCTGAACAGAACGACGAAGACCGCGCGGCATACTCGACGTGGCTGCTCGCCTCCGCGGAGCTCGATCGAAACAACGTCGAACGCGCGGCGGAGCTTCGCCCGAAAATCGCGGGGGCCCTAGAGCACCAACAGAATCCGAAGACTTCGGCCGTGCTCGCGGTCCTCGATTTACGGTTGGCCCTCAAACAAGCGGCAGAGGCCGAGATCACCTCGGGCCTCGAGGCGGCCGAAGCGGCCTTCGCCGACGCGCCCGGGCTCTTGCCGCTCGAGGACGGCCTAGGGACCGCTTACCTCGAAGCCGCCCTCCACTACGATAAGCGAAAGCAGATCACGCGAAGCAAAGACCTCGCGATGAAAGCGCACGAGGTCGTCGCCGGCCGGCCCTACCACCGACAAGCAGAGCTCACCGCGATCCTCCCGAAGCTGCGACGCGCCCCCGCACGCCCAGTCCGCCCCGTGCGACCCATCAAGAAACCCAAGTGATTCGTAAGAAAGGACTCGCGGTCGCGATCGCAGCCTTCGGATGTGTCCACGCCGCTCACGCGGAGGAACCTCCGAACGCTCCCGAGCCTCTCACCGAGGCCGATCTCCGCGCCACGCGCACCGAGGTGTGGCTCGACGAGTTGATCCAAGAGATCGTGGACGAGGCCACCGCGGCCATCCTGGAGCTCCCAAAGACCTCCGTGTCGCCGATCGCGCTCCGCACCGTCGCGCTCGGAGCGAACGTCGCGCCCTCCATGCGAGCTCACCTCGTCTCTGCGTTGATCACGGGCATCCACAGCGGCACGGAGGTGAAGGTCGTCGAGTGTTTGGAGTGCCAAACGATGACCGCCCGCGTCGAAGGTGATCGGTTCGTGATGCGCAAAGGCCTCGTGAGCTCGGAGCAAGCGAGGGCCGTGGCGGCGCAGATCGGCGCGACCTCGTTCCTCGACGTAGCGTTCGGCTTCGATCGAGAGCGAGCAGCGGTCGAGATGGACTTTCGCGTCGTACGCGCAGCCGATTCGATGGTGATCTGGGCTGAGTCGTATCGCGCCGATGGAGAGACGCCGGTGCTCTACCGCATGTCTGACTCGCCCAAGCGAAGGCTCGCGCGTCTCGAGCAGCTCGAGGCGTTGCTCGAGGGCCGGCCGACCTTCGGCTACTCGGTGGGCCTCGGCTTTGGGCTGCTGCCCTACGACGATCCGGAGGGCGGCGACATCTCGGGTGTGACGTTGGCCTGGCGGATCTTCGAACGCTTCGGCGCCGACGGACGAGTGCTCTTCGGCCTCGAGCTCGCCGGCTTCTTGAGCCCCGAACGGCTCGCTGGCGGCATGCTGTCGGCAGGGTCGTGGTGGCTCCCGTTTCGTCCCGATCTCACGAACCCGGAGCTTCGGTTGGGGGTCAAAGGAGGCGCGCTGCTCGTTGGCAACCAAGGGAACGCGGCGTGTTTTCAGGTCGGCGCGGAGCTCTTGCTGCGCTTCCGATTCGGCGTCTACGCGTACGCCTTGTTCCTCACCAAGAGTGAGTTTGACGGCCGTGACCTCGGAGGCGTCGGAGGCACGGCAGGAGTGTCGTTCAATTGGTGACTCGAGTGAAAGTTGCCATCGCGATGGCCATCGTCATGAACGCTTGTCAGAGCGGCCCCCGCACGATCCTCGTGCCCGCCGACGCGATCGCCGACCCCAACACGCCGACGCGACCAACGTTGGCCCCTTATGTGATTCGCATGACCGACGGGACGCGATCTTGGCAGGTCGAGATCCCGTCGGTCGACGCCGCTGGGGCCTTCGTGGCGTCGATCCCGCTCGACCCGACTCAGAAGATGCCGGAGACCAAGAGCGTACAGACACCCATTACGCCCGCCGCTTCCGACGAGCCCGACGCGCTGTACCTCGAGTCCCTCGCGCGCATCGGTGAGCTCTATCGAAGGAAACAATACGAGCTCGCCCTCGTCGACTTGTTGCGGCTCGAAGCTCGACACCCAGACGACGAGCGCGTGCTGGAGATGAAAGGCACACTTTACTTGAAGCTCAAACGAACGGCGCTTGCTCGCACTGCTTGGGAGCGCGTGCTCGCGAAGAACCCGGACAACACGTCCGTGGCCGCCGCGCTCTCGACGCTGACGGAGGACTGATCGTGAACGTCGTCCTCGGCGTCTTGGTCACGATGTGCGCGTTCGCCGCATCGGCCTTCGTGCGCGACAAGCTCCCGTTCGGCGGCCTCGTGAACCCCGCGGCGATGGTCCTTCTCGTGCTAGGACCTCCCGGCGTCGCGCTCGTCAGCTACTCCTTCTCCGAGCTCGCCCGAACGCTCAAGATCGTCGGCCGAGCCTTCGCCTACGACCGCACCAAGAGCCTCGACGTGGCCTCCGAAGAGGTCGCCGCGATCGCAAGAGCCATGCGCGAGTCCAGGCTCGAAGAAGCTCGGGCGTCGGCGCTCCAAGCCACCAACGAACACGTCCGAAAGCTCGCGCCCCACGCGCTCGGTCGAGCCGACGAGGCCGAGCTGCGCGAAGCGATCGCAGGCTCCACGTACCGCTTCGTCACCGAGGTTCGGTCGGCCGACGAGCTCTTCCAACACCTCGGACGGCTGTCGCCCGCCTTCGGCATGATCGGCACGATCCTCGGCCTCGTCGACCTCTTCTCGCACATGCGCGACGGCGCCGCGCTCGGACCCGGCATGGCCATGGCGCTGCTCGCGACCTTGTACGGGCTCGTGCTCTGCTACTGCATCTACATGCCAATCGCCGTTCGCATCCGCGCCTACCTCGCCTCCGGCATCGGCGAGCAGCGGCTCGTCGAGCGCGCGCTGATCCTCGCGCTCGAAGGCCGAGCGATCGGGGAGCTTCGCGCCGTGATCACGGAGAACGAGCGGTGAAGGCCGGCGTCGACCTCGCCCTCGAGGCCGCCGAAGCGGGACCTCCAGTCGAAGATCCTTGGCTGATCTCCTTGGCCGACCTCGTCATCAACCTCTTGGCGTTCATGGTCGTGCTCGTGTCGATGGCGAAGGTCTCGTTCGAAACCCTCGACGCCCTGCCCTCCGCGTTCGACTCGAGAACCGCGCAAGGCCCGAGCCTCCGGACCCTCTCCGTCGAGGTCGCCAAGCTCGTCGAGAAAGAGGGCCTCAGCGGCGCAGTGATCGCGGAGCTCGATGCGGAAGGCCTCGCCATTCAGATCCAAGACCGCATCGCGTTCGAGTCGGGCGTCGCGACGCTGTCGCCCGAAGGTCGTGCGCTCGTCGGAAAGATCGAGGTCATCTTGTCGAAGCTCCCGCACAAATACCGCGTCGTCGTCGAAGGCCACACCGACGACGTACCCATCTCGACCGCTAGGTTCGCGTCCAACTGGGAGCTCTCCGCGGCGCGCGCGCTGGAAGTCCGGCGAGAGCTCGCCGCGCGCGGTGTCGATGAGTATCGCCTCTCGATCATCGCTTACGCGGACACGCGCCCGCTCGACCTCGAGGGCCGGCGACATGTGTCCACCTCTACCTCGGTCAGACCCACGGGCTCACCGCAGGAGATCGAGGAGCTGCGAAAGAGAAACCGGAGGGTCGTGATTCGTGTTCACTAACTTCGCGATCCTCTGCGTACTCACGACTCAGCCCACCATCGAGGACGTCCGTGCGCGCACGCGCTCGCTGCTCGAATCCCTCTGCGGAGCGCGGTGTGACGTCATCGACGTCGCGATCGAGACCAAGCCTGGAGCGACTCCCGCGGGAACCGAGCCTGGCTTCGACGACTCGGCGGCGAGCCGTCGGGTCCCATCGAGCATTCGACTCACGATCTTGTTCGACGCGCGGCTCGAAGCGCCCGTAAGGAAGTTCGTCGCGGATCGAGTTCGCCATCGCATCTCCGAGTTGGGTTTGCCGGTGAGTGTGGTCGAGCAGAACGTCCCTTTCCCGACGCTGCCGGTCGAAGAGGCTCGAGCGCCGCGAGTCGAAGAAGCGCCGGAGAGGCCTGTCCCGCAAGCGCCGCAGCCCGCGCCGCCCATCGTGATCGCGCCGCCCGCGCAGGCGCCGCCGGTCGCTCCTCAACTCGGCGATGTATTCTGGCTCCGGCTGGCGGAGAGTGTGCCGCTCCTCTTGCTCGCGGCGATCCTTGCGATCGTCGTGCTGCGGCTCGTAGCGCGAATGGAAAATCTCGCGGGCCCCTGGGCGCCCGAGCCAGAGCCCGCGGGGGAAGCGGCGCGACCCGCCGTGACGGTCTTACCTCCGCCTGCCTCCGACGAGCTCGTGGGTGAGCTCAGAACTCATCGCCCGAGCACGCGTAGAGTGTTTCGGTCGTTGATCGTGCGGGGTGAGCACGACGTGGTCGCCAAGAGCGTCGCGCTCTTGGGTGAGTTCGTGGTGCGAGACCTCGCGCACGACCCCATGGCCAGGACCGCGCTTCCGTCCTTGGGGGAGAAGACCCTGGACGTGTTGCGAGCGCCGCTCGACGCGGACGAGCGAGACGAGCTGCTGCGCAGGATCCGCGCGGAGCTCGAAGCCGACCGTCTCGCCCACCTCGGCGAGCCCCGAGATCCGGAGCTCGACGAGCTCTTCGGCTACTCACCTGAGGTCTTCGTCGCGCTGGCCGCGAGGCTCGACACGCGCCTCAGGTCGATCCTGTTGCGGCACGCGCCCGAGCACCTGGTCGAGGTCTACCTGAGCTCGCTCGGCGAGGCCCAGCGACGCGAATTGCTGCGCGAGCTCTTCTTGGGTGCACCCACTCAGCCGAAGGAGGTCCGCCGCCTGGCCGAGGCGCTCCGAGAGCACGGTGAGTCCGCCCGGATGGAGGGTGAGGAGACCACGCGAATCATCGGACTCTTGGACGTCCTCCCGAGAGCCGAGCAAGACGCCTTCGCCGCAGAAATCACGAGCCGTCGGCCCGCGCTCCTGACCGCAGGCCTCCCGATCGAGTCGCAGCTCCTCCGAGCGCCTCCCGCCGCGCTAGAAGAGACTTGGTCCCGCGTGCCCGTGGAGCGATGGGTCGTCTACCTGCGAACCGCTACCGACGAAATCCGAGAGCGCCTGCTGGCGAGCTGTCCGACGAGAGTGCGGCCGGTCGTCGACGAGGAGCTGAGTCTGGCCGTGGCCGTCGACCCCGAGCGAGCCGCAGAGGCGAGAAGGGAGATTATTCGCGCAGTCATGGAGGCCGAGGGGCGAGCGAGCTCGATCCGAGCGGTGAGCAGGGACGGCCGATGAATCATTGTGGATCCTGCCTGTTGTCGGGTGACCGGGCGTGAAGTCGTAATCTCCAGAACCTGAACGGGGGCTACGTCCTGATCGGTGTCGCCGAGCATGACGGCACCCTCGTTCGTCCGGTCCAGGGCATCGCAGGCGATGCGATCGACGCGGCGCAGAAGTTGATTCGAGGCAACTGCAACCGGATCGAGCCGACGTACGTGCCTGTCTTCGACGTGGCAGAGGTGGACGGAAGGCGCGTGCTGGTGCTGAGAAGGTGTCGGTAAACGTCTCGCGCAACCCACCCCTCGGGGTCGCTGACAAAGCACCGGTCTCCGTCCACCGTCAGGCCCGTCCAAATGCCGTGCGGTGGCACTGACATTCGTCATGTCACAAAGCGCCTTGGGGCGCTAAACAGGAGCCATGGCTACGTCCCTTCGCCTCCTTGGCGATGCGCCGGCCGCAGCGCACGTCTCGCCCGCCTGGGCCGCCAAGGGCTTCCGACCCTTCTTCCTACTCTCCGCGGTCTTCGCCGCCTTCATCGTCCCGCTGTGGCTGCTCGTGCTCGCTGGTGTCGTGCGAGCGGACGGCCACTTCGATCCCATCTCGTGGCACGGACACGAGATGGTCTTCGGCTTCGCGGTCGGAGTGATCGCCGGTTTTTTGCTGACGGCAGTGGCGAACTGGACCAGCCGCGAGACCGCCGTCGGACGCCCCCTGATGATTTTGTCGGCGCTGTGGCTCGCGGGACGGCTGGCGCTCCTGGCCGGGCCCGCGCTGCCGCGAGCTGCCGTGGGGGGGATCGACCTGGCCTTCCTACCGGCGCTCGCCCTCACCGTCGGGTGGCCCATCTTCGCAACCCGGAACTCTCGAAACTATCCCGTATTCGGGATGCTGACGGCACTTTGGCTCGCCAACCTCGCCATGCACCTCGACGCGCTCGGCCTCGCACCGGGCTGGCGCCGCCGCGGCAACCTCGCGGCCGTCGAGCTCGTCACGCTACTCATCCTCTTCATGGCTGCGCGCGTCTTCCCGATGTTCACGCGTAACGCGACGGGCGTGGAGACCATCCGGAACCTCGCAAAGCTCGATCTCGCGACGGTCGCCTCGATGCTCGCGTTGACGATCGCCGACCTCCTCGCCCCGGGTCATGTCGCGGGCACGGCGCTCGCTGGCGCCACCGCAGTCCTCGCCATCGCCCGGTGCGCGACGTGGGGCGCCCGGCACACTCTCCGCCAACCGCTACTCTGGATTCTGCACGTGGGTCACGCTTGGATCCCGGTCGGCCTCGCGCTTCGGGTGGTGTCGGCGCTGACACCCGCAGTCCCAGCCTCGTCGGCGCTCCACGCACTCACCGCCGGCGCGATCGGCTGCACGACCCTCGGCATGATGGCCCGCGTCGCGCTCGGCCACACCGGCCGCCCGCTCGTCCCGTCACGTGCGGTGACGATCGCCTTCCTGCTCATCGTCCTCGCCGCAGTCGTCCGAGTCGCCGGCACCCTCACCTCTGAGTCCTACCGCTCCGCCCTCTACATCTCAGGAGGCCTCTGGACCCTCGCCTTCGCCCTCTTCGTCGCCGCCTACGCCGCCATCCTTTGCCGTCCCCGCCTCGACGGCAAACCGGGTTGACCGCGCTCAGCCTCGAGCTCTCGACGCGCGGGCGGGCGCTGCGGAGGGCAGGTCGAACCGTCGCTCTGCGGCGAGATAATGGCGAGGGTCGAACAGCTCGAGGATCAGACCGAGTCTGCCGCCCGCGCGCCGTGCGGCTCGGCGCCGCCGCTCGAGCGCTCGAGGGTAGAGCTGAAAGTGCGACATCGCGACCTCCAACCACTCGGACCGAGGCGACGCTTCGAGCGCGATACTCATTTTTCGAGCCAAATCTCCGGGGAGAGTCCTCCGCCTCGGGACGAACAAAAGGGGCTCCGAGCGCCAAGGGTCGAAGGGTTCGAGGTCCGGGCCTTCGAAAGTCGGCCGAACCATGACGCGGGCGGCCTGGTTGAGGAGCGCTGCCGAATACGAAAACGTGCTGTTGGAGATCGCCAACGCATCGCATTGGGTGAGCAGCCACCAGTCCGCAAAGAACGAGGCGTCGGGAACGTACCCCCGTCCCGTCGCGCTCCAATCGATGGCGCGCGGAGGGACGAGGTCGGAGACATCGAATCCCATCGATCCGCTCGTCATGGGGTTCAGTCCTCGAAACGCCGGGAGCACTACCTCCGGAGAGTCCGTACAAACAATCAGCACCGGCTTGTGGAGGGTCGGCCAGATAGAACTCAGCCAATGAAGATAGCTGTCGACAGGTGTCAGGAGCTCGAAGTGCTGGGCTAGGTTGGACCCACGGAAGTCACCCTGACGGACATGCACTCCGACGAGCGTGTGTCCTGATTCCCGGAGGGTCCGTATCGCGGACATGCCGCGATCGGAGATCGGCTCGATCGGCCGGAACAGGCCCAACACGAAGTCTCGATATGGAGCCAAGTGACGGCCGTTGACCATGAAGAGTCCTTCGAGATCGGCGTGCTCGAATGGCCACGAGCCGGGAGCTCGCGCTTGGTCGAGCCCTGGGGCATCGAGGGTGAAAAGCGATTGCCCGTAGCGAGCCCCCACCTCGGTCGCGCGCACCACGGCTGGATCGTGACACGCGCCTCGACTGGGTCCCTCACGCGAGATTTCGCTGAACGCATCGAGCACCACGGCAGGATAACGACCTCGCACTGCTTCGTCGCGGAGCTCGAACAGCTCGCGCCCGATCCAATTCGGAGTCTCCACACGAAATCCATGAAGCCGCGCGAAACAGCGCAGGAACGCATACTGCAGCACCGCGTTGCCAAAACGCCCATGCCTCGCGAGGCTGATCATGCTGAGGGTGGGCCGATCCGGAAAGTCGGTGACTGGTCCGTCGACGGCACGCTCCCACGGGAGTCTGGGCCTCGAAAAACGGGCCTTCGCTGGCCAGACGCGAGTCACGAGCTCGTGGGCCGCGCTCATCGATCGCACTCTCGGGAGCTCGAAGGACTTCGTGCGTAGGAAGTCTCGAGAGTCATCGCTCGATCGATGGAGATAGCCGTCCGATTGCACTCACCCGCGCTTCTTGCTACACCGCCCGCGTGCTTCCCACGAAGTCGAGCCTCAGCGCCCTCGATTCTCGAGAGGACGACGAACATTTGGCCGGCCGGCCGTCGGTGGTCACGCGATTTTCTGAGGAGACACCCCTGCGTCGGCGGTCTAGAGAATTCCTGCTGCGCTCCATTCATCCGTCGGCTCAGGGAATCGATTCCACCGACGCCGGTCAAATCGACCTCGGGTACGTCTTCGAACGAGCTCGTGCTCACAAAGTCGGTCCGCTTTGCGCCAACCGTCTCCTCACCCTCCAAACCCTCCCGCCGACGGTGCGCGTTTCGGCCGAAGCTGAGTTGGAGGTCGGCCGCCTGAGGTCTCGAAAATCCGCGTTCACGTGTTCCGCGGTGTCTCGGGTCCTCGAGCGGGCCGGCGTGCGCTTCGCCGTGCTCAAAGGCCCAGCCGTGGCCACCTACTACCCCCGCCCGGAGCTCCGGCCCTACTCGGACCTCGACGTCCTCGTCGAACCTCGCTCGCTGAGGCGCGCATCCGAGGCCCTCGAGTCTCTCGGCTACCAAAGCGCAGCAAAGCCACCGGCGACTCATTCCTTCGACTTCTTGCCCCAATCGCACGCCCTCACTTCGGTCGATCTCCACATACGACTCCGCTCGGCCCGCGAGGTGGGTGTGGAGACTTCGGAGCTCCTCGAAGGTTTCGTCGTGGAAGGCTCCCTCGGCGGGCTCCGCGTACCCGTCTTGACCCCCGCCGCGAACCTCCTCCATGTGCTCCTGCATGCGGTGAGTGTGGGACCCTTCGGATTCTACCTGCTTCACCTCGCGGACGCCGCTTGGATCATCGACCGCGACCCCCGCATCGATCCGACCGAGGTGGAGTCCATTGCGGTCCAGTGGGGCGTGGAGCGGCTCTTCGGGCTCTCTCACAGTCTCTTGCGGCGCTACTTCGGATTCGGACTGTCGGGAGCATCGCCTCGCAAACGCTCCCTCGTCTTCGATGCCACCTCCTCGCCCCGAGTCTTGATCGATCAAGAGCTCTTTGCTCGACGAAGGTTCTCCTTTCCGCAGGAGCTTCTCCTTCACTCGGCCTGGGACTTCAGCTTCAAAAGACCATCCAAGCGCGCGGCCGAGCTCGCAAAGCGGCAGCTCGACCACTTCCTGCGGGCTCGTTAGGCGCGAGCTCGTCCCAGCGACAACTGTCCGGCTCACTCTCTGACCGCCAGCGCGCTCGTGTCGATCGGGATAGGCGCAGCCCCTGGAGCCATTGCTTCCCCGAGCAGCGCCATGATGGTCGGCGTGAGCGAAAGGGCCTCGAACCGACCCAAATCACCAGCGCGAATCCCAGGCCCTGAGAAATACGCAAAGCCGTTCGTCGAGTGAGTCCCGGTACGCGATGCCGGGAACGGCCCAATCAACCCATGCCGAGGGTGTCGAATCGAGTCGATGGACTGGCGGGAACGCACGATGACGTCTGCGGGGGGCCCTCGTGAGTCGAGTGGTCCGGCCCCTCGCGTGCGGATCACTTCGAGCTCGATGCGACTCCCATCTCGCGAGTCGCGCAGCTCTCCGAGGAGTGCCTCCAGCCTGTCGATGACGGCTCCGTAGCGACTCGGAGGAACGATCCCGTGGCGCTCACGACCGACGAGGTTTACGCGCAGGTGAGTATCTGAGAACGACGGGATGACGAACAACGGCATCCGTGGCCAATCGTCGCGATACCAACACGCGATGTTCCATTCGAGCTTTGCAACGGTCGGACCTATCCCCTCCGTGGTTTCGGGCGGCTGGGGCTCGGGCGGAGGCCCAGTCCTGCCGAGGGCCCGGCGCGCCCTGCCCTTCATCCGACTCACCCTCGAACCGGCCCACCTTCCAAGACGGAGAGTGCGACTTTGCACCCATCGCTCCTCCGCGAAGGTCGTATCCCAGCCACCCAACTCGGGAAATACGCGCGGCGAGCCGCGCAGCCGCCAAACGAGCGAATTCGGGCTGCGAAACCTTCGGACCCCGAGGTGCTCCCGACTCAAGAGCTCCGGGAGCAGCAGGGACGGAAGGCTCCCCACGTCGTCGCCCTGCATGCCCTTGATGGAAGCGACCACGACCGAGCAATCAGACGGAAGCTGCGAGAGCATGGAGCCCAGCGAGGCGTCCAAAGCTCGGTGGACCGCGAGCAGCGCCTCGCCACACGAGCGAGCGCCTGGCAACTCAGCGGCCGGCGACGCCCGGTCCACGCCGTGCCACCACAGATGCCCGGCCTGGTGGGCCTCCCCGAGACCCACGAGCAGAAGCTCCCAGCTCGGCGTGGTCTCGATCAGCCAACTCACGATCGCCGCGCGCCGCTCGATCCCTCGAAGGAGCGCCGAGCTGAGTTGCTCCGTGAAGCTCGGTGTGTTCCAGTTGGCAAAGAACTCGAGCGGAATCGCCGGATGAGGCCCGAAGCTCGCCTCGATCCGAGTCAGTAAGCCGCTCGGGTTGGAACATCGGCAGTACTGGGGATCGTGCGTCCCCCAACCGATCACGTGCTTCACGGACGGGCTGGTGGCGAGGCGGCAATGCGGAATGTCGATCACGATGGACGATCGATGCGTGTCCCAGAAGGGCTCAGCATCTGCCGCACCAGAGGCCACGCACTCGTACGTGGCCGGATCGAAGCGAACAGTGGTCCAATAGCCGAGGTCCGCTGGCGACCTCCCCGTCACGAACGAAGTCCAGGGTGACTCCGCTCGGTAGTCCGGCGGGCATCGTAGCTCGACGCGAACGGATCGTCCCCGCAGGCGCTCCAAATGGGGGAGCTCTCCCCGAGCGATGAGGCGCTCGACGTACTCACGCTCGATCGAGTCGAACATGAAGACCGCAACTCGACTCATGATCCTCGCCTGAGAATCTCGGTCGCGTGGGCAACCCTCTGCAGACGGGAGAGCGACTCGACAGAGATCGCCGCACGAAGTCGTTGCGCGCTTCGAATTCGCAGCGCCGTGCCTCTCCAATCTCGCGCCAACGCACCCAGGAGCATTCGTCGCGCGGTGCGCAGGTCGCCCGATCGACCCGATCGACCCGAGACGGCGTCGTAAATCGCGTCCGAGCGACCCTGCGCCCAGACTCGACGCGCGAGCCAAGTCCATCGTGCGCGGTCAGACGACACGACGTGCCGGACGTCCGCGGCGGGCTCGTAGACCAAAGTCACCCCGCACCCTCTGATTCTTTCGAAAAACGCTCCATCCTCACCCGAGAGAAGGGATCGGCCGACCCGGCCCAACCGGACGTCGAAGCCACCGACCTCGCGGGCGAGCCGCGCCCTCACCGCCATGTTCACCCCGAACGGGACCTCGCCCTCCGCGAGGACGCGCGCGGCTTCGCCCAGATCGAACGCACTGAACCACGGATCGACCGCCGGCGAGAGCCAACCAGGCTCGCCTGCGGGCCAAAGGAGGCGAGCCCGACCGGCGACTCCGCCCACACTCGGCTCTGAGAACGGAGCAGCGATCGCAGTCAGCCAGCCCCGAGAGGCAAGCGTGTCGTCGTCCAAAAATGCCAGGATCTCCCCCCGCGCGTGCTCGATAGCCAGGTTGCGGGCGCGCGACAGCCCAACCTCATGACACGACAGGCCGCGGATGTGCGGGCTCGAACCTTCCCACGCGCTGATCACTTCGCTCGTGGCGTCGGAGGACGCGTTGTCGACCACCAGGAGCTCGCTGTCGCACTCGGAGAGCTGCGGGACTACGCTCGCCAGGCAGCCATCGAGGAGACTCGCGCGATCGCGAGTGCAGATCGCGACACTCACTACGCATCTCATCGAAGTCGAGCTCCGAGGACGCGACCCGACCACCACGAGACCCACAAGGCCACAGATTCGACGGTTCGAGGCGGCCTGCGGCTCGAAGGCTCACTCACTCCCGCCAGCCTCTTGCCGGGACGGCCGACGATCAGCTTGCCGAGGCCACGGAGATTTGCCCGAGAGACGAGGATCGTCCGGCATGTACGGCTCGTGGCGATCCCAGACCGATGTTGGCGGGCGAGGTTGTACACGAGACCCATCTTTTCGGCGGGGACCCAGTGATCCACGACGATTTCGGGATCGAAGAATACGGCTGGGTAAGCGCGTGAGACTCTCAGAACCGCCTCGGTATCCTCGCCGGGAGCGAACCTCGACCCGACGGGCCCGAGGGCTTCGGAGAATCCGCCCTGACTCGCCAAGCATTTTTTTCGGAATGCGACATTCGCACCCCAAATCTGCCGAAGCTCCGCCTCGTCATGAAGAAGTCCCCGCCGCTCTAGCTTGAGCTCCGTACACATCCTGAGCCACTCCGGAGCCTCGCGCTCGAACTCGGAACGTACTCGGCCTGCGACGATCGACACTTCGGAGCTCGACCCGAAGGCCGCGAGGATCCGCTCCAACCAATCCGGCGCCGCCGCAGTGTCGTCGTCTGTAAACGCGAGCACCGGAGCCCGCGCAGCCCAAAGCCCAGCGTTGAGCGCGCAACTCTTGCCCGCCCGAGGCTCTATGATCGCGCGAACGCGGGCGTCCGCTTCGATGAAGCGAGCCACGACTTCTCGAGTGTCGTCGGTACAGGCGTTCTCGACGACGATCACTTCGTACGGCCTCGTCGTGGTTTGAGCGAGGAGCGCACGCAGACACCTCCTCAGAAGCACCGCGCGATTGTGCGTGCACACCACGACCGAGACCTCGACCGCAGACTCTATGGCAGGCGTTGGGTCCACGAAGACGTCCCGCTCAGAGCAGTCCTCGTACTGTACTGTCAACCGGGGTGGTCGGCAATCCAGGGTTCCTCGACACGCGCAAGCGTGAGGCGGCCTGACTCGACTTGCCGATCCCAAAACGATAGACGTGCGCCGCGCTCCGCGCAGGAATCGAGTTTGGTCTCGTTGCTTGGGTCGATTCGACGTCGCCTTGACGTGCTCACGTCCTTCGAGCGCTCGCGATTGGTTCGCATCGGTCTGCTGGGCTTCCTCATCACGCTCATCGAATGGGGCGGAGGCGCATCGATGCTCGTCCTCGTCGGAGCGCTCGCGAACCCTGAGAAGGTCGCCCAAAACGCAATCACCGGACCGCTCTTGAGATCGCTCTCCCGAACCGGTGACGTTCGGGTGTCTGCGGCTTGGATGATGGCAGGCTTTCAGGTGCTGCGCAGCGGCTTGCTCATTGCGCTCCAGCGAAGTCACGGTCGCCTGACCGCCGAGGCGCGAGCGAGCCTCGTTTCGCGGGTATTCGAAACCTACCTGCGCGGCCCCTACTCTCTGCACCTTCGACGGAGCTCCGCCGAGTCCATTCGCAACACGCTCGAGCACTCGTCGCTGCTCTTTGGCATTCCCGCTGACGCCATCGGAATCGTGCAGGAGCTCGTCGTCTTGGCGGGGCTCATCGCGCTCATGGCCTCGATCGCTCCGCTCGAGGCGCTGGTGACTTCGGTGATGATACTGGCGCTCGGTAAGCTGAGCCTCTCCTTGACACGAAAAGCCGCGAACCGACTTGGCTCGGACGAGTACCTGGTGTCGAAACAGCTCTTGTCGGTCGCCCAACAGGGCCTTTACGCAGCCAAGGAGATCCGAATTCTCGGTCGAGAGAGCGCTTTCTCAAAAATGCTCGGCTCGGCTCAAGACTCAGCGGGCAGCATCGCGGTGAAAAGGGCCCTCTTGAACGCCCTGCCCCGCGGAGTCATGGAGAGTATCTTCGTGGTCGGGTCCATGTCCGCCATCGCGCTGCTCCTGATGAGAGGCAATGACGAGGCCATCGTTCCGCTGCTCGGTATGTACGCCTATGTTGGCTTTCGCGCGATTCCTGCCACCCAGCGCATCGTGTCCGCCGTCGTGCTCCTCCGGTATTCATCCGCGCTCGCGGAGCGCGTATCGTCGGACCTCGAGGCCGCCAAGTTGTTCCCTGCGACCGACTCTGCAGAGGCGACGCCGTTTCGCGACTGTGTGAGCTTCGACCAAGTCGGCTTCGCACATGACCCAGCGCGCGGGCCGGTCCTGCGGAACGCGACCCTCACGATTCGACGAGGCCAATTCATCGGGATCGTCGGGCGTACCGGCGCCGGAAAGAGCTCCCTGCTCGATCTCTTCATGGGATTGCTCGAGCCGGACACCGGACTCATCTCGGCGGACGGCCGACCGCTCCGCGAGCGCGTGCCGGGCTGGTACCGCAACATCGGCTATGTGCCGCAATCGGTCTACCTCGCCGACTCGAGCCTACGCCGGAACGTCGCCTTTGGAGTCGAGGACGATGCCATCGACCCAACGCGCGTCTGGAACGCTCTGCGGCTCGCACGACTCGATGAATTCGTGCGCAACTTGCCACAGGGCCTCGACACTCTCGTCGGCGACCGCGGACTTCGTTTCTCAGGAGGCGAACGACAGCGGCTGGCCATCGCGCGAGCCCTGTACGAAGAGCGCGAGATCCTCGTCCTCGACGAGGCGACCGCTTCGCTCGACCCTGGAACCGAACGCGAGATCGTCGGCTCGATCGGGCAACTCCGCCGCGAGCGCACACTCATCGTCGTAACCCATCGAATGCAGACCATCGAGCAGGCCGACAAAATCTTCTGGCTCGAGACCGGTCGCGTGCGGGCTTCTGGGACCCTCGAGGAGCTCATGGAGCACGAGGAGTTTCGGGCGCTCGCCGGATCACGCGATGGGTGACCACGACAGCGCTCCGATCGAGAAGCTCGTCGGCCGGCGCGTGGCGGTCGTGGTCTTGGCTGACTTGGCTCGAAGCCCTCGAATGCTTGGGCACGCGCTCGAGCTCCGTCGCGCCGGCGCGTCCGTCACCCTCGTTGGCTTGATGGAGGGTGAGTTACCGCGGGTGGTCACCGAGTCGGGGACACGCACGCGGCTCTTGACGGATCGACGAACTCGCGAGAGCCCAGGCCTCTACGCCTTCAAGGCTGCGAGCGACCTCGCCAAGACTTCCGTGCAGCTCGGGGCTCAGCTCCGCGACCTGCGACCCGACCTCGTGCTGGTCCAGTCGCCCCCCTCGCAGCACCTGTTGCCTTGGATATTCGAATCGAAGCGCCGCGGCGCTCGCTTGGCCGTCGATTGGCACAACCTCGGGAGCAGCCGCTCCGCGCTTCGATTTGGAGCAACCCATCCGATCCCGCGTGCGCTCGCCCTTAGCGAGCGAGCGCTCTCCCGGCTCGCCGACGCTCAGGTCGCGGTGTCGTCGCGACTTCTCTCCGCGGTCTCCGTTGTGGGAGTACCCTCGGTCGTGCTTCATGATCGACCCATGAGTTGGTATCGTCGGTCCAGCATATCGGCTCGTGAGAGTAAGCGAACGGAGATACTGGCAACCTTCGACGCGAAGGACGACGGAGGTCTCCTCGTGGTGACGAGCACGAGCTTCGGACCCGACGAAGACTTCGAGCTGCTGGAGGGAGCGATCCGGCGACTCGAAGCCGCGGGAGCGTCTGCGGGGAAGGTTCGCGTGCTGATCACCGGACGAGGTCCGGGCATGGATGAGATTCTGGGTAAGCTCACCAAGGCCTGCGGTTCGAGAGCGCAGGTACGCAACGTGTGGCTCTCGGCGGAGGACCTCGCGGAGACGCTCTCCGCGGCCGACGTGGGTTTGTCGCTTCACCGGTCGAGCTCCGGCCTGGATCTTCCGATGAAGATTCAGGACATGGTCGGCGCGGGCCTCCCGGTGCTCGCGCTCGACTTCGCGCCCGTCCTTCTCGAGACCTTCCGAGTTGGGGTGGACGGTTTGCTCTTCACGAGCTCGGCGGAGCTCTGCGAGCTTCTTGACAGAGGCCGACAATTCATGAGCGGTCTGAGGAAATTCGCAGAGGCTGCGCCGAAAGTGAGTTGGTCGGAGGCTTGGCGCGCTTCAGTCGGCCCCCTGCTTGGGACGTTGTGCTCGAGTCGTTGACCTCTTGGTGTGGTCGCGGTAGCACCGCGCCGTGCCACTCAGACGGCTGGCCCTTGCGGCCGCTGGAACGGGTGGACATGTCTACCCAGGCTTGGCGCTCGCGGAGCAGCTCGAGAGTCGCGGCGTTGCCGTGACCTTTCTGGGCACGGACCGACGCGCGGAGCAGCAGGCGGTTCTTGCGCAAGGCTTCCCGCTCGAGACGCTTCACGCGAGGGCGTTGATCGGCCGCCGGCTGTCTCCGTCGTTCTTCTCCGACAACGTGCGGGCCGTGCTCGAGGCCGTGGGCGCGCTACGCAGGCGGTCGATTCAAGCGGTGATGAGCTTCGGTGGCTATGGGGGATTTGCGCCGGTCGTTGCCGCCCGGACGCTCGGGCTCCTCTCGATCGTTCACGAGTCCAACCAGACGCTCGGGTTCGCAAGTCGAGTGCTTGCTCCCATCGCCGACGAGATATTCTGGGGCTCGGAGAGTGCCATGAGAACGAACCGATCGGGACGTTTCACGGGTACTCCGGTGAGGTCGGCCATACTGGAGGTCGGACCGCGAGCCGAGGACGATGGAGTGCGGCCTCCCCGGGTCTTCGTAACCGGAGGATCGCAGGGCGCGGCCTTTCTCGATCAACACGCTCCAGCGGCGCTCGCAGCCTTCGTCGCGACCTGTCGCCGGCCCGAAGTGATCCATCAAGCGGAAGCGAGTTGTGCGGACGTCGCTGATCGATATCGATCGCTTGGCTTGGAGGCGCGCGTGGAGCCGTTCCTGACGGACATCGCCGCGACGTACGCCTGGGCCGATGTCGTGATTTGCCGCGCGGGAGCTTCGACGCTCGCCGAGTTGTCGGCCTGCGACCGAAAGGCGTTGGTCATACCCATTCCTGGACACGCCCGCAATCACCAACGCGCCAACGCAGAGGTGTTCGTGAAGGCGGGCGGCGGGACGATGATGATGGAGGCCGATTGGTCACAAGAGGAGGCTGCAGCCAAACTCGTGAGTCTCTTCAGGAGCCCGCAGGGCCAGCGATCGGCCGTGTCCGCGAGCGTGCGGACGGCCGACGCGATGTTCGAGGCGTTCGAACGACACGAGGAGCGGATGCGCAGCAGACTTTGAGCGACCGCTTACACGATCGTCCCAGAGTTGAGTGGCGAGCGAATTGCCAGGCGCGATCCCCATGATGCACGCGCGTCGACGCTTGACCGCGAAATCCGCGACTGACAGTGTTCTTGGATGGTCCTTCAATCCCTGAGGCGTCGGCTCGCGCCGCTGCGATCGATCAGGGCTATGACCAAGGACTCCATACTCAGGCCCAAGTGCGACCTCTGCGTCGTCATCAACGGCCTCGGCCGGTGCGGTACTACGATGCTGTACCGGGCCATCGTCGGAACGGGACTGAAAGCTCGGCCTTTCGTACCGAGCCTGGACCATCAAGATCGGTTCGCTCCCGGCACCGCGCTCAAGACGCACTCACGCCCGCCTTCCTCGAGCCTGCCGGAGCACGTGCGGGTCGTCTATCTGTTCTCGAATCCGATGGACATTGCAGTCTCTGCGCACCGACTCATCAATCAATGGTCGGCGCTCCACCACGAACATCTGGGCTCGAACCGCCACGTGGACAACGACCAAGTCCTCGAAGAGGATAGCCTGTGCCTCGCCGCCCACTTCGAACAATGGTACTCACCCAAATCATTTCACCTTCTGGCAATTCGGTACGAGTCGCTGTGGACCGAGCCGGCGAGGTTAGCCCTGAGAGAATTCCTCGGCTTCTCGATCACGCTGCCTGCCTGGCGTGCTCGACGTTCCGACTGGACGGGCCACTCGCGCCGCGCGGCCCTCGAGGCCGCCTACGGCCCCCTCGCGACGGTCATCGACCGCGTGCCTTCGGTCTCGCACCTCGGCCCGAGGGCCTGACGATCGCGCCGAGACGCAACTATTGCAGGGCCTCCTTGCCTATGTTATGCAGCGCGAATGGAAGCTACCAAGGCAAACGAAGAATCCGGCACGCAACCCAAGGAACCCTGGCAGGAGCCCGAGGTCGTGGAGCATGGGAGTCTCGTTCAAAAAACGCTCGGTCAGCCCATTGGTACGACGGTCGGAACCGTCTTCGTCCTCTCGTGACTCGGCGGATCGACCTCGCCCTGGGGTCGACAAGCGTTGGGTTGATATGGGATCTCGGGTCTCTCGATTGGATCGCTAGCTCCGTCGCGGCTCGCTTTCCGCACTCGACGTCCCCTTCCAAAGCCACCATTCGCATCTCGGAAGTGCCCTCGGATCGTCCCCCGGACCGGCCCGCGGATCGGCCCCCGGAATTGCCGGGTTGTGGGGCAGCAGGGGCCCCCATTTCCGAGGTCGACGGCGTGTGGACCAGCAAGCGGAACGAGATCCTCTTCTACGAATGGATGGGTTCGAGGTTCAGACTCGACGCCTCGAAAGGCGCAGGCGAAGTCCAGCTCTCGAGCAATGCTGCCGCCAAGCCGGATCAGGTCGTCGCTCTCCTCGAGTCCGCCGCCTGGGTGCTCGCCCATGGGCAAGGCACCTTTCACCTCCACGCAGCCGCGGTTTGCCGCGGGCGTCTCGCCGCCCTGCTCGTCGGTCCTTCCGGCAGCGGAAAGAGCACGACCGCGCTCGCGCTGGCCGAGCGTGGCTTCGACCTCTTGGCCGACGACCAATTGATCCTCGAACGCGCGCCCTCGGGCGACATCGTCGCAAAAGCACCACCGGCCAACTCCCTTCGCCTGTTCGAGGACACCTTCCGTCGAACCGGGCGCGCAGCCCTGCTCGAACGCGCGCGCCCAATCGAAAACGGCGACAAACTCAGTCTCCCTTACAGCCACTTGGGCGTCCCGCTCGCCGATGCTGCGGTCGTCCGATCGCTCTTCATCCTGCGACGCGCGGACGACGAGGTCACGCGGTTCACGCCTCTGCCCCCAAGTCCTGCGCTTCACCAACTTTGTCTCCAAAGCGCAGGGCTCGCGAATCACCACGGTCAAAACGCCCAGCACCTGGCGCTCCTGAAGGAGCTCGCCTCCCTTCCGGGGACCTGCGAGCTCGCGGTCGGGGCGGACACCTTGCTCGATCCGACGAACCTCGTCGAGCGCATCGGGACTGGATGGGCAACATGACTTTTGAGCTCCTCGGGATCGAGACGACCAATCGCTGCAACTACACCTGCACCCACTGCCTTCGCGCCGACATCGCGCCCAGGAAGGACCTCCCGCAGGAAGTCCAGAGTGTGATCGGGCCGAGGAACGCTCGCCGCGACATTCCGCTCGAAACCATCGACAAAATCATAGAGCAAGCGCGACCGCTCCACGTGAAGAGTGTGTCCTTGACGGGCGGTGAACCCACTTTGCACCCTGAGTTCGCAGAGATCGTGGGCCGCTTCGCGAAAGCCGGGTACACCGTCAATTTCCTCACGAACGGAACTCGGTGGGCCAAGACCTTCCCGATCGTGGAACGCTGGCGCGACTCGATCGGCGCGGTGTGCTTCAGCATCGACGGCGCCACCGAAGCGACCATGGATCGGCTGCGTGAGCCAGGCGCCTTCCGCACGACCATGGGCGCCATCAGCGTGATGCGACTGCGCAAGCTCCCCTTCATGATGCAGCTCGTGATTTGTCAGGACAATCTCCACGAGCTCGATCAGATGGCGGAGCTCGCCTGTCGAGTAGGCGCCCAAATCGTCAGCTTCTGCCCTGTCCAACCGACTCTGCAAACGACCTACAAGCGCATGAACATCCCGCCCAAGACTTGGTACGCAGTCAAGGAGCGTATCGAACGCATGCGCCAGATCTACAAGATCAAGGTCGAGTACATGGCGTCGATGTTTCCCAACGAGACTTCGCCTTGGACGAGCTGCAACGCGCTCACCATGAACGCGATTTACGTCGACTACCTCGGAAACGTCACTTTTTGCTGCCAACTCAGCCAATACGCCGACAGTCAGGTCAAAACCGACATCATCGCCAACCTCGAACAGGACGACCTCCTCGAGGCCGTGTCGAAATATACGGCGCAGGTGATGGAGTATCATCGAATCAAGCGGTCGAAGCTCGAAGCCGGGGCCTTGAGCAAGGTCGACCGCGACTTTGGCTGCTGGTACTGCTTCAAGCACTTCTCGAAGGTGGACTTCCTGCGCCACTTCCCAGACGATCCCTGGGCAGAGAGCGTGTCCGAGCCCCGAAAGCTCGCGATCGCAGGCTGAGTCTTGCCCCATTTCGTGTTCGTGGGAGGTGTCGCCCGATCGGGCACGACGCTCTTGCAGCGCATACTCACCCGGCATGCTCTGATCGCCGGCGGAACGGAGCTTCGAGTCGGTCACCACCTCATGGGTGTGTATCGCCTGATGAAGTCCGAGCCCCACTCGGGCCTGCTGCGCGGCCTATACTCGTCCGAAGATCTAAGAGACGCCTTCCGTGGCTTTTACGAGCGAATACTCCGTTCCCAACTGGAGAAGAAGCCCGGCGCGCGCTGGATTTCCGAGAAATCGGCGGGCAACGTCTTGGTCGCGCACTCGCTGCTCGAGCTCTTCCCAGAGGCTCGGTTCGTTCACATCGAGCGAGACCCTCGGGACGTCCTTGCCTCGACGATGGATGTCAGGGATCGGGCATCGACCCTGAAGAGCGAGACGGACCTGAGCCTCGCGTCAACCCGCAGCGTCGTGCGTATGTGGCAAAAATCCGCGCGGCTCAGTCACTCGCTGAGAGACCATCCCCGGTACACTCACACGACCTACGAAGCGCTCGTGGATCGACCGGAAGCTACGATACGTCGCATTCTCGAGTTTCTCGACGTGCCCTTCGATCCCGAGCTGCTGCGCGTCAATCAAGAGAGCTCCGCGTTCGCGGATCCGGTCTTCCACACACAGGCCGAGCTGCTGCGCTCGATCGACCGGGCCGGCGTCGGGCGCTATCGCAGTGATCTGAGTTGGATGCGGCGTTGGTACGTCGAGGCCGCGCTAGGACCCGCGATGATCACCAGCGGATATTCGGGAAGCCCCGTCGCCCGGGCGAGCCGCGGGGCGCAGCGCCTGTCGCGCGGGCTTCGGCGACGCCTGTGGCGCCGACATTAGGTCTTGATCGAACCAGACGTTTGGTACATGGGAGCCCGTGCCCTACCAACATCACCCCAGCGTAGTCGTCACTCCAGTGACGCCGAACGAGACGGTCTTGCTGCACCTAGACTCTCAGCGTTACTTCACCGTCAACTCGAGCGGCTCCCTCATTTGGGATGCCCTCGGAGAAGGGCTCGACGAAACCGCGATCATCGAGAGACTCACCCGTCGGTTCGAAGTGAGCGCGGAAGCCGCATCCAAAAGCGTGCAACGCCTCGTCACGAGCCTACTCCAAAAGGAGCTGCTCATCGAACATCGGTCGGGTTGAGCTCCAAGGGGTTGAGCTTCGTGCGCTCATCGCGGTCGCGGGTCAAAAGCTGACTTGCTTCTGGACTCCGCGCTGAATCTCCTCCTCGGTGACCGCGACCTCGACCACTGCTCCGGACTCGCTCGAAACGCGCCACGATCCTACCGCTCGAACGGAGAGATCCGGCGATGGCTCGGTTGCGTACGCCGCGATCAGCTCGAACCTTCCGTCGACGTCGGCAAGAGCCCGACGCTCGATTCGAAACACCCTGTGGGTCGTCGTGGCTTCGAGCTGAAGCTCCGCGGCCACTGCCGTAGAAGGCGGGGCCGCACCCACCAGCCTCGCGCCCTTGACCACCTCGAACACCTTCAGCGCGGAGACTAGGCGCGCGCCATACATACACCCCTCGGGGGTGCGAACACTCCCGGCGCTCAGCAACCTCGAGGTCTGCTCCGTCAGAGGCAACGAGTCGAGCTCGGCATACCCACGACCTCCGGACGCTACCATGACATAGGCCGTAACCCTCTTGACCGGCGTTTCGTAGGCGAGCCGATAGTGTGGGTAGTCTTGCCCGTCATCGTAATACAGGCCGGCGACCACCGAACGATCGAAGCTCGGACCGTAACCGTAGACGGGCGCGACCGTGCCACCAGGCAACTCACATGTCGCGATCGGTAGGGTCGGCGGGAGGAGCTCGACGCCAGCTTCGTTCGCCCGCCCGCGCCAACCCTTCGTGGCGGTATCGTCGTCGATCACTACGTACCGGACTCTCTCGCTCGGCCCACACCTCGGACATAGTCGAGTCAGGGACTCTTCCTCCCCCAAGCTTGTGAAATAGTGCGCCCACTCCGCGCTCGGAGTACCGCTGATGACCGGCGTTCGCTCGGCGCGATAGCTGAGAAGGTGTCCAGCGTCCCAAGACACCATCACTCCGTAGTGATCGGGCGAAAAATCGAGGTCCTGCTGGAAGGGCTGGGAGGCTTCGGTCACGGGCCGAGCATACGGAGGCGTGGACTTCTTCATCCAGTCGAGCGCCTGGCTCCACCCGGCGTTGGCCGTGAAAGAGAGCTCCGTACTCTTGAAGGCCGGGCTCGGCAACCAGCGAAGAGCGACTGCCACCGTGTGGATCGCGATGAAGAGCGCCGGCACCCAGCGAGCCTTCGCGCCAAGCCGCGTACGCTCGAGGTGGCCCGCGACCCAGTGCAGACTCAGGGCTGCGCACAGACAAATCCAGAGTCCAGAGTGATACCCATAGTCGCGAGTATGGAGCCACAACAGGACGATCCCGAGACCCACGAGCGGAACGAGCAGATGCGAAACCGGCGATCGACCTCTTCGGACTTCGACGATCGCAAGCGGCATCGACAAGAGCGCCAGCGGAGCCGTGAGACGTGTCCACGCGAAGATCGTGTCGAAAGACGCAAGCTGGTGCTCCTGGACCGTGAGCGGCTTTCGCTGCAGCGCAAAAGAGAGCTCCATCGCTACCCGGTCAAAGCTCGCGGCAGCCACCACCACCGCGACGGCGAGCACGGCGGAAACGGCCGCGAAGGTGCTGCGCGAACGCGAAACGCGCACGACGGCCGCCACCAAGAGGAGACCCACCACCGATGGCCAAAAGAAACCCGCCTTCATGCGCCAGTTCGGAATCAGCACGCCGATCGCAACAAACAGCAATGCGGCGCCGGCGAAGTGCAAGGACAGCCGAATTTCCTGCCCAGCTTGCTCGCTCGCTCCGCGCGTCGCTCCGAAGACCACCCAACTCGGTACGGCCAGGAACAGCAGCATGAGCGGCGCTCCGGCCCAAGTCAGCAAGTAGACGACGAGACCGATTCCGCTCCAGAACGCCGCCGGCTTCGACGTCCTTTCGTCAAAGGCCACGAGCAGCAAAAAGACGCACAGAGGCAGCAACACCAACTCCGCCGCGTGATGGTCAAACTCACCCAGCAAGTGGGGTTGCAGCGAGAGCCCAGGACTCAGAAGAAAGAGCCAGGTGAAGGTCGACCCAAAGATCCCAACGGCTCGCGCGAGCGCAAAAAGAAGCGCGAAGCAGAGGCCGCCCCAAATCACCGGGGCGATCGCGGCAACCGTCTCCACCTCGCGCCGCGTCGGATTCCAACCGAACGCGGCGATGGATGCGGCCGCGGTCGTGACATCGAACAAGCCCGCGTGCTCCGCATGCTCCCCCGTGGGATAGTGCGTTCCGGAGTCATACCGAAGCACTCGCGGAAAGTGCGTCACCGCGAACTGAGTGTGTCGGATGTGGTACCAGGCATCCGCGGCCGTGAAACCGACCTCGGGTCCGCCGAACACGAGCGGGTACGGCGCGATGATTCTCTGCGCGACCAGGGGCGGCAGAAGCATCAAAAAAAGAAGAAGATCGACCCGGACCGTCTTCCGGAGCACCGGGTGACGCTACACCCATTTGCATAGATCGACAGCGAGCTTCGTTGCAGCCGAAGGCGGAGCGTGTTACACCTGGCCGATGAATCGTAATGAGCTGACTCTCCTCGGGCTCGGGATCGCCGGGATCGGAATCGCGTGCGGTGGCATCGAGAAAGATCCGAACGACGTCTCGTCCGAACGGTACTCGGACGGCTTGATCGCGTCCTTCGTCGGCGAGGCCAACGTCGAATCCGGCGAAGTGACGCTGACGCCAATCGAGCCCAACGGCATCCTCATCCCCGCCTATTCGCGCGTGTACAAAAACGTGACCTCGCAGGCCGGGAGGTCGACGAGCGTCCCGAACGGTTGCAACATCGGCGGCGCCACCACCGACTTCACGTTTTCTATCCTGGCGACGAACGTAGGAACCACTCCCTACGGGTCCGTCATCGGAAACATCGCGTCGGTGAGCTCGGGCGATGCCTCCACCAACAACACCGACTACACGGGCCTGATCGGCGTCTCGCCGACGACCTATGGGTACCAGAACCACGGTCCTCTCCCAGTTAGCGCCAGCAGCGGCCAGCCTTACAACTTCTGCGTCAACGGGAATTTCGGCTTCATTCTCCAGTACTGGGCCGGCCCGGGAATCTTGTGACGCTGCCACGAGCCAAGTAGCGGAGCGGACGCCTGGGAGCGCCCTGGGAGCGGACGCCTGGGAGCG
>CAYXDO010000033.1:0-77015 GCA_964463485.1 uncultured Myxococcales bacterium | reverse complement strand
CCGCACAGAACAGTGAAGATGTCGGCATTTTCACGGTGAGTTTCAACGACCTCACGATTCCTGTTGCTGGCATTCCGATTACGGTCACAAGAACCTATGACTCACGAGTCAAGGTCAAGAAGGACTTCGGGGTGGGTTGGGAGCTCTCAGTTGCGGCCGGCAAATTCACGACGAACCGGAAATTGGGCGACGGCTGGCGCATGGAGAAGAAGGTTGGGTTTGGCCAACCGCTGTGCGGACAGATCAGCGAGCCGAAGAAGCACCGCGTCGAGGTGAGGCTGAGTGACCGCGAGGTCTTCCGCTTCCAGCCACAGATTCTGAACCCATCCGGTGGGTTTGGCTTCTGCGAGGGCGAGCTCGCGTTCTTCGATTCGGGAGGAGTGCGCCCAGGCGCCAAGCTCGAGCTCATCGGTCAAAGGTTTGTCTTCCAACAATCTG
The DNA here is from genome assembly GCA_964463485.1 of uncultured Myxococcales bacterium. Classification (GTDB taxonomy): domain Bacteria; phylum Myxococcota; class Kuafuiibacteriia; order Kuafuiibacteriales; family Kuafuiibacteriaceae; genus CAYXDO01. Next base: position 76,577 of record CAYXDO010000033.1, on the reverse strand, counting down.
GCGAGTCCGTCCTCCGAGACCCCGACACTCTCGCGCTCTTCCAGATGGGTCCCCACCCGGACTACCTGTGGCAATTTGGGGCGATGGGCCTTTTTGCGTTCGGCCTCCTGGCCTTTCTCGCAGGCTTTTCGCGCCGCTACTTCTGGAAGGGTGGGCGTGCGACCTTCGGCCCCATCTCCGGGCTCGGGTTGTTCATGTGCTTCGGAGCAGCCTCCATCGCGAGCTGGTTTCACGGCACGCTCGTAGACTACTCCGTCGGGGCTCAGATCGTCGGGGTTCTGGCCGTTATGGGACTCGTCGTCGCAGCAGAAGGTGAGCGGCTCGACTCGCGTTCCAAGGACCGGTAGAGTGGGTGATTAGGCGCCCCCCCCATTTCGTAGGCAGTGCATCAACGGGCTTGCCGAGAAACCCGGACGCGAGGCAGCCGGGACGGGTTTGCCACCCAATTTCTGGCCCAGCCCAATTTCAGGCCGTGCGGTAGAGGTCCAGCGACTTTCGGTATTCATGAAAACGCGCTATTTCTCGAGTTCGGCGGAGTCGCAATAGCATGACTTCGCACGTGCTTCCGCAGTCGAGATCGGGCCCGCTGGGCGGAATTCCGCCGGCCCTTCGGAGCTCAGGCATACTTCGGCCTTCGAGCGCCAGGCCCGAATGTCAGTCAGGTCTCGCTTGCCCGGGACCTACGCCGCTTGCTTCAGCTCGACGACCGGGAGAGTACGTTCGTCGTCGAGGAAGCGCACGTGCAGGTCGAGCCGCCTCGGCGCCGGCCCGGGCCTCGGCGCTGCCTGGGGCCGTGCACAGGGGGCGCTCGAGGGCCAGCGCGCTCGCGGCTCGAATCGTGGCGCCTCGTTTGCCGGCTCCACGCCACTGTAGACCTCGTTGGGTGTCTTGCCTGCGAGACTCTCGTGGGGCCGGTGCTCGTTGTACCAGCGAAAGTATCTGGACCACTGGGCCTGCGCTTCCTTGCGGCAGAGAGGTGTGGTCACCCGTCGGGTGTGCTCGCTCTTGAAGGTGCGATTCAATCGCTCGATGATCGCGGTCGCGGCGATGCTCGTCACCGACGCGAACCTGGGCGTGAGCTCGTGCTTGGTACACCAAGTCCGATACTCTTCGCTCGTGAACTCTCGGTACGGTGACTTTGGCGTATCTCAACCGAGACCCACTCGAAGCTCCTCCAAAAGCCCGCACCGAACGCCGCGGTGGGTCACGCACATCTCCATGGCGCCGTAGCGCTCGAGCGTCGCCAGCGCACTACGAGCCCCACGAGAGGCTGGCGATCCTCGAGCTGCGAGCGGCTCGACGCTGGTCCATGGCCCAGACGGCGACTCACCTGCTCGTCGAGGCGGCCACCATCTCCGAGTGGGAGCGAAGTCTTCGGCGAGAGGGCACCGAGGCCTTCAATGGGCTTCCGAAGCCGGTCAATCAGTTTCCTGAGTATGTCACCTACGTGGTCCAGCGGCTGAAGGCCCTTTGTCCGCGCCTGGGAAACAAGAAGATCGCTCAGGTGCTCGCTCGCGCGGGCCTTCATGTCGGAGTCAGCACGGTCCGACGTTTGCTCGAACGAACCACTCCGCCGCAGGGAGAGGCGACGGCCGTCGACGCGGGCCAATCGCAGAACGTTGACGAGGCCCCGAAGGAGAGTACCGACGAATGCGCGGCCGAGGCAGAGCCAAAACCTCGACCCGAAGCGAAGAGCCAAGCCGTTCGCGCCGACCGCCCAAATCAGATCTGGGAGATCGACTTCACCTTGGTCCCGACGGCGGGAGGCTTCTGGATGTCTTGGATCCCCAACGCACTCTTGCAGCGCTGGCCGTTCTGCTGGTGGGTCGCGCTCGTCATCGACGTCCACTCTCGCAGAGTCATGGGACTCTCGGTCTTCTCGGACCAGCCGAGCGCGACCGCGGTTTGTTCGTTTCTCGAGGACACCATCACGTCTTCGGGCGCCAAACCCAAGTATCTCGTCCAAGACAAGGGAGGACAGCCTCGCACTCGCCACGCGGAATCCGATCTCCGCGTGAGTCCAAGAAAAAGCGCTGGACACCTTCTTCGCCGACTGCTCAAGTGTTCATGTCTTTGAACCCCAAGGAGAGAAACGGATGTCCAAAGCAAAACCCATCCCCGACGGCTACCACTCAGTCACGCCCTACCTTTGCATCGGAGCTCCCGGTGCGAGCCAGGCGCTGACCTTCTACGCCAAGGCGTTCGGCGCCTCCGAGCTCTACCGGATGCCAATGCCCGACGGACGCGTCGCGCACGCGGAAATCCAGATCGGCAACTCACGCATCATGCTGTCCGACGAGATGCCCGAGATGGGCGTCCGCGGCCCCGGCTCGCTCGGGACGCCCGTCGGCATGTGCATCTACACCGAAGACTGCGACGGCATGTTCAATCGCGCGGTGGAACACGGCGCCAAAGTGGATCGACCGCTCGCCAACCAGTTCTACGGCGACCGTTCCGGAACGGTCGTCGACCCGTTCGGCCACAAGTGGACCATCGCGACGCACATCGAAGACGTCTCCCCTGAAGAGATGCAAGCGCGCATGGCCAACATGCCGAACATGTAAGGCGCGCGCTTCCTAGATCGCCTTCCCCATCACCGCGACGATCTCTTCCCTCGACGCTCTCGTCACTTCCTCCGAAGCCTTTCGGTGCGCTTCGTACTCTCCCACCGAAATCCGCTCGCACTTCGCCTCGAACCTCTGGACCACCGTCACCCTGCGGCCGGCAACGGCGTACGTCCTCTCGAACCCGAAACACTTCGCGTCCACCTTCGCCGCCTCCGGAACCCTCCGCAGGGATGCTCCCTCCGGAAGCACGAGCTCGCCGTACCACTCGAGCGCGTAGGGCGCTCCCAACACCAGCGGGAACCTCCGCTCCGCGAGCTGAAACGTGCTCTGCGGAGCCCACACGGGCGGCATCGCGACCCTCAGCTCGTTGCCCTCGATTCGACCGATCGCCGGCGCCTCGAAGGCGATCTCGAGTCGTGCGGGCTTGGACAGATTCTGCGCTTCGAGCGCACGCTGCTCATGCACACGAGCTCCTGAAAAGAGCGTGCCCATGAAATATTGGGCGCCCTGCGCGAGCTGCTTCTCGTTCCTCGCCAAGTTTCGAATCATCTGGCCGAACCGACCCCGCGACGAGATCGCGAGCTGGCCCACGCCCCGCCCGTCCGCGTCGATCTCGACCGTCGACTCGAACCGCTGCACGTGTGCGGTGCTTGGCTGATACGGGATCTCGACGAACGCGTGTTTCTTCGTCTTTGGATTGAGCACCAACGAGATCACACCCGGGTCGTCGTCGCGCAACACGTCCACGTCGAGCATGTCGGCGGTCGGATCGTAGAACCGCCCCTCCGAGATCCCTTCTTGCGCCGGCACGTATACGATCGCGTGATTGAACTGCTGCATCGGCACGTCGCGATCGAGCTTCCCGGCCGTTCGCGTCTTCAACAGCGCGTAGTGAACGTCGATGCCTGCGCGCCGAGCCAACGCGATGAACAGCACGGCTTTGTCTTTGCAATCCCCGTACGCTCGCTCGATCACGACGGGCGCGGCGTGCGGCTTCACGCCCGCGATCGTGTCCTCATAGTCCTGCTGATAACGGACCTCTTGCATCAGGTAGGTCTGGATGCGCTCAACTTTTTCCTCGGCGGTCTGAGCGCCGGCCAAGATGCGGTCTGCCGTCGCATTGAGCTCGGGGCTCTCGCGGAACACGTCCTCGAGCAGCGCGACCTCCCACTTCAAGTAGTCGTCCCAGCTCGGCACCGTGCTCATCGACAGGTGGAACAACGACTCGGACGGCGGCGGCATCCCCGGCTCGCCCACGAGCGGCGGCACGCCTTCAGCGCGCCACGCCACTCGCTGCTCGGCGCCGAGCTCGTCGCGGGTTCGCTTCACGTCGAAGCAGCCCTTCACCTCCGCACCGTCTTCAGCGTCTGGGCAGCGCTGATCTTGCCCGACCAACGACTCGTGGAACGCGGCGCTCTTTGGAGCCCAAATGATCCACTCGCTGATGCGGCGCTGCGAAGAGGGGCCCTGGAACCACCAGTCTTCGGCGTAGTGTCGCGCGAGATAGGGCCGAGATCCCACGTCGAGCCTGAACTGCAGCACCACCGTCGACCCCACCGAGAGCCCGCGGTAGCGAATGCTGCGGCCGCGAATCGAAGACGCTTGAATCCTGCGTCCGTTCGGGTCGACCGCGAACGCGTGCAAGATGCGGAAGCGACCGCCCGGCGGGATCTGTTGCTCGGTGATTTGGTCGCGGCCCGCTTCGTTGAGCGCGTGGGAGATGATCGTGACGTAGTGATTGGAGCTCCCGTCGGCGTTGATACGGGTGACTTGATGATCGAGCAGATCGATGACGTTCGCGCCGGCGACGGGCTTCGTCGTCGAGCGCGCCGCGACGTGGGCCTCGACGTCGTCTTCGGACGGCATGTCGCGCTCCCAGGCCTCGCGCCCAGCCGGCGCGAGGTAAGCGAGCCGATTGGAGAGCTTCTCGTCTTCGGGATTTTTCGTGAGCGCGATCTGCCAGTCCACGATGGCCTGCGTCCGATCACCGGTCTGATAGGCGAGCGTTCCGAGCGCTTCATGAGGGCGCGGCCCATCCGGCCAGAGCTCGCGGGCTCGTTCGAGCTCGGCGCGCGCGCCGTTGGCGTCGCCGAGCTTGCGCCGAGTCTCTCCGAGCCGCAGCCACGTCCACGGCATGGCCGGAAATGCGCGAGCGAGCACCTTCGAATACCGAATGGCCTCTTCGAGCCTCCCGCTGTTCTCCGCGTCCGAGGCCAGCTCCGAGAGCGCAGTGGAGTCGAAGGGCAGACGCTCTACGATCCGCTGTCGGATCTCTCGAGCCTCGCCGCGAAAACCGAGCGACTCGAGGCACTCCGCGCGGGCGTGCTCGACCTCGAGCAAGCCGGGCCGAAGGCGCTCGGCTTCGTCGAGCTCGGCGCACTGGTCCTCTCGCCAGCCCTCCTTCTCGAACATGAGCGCCATCAGCCGATGCGCCTCCGCGAGCTCGGGCCGGCGCTCCAGCAAGCTCGTCACGGTCCGCCTCGCCTTTCGCGCGAGACCTTCTTGCTGTAAGAAACGCGCGTGTTGGAGCGCAAACACCGGCAGCTCGGCGCCCGCGATTCGGTCCAGGGTGTCGACCAAATCGGCGGTGCGATCGCGCTCGCCGCGGTCCCACAAGGAGACCGCGAGGAAATAGCCGCCATACAAGCTCCGCGTGGCCGCCGCGAGGTACGCGTCCGAGAGCGCCACGGCCGGGCCGAAGAGCCCCATGACGCGACTCCACAACACGGCGTGTGCGGCCTTTCGAATCACGCCCTCCGTGCCCACGATCCGCGTCTCGATCAACACGTGCTCGGAGATCGAAGCCGGAGCGCCGACCTCGGGCGTCGCGAACTCGGTCTCTGGCGGAAGCGCCCGGACGCCGTCACAGTCGAGACCGTTGCACGTCAAACGAGCGCCGATCCGCCAACCCCCACGCTCCGCCGCGGTCTTGATCAGCACCCGCGATCGACCCGCCGGCAGCTCGATCGGCAAGATCAGCTGATCGAAGGCTCGATTGCCGACGTCGCGCACTTCGAAGATCGGCTTGCCGTTCACGTACACACGGACCGGGCTGGAGGTGCGAAGACGAAGCTCCGCCTTGGTCGCGGAGCGCGCCTCGATCGCCGCGCTGGCGAATCCGAGCGCCCACTGATTCGGGTACAGCAGCCCGCCGAGGTTGAGATCGCCCGTCCCATACTCGCGCGGAGGATTCACACGCCAAGCGATCTCGCCGAGCACGCCGTCGTACCGCGCCGAGAAGCTCAACACCGTCTCGGGAGGGAGCTCACTGTCGAAGCCCTTGCCCTGATCGTTGTCCCAAGCTCCGACGATCGCGAACGGGAGCTCCTGCCCCGTTCGCGCCAACCAACGCTCGCTCGCGCCGAGCTCTCCTTCGTGATGGGAGATCAAGGCGAGCTGCGCAGCGGCTCCCGCGCGAACTTCTGGGTTTGGATGAGACGCATATAGAGACTCGAGCAGGCCGCGCGCGACGCGACGCTCCTCCGTGGTCCAGGCCACTCCGGTGAGGAGCTCGAGGTGCAGCCGGGCCGCGTCGTTCGACGCGTCCGAGAGCGCCGAGACGAGGTGAAGGAAGCGCTCGTGAGGCGCCGCGTCGAACATCGCGAGCTCCGCGGCGAGCTCGTGATACTTCGCCGAGCTCGGCCCCGCGGTCTTGGCCTCCGCCACGGCGCGACGCAGATCGACCGCGGAAGTCGCCGTGTAGAAACGCTCGACCGCGCGATCGAGCGCCGCCGCATCGACGGGGCTGCGCGGAGCTATCTCGACGCGAGGCGCAGTCGCGCAACCCACCAAGACCGCGATCAAGCCGAGGACGAAAGCAGACTTCGACGGGCTCGGCTCTTGGACCCAGCCTGACGGGCTGAAGCCGACCGGAGGGCGGACGACGGGGGGTGCCACGTCGGGAGCGTTCCCAGGTGGGGCCGACGACGTCAACGACCAGGCTCCTGGCGCAGCGGCCCGTGCGGAAAGCGACCTTCGGGAGGGCTGCCGACACTCGACACTTTAATGACTATCCTGCGTCGCGGGATTCGTGCGTCGCACCCGAAGTCGGTGAGTTATGTAGACGAGGTCGAACGACGGACATTTGCGACGCGCACGTGGCGATCATCGCGGCCAGAGATGCGGAAGTCTTGTACACCAGCGATCCCGTAGACCTCGACCGACTCCTTTCCCTCCTGCGTGCAAACGTCGTAGTAATCGGCTGTTGAGCTCGGGGATCATCGATTTGTGTTAGGTCATGCCGCAGCCGTGATCGATCAACCGTCCTCGATATCTCAGCTTGCGAGCGTCCTCGAGTCGCTGCCCGAAAGCCTTGACTCGGCGGACTGGCGTCGCTGGCGTACCCGACTTCATGTCGCTCTGATGTCAGAGCCCGACTTGCCCTCTCGGATGCTCACCGAAGCAACTTCGCTCCTGGGTACGGCTGCAGCGCTCGTGAGTCTCGCCGATCGACACGCGGCAGCTCTGGCCGAAATATCCGAGTACAAAATCGCGAGATCGCTCAGCACGGGCGCGGACGCGCTCGGATTCGGAGGCAGCCTCTCGGACACTCTTTCGATGATGATGAGTTGGCAGTCGAACAGCGTGTGGGTCGAGCTCGGGGAGGGAGTTCACGAGGCGCTCGCGGCCGAACAGCGGATGAACCTCGAGGACGAGCTTTTCGGCGTCGCGCGAATCACCGATCCTCCGCTACGCCTTGGTTCGGAAGATATCGCTCAGAGAATCGACAGCGCCCTGAAATTGCTCGAAGATAGATCGCTGCCAGCGTCGGAGCAGATTCGGATGGCGCTCGAGCTGTATCGGACTTGCGCGATCGCGAGAGCTACCCATCTCGGGAAGGCTCTCCGAGCATGAGCTCGGGAGATGCACCGAGTCGCCTTGTTTTCGTGTTCCGTACTGCACCGAGTAAAGAGTTTGGCGCCCCGATCCCGTGGACGCGCGCACGGCAGAGGATGCCGGAAAGATCGCCGGAATCTCGCTCGAGCGCTTCGGCGCACGTGATCATGCTTCACGCTCCTCAAACCGTGATCCCCGGAATCTTGACGTGGTTTTGCTTGGCGCACTCGATCGCTTCTTCGTAGCCCGCATCCGCGTGGCGAATCACACCCATCGCCGGATCCGAATTCAGCACGCGGCCCAGGCGCGCATCCGCCGCGGCGGTCCCGTCGCACACGATCACCATGCCCGCGTGCAGCGAGTAGCCCATGCCCACGCCGCCGCCGTGGTGGAACGAGACCCAGGACGCGCCGTTCACCGCGTTGATGAGCGCGTTCAAGATCGGCCAATCCGCGACCGCGTCCGAGCCATCTCTCATCGCTTCGGTCTCGCGGTTGGGTGACGCGACGCTCCCGGAGTCCAAGTGGTCGCGCCCGATCACGATCGGCGCCTTCACGATCCCTTTGGCCACCAAGCGATTGAACGCGCGGCCTACTCGCTCTCGCTCCCCGTGTCCGAGCCAGCAGATCCGCGACGGCAGCCCTTGGAACTTCACCTTCTTTCGAGCGAGCTCGATCCATCGTTGGAGGTGCGGCACGTCCGGAATGGTCTCGAGCAACGCGTCTTCGGTCGCGCGGATGTCCGCCGGATCTCCCGACAAGGCAACCCACCGGAACGGCCCCTTCCCTTCGCAGAACAGCGGCCGAATGTAGGCGGGAACGAAGCCCGGGAAAGGGGCCGCGTCCGGATAGCCGCCTGCCACCGCGCCCGCGCGCAAGTTGTTGCCGTAGTCGAAGACGTGGGAGCCCTTCTGCTTCAAGGCGACCATGGCCTCGACCTGAATCGCCATCGAAGCGTGGGCCCGATCGGTGAACGACTTCGGGTCGCTGGTTCGGAGCTCGGCTGCAGCGGCCAAGTCGAGCCCGCGCGGGATGTACATGAGCGGGTCGTGTGCGCTGGTCTGGTCGGTGACGAGGTCCGGGACCACGCCGCGAGCGACGAGCTCTGGGTAGACGTCCGCGACGTTTCCGAGCAGCCCCACCGAGAGCGGCCGTCGCTCCGCCCGAGCGCGGTCGAGCTTCGCGAGCGCCTCGTCGAGGTTGGCGGCAGACTCATCGAGGTACCCTGTTTCGAGTCGGCGCTGAATGCGGGTAGGGTCCACCTCGACGCCCAGGAAAGCCGCGCCGCACATCGTAGCCGCGAGCGGCTGAGCGCCCCCCATGCCTCCGAGCCCGCCGCTCAACACGAGGCGACCAGCCAAGTCGTCGCTCGCGAAGTGCAGTCGCCCGGCCGCCGCGAAGGTCTCGTACGTGCCCTGAAGAATTCCTTGGGTTCCGATGTAAATCCAAGACCCCGCGGTCATCTGTCCGAACATCATCAGGCCCTTGCGATCGAGCTCGCGGAAGTGTTCCCACGTGGCCCAGCGCCCGACGAGGTTCGAGTTCGCGATGAGTACGCGAGGGGCGTCCGGGTGCGAAGGCAGGATCCCGACGGGCTTGCCGGACTGGACCAGGAGCGTCTCGTCATTCTCGAGCGACCGAAGCGACGCCAAGATCCGGTGGAAGCTGGGCCAGTCGCGAGCGGCCTTGCCGCTGCCGCCGTAGACCACGAGGTCCTCGGGTCGCTCGGCCACGTCGGGGCTGAGGTTGTGTTGGATCATGCGGTAGGCGGCTTCTTGGACCCAACCTTTGGTGTGCAAGGTGGAGCCGACCGGAGGTCGAACGACGGGAGGTGCCACGCCAGGAGCGTTCTCAGGTGGGGCCGACCGCGTCAACGGCTGGGCCGGGCCTGGCTCGGAGTCCTTTCAGAATCCCAGCGACACTCCGAGCGCGCCCCAGGTCGCGAACGCCGAGGCTCGGGTGGATCGGGTCGTGCTGCTGTCCACTGGAATATTCAAATAACCTTCTCCAATTTCCGCGCTCACGGCGAGCGGGGACGTGACGAAATAGCGGACGCCCAGGGCCACCGTGGCTCCGAAGGCCAACGGGTCACCCTTGGCGTCCGCAGACTGGCTCTCTTCGTCGAGGAGCGCCGCCCCGAGCACGACCGCGCCCAGAAGATAGAGCTCGGAACGACCCTCGAGCGCCGTGGCGAGGGAAACGGTTCCCAGTGCTTGCGCGCCCAGAACCAAAAGCCACGCGGAATCGGTCCTGTCCTCGCCTCCCGAACAGCCGCCCAAGGTGGGGTCGAAGGCGCAGCGGGTTTCGGAAACTTCGACTCGGTGCAGCGCCGGCGCGAAACTCACCGTGAATCCCTCGCCACGGTACCCGACACCCACCGCGGCCGGGCCGCCAAGCCCACCGAAGACACCCTCGGCGCCAGGCAAGTTCAGCGACGAAATCCTCGCCTCGATGATGAACCCACTCTCCACGTGCACGGACGCGTCGTGGGCTGCGAGGGGCATCGCGTCGCTCCGAGCGTCGGCGCTCGTCGAAGTGGCCAACAGCACGATGATAGGAGTCATTCGGGGACCGTCCCATATGCCCGAGGTGAGGGCAACGGTGTGCGACTTTTTGACTATTCTCGGCTGCATTCCAAACCACGCACGATGGAGTCCATGTCCTCAGTCCGTGTCCTGAGTCCCCGTCCTGAGTCCGTGTCCTGAGTCCGTGTCCGGAGGTCATGGCGCGGCCGACGGGCCGCGACCCAAAGTCGGCAACTCATGGCCGGCCGCGCAGACCGTCGATCTTCTGCCGTAGGCTGCGAGTTGGAGATCCGGAGCAAGATCCACCGCTTCTTGAAGAGTCTTCGCGGCCGCGACGACTCTCATGGTGAGTCGATCAGGAGCCGACGGAGAGCTGGCTTGGTGCCTCGATCGCTGCCGTCACCCCCGACTGAGTCGTAACGAAAAGGATCAAGTACCGACCCCAAGGCTCCCCGTCGACACGCCGGTGCCCCATGCCGATGGCGAGCTCGAGACTCGGCCAGTCGACGAGCTCTTCGGGAAATGCCAAATCCTCGAGTGAGCTCGCCTCGAGCGACCAACCCATGACCCCTCGCCCGAGGATTTTCGAGGCGCCCCTCAAGAGGCTGTCGAGCGCCTCCCGAGTCGTCTTTTTTCCATTTTGGACTTCGAGCGCGAGCGAGGCCGCGAGCGCGTCGACTGCCTTCGGAAGTGCCTTGGCCTGAGCCCGCCCCTTTCCCGTTCGAATCCCGGCGAGCCTTTCGAGCACGGCCGGTGACTTCGAGGCCGTGTCATCGTGGAATAGCGCGTAGGTCGTGAACACCGCGGCCTGAGTCTTTCGGTCCGGCGACCGGGTGATTCCGACGGCCAGCAGCTCGGCCTCGGGGTCCATGAGCGCTCGCCGTCCGACCGGTCGATCCAGCGCGCTCGCCACGAGGCGGCCCGCTTCGTCTCCGTTGGTCAGGGCCGAGGCAAAATCACCGGACCGAACGAGTGACTCGACGTCCCACCCCGCCTTGAGTCCGAGCAGAATTTGGTCCGCGACCACAGGACTGACCTCGCCGCCGAACAGCGCGGCCCAAAAATGCGGAGCCGCGCGCTCCGTCGTGGCGGTCTGCTGCCTCGCCAAACTGAGCGGCCTCAGACCACCGGCCGTGCGGACCTGGTTGATGATCTCGAGCAGCCTGTCCGGAGTCGCCTCCTGAGGATCGTCGATCGTCGCCCTTCGATATACCTTTCCGATCGCTCCGGCCGGCCACGCGACCGTCCCGAAGATCTCGTCGCCGAGCACTCGGCCGGGCGGAACGGCGAACACCTCCAGGACTGCGCGCTCGTCTTTCGGATCCGCAAGACACTCGATTTCGAACCGCGGCAAGCGCGTTTCCGGGCGCAAAGCGCACTGCGCGTATCCGTGCTGGCCTCTGTTGATCAGCGCAAATACGTGCTCGACCGGACTCATCAACTCACCTCGGATGAGTACCTTTCCATCGGAAGGCAACATGTGGACGGGCTCCATCAGGGCGGATCGTTCGCCGTATACCCACATGACGATCGCTTGCCCGTTCGACCGACCGTACCAACCTCCGACGAGCTGCTGGCCGTGAAGAGTAGAGTCCACCATTTGTCGCACGGCGGCTCCCCACTGCTCCAGCACGGCCTCGTCGGGCATGCCCTCGGGAACCTGTCCATGCTGATACGCCATGCTGTAATGCGATGTTTGGGCGCCGCACCGGCCAGCGATGAAGAGGCGAAGCGGATCGGTCGGTGGACCTCCGTGCGCAAGATAGAAGCGTCCCTCCTCGCGCGCCACGCAGTACATCGCTTCGCTGGTGAGGGTGAGACCCTGGCGGCTGGCCAAGGCGCTGGTGATGATGGCATCCAGAGGCCCGGATCCGGCGTGAGGCAATAAGGCCGCCACTTCGGGGAGCGGCTCCGCGAGCTCCCAACTCTCGACATCGACGGGATCGTTCTTGAATACGTCAGGTCCGGCCGGTCGACTCAGCAACTCAGCGAGCTCCCGCTGACTCGTGAATCGGCTCGGCTCCTTATCCGATCCGACCGATCCGAGACGAGCAGACGTCGCGCAGGAAGCAAGAAGGACCAAGAAGAGGTAACGACAGCCCACGAATCGGGTGTACTCTGGAAGCGGGCGCAGGTCCAGATCACCTCTAGATCGGCTCTAGATCGGGTCCAGATCGACGCCAGATCGGGGCGCAGCAGCGCGGGAAGCGTCCAGCCCTCAGGCTTTTGCTTTTGGCTCGGTCGATCGTTTTGTGCTTATTCGACAACTCAACCGAGCCGAGAGTTGGCGCCGGCTCACATGTTCGTCACACATCGGTACTACGAACGTGGCAAGCGCGTCCGTCGACTGACCCGATCCTGCTTCACCCGCCCGGGACCGTGCCCCACGGAGCGGCGCTCAGGGCTTAGCCAGAATTCGACAGCGGCCCGGTCGAATTCTGGCCTTTTTGGACCTGTAGGAGGCACTGTGATCCACCGGCTGCGTTCCAGCAGCCCACCTGAGGAAGGATTCGAGTTGAACACGTATCTTGACCGCAACGATTGGCAGAGACGCACCTGATGGCGCGCCGCAGAGGTGGAGGCGGCGGCCGCTCGCGATCGCATCGGACTCCCATGTACCGAGTGACTTGTCGTGGCTGCGCGAAGACTGAGGAGCTTCCTGTGCGTCCGCCGCCCGGGCTCGACCTGTATTGCCCGCCCTGCACCGACAAACGGCGGGCGAGCGCAGCGAGCCTGGCCGACGAGCCGAAGCGCCTCGGCACCTCGACGTAATATACATTCCGCGCTTTGAGGCCGGAAGCGTAAGCGTGGCAGCGCGCCATGCTTCGTCTTTTCGGCTCGCTCGCAGCGTGCGATTTCGAGCTATCGAGACGAGATTTCCTCGAAAGCCAGCCTAGACGCGGAGCCGGTAGCTCGGGTCTTCGGGGCTTGGCCGCGGTCGACGGGTAAGGCGTCATCGGATATCATCGGATTTGTGATGGACCCTCACCGTCTCGCAGAGGAGCGGAGCCTCGCCATCCACCGAATCATTGCCGAGCGCCTTCGGTCTTCGCCGGAGTTGGCGGAGGCGGCTAGGGCGCGGGTCCTCGATTGGTCGGCGCGAGGCCTGATGCATCCGAAATATGCCGCGGAGTGGCTACAGCTCTTCGAGGGTCCGCGCGAGCGCTTGCTCGAGGTCATCGTCGATGGGGGCGAGAGCTCCCGCGCGCTTCGACAAACGACCCCGTTCACGGGCATCGTGACGCCCAAAGAGCGCTGGGACCTGTGGCGCCGCGTGGCCCGCCTGGCCCGCACATGAACCGTCGGCAACTCGAGCATCTCATTCGGGCGGCCGCCGACATCGCTGAGGACGATGCGGTCGTAGTCATAGGAAGCCAGTCCATACTCGCCCAATTCCCAGACGCGCCGGAATCACTCCTGAGCTCGATGGAGGCCGATATTTATCCGCTTCATCATCCTGATCGCGCAGATGTAGTCGATGGGAGTATCGGCGAGCTCTCCATGTTCCACGACACGTTCGGCTACTACGCCCAAGGCGTCGGCGAAGAAACCGCAACTCTGCCCGACGGATGGCGCGACCGCCTGGTTCCGATTCATACGCGAGGCGTCACCGGCTGGTGCCTGGAGGTGCCCGATCTGGCCGTTTCGAAGGCCGTGGCTGGCCGCGAGAAAGACCTCGAATTTCTCGTGCTAGCCGCCCGAGCGAACCTCATCGATCGGTCCACGGTGTTCGATCGCCTCCGAGCGACGAAGCTCGACCCAGCGCTTCGACCGCTCGTCGAAGCTCGGCTCTCGAGCGCGTTCGAAGCTCAGCCAAGCTAGTCCTCCGCCCGAAAGGCCAGCGCGAGGCATCACCCTAGTCATGGCGGAGCGTTCGTGCGAGCTCCAACCGAGTGGCGAGAATGACCAGCCGACCCAGAGCCTACGAGGTGTCTTCGCGGCGGGTCTGTACTACTAACCTCAGAAATGTGAGTTGTCGCGCAGACGTTTTCCTGGAAGGTGTTGGGTTCGCGTGTGTTTTGCCGTCGTCGGGCGGGTTTCCGAATCCGACCTTCAGCCTAGAGTCTATGGTCTACGGTCTGCGCGGCCCGTTTCAGGCTGACGCTTTGGTCGCGCCGCGCTGTGAGTTGCCTTCATTTGGTTTCGTCCGCTGGAATCGGATAGAGTACCGCCGTGAGCCGTGTGCTCCCAGCCGGATCGGGAATCCTCGCCTGCCTAGCCTGCGCAGAACCCGGTGGGCCCGTCATTCAACCACCGGACGCGGCGGGCGCGGCCTCGTATCTCTACGCCTGGAATGGTTCCACGCGCGGCATCTTCGCGAGCGCAATCGAGGAGGTCGTACGGATCCCGATCGACCTGGAAGACATCGGGTCACTCCGGGCCTTCGCCTACGACGCAGACCTCTCCGCGCTCGGCCTGAGCCATGGCGGGGTGGCGCTGAATTCGCCGTGCCGACCCTGCGCGCTCCTCCACCCCGATCGTGAGTTCGCGCTGTCACCCTCCCACGAATGGGTGGACGACGCCCGCGGAATGGGTGACTTCGCGACTTGGTTGGTCCCCGATGCGGCGCGATGCACAGGCTGCGCGGACTTCGAGCCCGAGCTCCTCCACCTCGAGCCGAGCGATGGGTACATCGACATCTCGACACGAATCGCACCGGACGCGATCCTGCTGCTCTCGGCGACCGGGCGATTATCGGTGCTCTCCGAAGATTTCTCGGTCCGTCGCGCTTGCGTGGCCGCTCGGGGCCCAGGTCTCGCGCTCGCGGGCAACGACGTCTACATCTCGGTCCAGACTTCGATCCTCATCTACGAGCTGAGCTTCGAGGACGCGCCCTGCAAGCTCCGAGCGACCCTCGAGCTCCCGGCGGACAAGCCGGCGTACCAACTCTCGGCGTCGCCCGATGGATCCGAGGTCCTCCTGGGCGGTCTGGACGGCAGCGTCTACCGAATTCGAGGCACCGAGCTCACGCTGCTCGCAGACGACCTACCCTCGAATGCGCCCAACGGCGGCGGCATCGCATGGGCCGCGCCCGGCCGCGCCGCCATCGCGCTCGGCGGCCGGGGAGTGGCCGTCTACGAAGAGGGCCGTGTGCACGCGGTCGCGCTCACGACGGGCACGAACGCCCAAGCCACGAGCATGGGTATGGCGCCCGAACATGGGTACCTCATCGGCACGGAGGATCATGGCGTCGTCCTCATGTCGACGGACGGCCGGATGAGCCCGATCGACAGCGGGATCTGGCCGCTTCATCGCGCGGTCGAACCGTGGCGAGATGGGTACGTGTCGCTCAATACCTTCGCGACCGTACGGCAGCACGTCTGGGGCCTCGGATCGTGCAGCGACGGCGAGCTGCTGGAGGTCGTCACGAGCCTGAACTTTCGGGCCGAGAACATCTTCGCCCTCGGCGAGGCGTTGGTGGTCCCCGAGACCACAGAACCCGGCGTCGTGGCGCTTCACCCAAGGCACGAATGCAGCGCGTTGTGACGTGCGCGCCACGA
Organism: uncultured Myxococcales bacterium; assembly: GCA_964463485.1. Lineage (GTDB taxonomy): Bacteria > Myxococcota > Kuafuiibacteriia > Kuafuiibacteriales > Kuafuiibacteriaceae > CAYXDO01. The sequence continues at coordinate 61,149 of CAYXDO010000033.1, read as the reverse complement.
CGCTCGAGAGTAGCGGTCAGAACTCATCCGAGGATCGACCGATAAAACTCCTCGTTCTTCTCGAGAAGACCAGCGAGGCCAAATTCGCGGACGGCTCGGTCGCGGGCGGCGGCCCCCATCGAAACGCACAGCTCCGGACTGTTGAGCAACGAAATGATCTTCGCTGCGATGTCATCTGGACTCCTTGGGTCGCACACGAACCCATGTACACCGGGCTCGACGATCTCCCTGGCCGGACCTGCGTCGCCGACGATGACCGGTTTGCCCATCGCCATCCCTTCGACGTTCACGATCCCCTGAGTCTCCATGTGTGACGGATAAGCGCAGACTTGGGAGGTCGCCATGAGCTCGGGCAGCCGCTCGTGCGCCACCGCTCCGAGGAACGTGACCTTTGGTCGAAGCTCGGCCGGGACGATACTCAGCAGATGGCTCGAGAAAGAGGTCCCATCGGGACCCGTGAGCGTATCCTTGCCTGCGGCCACGAGGTGAGCGTGAGGAACCCTCGCGACCACCATCGGCATGGCCGCCACGAGCTGTCGAATCCCTTTCTTTTCACACAGCGTACCCGCAAAGAAGATTCGGCCTGGAACCACGGGAATCTCGGGGCGCGGGCGAAAGAGCTCGGTGTCGACTGGGTTGGGGATGATCGGGATGGACACGTCTCCGAGCCCGAGGAGCTCCCGAGTTCGCTCCGCCGCGAAGTGACTCACCGCGCAAAAGTGAGTCGCCTTCCAGAACGACACTCTCTCGAGCGCTCCCCGCACCCGTCGAGGTCTCTTGCCGAGAGTCACGGCGAAGAAGTGGTGACCTCCATTCATGCGGATCACTCTCGCTCGAGACGCTCTTCTGGAGACGGCGAGGAGACCGAGCTCCGGCGTGTCGATGACGTCGATCGGAGACTCCGCGGCGAGCGTCCTTACTCCGAATCGAACGCAGGCCCCGGCTTCGACCGCGCTCACGAGCCTTCGGCGCTCGATTGCCCAGCGATGCACCGCTACGCCTTCGAGCACCTCGACGCGGTCCGAGTCGAGGCCTGCATAAACTCCCGCGACGCGCACGGAGTGACCTCGCCTGGCGAGCCCGACTGCCAAGGCATGAGTCATGGCTCCGATCCCCCCGATCGGACCAGGCGGATACTCGTTGCACAAGAATACGATATTCAAATTGCACCTCGACTCTGCGTCGCTGCCTCGATCAGCTCGATCGAACCTCGAGTCGACGAACCTGGTGCGACACCGAGCTGGCGCAAGAGGAGCCGTGCCTGCTCCTCGCGCATCCACTTGGACTCATCGAGCCCCCGCGAAATCAAAGAAGACAACAGCGCCTCGGAGCTCGCGAGCTCCGCGGCCCTAGTCTCTCGAACGTCGCGGTAGAACTCCTGGTTCCAAGCGGCGGCAATCGAACCGTTGAGAGGCTTCGGGCCCTCGAGGTCGAAACCGAGGTTGATCAGCGGCACTCGCTCGACGGCGCACTCGATCGCGACGGTGGAAGGAGCTCCGATGCATAGCTGCGAGTAGTGAAGCAGGCTGTTGAACAAGCTCAGATCCTCCCGTCTCTGAAAGCACCAATTCATCGACCGGTCCCATCGCCAGTCGGGTTTCGAAACCAGCACGTCGAGCCCTCGCCTCCGAATCGAATCGACGAGCTCCGTCGTGTGGTCCATCGGATTCAGGCGCACGACGAGCTGCGCGTCCCGACCCGACCGTCGAATCATCCCGAGGATGAGCTCGAGGTATCTCTCCTCCCCAGGCACGACCCAAGGTGCCGAAGCGGGAAAGAGGATCAGCTTGGATTGGGGTCTGGCTCCGAGTGCCCTGCGGAGCTCGGTCTCCGGTCGAAGGAGGTCTGCTCGTCCGACGCAGTCGAAGTGGCCGCAGCCGATGACTCGTATGTTCGCACGATCGAGACGAGGATTTTGTCGAAGCAGCTCCGACCTCATCCGATCGTTCCACACTCCGATGCGCGAGAAGTCATGATTCAGGCGTCCGAACGCCGACACGTCTTTGGCCGTGTGATAGAGGATGATCGTGGGGAGGTTCCTCGAGCGAGCCACGGACAGCGCCGGCTCGAGCACCCTTGGGACGTTGGTGAGTACGACCGACGGCTCGAGCTCATCGAAGAGCCGAACCCACTCGACGGGAGCCCTCGAACGCTGAAGGCGAGCTTCTCCCTTCGCGCCTAGCTTCGCGAGCGTGCCGGAGCGCCCGAGGAGCTCCGCGACGAGGTCCTGCGCCTTGAAGAGCGCGGCCTGTTTGCGATTCTTGGGCTGAGTTGCAGCGAACTGCCAGGTCGACCGGCCGCCCCTCCTCTCTCGAACCGAGTGTGCCTTGTCGAGGATCGTCTCGAGCTGCGCGAGGTCGTTCGAGCGCGTCGCCGAGGGCATGGAGACGAGACGAGCCCGCTCGTCGAGCTGCCTTCGGAGATCGTCGTCTACCGTCTTCGCGGCGACGACCACGTCCCAGCCTCGGTCGAGGAGGGAAGTCATCAAGCCCGAGTGGCCGAATTGCCGAACCTCCGACCCGAGGGGCATCAGCACCAAGAGGCGCCTCGACTCAGCGACCATTTTTGAGTCCCTCCACGAGCCGGGTGAACTCACGAATCATCCGCTCCTCCGAGACGATGTCGCGGTCCGCCTCCGCGATTCGTCGCACGCCCGATTCGGCGAAGATCCTGAGCCGGAGGGCAAGGTCGGCCGAGTCGGCGGGATTCGGCAGCCGCCAACCGGTGACCCCCTCCCGCAAGACTTCGAAGCTACCACCGCGATCGCTCGCGAGCACCGGGCGCCTCATCGCGAGCGCCTCGGTGATGACCTTCGGGAGGCCTTCAGGACCGATGGAGGGGACGACGACGGCGTCGGCGGCAGCATAGTATTCGGGGATCGCACTCTGCGGAACCGTACCCACCAGGATCACGCGACCCGCGGAGAGTCGCGCCAGACTCCGGAGGCGCTCGACGTACTCGGGGCTCGAGTCGTACGAAGGTTCGAGGTCGCCCACCACGAGGAAGCGGGCGTCCCGAAGCCCGCTCTTCTCGAAAGCCTCGACCGCCTCCACTGGGCCTTTGTAAGGGACGACTCGGCCGACGAAAAGGAAGGTGAGTTGGTCCTCGGAGATCCCGTGGAGCTTGCGTGTGGCCGCTCCGACGACGCGCTCCGGGTCATAGTGCTCCAAGCTGACGCCATTCAAGATGACTCTCGCTCGGACGCCGAGGTCACCGTGACGTCTCGAGCTCTCCGCTCGCGCCTGTCGAGAGACAAAGACGAGCTCGTCGAGGCCTTTGGCGATCGAACGCCAGCGACGCCTGGAGTAATAGGTGGGGGCGGGAGCGTGTTGGTGCAGGATGATTCGGACGCCGGGATTGCGTCTCCGAACCTCCTTGGCCACGAACGGAACGTCCTCGACCATGACCACGCGAGGCCCGAGCGCTCGGCAGGCGCGAGCGGCCGCGCGCGCATAAGTGAGTAGCACGGGAGCGCCCGTGCCCCACACGGCCTTCTTGATCCGGTGCGGAAGTCTGTCACGCAGGCCCGGCGTCAGGGGCGGCCGGTAGTAGAGCAGCCGGTCATCGATCGGGCTCGATCCCCGGATCCCCTCGTCGGGCCATCGCGCGAGCACGACGGTCGAGAACGGGAGCAACTCAGCCATCCGCTCGACGAGCACGTAGATCGCCTGTCCCTCTGGGCTCGGGATCGAAAAGACCGGGGGCGCGATGATGACCAGGTCGATCGCTCGCGGAGCGCGTCGCCAGAAGTCCTCACTCCGACTCACGAAGCCCAGACGACGGAGGTCCGCGGCACCTGCTCTTCTCCGCAGACCGATCAAACTCGCCCCACGAACGCCAAACGCGCACGACCCAGCAAGCCCGCCCTGCTCTCGCGATCCATCAGCAGGGCGAAATAGACGAAGCCAGAAACTCCCAGACACACTCCGGCGGCGAGACCCGCGCCGAGCAGGCCGCCGAGCTCGCCGAGTCGTTCCCTGCATATGAACGCCGTCATGCCTGCGATGGGGATCAGGAGGAGCGGGCCGCGTGCGTCCTTCGACAGCGTCGGAAAGAACCGAAGACCGAACATCTGGCAAGTCAGGAGCGGCATGTACCAGCACGAAGTCAGGATCCCGGCGATCGAGGTAGCGAGTACGATTCCCTTGAAACCCATGACGCTCCCCAGGGTGTAAGAGAGCCCGAGGTTCAAAGCTCCCTCGATGAAGCGGCAGGTCGAGTTCTGTGGAACGAACTGCAGGCCCGAAACCAAGATCGCCCGGTTCGGGAGCACCCAGCAGTGCACGATGAGGTTCAGCGCGAGAAACGCGTCGGCCCGGCCGCCGCCGTAGTTGTGTTCACCGACCCACCACGCGACGAAGCTCTGGTTCCCCGAAAAAATGGCGGCGGCGACCAAAACGGCCGCGCCCGTCGAGATGGCTACCAGCTGGTGGTATTTCTCTCGAGCGACATCGATCCGCCCTTGACCGATGAGTTGAGCCAGCGCTGGGCGTGCAGAGTTGGTCACTTGCTGCAGCACCGACCACGCGAGCGCGTAAAGCCTGCCGGTCAGAGTCAGCGAAGTGACCATCTCCACCGAGATGATCTTTGCGGTCATGACGCGATCGAGGTTCATGATCATGATCCCTGCGAATCCACCCAGCGAAAACCAAATACCTGTGCCCGCGCTCTTCCGGAGGAGGTCCAGGGAGAAATGCCGATAATGGACCGAGAGAGTCGGGAGCAATCGGCGAACTCTCCACACGGCGATCGATCCCGTGATGATCACAGCGGCGACGTGCGAGATCGCAAGCGAGAGCAGCCCAGCGCCTCGGTCGAGCAAGACGACCGTGAGGCCCGTCCTGAGTACGATCAGCGCGAGCCGGATCGCGTTGTCGACGTGCATCTGCTGGTGTGCGATCAGCAAAGAAGAGAAGGTCTGAGTCGCGATCGTCAGCGCCGATCCAAGCGCGAGCAAAGCCATGACTTGCTTGGAGCTCTCGCGCACGGACTCCGAGAGGCCAAAGAAGTCTGGAAAAACGTGTGAAATGAGGAGCCCGATTCCGAGAAGTCCCACCGCGATTCCGCCTTGAGCGAAGAAGGTCGTGCTCGCGAGGGCATCGAGCTTCTCTTGGTCGGGTCGACCGCTCAGTTGCGCCGCCGTCACGTTCAGGACGCTCGCGAGGCCGATCTCGAGCAAACCGAGCCAAGTCACCAAGTCGTTGGCGAGCGCGAAGACTGCGTAGGTCTCTCGATCGAGGAAACGGAGCGTGTACGGCGTCAGCCACAGACCGACGAAGATGTTCGCGATGGTCACCGCGATGCCCGAGGTCAGGCCCTTCAAATAGGATCGGCCGCGAGAAGCGGGCATGACTAGGACCCAGCCTCCCAATTCGCGGAGGATTGCCGATCGGCGAGGCGTCGATAGACATCGGCCACGGATTGCATGGCGACATTTTGGTCGTAGGCGCGTCGGATGCGGTCGCGGAGGGCGGAGCTCAGCTGGTGGCGCAACTCGGGCTCGCGAAGGACTCGGAGGATTGCGGCAGCCAGCAGCTCTGCGGCCTTGGGGGGCACCAAAATCCCCGCCTTCCCTCCGTCCAGCACCTCGCGGCACTCTCCGACGTCCGTAGAGACGGTGGCGAGCCCAGCGGCCCCGTATTCGAGCAGGGCCAAGGGAAGGCCTTCGAACGCAGAGCTCAAGACTCCCAGGTCGCAGGCCGCGAGCAGCCCTGGTATGTCTTTGGTGGGGCCGAGCACCAGCACGGAGTCGTCGAGACCGAGCCGATGAATCTCCGAATGGACGAGCTCCATCTGCGCTGCGTCCCGGTTCGAGCCGGCCAAGAAGAGCCGCGCGTCCTTCTCTGCGTCCGCGACCAGCCGAAAGGCTCGCAACAGGGTCAGATGGTCCTTCTCCGGGCGGAAATTCGCGACACAGACCAACCTACGACCCGGCACGCCCGGCAGACTCATCGGCGCCTCGGACGGACTCAGCTGGGTGAAGTTCGGGAGATACTGAATCTTGGACGGATCGACGCCGAGCGAGACGTTCCAGCGCACGAGCTCGCGATTGACCGCAAAGATGTGGGCGGCCCGCCTCGAGAAGACTCCGTACACGAACCTCGGGCGAGTCGCGGCGCCGTAGTGATCGTGCCAAATCAGCGACGCGAAGGAGCTCGCGCCCGCGATCGCGGAGACGAACAGCGCGGTCCCGTGGGCGTGAATGACTCGGATCCGATTCGTTCTGACGTACCGAGCAAAGGCGAGGAACGCGGCGGCGTCGAAACGAGATTTGCGGTCGAGGCGCAACCGTCCGACGCTCGCATGAACCTCCGACGCGAGGGCTCCGTCGCGTCGAGTGGTGCACAGGTGACTCTCGAAACCCATCTCCGCGGCCGAGTTGGCCAGGTTGACGGCCACGCGCTCCATGCCGCCGGCGTCGAGCGAATCGACGACTTGCATGACCGCGATTCTACTCACCCTGGTTCCTCAAGAGGCGCTGCCAACTCGCCTCGAGGACTCGCCTCAAGGCGTCGCCCAAGTCTTCCAAGGAGTAATGTGAGGCCCACTCGGCGGCGGCCCGGGAGCGCGCCTCGTACTCAGCCTCCGAACGAAGTCTCTCGAGGGCCGTCGCGATCTCCGCCCCCGTGCCTCGACTCATCACGATCCCCCGATCTCGGATCATCGCGGATAGCTGTCCGTGATCGACTGCCACTGGCACGACGCCGAACGACATGGCCTCGGCGACCGCCTTTGGCCAACCCTCTGCCTCCTGAGACGGAAGGACGAGCACGTCAGCCCACTCGTTCTGGAGCACACTCCGCTCGAAGGGCATGTGCCCCATCATAGCGACCTTCGCGGCCAAACCTCGGTCTTGGACGAGCGCGGTGAGTCGCTCCCGCTCGGGCCCATCGCCTACGATCCGGGCTTCGAACGCGAGACCCTTCCGATCGAGGATGCCACACGCCTCGATGAGCGCGTCCACTCGCTTCTCTGGCGCGAGCCGACCGGAGAACAGGATCCGCTGCACCTGGCCGGGGCGCTTGTGCTGCGCGGACACCTTCGCGCGCTCCATCATCGATCGAGTCATCATCGACGTGAAAAACGGGACGACGTGCTCCGGCTGATTTGGCCAGACTCCGTACACCGTGACGGGCGCGTGCCACCAACGCGAAGCCAAAAGCTGCTTCTGAAATCTCAGCGCGGCGCGGTCGGTCGAGCTCGAGTTCCACTGCCCGGCGTACTTCGCGAAGCGGTAAGGCGTGAGCGCTGGGCCGATCAAGAGTGCGGGGATCGATATCCCGGCCGGTGAGCGCACGTGCAGAGCCTTCGTCCGACTCGTCTCCTTGATCAATGAGTACAAGAGTCGCGAGACGTCTCTCGGAGTCGTTGCCGAGGTCACACCCGGGGTCAGCCCGACCCCGTCGTCCGATTTGTACGAGACCACCCGGATTCGGTCCTGGTGTGCATAAGGGGCCCAGAAAGGCGGTTGGGATTTGGTTTCCTGAGTTGGAACGATCAACGTGACTTGGTCGAACATCTCCACGATCACGTTCATTTCCAGCACGAAGGGCTCGAAGCTCGTCCACTCACCCTTCACTCGTGCGTGAGCACAAGATGAGACCACCACCAAATCCACGACGGACCGTCAGCCGAGCCCGGCTTTGAGGAGGTCGTGCAGATGGATGACGCCGACGGGCTTCTCGGGTTCGGAGTCCTCGACCACGAACAGCGAGGTGATCTTCAAGTCCTCCATTCTGCGCAAAGCCGTGGCGGCGAGCTCGGAGGCTTCGATTCGCTTGGGATTCCGAGTCATCAAGTCGCGCGCGGCGAGTGTGAGGACGTCGAGGCCGCGTTCGAGCGCGCGACGAAGGTCGCCGTCCGTAATGACGCCAACGAGTCGCTCGCCTTCGGTCACCCCGACGACACCGAGCCTGCAGGCAGTCATGGTGAAGAGCGCCTTGTTCATGAGAGTGTCGGAGGGCGCCAGAGGGACTCGATCTCCTCCGTGCATCAAGTCACGGACTCTCAAGAGGAGCTTTCGTCCGAGGGTGCCGCCGGGATGCAGGAGCGCGAAGTCTTCGGCCTTGAATCCCCGGCGAACCAGGAGCGCGACCGCGAGCGCGTCCCCGAGCGCCAAGGCCGCGGTCGTCGAGGTCGTGGGCGCGAGGCCGAGCGGGCAGGCTTCCTCCTTGATCTTCACTTCGAGGACGACTTCGCTCTCCTGAGCCAACGTCGACCGTGCGTTGCCGGTGATCGAAATCAGCTTCGCCCCCCGTCGTTTCACGGCAGGGAGCACGCGCAGGATCTCCTCGGTCTCTCCGCTGTTCGAGACGGCGAGGAAGACATCCCCGACGACGAGCACACCCAAGTCGCCATGAATCGCGTCCACCGGATGGAGAAACGAAGCGGGCGTGCCGGTAGAGGAGAATGTGGACGCGATCTTGTTGCCAATGAGTCCGGACTTGCCCACGCCGGTGACCACCACGCGCCCGCGGCACGACAACATGAGCTCGACGGCGGCTTCGAACGCGGAATTCAACGAGTCCGCCAGAGCGCTGAGTGCCTTGGCCTCGATGAGGATTACTCTGCGAGCGATATCCAGTGAGTTGTCGATGGAATGAGTCACGGGGCGCATTCCTGTTCGTGCTGGCCGATAGCCTTCTCCATTCTTCCTAGCCATTCCCCCGTGAGCGGAACTCTCTGCCAGCCGAGTCGTTCGTAAAACGCGATCGCCGTTTCGTTGTCGGTCGCAACGCTCAGGTTCATGCGCTCGAAGCTTCTTCTCAGCGCGAGCGCCTCCGCGTCGTCCATCAGCCTCCTTCCGATGCCGAGTTTCCTAGTCATCGGATCCACGGCCAAGGCCAGGACTCCGAACCGAGGGCTTGGCGAGACGGGGGGCGGAGCTGGCGACGTAGGGGTCGTACCGCGCTGACTCAGGAGCCACCTGAGTTGTCGCGCGCCCGTACGTACGCGATCGCGAAAGAGGTCATCGAGCAGAAACCAAGGGTGCGTGAGCGTCTGCGCGACGAGGTGAGCTCGATTTCGGCTAACAAAACCCGCGTAGGATCCGCGGAATACGCCGGAGAAACAGAAGCCAACGAGCACGCCCTTGGAGAACGCGCCGCGACCATGCGCGTCGGGTTGCCCGGTGAGTTGCCAATCGTAGTAGCGGAGCAGCGTCGGTTTGCCGAGGCGGCTCAGAGCCCGGCCCGGGAACGCGGCGAGGTGAACGCGAGCTACTTCTGGCAAGTCGCCGACGGTGAGCGTTCGGATTTCGGGGCTCGCGATCATCGCGAATCCTCAGCGAAGCGCGCGGGGGACTCGGGGACTTGGTCAGACCGTTGCAATATCGTCTGGGCTCGCGAGGCCAGGCGCGCCACATCGGATTCCATCCCCTCGTACACGATTTGTTCAAAGCTCCCTCGAAAGCTCTTGATCTGACCAGGATTGCCAACGACCACGGCGCGAGGTGGGACGGATGACGTCACGACCGCTCCTGCGCCTATCACCGCGTCGTCTCCGATCGAAATCTGCCCGGCGACGACCGCGTTGGCGGCAACGTAGACACGATTTCCGAGGGTGGGAGCCCCTCGTCGCTCGGCGCGTCCAGAAACGCCGAGCGTCACGCCCTGACTGAGGTTGCAGTTGGATCCGATCACCGCTTGGGGGCTGACGATGATTGTCCCGAAGTGGCCGATGTAGAGCCCTGGGCCGATCGTGCACTCGGGCGGCAGCGAGATTCCGGTAACAACCTCCATGCCCTTGCGGGCGAGCTGGCACGTCAGCCGGACGGGCTTTCGCAGCGGTCCGAGTCGCGCTTGGTATAGCGAGTGCGAGACCCGATAGACGGCGGTCGCCCACAATCCCTGGCCGAAGAGAACGGTCCGAACGGGGCGCCCTCCGAGTGCGATTGAACGACGGAAGTCCGATTGTATGAGCCGCCATGGCGACATGCCCCCGTTTGCCAGGAGCGAGTATGCGCCGTCAATGCCAACCCACCCACGGTCGGGTCGTCCCGAACTCAAGGCTCCGGGTCCTCCGTCAAAGCCGCCTGAGGGCTTTCTGCGAGATCGTCGTCGAGGTACCGAAATGCGTATGCTCCGAACGCGAGCGCCAAAGCCGGAGCCGCGGTGCGCATCGCCGCGTGGAGCATCGAGAACAGGCTCCAGGTGACGAAACCCACTGCGGTCGCTCTGGCGAACCCACTCGGAGCCCTCCGTACTCCTTGCCAACACATCGTCGACAAGAGCCAGAGACTGATCAGCCCGAACAACCCATGTTCAGCGAACAGACGCGTGTACTCCGTGTGCGGCGCGATCTCGGCCTCGCTGCGCATCGTCGTGCTCATTCCCACGCCGGCCCCGAGGATCGGATTCTGCATCCCGAGCTTGAGGTCGTCGAGCGCGATCTGGGTCCGATTCGTCGTGGAGACGTCGGCGAATCTCTGGACGATCGCGCCGCCCGTGAACGAGTCCAGCCAGGGAACGACGACGAAGTAGGAGATCAATAGAGTGGCACCGCCCAACCCGAGCACGCTGAGTCTTCGTGTCCCGCGCGCTACGAAAGTCGCGACGGCGAACAACGCGATGCCCACCGTGTACAAACCTCCACGAGAGAAAGTGAGTGCGCTCTGAGCCGCGAGACCTATCCCCGCCACAGCGAGGATTATCGTCCATAGGATCGAGCGACGAGGTCGAGTGACGAGCCCGATGAATATGATGAGCGCGCCGAGGCTCAGGTTGAGCGACACCTGATTTGGGCCGAAGCCGCCGCTGGTCTCATAGTTCGAAGATCCGACGAAGGTGAGTCGGGTGGCGCCGCTGATACCGGCGACGACCGCGCCCCAGACCGAAAACGTAGGCAGAGCGAGAGCTCCCAGGACTGTCTCGATCTGCTTGGGCAGCAGTGGGACTCTCGAGAAGACCAAGCCACTCACTGCGATCACGAAGGGGCCAGAGAGCGTCGCGCTCACCCTCGAACGCGCGTCGTGGGCGTCGAGGAAGAGCAAGGGCGCGGCGATCGCCGGGAGCAAACAGACGAAATACGCACCAGGGAACCAGGATCCGCTTCGTCGAATGCGGAGCAGCAAGATACCCAGCGCGAAGGCGGTGCCGTATTTTCCGGTCTCATGAAAGACCGAGGCGTCACACATTCGCCACAACACGTCAGCTCCGGCCACGTAGGCTGCCGTAGCGATCGCGACTTCGGGTCGTGCCGAGAGCAGCGATACGAAGAACGCGACGAGGACGGTGGCGACGGCGTGCGCCGTAGCCAGGGCCGGCGACCGAGACATGAGAGCGCCGAGTCCGAAGTGGACGATCGCGAGCGTCGTGGCGAGCCAGGCGCGATTCTCGGGCTCACGAATCACTGGGTAACGGCGCGAATGAAGGCGTAGGGTTGGACGAGCGCGTTGAGGGCTTGGAGAGTAGGAAGAATTCGGCTCATGAGCTGCGCCCACGACGCGATCCCCGTCTCTGGCACGTAGACGATGTCTCCCGGCTCGAGCGCGAACGGAACCGCTTCGCCGTGGAGCATGGCCTCCCCGTCCACCACGAAATAGGTTCCGCGATCGGCCTCGAGCCGGATGATGCGCAGGTCGTCGAGATCCACGTCCAGTCGATTGATGAGTTTGAGACCGGCGCCGGCGAGCGCCTGCACGACGTTGAGTTGACCCTGGACCATCGGCACCGCGACGGCGTCTTCGGCGAACACGTAAACGACCTCCGCGGAGCTGTCTGGGACATAGACGACGTCGTTCGGGTGAAGCCGAACGTTCTGGCGAACGTCGCCATAACGAACCAGCCTCTGGACGTTGACCGGTAATTTCTTACCCTCTCTCAAGACGTAGGCACCCCTGAGACCGGCCTTCTCGTTGATTCCGCCGGCGAGCGTCGTGGCCTCGAGGAGATTCATCGGGCGGTCCGCGTACACCAAACCAGGCGTCCTAAACTCTCCAAGGAGGTAATAGCGCAGGCTCCCGTAGAATTGCACTTGAACCGTGACCTGAGGGTCGATGAGGAACTTCTTCAGCTCCTCTTGGATATATGCGCGGATCTCGTTGGTCGTCATCCCGGCGACCTTGATGTTTCCGAGCATGGGGAACTGGATCGTTCCGTCGGTATCGACCGCAACTCCGCCGGAGCGGCCCGAGCCAGCGGAGGCGCCAAAGCCCGCGTACGATGAAATCGAGAGCTCTGGGTGCTGGAAAACGGCGATGAGCAACGAGTCACCTGCGCCGACTCGGTAGGCGGTATCGGAGGCCTCGCTGCTCGCGAGGACCTCCAGGTGCTTGTCCTCGAGCACATCCACGTCCACGTCTTTCACGCCCGATGGCAGGGGGCGCGAGACCACCGCGGGCTGGCTCGCGCAGGCGACGAGCGTGCTCGTGAGCAAGAAAATTTCGGTGCTTCTCATTGTGAATTCGAGCCGACGAAGAAGCGAGCTGAGTCCCTGACTTCGTCGAGGTGGGCCCGCACGAAGGCGGGGGTGAGTCGTTCCCGGCCGAGGAGGAGCTCTGGGATCTCGAGCTCCGGCGCGAGCGGGCGGCCGACGTCGAGTCGTATGTCGTTCGTCTCCTCGAACACGAGCGAGTGGATTCCAAATCGGGCGACGTCCGGCAAGCGCGGACGTAGCCAAAAGGGCGGAAGATCTTCGGGGAGGGACAGTGGAATCCGGAGCGCCAGACCCGCGACGGTGCCGTGGTCTCCGGACAGCATGAACGCGCCGAGCTCCGTCGTACCAAACGTTCGGGCGAGCTCGAAGCGCGCGCCGACGTCTCCGTCCAGAAACTTTCCGCCGCGCACCTCGACCGCCGCGTCGACCTCGGGCCACGCGACTCGCGCGCTCGCGACCGCGTACCAGCGATCCAGCTTCTCTGGCGCCTCGCCGATCCTCGTCGCTGCGCCCCGCAGCCGCACGCGCCCATCGAACGTCGAAATCATCACCTCTGCGCCGGCTCCGAAGACCTCCCGCTCGAACTTCCCTAAGGAGACTCCCGCGTAGCTCGGCAAAGCGTCCCCGGTCGGAAGCCGAACGGTCTGAGTTGCGAGCAAGCGAGAGAGGTTTGGAGCGATCGGAGGACCAAAATAGACGGTCGTGTTCGCCACCTCGAGCTCGACCTGAGCGTTCACGAGGAGCCCCGGCCAGAGCTGGACTTTGAGGTCCGGGAACAGCGTGAAACGGTAGTCGACTACGTCCGACTCCGACAACACGAGGCCCTCGAGCCGCGGAACCGCCGTCAGATCCACCTCGAACGCCGGGCCGGCCGACCGTTCCGTGACGTAGGAAGGCGAGCCCTCGATGGGTTCGATGAGTTGGTCGGCGAAGACTTCGATTGGGAGGTCGTCATTCAGAAAATCCACGAGCGCGTCGCGCCCCGTCTCGAGAGCGATCACCTCGAGGCCAAACCTGACCACTCGGAGGGACACGGCGCTCGCGGACTCGGGCAGGTGCGTCGCAGCCAGCCCGAGGATGACACCGAGCCCATGCAGCGGATCTCGACCGAACCTCCTGTTCTCGGCTCGGATCGAAGCCCTGAAGGAGTTGCTGCTGGTTCGGGTCGAAGAGAGCTCGACACTTTGAAAACCGCGCTCGACGAGCGCCGTCCGCAGGGCCTCGATCGCCGCTCGTTCGTCCAAGTCCTGGGCCGGTGTGAACTTCACGGATGCGCGGTCGGCGCGTTGCGCCTCGAATTTCGCTTCTCCGAGCGTATACTGGAGCGCGAGCTGCGCCGCGAAGCCACTCTCTTCGGTCCAAGCGCCCTCGAGGCTGGCGCGCGGAACGCCGTAGCGCTCCAGGAAGGCCGGAATCGGAAAGAGCCTCAACCCAACCCCCGCGTCGCTTCCGTCATACTCGGCGAGCAGCGAGAAATATGAAACGGGAGAAATTTCGAGCCCCAACATGACTCCGGACGCGACCCGGGAGCCACGGCGGTAGCCCACGGTCGTACGGCCAAGATCGAACCAAGTCCTCGAGAGTACCAGATACTCAGTCTCGTAGTGGGTCGCTCCGCCAGCAAAATCGGTGGCGCCGACCGCGAGCGCAGGCCAGTAGGCGCCCTCGTCCAAGAGGAGCAAGTGGGCGTTCGGTGACACGTCCCTCCGCGGGTTCGTGTCCACTTTCTCAGCCAGTACGGCTCGTCCCGCGAACGTCAGAAACGGAGTGAACCCGAAAGCCAAGGACGCGGATCGCTGAGTGTCCCCGAGCCGTGACTGACCTTCGGAGTCGAGCTTCGTATGGGCCGAAAGCGCCGTCTGTCCGTCGAGCAACGCATCCGCGACAGGGACGTCGATCAAGCCAGGCACGCCCGTGTAGGCCAGTCCCGTTCGAAAGCGATCCGACGACCCCGTGGCGGTTCGACTCAGTCCAAGCACCGAATGGCCGAGCTCCGCGCAGCCCACCAGCCCGGCGAGCATCGGCAAGGCGACGATTCTGACGAGTGAGTCGAACCTAGGCCAAGTCATGAAGCGCGCCGGAGTCGAGCCAGAACGGCCCACCAGGCCACGGGCGAGTAGGGGAGTCAAGGAGTTGTCGTCGACGGGGCCACCGATCCAGCGGCGAGCGTGCTGATCACGAAGCGATGCTTGCCTCCCCGAGTCATCGGGATGGCCTCGACGCGCTCCACTCGAATTTCGAGGTCGGCGCCTTTCTCGCGTAGCCTCGAGATCAGCCTTGGCTCAAACTCACGAGTAGCGCCCGGCGCGAGCACGTATCGAATCGAGCAGCCCGAGAGCTCGTTCTGCTCGACCTGAAACGACTCTATCTCCTTGAAGAATTCGAGGATGCCGGTGAAGAAGTGTACGATGAGTCGGTTGCCGGAGGGCGTAAGCACGACGTCCGCTGCGCGCCCTTTGATCCCTTCGAGAATGGGAAAGGCGCGACCACAGGCGCACCTCCGGGAGTGACCATTCAAAGCATAGTCGCCTGGTTGGTAGCGAACCAGCGGCATGGGACCGGGGTGGAGGCGCGTGATCGTCACGTGCCCGAGAGAACCTTCGGGTACCGGACCTCCCTCGTCATCGAGGTACTCGACGATCGTGTCGAGCGCGTGCTCGTGATAGTTTCCACGTTCGCACTGAGCGGCGATTTGGACGCCTTCTCCGAGACCATAGGTGTCGGTGACCCGGGCCCCGAAGGTGCGCTCGATCTCTTCACGGAAAGACGGAAAGAGAGTGTCTCCCCAACTCACCACACTCACGAGCGGTCGATTCCATCCCCGCTGGCGAGCGCGACGCGCGAGGTAAAATAGGCTGCCTGGGTAGCCCCAGACATGCTGCAGGCCTTTACGCTCGATGGTCCGGAGCTGTTCGTCCAGCGCAGAGTCGGACAAGTCATTTGCGGTGAAGTAGGAACACCTGAGAAGCGTGTCTTTGATCCTTCGCGCCGGGCTTCGGTCTGGAGTAATCCCGGTTTGAAGATGAGGCTCTCCAAACGACCAGCCCGCCCACTCGAGCGCGAGCATGAAGGCCGCACGATAATGACCAGCGGTCTCTTGGTCTTCCAGCACCGCGAAATTCGTCCCCGTCGAGCCCGACGTGACGGCTTTGTAGGTTCTCTGGCCCGTCGGTCTCGTGACACGATCCGGGAAGCCGGATCGCAACATCGCCTTGGTCGTCACGGGAAGCTTCGTGAGATCGACGACACCTCGGATCCCGGAAGGCCGGACTCCGCGCTGGGCCATGAGCTCCCGGTAAAACGGGATCTGGTCGAGAGTCTGCACGAGGGCTCGGACCTTCTCATCTCGCTCCGCGCCGAGTTTTTCCTCCGACCACCACTGAGCCCGTTCCAGGTACCGGAGGCGATTCATCATCGGGTGCCCAGCGAGTTGGTCGGCCGCAGGCACGACGACTTGGCGAAGCATCCAAGTCCAAGAGACCTGCGCGACTCGAGAGCCGAGCTCGGAGGCGGACACCGCGGCCGTGTAGCGCGGGCCGATGATAGACACAAGCGCTCTGATCGGTCGGGTTTGGCGCATCAGCCCGGTGGCTCGGGTGCGAACTCAGGGCGCGCGCTGATCAGCGCCCGCGTCCACGCGCTCCCCTTCGCGAGCTTGGCCGTCGATGTCGAGCGGGGGAAAACTCAGCCCGGTGGCGAATCCGAGCGCGGCGTGGTCGGCGGTGAGATGGAGGTCGAGCGGTCGGTTCTCGACTTCGAAGCCTGCGACGCCCCGCTGAAAGTAGTTCTTCTGATCGACCGCGAGCGTGCCCTCGACACCTCGGTCGAGGGTTCGGTGAACGAGCAAGTTACCCCGAGCGCTCGTCGCAGGTCCTTCCACGCGAAGAGCACGAGCTTCCTCCACCGCCGACAGAATCGTGTTGAAGCGAACGTCGACAGCGCCCGAGCCACGAACCACCAAGCCGTCCTTGACCGCGTCGATCATGTTGTTCTCGATGAGTATGGAGTCGGCCGCAGAAGCACTCACCAGGAGCGCGCCGCCCTGCGCCTCTCGCACGAGGTTCCCGGAGACGGTTCCGCTGCCGGCGAGCTTCACGGCAAAAGTCGCTCGATCGTCACACGCGGCGTTCGAGTCGATCAGCGCTCGCTCAGCCGCGACGTCGATGGCTCCGCCCCCGGCCTTGTGAATCACGTTCGCCTGGACGCGGACGTTTTCGCTGACTGCCCCGGTTCGTTCGTGGACCCGAAACGATATCGCCTTGTTTCGCAGATTGGAGAAAGTGCTCCCCAGGACGACCACATCCTTCGATCGTTCCACGATGAGACCTGCGTAGGTCTGGTCGACGGTGCAACCAACAACCCAGAAATGGCGAACATCCACCAGCCTGATGGCCGGATCGAAGGCGAGTCGGACCGAGCAATCAACCAGCAGCGTGTCGTCCCACTCCGCGCCAACGAATTCCAGGGGTGTGGTCGACGATCGATCGGCGACCACACGCTTGAAGCCCGCCTCGTCAGGTCGTTCGAAGCGCGCGCCGCCGGGCAGCCCGCAGGCGACGAGGACATCTTGGTAGAGATCTCCATCGAGCTCCTCGGGAATGCACGCAACGGACATGACCAAGGCGGCTAGCCCGATCGCGATCCCAAAATGAGTCACGCGGCGACGTTGACAGTGAGGCTTGAGTCGGTCAAGACGGGCCGCTCCGGAGCCCTCCGAAGATGAGACTTGGTTTCGCCGGCACGATGCTCGGCAGGCATCCTGGTTTTGTGCCGGGCCAGGGTGAACAGGTCGCCGCCCTCATGAAAGGAGCGGGCCATCAGGTCTCGTGTTTCTCCAGTCAGTTGAATCGCTATGCGCGATTGGTCGACATTTCGACCTCGCTTTTCCGGCTCGGTCGCCGACTCGATGCGGTGGCCGTCGACACTTATAGCGGCGCGGCGTTCGTCAACGCCGATGCGGCCAGCGCGATCGCCCGCGCCACGGGTGTCGCGCTCGTGCTGAGTCTGCACGGTGGGGCCCTTCCAGAAATGATCGAACGGCGTCCGAGGTGGACTCGCCGGGTGCTCCTGCGCGCGGACGTGATCGTTTGCCAAACTGAGTATCTGGCCAGGACCGTGCGCGCCTGTGGGTTCGACGTGGAGCTGGTTCCAAACCTGGTGCGGGTGGAATCATATCCTCACCTCACGCGCGAGCGGCCTCGACCCCGGCTGTTTTGGATGAGAACTTTCGACCCGGCTTACGACCCCCTGTTGGCCGTCCGAGTCCTCGAGAGAGTGCGACGAGCTCGAGGCGACGCGACCCTCGTGATGGCGGGCCGCGATGAGGGACTGCTGGGTGAGGCCAGGGCGCTCGCGCATGCGCTTGGACTCTCGGACGCCGTGCGATTTCCGGGATTCTTGGACCACGATGCTAAGGTCCGCGAGGCCAGCGCAGCGGACTTCTTCCTGAACACCAATCGGGTCGACAACACGCCGGTGTCGGTGATCGAGGCGGCTGCCTTCGGGCTGATCGTGGTCGCCACGCGTGCCGGCGGCGTGCCCGATCTGGTGACCGACGGCGAGAATGGGTTGCTGGTTCCGATGGGTGATGCGGACGCCATGGCGTCTGCGATCCTCCGAGCTCTGGAGGATTCCGAGCTCGCGAAGAAGCTCTCCGAAGGTGGCCGTGAGCTGGCCGCGAGGTCCTCACCGAGTCGGGTCGCGGCGAGGTGGGACGAAGTGTTTCGGAAGGCAGTCTCGGCTCGTCGACGTTGAGCTCGAACATCGCGAGTGATCCAGAGCTGTCCGCCTTGCGACGTGTCCAACGAGTGCGAACATAGTTTGTCCTCAAACTTGTCGGCGATCCTCGCGGCGTCGCGTAGCGACCTGAGCTGGAATCGAAGAGGTCGCCGAATCGGGACCTGCGCGCGGTGGGCGAATCCGAATCGCGCCCCCGCCCCGGAGTGGGTCCGGGGGGAAAAAAAATTTTCGGCCTCGGAAACAAAACGTTGTTGACAGTGTTCATGGATTGGTAGAAATTCGTGACGTTCTCGGGGAGCGATCCCGGGAGCACCAAGCAGGAGAAACCGTGAGTCTCAGACATCCAAAGTGTGGACGCCCAGAGCAGATGTGTTGGCCCTCATCGGCTGCCATTTTCGCTCAGGTCGCTTCCATTTTGGAAACATCCGCGAATTCGGACCATCCCGCGGTACTCGCCGCCGGCCCCGATGGAGCGGATAAAGGTCGCAATGAGCTGCGACTTACGGCGACAAGGGGCCCGCCTCCAGGCTGAAGCGTCGAGAAAGACGCCGAGCGCCGAGAAGGCCGGGCCCGAGAGGGTTCCGGCCTTTTTCGTTTTTGGGCCCTCTGTTCTTCAGCGCTCCGTTCGAGCAGGCGCTCGGCGGGAGCATTTTGTCCGGGCGAGCCTCGGAATGAGTCAGTTCGTCACGAGTCTTCGGGCTCGGTGACAGGTGAGTCTCGGCTGGCGCGAGCCGGACGGGTCTGCCGGTTCGATAGGTCTGGATTTTCAGTCTGAGCTCCGGCTCAGAGTGAGTATGTCTGCCTACGAGCTCGGAGCTCACTCGAAGAGAGGCTCCTCAGGAGTCACCGGACAGGTCTGCTCTCTGAAAACCGAATATCACGGCGAATGAGTCGGCCACCGAAGCGTGGTCGACACGCGGTCGTAGCTCAATTGGAAGAGCAAGTGCTTCTTAAGCACGAGGTTGGGGGTTCGATTCCCTCCGGCCGCATTCGGAAGTTTCGAGAGTCTGGAGCGCGTGAGCCGCCGCTCCTCTGGCAGACCAGGCGGACCAGGCGGACCAGGCGGTCGTAGCTCAATGGCAGCAGCAAGTGCCTTTTAAGCACGAGGTTGGGGGTTCGAGTCCCTCCGGCCGCAACGAAGTGGGAAATGGATGGTCAAGGGAAAGGGCGATCCCACCCGGCTCGAACCCGGGCGACCGTAACAGGCTTGGGCGTTCGACTCGCCCACCATCCGAGTCTGGAGAGGCAAGCAGAGTGGAGACTGCACGCGGCTTGAACCCGCGCGGCTGTGGCCTTGGGAGTTCGAATCTCCCTCTCTCCGTTTGGATGGTCAAGCCGATCGGCGACGGCACCCGCTTGGAGGGCGGGCGAGCGAAGAGCCTTGTGGGTTCGACTCCCGCACCATCCGCTGAGGCATGGCGCAGTTGGAAGCGCGGCAGACTTTGAATCTGACGGTCGGGGGTTCGAATCCCCCTGCCTCGAGCTCTTGAGGGGTAGCTCAGCCGGGAGAGCGGCGGTCTCTGGAACCGCAGGTCGTGGGTTCGAAGCCCACCCCCTCAACTCACCCTCGTCTCGTTGCCCGTTTAGCTCAGTTGGAAGAGCAGCGGTTTTGTAAACCGCAGGTCGTCGGTTCGAGTCCGACCGCGGGCTGTTTGCACTCCAAGCTCAAAGGCAGAGCCGCGGCCTGTTAAGCCGATGGTTGCGGGTTCGAGTCCCGCGGAGTGCGTGTGCTGACGTAGCTCAGTCGAAGAGCCCCTGCTTGGTACGTAGGAGGTCGCCGGTTCGAATCCGGTCGTCAGCTTCGCCGTCGGAGCTCGATAGGAGGAGCGGCGCTTTCGTAAGGCGCAGGCAGCCGGTTCGAATCCGGCCGACGGCTTCGCGAGAATTGGGATGGTTGACCGAAGTGGCAAGGTACCCGGGTGCTAACCGGAGGTCGGCGACAGTCGAGCGGGTTCGAGTCCTGCACCATCCGTGACTTTCGTCCCCGTCCGCCAATCGGCCAGGCGCCCGGACTCTCAATTCGGAAACGGCGGGTTCAAATCCCCCCGGGGACATGTGGTGACGTGGCGCGAGAGGCACGAGGCAACGGTCTGCAAAACCGTTTTACGCCGGTTCGAGTCCGGCCGTCACCTTCTGCCGCCGAATGCAAAGCGTCGCGCAACTCGCCTTTCAAGCGGGTCGTAGCCGGTTCGAGTCCGGCCGGCGGCACTCACGAGGTGTAGCGAAGTCTGGAATCGCGCCTGGTTTGGGACCAGGAGATCGCTGGTTCGAATCCAGCCACCTCGATTCACGAGCTGTAGCGCAGCTGGAAGCGCGCCTGGCTGGGGGCCAGGAGGTCGTCGGTTCGATTCCGATCAGCTCGATCCGAGGTGTAGCTCAGTCTGGAAGAGCGCCTGGTCCGGAACCAGGAGGCCGTTGGTTCGAACCCAGCCACTTCGACTCACGACGTGAAGCGACATGCGGTATGTGCGCCTGTCTGATAAACAGGAGGGAGCTGGTTCGATTCCAGCCACGTCGACTCTCTGTTCGTGCGGCTGAAGTTCAGTTGGTTGAACGCCTGGTTGCCAGCCAGGAGGAGGCCGGTTCGAATCCGGTCGGTCGCTTGCCTTTGGTGTGTGAGGCCGAAGTGGTCGAGGCACGAGCCTGTGGAGCTCGGTGAAGTGGGTTCGAGTCCCATCACATACCCTCTGAGTTTGGTTCCGTACGCATCTGGTGAAGCGAGCCGACTGTCTATCGGCTGAGGAGGGTTCGATTCCCTTCGGGACCGCGACTTCGTCCGAATTTTGCCTTGCAAGCTAACCTAGTGGAAGCGCCCTCTTGAAAAGGGGGAGGGCCTGGAGCGGAACCAGGGTGAGGCATCCGATTTCTCGCCGGCGTGGGGGGAATCCGGGCTCGTAGCTCAGCTGGGACGAGCGCCTGAATCGCACTCAGGAGGTCGTCGGTTCGATCCCGACCGAGTCCAAATCGCACGCGTCGCCAAGTGGCATGGCGCCGGTCCGACGTACCGGTCGATGCAGGTTCGATTCCTGTCGCGTGCAAAACGGGGCCATGGCTCAACGGGAGAGCGTCTGACTTGCACTCAGAAAGTTGCCGGTTCGAATCCGGCTGGTTCCATCCGCAGGATGAGCTCGATGGTCGAGCGTCGGTCCTACAAACCGAAGGTTGAGGGTTCGAGTCCCTCATCCTGCAGCTTGTCGTCGTAGCTCAGTTGGAGGAGCGGCACTCTCCGAAGGTGCAGGTCAGAGGCTGCGTAGCCGAAGGCGAAGCGTCTCCGCGCCGCACCGGAGGGGCGGCGAGTGGAGGTTCGAGCCCTCTCGGCGACGTCGACGTGAAGGTGATTTACCTCCGTGGTCCAATGGAAGGACGCCGGTCTACGAAATCGGAGAGTGCAGGTTCGAGTCCTGCCGGAG
The DNA here is from genome assembly GCA_964463485.1 of uncultured Myxococcales bacterium. Taxonomy (GTDB): domain Bacteria; phylum Myxococcota; class Kuafuiibacteriia; order Kuafuiibacteriales; family Kuafuiibacteriaceae; genus CAYXDO01. Next base: position 39,625 of record CAYXDO010000033.1, on the reverse strand, counting down.
GTATGCGGGCGGGTGGTCAGATCATGCCGGGGCTCATAACCCACGGGGTGCAACAGGGTGCAACTCTCTGGCCCGCTATTCTAGGGTGGAAGTGTCAACGGCGGCACGGCGGTCTCCAAAACCGCAAGTCCGGGTTCGAATCCCGGCCACCCTGTCGCGAGTGTAGCTCAGTGGGCAGAGCACCAGCCTTCCAAGCTGGGGGTCGTCGGTTCGAGGCCGATCGCTCGCTTCGTTCATTGCGCTGCGCCCGTGGTGCGGCGGCGGGCCTCATGAGCTTTGCCGGAGGAGCTCGACTCCTCGCAGCGATTCCTGAACTGCGTTCGTAGCCCAACTCGGTAGGAGGCACAGGTCTCAGAATCCTGGCAGTGCTGGTTCGAATCCAGCCGAACGCATCTCGTCGTCGTAGTCCAACTGGGTAGGAGACGCAGTCTCGAGAAGGCTGACAGTGTGGGTTCGAATCCCTCCGACGACAACCGCGGAACCGAGAGGGACCGCGAAGGAACCGTCGCCCGGCCTTCGGGCGACCTCACCTGCCCTCGTAGACCAACGGTAGGAGTCGTTCGTCTCAAAAACGAAACAGTGCCGGTTCGAATCCGGCCGAGGGCACGACAACGCAAGGAGCGCGAGAATGGATGTTCTGGTCTTGAGCTCGAGTTACGAGCCGATCAATCAAGTCACCTGGGATCGGGCGATGACACTCGTCCACGGTGATCACTCGGGAAAGCGCAAGAGCTCGACGCGTGCGAGCTCGGCGCGGGTAGAAGTCATCGAGGAGTACACGGATTGGAACGTCCGCACTCCGCGCACGGTCTTCAAGGTTCCCGCCGTGATTCGGTTCTTGGAAGGCTCGCACTTCGGGCGGCGGAGTGTGCGGTTCTCACGGGAGAACGTGTACACACGCGACAAAGGTCGGTGCCAATACTGCGGGACGGTCGTGGCGAAACGCGAGTTCACTTACGACCACGTGATCCCGCGGGGACAAGGCGGGCGGACGCGATGGGAGAACGTCGTGGTCTGCTGCCTCGGCTGCAACCAGAAGAAGGGCAACCGAACGCCAGCTCAGGCTGGGTTGTCGTTGCTGGTGAAGCCGGACCGGCCGCGGTCGTTGCCGGGTCACAAGTTGGCGCTGCCGGATAAGGTGCCCGACGCGTGGAAGCCGTATCTGAGGGACTTCAGCTACTGGAACGCGGAGCTCGAGTCTGACTGAGTGAGGGCTGCGGCTCGCCGGGGAAGCTCGGTGAGCCGCAGCCCTTCGTCTTTTCTGCGCTCTCTGTATTCCTTGCCGCCGAGAATCGACTTCGAGCCGAAGGCGGTGGCAGTGTCGTCCCGTGTTCGAGGGCACCGACCGGTACCGCGTGCGAAAACGCCTCGGGGCCGGCGGCATGGGTGTCGTGTACGAGGTCGACGACCTCTTGCGGGGCCTGCCCGTCGCGCTCAAGACCTTACGCGGTCAAGGGACAGCGGATCGAATCACCCGGCTGAAGGCCGAGTTCAGATCCCTCGCCGACGTGGCCCATCCCAACCTGGTGGGCCTCTATGAGCTCGAGCATTTCTCCGGGCTCTGGTTCTTCACCATGGAGCTCCTGCGCGGCAAGTCACTCGCTCGGCTGCTCAAGAACGCGTGGGAACCGGCGCCGCTCAAACCCACGCCTTCGGTCGAGCTCGAAACCGAAAACGATGAGCTGCCTACCGAGGCCGACGGCGTCATGTCCGCGAATGGACCCGTTCCTCGCTACTCCGACAGCCCTCTCGCTGGAATCGACCCCCGCATGCTCGCGAAGCTCTTCGCCCAGATCGCGCGCGGCGTCTCTGCGCTGCACGACCGAGCGAAGCTCCATCGGGATCTGAAGCCGTCGAACGTCATCATCGAACACGACGGTCGCGCGGTGATCCTCGATTTCGGCCTCGTCTCCGATCGCGACGTGCGGGTCGACGGTCCTGCGCTCGGGACGCCCGCGTACATGGCGCCCGAGCAGGCGCTCGGTCACACACTCACCGAAGCGTCCGATTGGTACGCGCTCGGCGCCATGCTCTATCAGGCGCTGACCGGACAGCTCCCGTTCGGCACCGGATCGGCGGCCATCCACGCAAAGCTCACCCGACCCGCCGCGTCGCTCGCGATTCGCGCCGACGTCCCCTCGGAGCTCGCGAGCCTCACCGACGACCTGTTGCGTGCGAGTCCCACCGAACGACCGACCGCGCACGAGATCCTGACCCGACTCCACCGAACCGCGGGGGACTCGACCTCGAAGTCGCTCGGTCCTTCGTCCCCAACTCCGCGTCGTCTCCCCGGCGCGCCCGTTGGCCGAGCCAAGGAGCTCGACGCGATCGAGCGATCCTTTCGCGCAGCGGAGAGCGGCAGGCTCTCGCTGTGTCTCGTCGCCGGTCCTCCGGGCATCGGCAAGTCCGAGGTCCTGAGCTACGCGTGCAGACAGCGATCCGATCGCGACGCGTTCGTGTTGGCGGGCCGCTGCTTCGATCGCGAGAACGTCCCTTACAAGATGCTCGATCCTTTGATCGACGCGCTCGTTGCTCATTTGAGCTCAAATGAAAAAGATCGCGCGACCCTGAACGAGCTGGATTTGGACGGGGCCGCTGCGCTCGTGCGGATGTTCCCGGCGTTCGACGGGCTGATCGCGAAGACGAAGAACGAAGCCCTCGGCGAGCTGGAGGCCAGAACCGCGGGCTTTCGTGCGCTCCTCTCACTGTTGCGACAGATGCGTGCGGCTCAGCCGATCGTGTTGTGGATCGACGACGTGCAGTGGGGCGACGCCGATAGCCTTGGATTCTTTGGTGAGCTCCTCGGCGAGAGCGAACCTCCTGCGCTGATGATCATCGCCAGCGGGCGCACGACCGACAGCTCCTTTCACCGATGGCTGGACGATCTCCCGCCAGGCTCCTTCAACGCCGTCGTGGCCCGCTTCGATGTCGGGCCGCTCGATCGAGAGGCCTCGCTCGAGCTCGCGCTCTCCGAGCTTCCGGGGCGCGGCCCTGGGGCTCAAGCTCGCGCGGAGCGGATCGCGGAGGAGTCCGGCGGCAGCCCGCTTTGGATCCGGCTGCTCGCGGGCACGGAGAAGTCGGAGGCCTCGCTCGACGAGGTGATTTGGTCGCGCGTCGAGAGCCTCGAGGAGCGCGAGCGATATCTGGTGTTCACAGCGTGTATCGCGATTCGTCCACTCGACGAGACGATCTCCAACGAGCTCCTCGGGGGATCGGGAGCGCTGCAGCAGGCATCCGGAAGGCCTCGCGCGGAGCTTCTGATCAAGACGGAGTGGGAGCAGCGAAAGCTCATCGTCGCTCCGTTTCACGAGCGAGTTCGTGAGATCGTGCTCGAGCACCTGAGCCGAGTCGAGCGGGTCGGGCTGCATTCATCGCTGGCCGCGTGTCTCGAAAAGACCAGCGCGGATCTGGAGCTTCTGGCGTTCCATCATCAGGGCGCGGGAGAGACCGAGAAGGCGACAGAGTACGCGCGCCGAGCAGCCGACGGAGCCTTCGAGTCGCTCGCGTTCGAACGAGCCGCATCTCTGTACGAACTGGCGCTGACGCGGGTCACGACTCCACAGAGCGAGAGGGTCGAGCTCCTCGAGAAGCTCGGTCGCTCGTTTGCGCTGGCCGGTCGCCGCGCCCAGGCCGGCCGCGTCCTCCTCGAAGCGTCGGAGCTCTCTGTCGGCAAACGTCGGCTCGACCTACGGCGCCAATCCCTTCGTTCGTATCTGCTCGCCGGCTACATCGCCGAGAGCTTGAGGGCCGTCGAGTCCGATCTCGAACGCATCGGCTTTTCGATCCCGAGAGGGGGACGGGCCTCGCTCGCAGGAGCGATGCTGTACAAGGCGCGAGGCTCGATGATTCGAGTGGTGGAGAGACCGGACGATCAAGTGGACCGCGATCAACTCGAAGCGCTCGAGCTGATGTGGGACGTTTCGATCAGCCTCTCCGTGGTCGAGCCGATCCTGTCAGCGAAGTTTTTTGGATTTCACGAGTGGCTCGCCAAGAAGTCCGGATCCCGTTCGCACCTCATGCGCGCGATGTCGGCAGACGCGTCCGTGCTGGGCTCGCTCGGGCGGGCCAAAGACGTCGACAAGCTCCGCGAAAAGATGCGCGCGCTCGGGCGCCGGATGGGTCCCTCGTCGGTCGATGCGGAGGCCGTTTACGGTCTCGCGATCGGTGATTTGTACCTCGGCCGCTGGGGCGAAGGATACCGAGGCTTGCTCGAGAGTCGTCGCATGTTTTCGAAGGCGCGAGGCGTTCCTCCGGAGATCGGGTGGAGTCAGGCGCTGATCACTTTTGCCTGTTACCAACTCGGCCGCGTACGCGAAGGGCTGCGATGGGTTGCGCAAGGTTTGGTCGACTCCGAGGCGCGGGGTGACTTGTGGTCCCAGATCGTGTTGCGAACGGCCTTTGCGAATGGGTTGCGATTGACGGTCGGCGACCCCACCAAGGCTGAATCGGCGGTGGACGAAGCGGAGCGACTCTGCGCCGAACATCACTACAGCCTCATGGATGGCTGGAATTTATATGCCCGCTGCCAGATCGATTTGTTTCGTGAGGATCCGCTCTTGGCCCTCGAGCGGCTCGAGAAGGCGTGGCCTCACCTCGAGGCGAACTTCTATCTCCATGTCTCGGCTCTGCGCATCACGACCTTCGACGTACGGGGCCGCGCTGCGCTCCTGGCGTGGCGACGCTCGAAGGACGAACGCCATCGCCTCCGAGCTCAGAGGGACGCGAAGAAGCTGCGAAGAGAAGGCACGCTCTGGAGCATCGCGTCGGCGGTGGTGCTCGAGGCCGCCTTTGATCCGAATCCCGGAGAGCGACTCCGCGAGGCAGAGGCCGCGTTCGAGCGCGCCGATATGATCATGCACGCGAACCTCGTTCGCCGTCGGCGTGGCCAACTCATCGGCGGAGACACCGGCCGAGCGCTCATCGAAGCGACCGATCGATGGGCGAGTGACGAAGGTGTCACCGCCATCGAGGTCATGACCCGGATCTTGGTCCCCGCGTGAAACGCGGAGCTCTGCTACTGTTGCTCGCCAGCTCGGCCACTTCGTTGGTCGGGGCCGATCTCTTTCTGCTTTGGGCCAACCCATACCAGCACATGTCTCCCGACGACTTCGTCCAGGTCTCCCGTCGGGAGGTCGCCGCGCAGCTTGGTCGACCCTTCGACTCCCGTGACCCTCGACAATTCGCCAAAGATGAAGCTGCCGCCGGTCGAATCACAGCTCGTGGCTTCTTTCCTTGGCGTTATCCGCTCCTGGTTGCGACCGCGACGATCGCTCCTCTCTCGTCCCTGTCGAACAGCCGCACCGTCTTGTGTAACGAGTCGGGAGTCTGGGAGACCTTCGTTTCCGACGAATTCGGGTTCGATAACCCACCAGGGTCTTTCGATGAACCCTCCGACCTGCTGCTGATCGGAGACTCGTACCTCCAAGGCTACTGCGTCGCCGAGGATCGACGAATTCCAGCGATCCTCCGAGGCGAAGGGTTCAGCGTGATCAACACCGGTCAGGCCGGCAACGACCCAACGCTGGAGCTGGCGACTCTGAGAGAGTATGGTCCGCGGGCGCGCGCCAAGATCGTGTTGTGGTTCTACTTCGAGAAGAACGACCTCCCGTTCGGCTCGAAGCTCGGCTGGTCGAGCCCGGAGAGTCTGGGCAGCTCCATCTTGAAGAAGTACGTCGACGACTCGGAATTCTCGCAGAGACTGATCGAGCGACAGTCCGAAGTGGACGCGGCGGTGAGGAGGGCGCAGGCGATCACGGAGCACGAGAGGGGCCACGTCGATCGCACGCTGCCGGAGTGGGTTCACGTGGCGCGCCTCATTCACTTGCGAACGAGGATCCGAGGTCTCTGGGCCGGTCGGAGGGTGAATCGCCAGGACCTCGAGCCTTTCGATCGGATCCTGACGCGCGCCCAGGAGGTCGCGCGTGGCATGGGCGCCAAGCTATACTTCGTATACCTACCGGCAGCGGAATCTCTCCTGGAGTTGGCGGGACCCACGAGCATCATTCACCGGCCGGGCTCCGCTCTGTCCGGGACACGGTCGCCGGCCCAATCTCCGTTTCAGCGTGAAGAGGTCATTGCGCTGGTGCGCGAGCGCGGCGTTCCCATCATCGATCTGCTGCCGGAGTTCGAGCACCATCCGGATCCCGCGTCTTTGTTCCCCTTCGGAGGCGACGGGCACTATGTCGCCGAGGGCCACCGATTGGTGGCAGAGACCGTGGCGCGCGCCCTTCGAAGTCAGTGAGGGTCAGTGAGGACAGGCCGCAAATCCGTGATCGCGGGAGAACCACAGAGAGCAAGGAGCCGAAGCCCACGAGCACGCAGATGATGGAACGAGCGACTCTCTGTGCCCTCTGTGCCCTCTCTCCGCGTCCTCTGTGGCTCGACAGAGTCACGAGCTCATGAGAACGTGTACTCAGACGCGAGCTCGAGGTCTGGTACGACTCTTCAGAATCAGCTGGCGAATCCGCTGGAGCTGCGCGCTCACCCAATCGTTGTCGGGCTCGAGCTCCCGGTACTCTTTCAGGCAGCTCAGCGTCAGGTCGAGCCGGCCGTCCGCTTCGTGGCATCCTGCGAGGTAGCCGAGAATCCAGGGAGAGTCGTTCTTGTCGAGCACGTGTTGGTCGATGATCTCTCGACATTCGCGATAACGTTCGAGCTCGAAGTAGAGCCTCAAGAGCGGACCAAGGACGTCCATCCGTCTCTCCGAGCGATCGAGGTTGGACCGAACTCCGTCGAGCACGCAACCGAGCGCCTTCTTCTGCGTGAAGTCCATGCGCCCGAAGTGGTCTTCGAGCTGCGGACTGCAGGTCGCAAAGACGGAGGGGTCGTGAGAGCACGTCTGGATCAGCGAGAGGAGCGGAGGGACCCACTTGATGTCGGCCGGCTGGGCATCGAGGCCGCCGATCAGCTCCTGAAGGTGGAGCAAAGCATTGAAGGGGTCCTTGCGAACGAGTGTCTCGCCGAAGACGTGGCGGCACCTCTCGACGGAAGGGTACTCGCGGAGCAGCAGCCCCAGGGACGCCGTGAGGCTGAAGCCGTGATCACTTCCGCGGAACGTGAGTCCGCCAGCGTTCTCGAGGTATCGATGGATGGCATCGAAATTCACCATGAGGGACACGCTGCCGTGATGGGAGATGGGTTGTGGCCAGTGTCCTTCGGTCATCTCCATGTCGATGTAGCCCTTGTCGACGATGAAGAGCGCGAGGTTGTCGCGAGTGAGTCGCCGCAAGTTCTGGATCACTTCGAGCGCGCCGAGCGGAAACAGGACACTCGCCTTCCCGAGCTCGGCGCGGTAGGCCTCCAGGATCGCGTTCCACTCGGGATTTTCATAGTAGCTCGCGGCATCGACCTCGACGTATGACTCTTCGGATTCGAACGCCTCGAGCGCCGAAGCGCCGTCACTGCCACGCGAGAGTCGGAATCGGGTCTCGGAGAGTTGGCCCCGATAGAGCCGAAAAGCGTCGTGCCTGAGTGTGTCGAAGACGTAGTTCGCGATGACGAGGGTCGGGTTGACCAAGTCTTCGCTCTGGAGCGTGCGTCCGGACAGCTCGAGCTCGAGCAGAGTATCTCGATCGGGTCTGAACACCGAAGCGTCCAACACTCCCGACTCGAGATGAGGACGGAGGAAGGAGTTGCGCCTCCAGGTATTCACGATGGCCGGAGTGAAGTCGGTCATCACGTACCGGATCTTGATGCCCTCGAGCGCCCGAAAGCCCGCCATTTTGCGGGACAGCGCGGACGAGAACCGATGAGTGAAGCTTCCGGTACCGGCTCCGAGCTCGATGATGTAGACGGGGTGTCTCGGATCGAGCGTGGGAGCGAGGTCGAGCAGACACGAGAGCACGAGCTCCGAGTACAGGTCGCAGACGAACGCGTTGCTGGTGGCATAGAAAGGGACGGTGTTCCACGAGTCGATGCCGTTGTCGGCGAAATAGGACTCCTGGAGCTTCCAGATCACGCTCTCGGAGAGGCGAGTGTCTTCGTCGAAGACTTCGAGATGGGGACCGCTCATGTGGGGGCCGCCTGTGAGGGCGAGGGCCGAGAATAGGCCGGGCCCGGCGCGCCGTCGAGAGCTAACTGGCGTCATGGCGTCATGCGTCGCGGCGTCGCCGAAGTCCACGTCCGGTTGACTCTCCTCGGCGGATCACCTAACCGTTTGATTCTCATGCAACTCACGGTCGTACCCGGGCAGAGTCTTGAAACGATCGCGCGCGAGCGACTGCCGTCCGGAGCGAGCCGAAGCCAGCTCGACGCTGCGGTCTCGGCGCTTGCGAAGGCGAATGGGTTGTCGACGGAAGCTGGACTCGAGGTCGGGCGGGTATTGACGATTCCGGATTCCTTCCAAGGCACGATCTCGAGGGACGCGGATACCGGCGGGGCGATTCCGAGGCTCTTGGCCGGCGGTCGCACCGACCCGGCGTGGCTCCGATCGCAGAAGAAGGCAGGGCCGTTGGTCCCTTTGAGGGCCGCGTTCAGCTCGCCCGAGCGCCAGCCGGTGGGAGCGGTGGCGTTGCCACCGGTGACCGGCGCTCCCGTCGAGGGCGTGGAGTTTCGCTTCGGCGGCGTGGCCTCCCCGGTCGATCCGACCGCGTTGCTCGGCGCGGACGGAAAGCTCGGGAAGCTCACGGCTCCGAAGTTCGCCGAAGTGAAAAAGGCTCTGGGGGGCCGGTCCGCAGTGAGTTATGACTCCGCAAGAGAGTACTCGATTTCGGACTTTCTTCCTCCAAAGCTCCAGGCGCTCGTCAATCGAGATCTCGAGGTTCCCGAACCGGTGACCCTCAAGGGGACGAAGAAGATTGGAGTGATTTCGGGCGACGAAGACAAGTCGATTGGTCTCACGATGAATTGCCATGCCGCGGCCTGGGAGGCCGTTCGGGCGTACCAAGGCAAGAATCAAGAGTGTGCGATCTTTTACGGAGAGATGATCGTCATGGACGAGCGTACGCACATCGAGGCAGACTTCGAGAAGGTCGCTGAGCTCGATGGCGCGCAGATCACGAAGCTGCTGGAGAAAGACCTTCGACCCGGAGACATCGTACAGTTCCACGAAGTCAGCGATTGGATGAGGATGACGATGCTCCTGCACTCGGCGGTGTACGTGGGCGGCGGGCTGTTTTTCGAGAAACCGAACACCGAGGGCGCGGAGGTTCCCGTGCCGGAGAAGTGGATCAAACAAGACGAGACTCCATTTCGGCTCGCGACGCTCGCTCACATGGTCACGCCGGTCAGCGCGTTCGTGGATGGCAAATTCCGAGTGGAGGTGCTCCGGGCCAAAAAGGAGCTGGCCGATCCTGCGGAGGCTTTTGGCTCTTCGTTGACTCCCGAGTTCGAGGCCCACGCGAAGAAGAAGGGTAAGGCGTTGGGCGTCGAGCTCGTCTGTGAGCTCGAACAGGGCCTCGGCGGGAATATCAAGGCTGAGTATGCGAGCGCGTTGGTGCGCGTGCCGCTCGCGCGGGCGTTCGACGGCTCAGGCGTGCTCGAGGAGGGTTGAGCGAGATGTGCCGGAATATTCGTCCGCTTTTCAACTTCGAGCCACCCGCGACGGAGCAGGAGGTTCGCGCGGCGGCGTTGCAGTTCGTGCGCAAGGTGAGCGGCGCGACAAAACCTTCCACGGCGAACGGCGACGCCTTCGATCGGGCGGTCGAGGAGATCACTTTGGCGACGACGAGGCTGCTCGAGAGTCTCGTGACGAGCGCGCCGAAGAAGGATCGCGACGCGGAGTGGCAGAAGGCGAAGAAGCGGTTCGAGAGCCGGCTTCGGGCGGGCGCGGCGTCGAGGCCCAACCTCGAATGACCAGCCCATTGCGAACCCAGCAGCGGATCGAGCTCCCGCGCCACTCCTCCCGGACGACGATCGGGGTCAAAGGGTTTGGGGCGATCCTCTTCGGGTTGGTGTTCGTGGCGGTCGGAGGCGGGGTTTGCTACGTCGCGTACTCGGACGTCGGGGGAAAAAACGCTCCGGTCGAAATCATCGCCGCGGTCGGGGTCGTGTTCGCCGTGGCGGGACTGTTCGTGGCGGGCCAGGCGGTCAGGGGTACGATGGCCCGAGCCCGGCTCTCGAAGGTGATGGACCCCGTGCTCGGCGACTATCCTTGGGTTCGAACCCACGCGAGCCACAACTCGTACGGCAAGGCGGTGAGTGGCTTCGTTGGATTTCTGTTCATGGGATTGTTCTTGGTGCCGTTCAATTGGTGGGCCTTCATGTCGGGCAGCGGCGGATTTTTCGTCACGGCGATCGTCGGGCTCTTCGACGTGCTCCTCGTGGCGATCCTCTGGACGGCGATTCACTCGCTGTCACAGGCGACGAAGTATGGGACCAGCGCTCTCCGGTTCGAAGCGTTTCCGTTCCTGCTCGGACAGCATCTGGGCGCTCGATTCGAGTGTTCGAGGCGCATAGACTCCGACAAAGGGATCCAGGTGACTTTGCGCTGCATAGAGGAGGCCATCGAGACGAGGGGGCCGAAGAGTGATCGCTCGCGGCAGGTCGTTTCTTATCAAGTCTACGGCGACTCGCTGCAGATCGACGCCAAGGACGCGGCGGCAGGGACTGCGACGAAATTTGCGATCGATTTCGAGCTTCCCGAAGCGGACCTGGAGACTCAGCTCAACCGGCAGCCTCCGAGGTATTGGGAGGTCGAAGTAAAGTCGGAGACTCCGGGTGTGGACTTCGCGGCGACATTCTTGGTTCCCGTGTATTCCGCGAGCACCGTCAGGTGACGATCTGGGGCCGCTCGATGAGTTTCCGAACGTCCGTGAGCGACCTGCTGGTCACCTGAGGGTCCGGCGTCGCGGCTATAAAATGACGACCGAGTGGTGGGCCCTCCTGCGAGACGCGATCATTCCACCGTGCTCGTTCGTGCTCGTGCTCGTTCGTGCTCGAAAATATCATTCCGAATCGTCCACGTCCACGCCCACGTTTCTCGCTTTCTCGCCCACCTCCACGAAATCGTCCACGTCCACGCCCACGGTTGACGCTCACGCTCACGCCGGCCAGCGGAGAAGTGGAGAATATTCATCATACCCGATTCCTACGGCGGGACAGGATTCCGTCCACAACCCACCGAGCGGACACGGAACGGACAGGCAGGCATAGGCAATACTTCTTGGGCGGGGAATGAATCTCAAGCCCGGTTGATCTGTACAGCATTCCCATTCTTTCCGCGGAGCCACCGGAGGCCAGCTCGAGCCAGTAATTCTTTGACGGGCCCAAGGCAACGCTCGCTTCGTCGAGCTGGACGAACAAGGGCACGCTCAACCCTGGCGCCCTTTACGCGCGCGTTGCCTCGCGCTAAGACGCCTCGGGGTGATGCAAGCGCTCGACGACATCTTGGCCTTGCAGTTCGCGATTGCGTGGGCAGGCGAAGGACGCTCGGACCCGAAGCGGCTCGGCTGGTGGGACACCGACCTCGTCGACGAAGCCGGCGGCGGCGATTTCTTCCTGCGCCTCGCGCCGCGCACGCACGCCTGGGCCGCGCTCGACGCGGTCCGTGAAGCCGCCCGCCGCGTGGACGAGAAGGGCCGAAAGAAGATGGCCGAGCCCGACCTCGTGCGGACGCTGTTCTTCCTCGGCTTCGACCTCGACGAGCAGCTCGCCGACCGGCTCCTCGCCCACAAGCGCACGGGCCGAACGCCCGCCGACGTGCTGCGGTTCCCGTTCCCGCTCGGCTCCAAGTTCGAGAAGGCCGCTGTCGCGACAGCTCTGACCGCGCCCGGCCAGGAGCCCTTCACGGTGGTCCCCGGCGGCCGGCAGCTCCGTGGCACCGCGCCGTCCGAGCCCTTCGTGCTCGCGCGACGACTTGCCGCAGGCCTCGTGCCGTTCACCGAAGCCTACCCCGCCCCGTTCTTCAAGGTCGCGCCGTGAGCCCGGAGTCGACGCCGCAGCCTGCCGAGGTCACCGAGCTGCACGCTCGAATTCTTCGGCTCGCGCTTGGCGTCGAAGAATCGCGCTCCTATTGGCAACATGTCGAGCCGGCCGTACCTCGTACCCAGCGCGCGATGCAGGCCTTTGAGCAGCGGTGGTTCGGGTCGAAGAGCCTCTACCGCGTTCGATTCATTCTCGCGAACTTTGCCGAGCGCTACGACGCCTTCCCTGACGCGCTCGCCGCGCTGCGCCGCTGGACCAACATGGACGCGCCAACCCGGCAGCTCGTCTGTCACTGGCACCTCCAACTCAGCGACCCGATGTACCGCCGCTTCACCAGCACGTTCCTCGTCGAGCGCCGGGCCATGCGCGAGCCTCGCGTCGACCGCGACGTCGTGCTTCGATGGGTCAAAAGTGAGTACCCCGACAAGTGGGCCGAGGCGACGTACGTCCAGTACGCGCAGAAGCTCCTGTCCGCAGCCTCCGAGGCCGGCTTGATCTCTCCTCGGCGCGATCCCCGCACGTTCCCGTTTCCGAAGGTCACCGACCTCGCGCTCGCATACTTGCTCCGGGTCCTTCAGCAGACTCGCTTCGAGGGAACTCACCTCGACAACCCATACCTCCGGTCCGTCGGACTCACCGACGCCTTCCTCGACCAGCGACTGTCGAAGCTCGACGGCCTCGAATACCGCCGCATGGGCGCGCTCTTCGAATTCCATTGGGCACGCCCGACCTTGAGCGCGTGGGCAGAGGCGACGCTGTCCCCGCTTGTCGTCGCGCCGCTCCAACAGGGGGAACACGGGGATGCTTCGCAATGACCGAGCCCTTGTTTCAGCAAGCGTCGCTCGACGAGGCCGTCGCAGCCCTGCGCCGGGACTTGCTGGCCGAAGGCGGTCCGCAAATCAGCACGATGCGGAACTATCGCTTCGCGATCTTGCCGTACCGCCCCGCCGACGAGTTCAAGCTCCGCCAGCAAATCAGGCGACTCTCCGACGAGCTGCGCGCCAACGGCTGGAACGTGCTTCCCATCTCACTCCAGAAGCTCTTGCTCGACCGCATCCGTGCGACCGGCGCGGACAACCTCGCGGCCCTCGTAGCCCGCGAGAGACGCCTCTACGAGAAGGACCCCGAGCGCGCGCTGGCTCATGTCCGCGACAAGATCGGCCCGCACATCGAAGGCCCCGAAGGGCTCGCCGCCGACGTAGCCAGGCTCATCGGTGACTTCTCCGACGCCCACCCCGACCAAGCCGACAACACGCTCGTACTCATCGGCCGCGCCGGCGCGCTGTACCCATTCTTCCGCTCGTCTGCGTTGCTCAAGCACATCGACGGCAAGACCCGAAACATCCCCGTCGTCTTGCTGTACCCCGGCGAGCGCAAGGACACGACGGCGCTCTCGTTCATGGGCGAGCTACCCGCCGACCGCGATTACCGCCCCCGCATCTATCCGTGAGGTCACGATGAAAGTACACGAGCTATTTCAGCATGACGTCACTCGCGACATCCCGCCGGTCGTGTACTTTCACGAACAGAGCCCCGCGAAGCTCGCTGCCGAAGTCAGCGAGTACATCGTCACGGGCGGCTATCCCGAGACCGACCCCCGTTACCGCCGGGTCAAGAGCGGCATCCACGAGCAGTTCGTTCAGCTCCTGCGCGGAATCACCGTCGAGTTGAACAAGAGGTCGGGACCCGAGCTGCCCGCGAGCTGGATGTCCGGTTTTTACGGCTCCGGTAAGTCGTCGTTCGCGAAGCTCCTCGGTCTCGCCCTCGACGGCGTAGTCTTACCGGACGGAACCACCCTCTCGGACGCGCTGCAGGCCCGGGACGACTCACCCCGCCGCATGGAGTTGGTCGAGGCTTGGAACGCGCTCGTTAAGCGCGTGAACCCAATGGCCGTCGTGTTCGACATCGGCGGCGTCGCCCGCGACAATGAGCACATTCACTCGGCCGTGCTCCGCCAGGTCCAGGTGCGCCTCGGCTACTGCAGCAAGTCGAACCTCGTCGCCGACCACGAGCTGAAGCTCGAACGCGACGGAGCGTGGTCTGAGTTCGAAGCCACCGCCTCCAAAGTCCTGCGCAAGCCGTGGGCGCAGGCCAAAGAAGAGGAGCGGGCCGACGACCACTTCTCCCACGTGCTCAGTGTCCTCGAGCCCGAGCGGTACCTGAGTCCCACGGACTGGATTGACAGCCGGGCAGGCTCACGCACCGGCGAAGGCACGAGCGTTCGTGAGGTCGTCGCGGCCATCGAGGCTATGATGGCCGTGCGCGCCGAGGGCCGGACACTCTTCGTCGTCGTCGACGAAGTCTCGCAGTACGTCCATCAAGACGAAGCCCGGATGTTGAAGCTCCAGAGCTTCGTCAGCGAGCTGGGGCAGAAGATGAAGGGCGTCGTGTGGCTCTTCGCGACGGGCCAGCAGAAGCTCGAAGACCAAGCCGAGGCTCACGTGCTTGGCAAGCTCAAGGACCGCTTCCCGCCGCAGCTCCGTGTCCACCTGGCGTCCACCAACATTCGCGACGTCGTCCACAAGCGGCTGCTCGAGAAACGCCCGGAGCGCGAAGCCGTGCTGCGCGAGCTTTTTCAGAAGCACCGCGGCGACCTGAAGCTGCATGGGTTCGCGTGCGAGGACATCACTGAAGAGGACTTCATCGAAGTCTACCCGATGGTGCCGGGTCACGTAGACCTACTCATGTCCATCACGTCGAGCCTCCGTACTCGTTCGACGAGAATCCAAGGCGACGACCACGCCATCCGCGGCCTCTTGCAGCTTCTCGGTGAGCTGTTCCGCGAGCAGAAGCTCGCCGACCGGGACGTGGGCGCCCTGGTCACGCTCGACGCCATCTTCGAGGTGCAGCACTCGGCTCTCGACGCGGACGTGCAGACCACGCTCGCGCGCATCTTCAGCCACCCCGAGGTCCGCGAAGACTTACTTGCTCAGCGTGTTGCCAAAGCCGTCGCGCTCCTCGAGCTCATCCAGGAGCAGACGCCGACAAAGGCGCAGCTCATCGCCCAGACCCTCTATTCACAGCTTGGCGAAGGCAATTGTCTCCCGGCGGTGACCGAGGCGCTGGAGAAGCTCAAGACACTCAACTTGCTCTCGTACTCAGAGAAGCAAGGGTACAAGATTCAAAGCTCCGCTGGTCAGGAGTGGCAGCGGGAGCGTGAAGACATAGGTGTGACCGGCGAGCACATCAGCAAGCTCGTGCAGGACGCGCTCAAGGGCTCGGTCGGAGCCATGCAGGAGCGCCCGCGCTGGCGGGGCCGCAGCTTCCCGTGGGCGTTGCGGTTCTCGGACGGCCGCCACGCCAACGACGAGAAGCTCCAGGACTCCCGCGAGGACTCTACGGTCACCGTCGACTTCCGCTTCCTCGGCCGAAAGGACGACAAGTCCCAGGCCACCTGGGTGCAGCGGAGCAGCGATGAGTTGCTCAAAAACCGGCTCGTGTGGCTCGTGGGTGAGTCTGCCGGGCTCGAGAGCCACGCCCGGGAGTTGGCGCGCTCCGAGCGGATGCTGGAGCGCTACAAGAACCGTCGGGAGTCACTCACCCGAGAGAAGCTCAGGTTACTCATCGACGAAGAGACCCGCTTCGAGGACCTCGAAGCCCGCGTGCGGCGCGCCGTGGACGAAGCCTTCCTCGAAGGTACTGTGTTTTTCCGGGGCCAGCAGCTCCGCCCGCGGGACTCAGGAGGCTCGTTCGGCAGCGCGCTCCACGCCCTCGCGACCCGCGTGCTTCCGGACCTGTACCCGCACTTCATCGAGACCGCGGTGACCCCCGGCGAGCTTGGGCAGCTCCTCGAAAAGGAGCTGACCGGCCCGTCTACCAAGTTCATGGACAGCGGGCTGGGTATCCTGTCGCTCGACGCCGGTAAGTACGTCGCGACCTGCGCCGGCCCGCTGCCGTCGCGCATCGTGCAGGAGGTCCAAGCCGCGGGCGGGCTCACGGGCCAGGCTCTCATCGCGACCTTCATCGCGCCGCCCTACGGCTACGCGCCTGACTTGGTGAAGGCGTGTTGTGCGGGCCTGCTGCGCGGCAAGAAGGTTCGCGTGCGACCGGACCAAGGTGAGGACATCACGTCCCACGCCGACCCCGGCGCTCGCGACCTCTTCACCCGCGACCGTGACTTCCGCCGAGCTGAGCTCTTCCCGGCTCTGGAAGGTGAGGTCAGCCAGCGGGACCGCATCTCCATCCGGAAGTTCTTCGAAACTTACCTGCAGGTTAACGTCGACCCCGAGGACGAAGCCATCGCCGACGCGGCGTTCCTGCAGTTCCCCGGTCAGCGTGAGCGCCTGCGTGAGGTCGAGCGCCGCTTCAACGACCTGCCCGGTCGTCCGGCCCTGCCCGCGGCCCTGGAGAAGCTCGCCAAGGCCCTGGAGGAGAGCCTCCGGTCCCGCGCGGTCCAGCGCACCGTCGTGGCCGTGAAGCGCAACCTCGAGGCCCTGCGCGACGGCACCGAGCAGCTCGGCCTCATCTACAGCGAGCTGACCGACGAAGCCGTGCGTGCCGTCGGCGCTGCCGTGCGCGTGCGCGACCATGAGCTTGCCCAACTCACCGCCGTCGAGCATCTTGGTGGGCTCGAAGCCGACGCACGAGCGCTCGCGGACCAACTCGTCGCCGACCGGCCCTGGCGCGGGCTGAGTCAGCTCGACCCCGCGCTCACGCGCCTCCGCGAACGCTACCGCGAGATCCGCAAGAACCTACTCAACAAGCAAAACGCCGAAGCCGAGGCCGCCCGCGCTCGCGTGAAGCTCAGAAATGGGTTCGAGACCCTGGGTCCAGACCAGTCCCACCGGGTCCTGCGACCCGTCACCGAGGCGCTCGTGGACACGACCCCGGAGGCCATCGCCCCCACGCTCGCTGAGGTCCGCGACCGCTTCTCCAGCCGCATCGCCACGGCCGAAGACACCGCCAACGATCTGCTCGACGAGGAGCTGTCCAAGAAAGACGTGAAGCCGGTGGTGAAGGTCGACTCGCAACTCAGGGGCCGCGAAGTCACCAGCCGCGCACAGCTCCGCGACCTCTTCGCCGAGCTCGAGGAGCGCATCGGTCCCCAGCTCGACCGCGGTAACCGCGTCCGGCTGGTCTGACTGACACGGAGTACAATCGTGACCATGCAAGCGCACAAGTTGAAGGTGAACGTGTCCGACGACCACCGCGTCACCTTCACGCTGCCCGATGCGTTTCCGCGGGGCGAAGCCGAGGTCATCGTGCTCACCCTGAAGTCCGGCGAGCACGAAGGCACAGCCCCTCCCGTCACGCTCGCGACCACGGGAGCCGAGCTGCTTGCGCTGCTCTCGCAAGGGCCAGCGAGAGACCCTGACTTTGCCTCCGACCTCGAAGACATCGCTCGTGACCAGCCCGACATGGGAGACTCTTCGTGGGAGCACTGATCGACACCTCGGTGTTCGTCCACGTCGAGCGCGGCAACCGCAGGGTCGCGACCGCCCTGTCGGCCATCGCGGACAGTCCGGTCATCTCCGCGGGCATCTCGGTCGGGGAGCGAGACCTGATGATTGCGGCTTCCGCGCTCGCGTACGGCCACAGAGTGGTGACGTGTGACGCGAGGTCGTTCGGCCGCGTTCCCGGCCTCTCCGTCGAAACCTGGATACTCACCGACTCATGACAACGACGCTCACGCCCGACGCCAAGCAGCAACTGTCGACGACCATCCGGGCGCTGCGCGAGCGGTTGCTGCGCGACGTCCATGACGAGGCCGACCGGCGCTACCGGCTGTCCGTGCCCATCGCGAACGCCGGGCTCGATGCGGCGAGCCTGCACCTGCGGCAGCGCCTCGACGCGTGGCTCGACGAACGCGCCCGGGCCGCGAAGACAAGGTCGAAGAAGGACGAGGCCACGACCCGCGAGCGACTGCTGCGCGACGCCGAGAAGGAAGCCGCGGCGACTTTCCTGAACCGCATCGTGCTGCTGCGACACCTCGAAGCCCTCAAGCTGAGTCGGCCCGAGGTCGTCACCGGCGGTTGGAAGAGCAAGGGCTACAAAGAGTTTCGTGAGTTCGCGCCGACGCTCACGACCGACGACACCGAGGGGTACGCGACGCTATTGCAGCTCGTGTTCGACGAGCTGTCCTTCGACCTTCCCGGACTCTTCGGGGACGTCGGGCTCACGCGGCTCTTCGCCATCCCACCGGCGACCCTGCGCGAAGTCATCGAGAGACTCGACGACGAAGGGCTCGCGTCGGCCTGGACCGACGATACGACGCTCGGCTGGGTCTATCAGTACTGGAACGACCCCGAGCGTGAATCTCTCGACGCGAAGATCGCGGGCGGCGGCAAGATCGAGCCCCACGAGATCGCGTCGAAGACCCAGATGTTCACCGAGCGCTACATGGTCGAGTGGCTGCTCCAGAACTCACTGGGGCTGCTGTGGTTGAGTATTTGTCGCAAGAACGGCTGGACCGCGGAGGCTGAGTCCGTGCTCCCGGCGCTCGATGCGAGGAGAGCCGAGTGGCGCAAGCGGCGTGAGGCCGGTGAGGTCGCGCTCGACGCGCTGATGCCCATCGAGGCGGGCCTCGAGGACCGCTGGAAGTATTTCGTGCTGCAACCCATTCCTGCGGACTCCGTCGAGAAGGCGCCAAAATCCATCCGCGACCTGAAGCTGCTCGACCCCGCGTGCGGCTCGGGTCACTTCCTCGTCATCGCGTTCGATTTGCTGGCCGCGCTCTACGACGAAGAGGACCGTCACCTCGGTCGCGTGCGCACGCCGCCGAAGCAGGTCGCCGAGGCCATCCTCGAAAACAACTTGTTCGGCATCGACATCGACCCGCGGGCGACTCAGCTCGCGGCGGCGGGCTTGTACCTCAAGGCGAAGACGCTTGCGCGCGACGCACGGCCCAAGCGGCTGAACCTCGTCGCGCCGGTGCTCCAGCTCGCGAGCCTACCCAAGGACGACCCCGCGCTCGTGCAGCTCAGGAAGGAGCTTCGGGAGGAGGTCGGGATCTCGGAGGCGCTGACCGATCGGATTGTCACGGCGCTCGAAGGCGTGGACCACCTCGGGAGCCTGTTGAAGGTCGACGCCGCCGTGGAGGACGCGATCACCGCGGCCGACTTGGAGGTCGAGAAGAAGACTGGCCAGGGTGACTTGTTCCGCGGCTATGAGGCGCAGCAAATGAAGGTCCCGGTCGCGCAAGCGCGGACCTCTGCGCTCGACGGCATCGAGAAGTTTCTCGCCACGCACTCGGTCTCGGGTGACTTGGGCCTGAGGCTCGACGGCGAGCAGCTCGCGGCGGGGATGAGGTTCGTGCGGATGGCTCGGGCGGGCACGTACGACTTGGTGGTTGGGAATCCGCCGTACCAAGGCACGAGCAAGCTGGCGAATGCTGCGTACGTTGCGAAGCACTACCCACGCGGGAAGGCGGACTTGTACGCGGCGTTCCTGGAACGTGGGTTGGAGCTTGTCCGGCCGGGCGGAATCTCGGCCCTACTCACGATGCGAGGGTGGATGTTCCTCGGGCAGTTTGCCGAGCTTCGGAAAGGTCTTTTGCACGCGACTCGTCCGTCGCTTGGGGACTTGGGGTGGGGCGCGTTCGAACACATGACCGACAACCCCGTCACCATGTCGGTGCTCGTATGCAGCTCTTCGGGCGGTTCTTCGGTGGCTATCTGCCCAGCTGACCCGACGGCGCGCGTTCGGACGGACACACATCGCCACGCGCTGGTAGCAGGCATGCTCGCGCAGGTCGGCCGCTACGAGTTCGACCCACGCGGCTTCGAAGTCATCGAAGGCGAGCCCATCGTCTACTGGTGGAGCAGGGAGTTCCTGTCCGAGTATGCGACGACGCCTAAACTGGGACAGTCTCAAACGGTTCGGTACGGGCTATCGACGCAAGACAACGTCCGGTGGCTGCGCCGACCGTGGGAGGTTCGACGCGCTGACGTGATGCTGAAGTCCTTCGGCGAGAAGAGTGGCTGGGACGGCCGCCCTTGGGTCACGTACATAAAGGGGTCTGAGGGGCGAACGTGGTGCGATGAGGTTCGAGATGTTGTGCTTTGGCGAGCGAAGGGCCTCGAACTCGCTACCTATCCCGAGAACCGGTTCGGCCGTGGCACGACATGGTATTATGAGCGCGGCGTTGCATTCGCGAACATCGGCGCAACCTTTTCCGCGCGGGCACACACCCGTCAGTCGATCTTCGGTCATGTTGCGGGCTCGGTCTTCTGCAGGGACGTTGCGGAGATCGTGTGTCTCTTGAACAGCGAGCGCGCCCGCACCACGATGGAGTCATTGAACCCCGGAATCCATTTCTTGACGACCGATGTTGAGCGTCTCCCTCTTCTTCAGATTGCATGTGCGAAGGAGATCTTTGACCGAGTTGAGGGTGTATTCTTCGCGCATGAGTCGGGACGCGAAGCCTCCGTCGAGTTCCGCCGCCCCGGCCGCTCGGCTTGGACCTACGCTCAAGACTGGGCCCAACGCGCCGTCGACCGGCCCGAGGGCGCTCCGCTCCCTCCGTTCGAACCGGTCTACGAGCCCGCGCCGCCCGAGGCCTTTGACTCCTTCGCCGTCGGCGTGGCGCTCGGCCGCTTCGGCGCGAAGGGCGAAGGCATCCTCGACCACTCACCCGACTCAGCCCTCGCCGCGGGCATCCTGTTCCTGACGCCCGAAGGCCCCGACAGCCTCGACCACCCGGCCTGCACCCAACTGATCGACGCGTGGAAGGAGCACGGAGTTGCGGTCGGCAAAGGCGACGACCTCCGCACGTACCTCCGGAAGTCGTTCTTCGCGTACCACAAGAAGCTCTACGAGAACCGACCCATCTACTTCCCACTCTCCTCCGCGAAGAAGTCCTTCGTCGCGTTCATTTCCATCCACCGCTGGAAGGACGACACCCTCCAACTCCTCCTCGCAGACCATCTCGTGCCCGAGCGGCGACGCCTCGAAGGTGAGTTGGAAGACCTCCGCAAGGCGCGCGCCGCAGGCTCGTCCAAAGCCAAGGCCGAGAAGCGCTTCGCGGAGTCGCAGAAGCTCCTCGAAGAGCTGAGTGACTTCATCGACAAAGTCACCGTGGTCGCGGACCAAGGGCCACCGCCCCCGGACGACAAGACGCCGAAGCGGGAGGTCGACGCGAAATACGTCATGGACCTCGACGACGGCGTGATGGTCAACTCATCGGCGCTCTGGACGCTGCTCGAACCGCAGTGGAAGGACCCGAAGAAGGGGTGGAAGGAGCTGGCCACCGCGCAGGGTCGCAAGGACTACGACTGGTCCCACCTCGCGGCGCGCTACTTTCCGAAGCGCGTGGAGGCCAAGTGCCACGAGGACCCATCGCTCGGCGTCGCCCACAAGTGCTTCTGGCGGCTGCACCCGGCCAAGGCGTACGCGTGGGAGCTGAGACTCCAAGACGAGATCAAGCCTGACTTCACCATCGACGAGCCCGGCTCCGATGAGTATCGAGGAAAGTTCCTGGCCGAGCACCCCCGCGACGCAGAGGAGATTCGGGCGAAGGAGCAGGCCCGCCGCGAGAGGAAGGCCCGGAAGGCGAGCGAAGACGACGAGCCCAACGACGGGCCGCTCTTCGAGGACGCCGAGGAGTCGGCCGATGAAGACTGATGGGCTCCGCTTCCCCGCAGGTCCGGACGAGCCCCCATGCCGGGAGTGCGGCAGTGCGGGGCCGAAGCGAAGCAGGTCATGGAGGTAGCCTGATGACGGAGGCACTGAAGGCCAAGCTCCTCCAGCTTTGCAGTCTCCCTTACGAGACGGAGTGGGTTGAGTTCAAGCACAACGACGACACTCCTGACGAGATTGGCGGGTACATCTCCGCGCTGAGCAACGGCGCGGCGCTCTGCAACCAGCCGTGCGGCTGGCTGGTTTGGGGGATCGAGAACGGGACGCACGTTGTCGTCGGCACGCGCGTGGACCTCAGAGCACAGAAGGGGAAGGGTAACGAGGACCTTGAGCCGTGGCTCCTGCGCCTCCTTGAGCCGCGCATCGATCTCGTGATTCATCCGACGCTTGAGCTGCCGGAGGGCAGGGTCGTCATGCTCGAAGTGCCCCCCGCGAGATCCCGGCCGGTGCGCTTCAAGGGCGAGGCTTACATCCGCGTTGGCTCGTACAAGAAGAAGCTCCACGACTTTCCGGACAAAGAGAGGAAGCTCTGGAGCGCAGGCCACCTCCAGGCCGATCTGACTTCGCGTCCCGTGGATGGCGCGAGGTTGGACGACCTCGACCCAACCGAGCGCGCGCGTCTGCGGCAGTTCATCGAAGCCAATAACGGCGATGCCGCCCTGCTTCAACTTGCTGACGATGAGTTAGACGGCGCACTCGGGCTCACGGTTCGCAGGGAGGAACACCGCGTTCCGACCCTCACCGGACTCCTGTTGATCGGGCGAGAGGCTCGCTTGCGGGAGCTTGTGCCCACGCACGAGGTCGCCTTCCAAGTCCTCGACGGCGAGGACGTTCGTACGAACGAGTTTCGCCGGACACCGCTGGTCCGACTCGTCGAGTGGCTGGAGACCTCGTTCACGGCGATCAACGTCGAGGAGGAGGTCCAAGTGGGCCTCTTTCGCGTGCCTGTGCCGCTGGTGGACCGGCGCGCTTTCCGCGAAGGGGTGTTGAACGCCCTCGTCCATCGTGACTACGCGCAGACCGGTGCGGTTCACGTACGTTTCGATGCCGAGAGCCTGGTCATCAGCAGCCCCGGCGGCTTCGTACACGGCGTAACGCTAGCGAACCTACTCACTACCGAACCTCGCCCTCGAAACCCGAGTCTCGCGGACGCCATGAAGCGCATCGGGCTCGTGGAGCGCACAGGACGCGGAGTCGATCTCATCTATCGCGGGCTCCTTCGCTACGGACGCGCCCGGCCCGATTACTCTCGTTCCAGCGCGGACGGAGTCGTTCTTCGCATCGCGACCTCTCCCGCCGATCTTGCGTTTCTCAAGCTCGTGGTTGGAGAGGAGCGCTCGCCGCGTGGCGCTCTGCCGCTCGACAGCTTGCTCGCGCTCGCAGTTCTCCGAGAACGACGCCACGTGACGACCGCCGAGATCGCTTCCGCTGTTCAGAAAGATGAAGGTGCCGCCAAGAGCACGTTGGAGGCTCTGGTCGAGCGAGGTTTCGTCCAACCGCGAGGTACGGGTCGTGGACGCACGTACACCTTGTCCGCGTCGTTGTATGCGTCGGAGGGCAAACGGGCTGCCTTCACGCTTCAGACCGGGTTCGACGGGTCGCAGCAAGAGCTGCTCGTCGTAAACTTCGCTCGGCAGCATGGACGAGTGAAGCGTGCCGACGTGGTGGAGCTGTGCCGGGTCAACGAAGACCAAGCCACTCGACTCCTCACTCGGCTCGTCCGGTCGAAGCAACTGCGCGCCGAGGGAGAGAAGCGGGGCCGCGTATATTTCCCTATGACGGAGGCTCCATGAATGCGGTTATCGGCGCGGTTATCGTGCGCAACTCCGCGATTGCTTGGACTTCGGTTTCGGTGGCGCGCGGTAATCTGCCGCGGTTATCTCGGCAGGCCAAAGCTGCGCCCGCCCACGAAGTGCCGGGTCAGGAAGAGCTTCGTCGCCCCGGGCGCGCGCGTTCCAGCAAAGGCGCTCCTCGACCAAGCCTACTGCGCGAGGGAGGCGTCGTGACCGACCTCGGCCCTGTCACCCAAGCCGCTCTTCGAGGACGCCGAGCAGGCCAGGGAGTGAGCCGCCTGGACTGGGAGCCACGCCATGCCTGACGTGCTTGTGCGCGGCCCTGGGCGCAACGACCCGTGTCCCTGCGGCGCAAACCGCAAGGCGAAGAAATGTTGCGGTTCCGGTGGGCGTTGGGAGAAGCCGCCACTGGGTTCACTGCTCACGGCCGCTACAGCTTCATCATCGGCCGTCGATCGCTGCTACGCCGCTCCCCTCGGTGGGTGTACGGGTTCGCTGTCTCGCGAACATTACTTCTCCAAGAACCTCCTTCAGAGCCTCACGAACGCGGGCGTTGTTGAGCCGCGCGGCTTGTTCAGCGGTCCGAACGATCCGAAGAAGATCGGGATCAACAGTCTGACAGCCAAGATCCTCTGCGAGGGTCATAACAGCGTGCTGTCACCGCTTGACATGGTTGGCGGCCGGTTTTTCGAAGTTTTCCACCGAATCCACGCCACGCCGTGGTCGCCACGAAGCGAGTCATTCGAGCTGTTTTCGGGCCACGACGTCGAGCGCTGGATGCTGAAGACGATGCTTGGTTTCGCCAAGTCCGGGATCGCGCCGGACCAGGGCAGGAGAGTGCGGCTGTCGGCGGCCTTCGAGGTGCAGTTGCTGCGGCACGTCTTTGAAGGTGTGCCGCTTCCGGAGGGCGCGGGTCTATACTTCGTGGAGCCCATCGGCGGTCGCTTTACGCCGGGTCAGCAGTCGTTCCAACTGATCTTCAATCGCCCCGACGAGCACACCGGCGAACTGTGGGGCCTCCAGACGGACATGAATGGGTTCAGTTTCGCCATCCTCTTGCTTCAGCCGCAGACCGGCGCGTCTGGGCACTACAACGAGGCGTGGTATCGACCTCGTCAGGTCTGGGTTCGACATCTGGGTGTGCGCCGAGTTGTAGAGTTCTCCTGGCACGAGAGCCGTCGAACGGACGTGGTCCACCTGGTCGGGGGCACCGAGGCGCCCTCGTGAAGCGACCCGTCGCCGAAATCCTCGCCGAGCTGAGGACCGCCGAGGAGCACGCGGGGCTGGAAGCCAAGAGAGGTCTGGGTGACTCCGCGCTAGAGACCATCTCGGCCTTTTCCAACGAGCCCGACCTCGGCGGCGGCACGATGCTGTTCGGAGTCATCAAGCGGGATGGTGAGTACGAGGTTGTCGGCGTACCGAACCCCGAGACGCTCACCGCCAACCTTCAGAGCCAGGTCAGCGACGCGACGCTCAACCGACCCATTCGCCCGACGATGTGGACCGAGATAATCGACGGCAAGGTCGTGGTCGCCGTGTTCGTGCCCGAGGCGAATGCCGCCGACAAGCCCATCTACCTGCGGAAACGTGGTCTCCCGAAGGGTGCCTTCCGCCGCATCGGCAACGGCGACGTGTCGTGCTCGGACGAGGACATCCGGCTGTTCCACCAGCTCGCGATCGACACCGCCTACGAGGACTCGTTGGCGCCGTTCGCCACCATGGACGACCTCGACGTTCAAGTCATCGAGCAGTACCGCGGTGAGTTACTGAAGCGTCGGCCCGACTCGGCCATTCGAACGCTCGACCCGTACCAAACCGTTCAGGCGCTCGGTTGCACGCGGGAAGAGGGCGGAGTCCTCGAGCCGACGGTCGCAGGCATCTTACTCTTCGCGAAGCCGCTGTCGCTTGCCCGCATCTTCCCGCTCGCGCGCGTCGACTACATCCGCATGTCGGGCACGAAGTGGATCGAGGGTGACAGCGTCATCGTCGAATCGTTGGACGTCCAACAACCTCTGCTCGTGACCTTCCGAAAGATCTTCGCGTCCATCCTCGACGACCTCCCGAAGTCGGCGAGGTTCGAGCGGGGCTCGCCCATCCGCATCGACGAGCCGACGGTACCGGCGCGTGCGATTCGTGAAGCACTGGTCAACGCGCTCAGCCATCGTGACTACCGCACGCACACGCCGACGCAAGTCATCCGTTACTCGAACCGCATCGAGCTTCGGAACGCCGGCTACTCACTGATCGAGGAGGAGAAGCTCGGCCAACCCGGCTCGGCTTCGCGCAACCCGCGCATCGCCCGCGTCTTCCGTGAGATCGGCGTCGCCGAGAACATCGGCAGCGGCATCCGGCTCATGCGCGAGGAAATGGAGGCCGCGAAGCTCGCGCGACCTCTGTTCGAATCGAGCCGCGAGTCCAACCGCTTCGTCGCGACGCTCATGTTCGCGCACCTGTTCACGTCCGAGCAGCGCGCGTGGCTGGGAGCCGTGGGCGACAGCCTCTCCAAGGAGCAGCAGCTCGCGCTCGTGTACTGCCGCGAGCTGGGCGAAATCCGGAACGCCGTCCTTCGAGACCTGACCGGCCTCGACACCCTCGCCGCGAGCGCAGCCCTACGCGGCCTGCGAGATCTCGGGCTCGTCGAGCAGCGCGGCGCCAGCTCCCAGACGTATTACGTGCTCCGCCCTGCGGTGCGCCCGACCGCCGAAACGGGGGAGCTGCGGTCGGAAGGGGTGGAGCTAGAAAACCCGGTCACACCATCCGAAAGGGGTGAGCTTGGGGCGCAAGGGGGTGAGCTTGACCCGCAAAGGGGTGAGCTTGATCCGCAAGGGGGTGAGCTCGAGAACCCTCGGGTTCGAGATCTCCTCGGCGGCCTTCCGGACCCGCTCCAAGCTCGGGTCCGGTCGTTGCCGAAGCGCGCACCTGAAGGTCGACTGCGCACGGCCATCGTCGAGCTCTGTGGCATTCGACCGTGGACTCCCGCGGAGCTGAGCGTGGTGTTGGGGCGCAGCGTTCGGAAGCTGGTCGACAAGCACCTCGCTCCGCTCGTGCGGGACGGGCGCCTCGAACGTACTCACCCCGAGTCGCCGACGCATCCAGACCAGGCGTACCGAACCAAGACGGGAAGCACCTCGTGACCGACCTCGGCCCTGTCACCCAAGCCCTCGAGCGCGACGAGGTCGAGGCGAAGTACGTCATGGACCTCGACGATGGGTTGATGGTCAACTCATCGGAGCAGGAGGCAAGCGAATGAACACGACACGACCCATCGATGAGGTCGCGGTGAAGGGCTATAAGTCCATCCGAGACCAAATCGACATCCGGCTGGATAGTCTCAACGTGTTCGTCGGCGCGAACGGCTCGGGGAAGAGCAACCTCGTGAGCCTCTTTCGACTCGTCGCCGACATCGTTGACCAGCGCTTGCGCTACCGCGTCGCCAAAGAAGGGGGTCCCGATCGGTTGCTTCACCAGGGTTCCAAAGTCACGCCTTCCATGGGGGCGTTCTTCAAGTTCGGCACCAACGGGTACGGTTTTAGACTCGAGCCAACGGCTGGCAACACGCTCATGCTCGCTGACGAGGCGATCTACTGGGAGGGGAACGTTTGGAGCATCCCAGCCGAGCAGCGGTTCTTGTCGTTGGGTTCAGGGCTCGAGGAATCCAAGCTTCGAGAAGCATACGAGGAGGAGGAGGCTCGCAACGCCAAAGGCATCTTGCACTTCGTGTATCCATCCGTGAAGAGCTGGACGGTCTACCATTTCCATGACACGAGCGAGTCTGCAGAGCTGAAGAAGCGCCAATGGATCCGGGATTCAGGACGGTTGTTTCCGGATGCGGCGAATCTCGCACCCCTTCTGTTTCGCCTACGCACTCAGGAGCCTCGAGCGTATCAGATGATTCGCAATATCGTTCGTCTCGCCGTCCCTTACTTCGAGGACTTCGAGGTCGATCCGCTGGTCGACAATCCTGAGCAGACCGAGCTTCGCTGGAGGCAAAGCGGTTCCGAATATACCTTTCACGCCAGTCAGCTCTCCGACGGTTCGTTGCGCCTGATGTGTCTCGTGCTAGCGCTGCTTCAGCCGAATCCTCCACGAACGATCATCATCGACGAGCCTGAGTTGGGTCTCCATCCGTACGCGCTAACTCTTGTGGCCGGGCTCGCCAAGCAGGCTTCATTGCGAGCTCAAGTCATCTTGTGCACGCAGTCACCCACGCTGCTGAATGAGTTCGAGCCAGCTGAGGTGATCGTAACTGAGCATCGAGACGGAACATCGAAGTTCGAGCGCCTCGACCCTGTTCGGCTGGCGAGCTGGCTCGAAGACTTCAGCTTGGGTCAGCTCTGGCAGAAGAACGTCATTGGCGGGGGTCCGGGACGATGAAGCGAATACTGGCGCTGGTCGAAGGCCAAACCGAGGAGGGCTTCGTGAGGGAGGTTCTCGCGCCGACCCTCGAGCTGTGGATCTCGGCCCGCATCTTGGGCGTGCCTGGCCATAAGGGAGGCATTCGGCCGTGGGACCGAGTCCGGAAGGAGTTGATATCGCTGCTTCGCGAAGACCGTGATGCAGTTGTCACGACCTGCTTCGACTACTTTCGCCTTCCGACGAGCTTCCCTGGAAAGGCCACCATAGTTGCGGCCGATCCACCGGCAGCGAAAGCCGCGAAGCTGGAGGCGGCGATGCTCGACGCGATCGCTTTGGAGTTGGGTGAATCTTGGAATCGAGGTCAACTCGTGCCCTACATTCAGATGCACGAGTTCGAGGCCGTGCTGTTCTCGGACCCAGTGCGATTCGCTTCTGGTGTCGGTTTGCCTGGGCTGGCGGCCTCCTTCCAGAGGATTCGCGGCCAGTTCGAGAGCCCCGAGCACATCAACGATGGTGCGACCACCGCACCGTCCAAACGCATCGAGGCGATCGTGACCGGATACATCAAACCGCTTCATGGTCTGGTCGGAGCCCTGGAAATCGGCCTACCCGCGATGCGAGCTGAGTGCAGCCACTTCGCGGCGTGGGTGGAACGCCTCGAACAAGTGGGGAAGAAGTGAGCGGCCGCCTCGAACGTGCCAGCGAGTTGCCCGCCGTTTACGAGATTGGTTGCGGAGCCTTCATGAACGCAGTTATCGGCGCGGTTATCGGGCGCAAGTTTGCGAATTCTTGGACTTCGGTTTCGGTAGAGCGCGGTTATCGGCCGCGGTTATCTCGATCGGTCGAGGTTGTTTCCCCACGCCGCGAGTTGTGTCAAAGAAAGGCTTGTGGATTCGGAGGCACACGTCCCAGAACACCGGGCGGCCCTGACCAGGTCGCCTGCGCGATGGGCCCTGACCAGGCCGCCTGCGCGATGGGGACGCCGTGACCGACCTCGGTCCCGTCACCCAAGCCCTCGAACGTGAGGTCGCCGCCGAGTTGCGCAGGCAAGGCGTGGTCGTGTGGCTCGACAAAGACGCTCACTACAGGGGCTTCGTCGACGCGCTCGCCCAGCGCGCAAAGGAGAGCGCCTTCCCGCACCCGGTCGTGGCGTTCCGGGGGAGCTTCCTGGAGCTTCTGTTCGAGCTGGAGCCGTTCGGCAGTGGGCTCGACAAGCAGCCCGTACTCATCCACATGCCCGGCTTCAACGAAGAGAGCATCCGCGCGACGCCGGTGCTGGAGCTGTACGCGTCCGGAGTCCGGTTTCGGAAGTCCTTCGAGACGCTCGTGCGCGAGGCTGCGGTGGGTCGGGTCGCAGCGTCGGAGGTGGACGCGTTCTTGGCAAACGAGCCGAGCCTCGAGGAGGCCGACCGTTGGCTGGCGGCGGCGATGTCGGGGCGCTCCGAAGATCTCCTGCGGTTCCTGGAGGACGTGGGCCCGGCAGTGCTGGTCGAGGCGCTCGGCGGTGACCCGTCCGTGCTCCAGGCGCGCATCGACGTCCCCGAGAAGCTGGCGGCTTTCCAGGCGTATCTGCATGCGCTCACGGGGCTGGACGAGCCTTGGGTGCGACAATTCACGCCCGAACGCGCAGACACGCCTTTGCGGCTGCCGGAGGTGCTGTCCGCGGCGGGGGCTTGGTTGCTCAGCGTCGAGTACGTCCATGACCTGAGGCGCCCGCCGCACCTCGAGGCGTTGATGCGGCTCCGAGACCTCGACGCGCCGATCGTGAGGGCATGCCGCGGTGTTGTGGAGCAGCTCCGGGCTCGCCACCCAGACGCGTACGTGCGGCTTGCGGACGAGGTCGAGTCTTTCGTGGCCGCCGAGCTGAGACTCATGTCGGCCGAAGACCTCGGGCAGGTCGATACCTTCCGCGAGGAAGAGAACCGTGTGCTCGCGGGCGCGGTCGAGGCACTGGCTCTTGGTGACTGGGCGAAGGCGAAGGCTTGGTG
Organism: uncultured Myxococcales bacterium; assembly: GCA_964463485.1. Lineage (GTDB taxonomy): Bacteria > Myxococcota > Kuafuiibacteriia > Kuafuiibacteriales > Kuafuiibacteriaceae > CAYXDO01. The sequence continues at coordinate 10,050 of CAYXDO010000033.1, read as the reverse complement.
CCATGCGCGCGAAGGTGACCGTTCCTTCTGGCTCAAGCGCGACCAGACGCGACGATGGGCGTGGAATCTCGTGGCCGAGGCCGCTGAGTTCGGGACCGTACTCACACGCCACGAGCGACCCTTACGTGGTGCACGAAGCCTCGAAGAAGCCACCGAGCGCTACGCCGTGGATGGGTACCTCGTGGACGGCGCGCACCGCCGGTTCGAGCAGCGCCGCCTGGCTCTCTTGGAGCCGAGGCTCCCGTACTTCGGCGCGCTCAAGGAGGTCGTGGGCTCGCTTCGTGCGCGACACCGAGCATGGGCCGACGACCTCGCGCGCGACTTCACCGGCGTGTGCAAGGAGCACGGCTTCTTGCCGCCGGACTCACTCCAGCAACGGACCCTCTTCGAGCAAGTCGTCGTGCCGTTGCTCGCGCTCGGTGAGAAGGTCGCGTTATTCATGGTCGACGCGTTCCGCTACGAGATGGCGGCGGAGCTGGTCGAAGACTTCGAGGTGCCTGGGACGATCGTCGACTTGAAGCCCCGCCTGGCCGAGTTGCCGACCATCACGCCGGTGGGTATGAATGCGCTCGCGCCCGTCGCGCAGGCCGGTCGGCTCCACGTCGCAGGGGTGTTTCAAGGGTTCAAGACGGGTGAGTACACCGTGAACCGGCCCGACACTCGGGCGCGTGCGATGGGTCTACGCACAGTCAGCAAAGCGGGCATCTCACTCAAGCTAGGCGAGATCGGCGAAGCGAAGACGACCGAGCTGAAGCGCAAGCTCGCGCCCCACACGCTCGTCATCGTGCACTCGACCGAGATCGACGACGCGGGAGAAGCCAACGTCGGGCTCGCATCGTTCGAGTCGACGCTCCAGCAACTCAAGGCCGCGCGACAGCACCTGCAGCTCGCGGGCGTGAAGCACTTCGTGTTCACCGCGGACCACGGCTTCCTGTTGCAGGACGAGACGACGCGGATTCAGCCGTACGGCAAGAAGACCGACCCGAGTCGCCGCCATGTGCTCGACGAACATCCGCGCGAAGAAGCCGGGATGCTGCCGGTTTCTCTGAAGTCGCTCGGGTACGAGGGCCTCGAAGGTTACCTATTGCTGCGCGAGGACACCGCGAGCTTCGCGACGGGCACGGTCGGCGCGAGCTTCGTGCACGGTGGAAACTCACCCCAGGAACGCATCATCCCGGTGCTCACCGTGACGCGCCCGCGTGCGGAGGGTCGGTCGCTCGCAGAGTGCGCCATCGAGGCCGAGGCTCTACCGGACGTCGTCGGGCTCCATCGGCTTCGCGTGCGGCTGGTGCTCGACAAGGAGCGCTCGAGCCTCGGGTTCACGGCGTCGTCGCGAATCTCGGTCGCGTTGCGAGTGCCTGAGCGCGCCGACATCACGACTGCGCTGCGTGACGCCACCGGCGCGGGCACTCTCCAGAATGGCCGCCTGCAGCTCCCGGTCAGCCAGACATGGACCGAGCTGTTCTTCGCGCTCGAAGGACCGCGAGACGAGCGTGCCCGCGTCGAGCTTCACCACCCGGACGGCGTGGAGACCGTGCGCGCAGCGATGCCGGAAGCCTGGTTCTCAGTTGGTTCGCGGCTCTCGCGCAGCGCACCCGCTCGACCCGAAACACCGAGGCCGACCCGCCGTCCGTCGAAGCCGCCGCCGGTCGAGACCACGACGACGACGGTGCTCGCGTGGGCGGACGCGTTCGAGACAGAGGCCGTGCGGAAGGTGTTCGTTCACATCGAGAAGCACGGCGCGATTACGGAGCCCGAGGTCACACAGTTCCTCGGGTCACCGCGTGCGTTCCGGACGTTCTCGCGGGAGTTCGACGGCTACTTGCTGAAGCTGCCGTTCAAGGTCCGCGTCGAGTCGGGCGAAGGCGGCAAGCGTTACGTGAAGGATAACTAGATGATTAGCAGTCGCGACCGAGAGCACATCTTCGAGCGCCTTCGCTCCGGCGTCGTGCCCGAGCGTGGCCTCGACACTTTCGCTGTCGGCATAGAGCGCCAGCGTGCCGAGATTTCACGCGTGTTGGATCTCGCGGCGAACGGCGAGGGCGTCTTCAAGTTCCTGCGCGGTGGGTTTGGATGCGGAAAAAGCTTCATGGCGCGGCTCGCGTTGGCGGACGCTCGAGCACGCGGCTTCGCGACGAGCTTCGTGGTCGTCTCGGACAACGATCTGCACTTCCATAAGTTCGACGATGTGTACCGCAAGGTCGTGCAGGAGCTTGGGACTCAGACATGTCCGCGCGGCGCGCTCGGCGACATCATCGACCGTTGGGTCGGCAAGGTCGAGGACGCACTCATCGCCGGAGGCGCTGACGCCGATGCACCCGACTTCGACGAGAAGGTCTCGAAGCGCATCGGTGAAGAGCTGGCATCGCTCACCGGCGGTAAGGCCCCCGAAGACCTCGCGCGTGTGTTGCGTGAGGTCTTCGCGTTCAAGCAAGCCGGGCAAGTGCGCGAAGCAGGTGCGCTACTGTCGTGGCTCGGAGGCAGCGGCAATGTCGGCGCGGCCGAGAAGCGCGCCGCGGGCATCAAGGGCGAGATCACGAGCCGCGATGCGATGGACTATTTGCTCGGCATCTTGGAGGTCGTGAAGGCCGCGGGCTACAAGGGGCTCGTCATCGTCATCGACGAAGCCGAGACGATCTTGCGCATGCGCCAAGACGTGCGGGGCAAGTCGCTCAATGGCATCCGCCAGATTCTCGATGCGGCTGATCGCTACAAAGGTCTGCTCTGGATGTTCACGGGCACGCCCGAGTTCTACGACACGCGCCGTGGTGTCGCGGGGCTCCAGCCGCTACACGATCGCATCCAGTTCTTGAACGAAGGCGGGCTCGTCACGACGCGGCAGCCGCAGCTCGAGCTGCGGCCCTTCGACCGGGAGCGCCTCAAGGACGTCGCGCTCCGGCTGCGCGAGTTGTACCCCGCGCCCGACCCGAACGACGTGCAGGCCAAGGTTACGTCCGAGCGCATCGCGGCGCTCGTAGACGAAGTGACCGCGGGCTTCAGAGGGGACGTCGGCGTCGTGCCGCGACAGTTCTTACGTCGCTTCGTCAACCTCCTCGACACCATCGCCGAGAATCCGGGCGTGTCGATTCCGCCGCCGCCACCGACCGTTCAGGAGCAGCGAGCCACCGACGGCAAGAAGCCCATCGACTACGAGCCCGAGCCTGACGACGACAAGGGCTACGCGGTCACGAGCCTGGAGTTCTGATGTTCAACGAGCTTTCGTATTCCGAGATGAACTCGCGTCAGCAGGAGAACTTCAACTGCCACGATAGGCGAAGGTCGGCAGACGCAGAGAAGAGGCGCGTCCGTGAGACATCGACGTGAGTACATTCTCGCGGTTACCGGCGCGGCTGCAGGAGGCCATCGTGGCGCGGCTCGGTTGGACGAGCTTGAGGCCGGTGCAGGAGCTTGCGGGCGAGGCGATCCTCGACGGCAAGAACGCCGTGGTGCTCGCGCCGACGGCGGGCGGCAAGACCGAAGCCGCGATGTTCCCGGCGCTCGCGGACCTCGTTACGCGTGAGCCTGAAGGTGTTGGCGTGCTCTACATCGCGCCGATCAAAGCGCTGCTCAACAACCAGGAAGGACGCATCGCGACCTACGCCGAGATGGTCGGGCTGCGCAGCTTTGTTTGGCACGGCGACATCTCCGACCACGACAAACGCAAGTTCACGCGCGAGCCCGCCGAGATTCTGATGACGACCCCTGAGTCGCTCGAAGTCATGTTGGTCTCACCGCGCTTCCCGATCAAAAAAGTGTTCCCCGACCTGCGCATGGCCATCATCGACGAGATTCACGCGGTCGCCGGGACCGACCGCGGCGCGCACCTCATGTCCATCATCGAGCGGCTGCGACCATTGAGCCGCAATGACGTGCAGCGTATCGGCCTGAGCGCGACGGTCGGCAACCCAGATGCGATCCTGACGTGGCTCGGAGGCACCTCGAAGCGCGCGGGCGTCGTCGTCGATCCGCCGAGGCAGCCTGCTCGTCGCGAGCTGTTCGTGGGTCTGTACAACACGACGCCGGAGCTTGCGGGCGAAGCGGCGGGTCGTGCCGCGGGTCGAAAGTCGCTCTTCTTCTGTCAGTCTCGTGCGCTCACCGAGAGTGTGGCCGACCACATGCGCGGCAAGGGCACGGACGTATTCGTGCATCACTCGTCGGTGGCGCTCGAAGAACGGCGCGCGGCCGAGGAGCGTTTCGCGCGCGGCACCAATGCGTGCATCGTGTGTACTTCGACGTTGGAGCTTGGGCTCGACGTCGGTGACCTCGATTTGGTCTTCCAGGCCAACGCGCCCACGACCGTGTCGTCGTTCATGCAACGCATGGGTCGCACGGGCCGTCGTGAAGGGACCGCGGCGAACACGACGTTCTTGTGCGAGGCGCCCGAGGCCGTGCTGCAGGCTATCGCGCTCGTCGAGCTTGCACGTTCGGGCTGGGTCGAGCCGGTACGTGTGACCGGGCGTTGTTGGCCGGTGCTCGTGCATCAGCTCCTGGCGATGACGCTGCAGTTCGGAGCCATCAGCGCGGAGCGTTGCTGGGAGCAACTCTCTCGCGTGCCGGACTTCGCGGACATCACGCGCGCCGAGCTCGACGAAGTGGTCGCTCACATGCTGAGCAAAGACTTCTTGTTCGAAGCGGGCGGCGTACTATCCATGGGCGAGAAGGCCGAGCGTGCCTTCGGACGCAAGAACTTCCGCGAGCTGTACGCCGTATTTTCGAGCCCGGTGTTGTACCGCGTCGTCACGAAGGGCTCACGCGACCTCGGGTCACTGGAACAAGACTTCGTGGACCGTCTCGTCGAGGACACATCGTCCTTCTTGCTCGGTGGCCGTGCGTGGCTCGCTGAGCGCGTCAACCACGACGACCGCATCGTCGTCGTGCGCGAAGCTCCTCGTGGCGTGAAGCCGAGCTGGGGTGGATTCACGCCACAGTTCTTGGGTGCCGACCTGTCGCAGCGCATCAGGCAGGTGCTCACGGAGGACACTGTCTACCCGTACGTTCACGAGACGGCGGTCGAGCACCTGGCCTCGCAGCGCGCGGACCTTGGCGAGCTGCTGCGCCGCGATGGGTTGGCCGTGCAGCTGGACGACGGCGTCGGTCGCTGGTGGACGTACGCGGGCGGCCGCGTAAATCACACGCTGAAGTACGGCCTCGAAGTCCTCCAAGGCTGCAAGGTTCAAGCGGACAACTTCATGTTGAAGATCGACGGCGCGGGCGTCACGCACGAGAGCATCGGCGCTGCGGCGAGGAAGCTCGCGGAGCCCGCGTTCTGGGCGTCGGAGGACGTACGCCGCGCGGTGTTGTCGAAGTTGCCGGGGTACCGGCTGAGTAAGTTCCAGGACTGTCTGCCCGAGCGATTCGCGCTCGAAGTCATCGAGCGGTACCTGCTCGACGTCGAGGGCACGACGGCGTGGCTCAACCCGAACCGTCGGACAAACGCGCTCCGCGACCCGCCCCACGCATGAGGAAATGCGCCGCAGCCGCCAGAAAAGACGTGCGAATCAATCATCAGACGCCTTCGACCGTTTTCGGCAACCCCGAATCGCCGCGCAAGGAAGACAATCGATGAGTTTCCGAATGTCCGTTAGCGACCTGCTGGTCACCAGACTCGACGCCCTGAGGGTCCGGCGTCGCGGCTACAAAATGACGACCGAGTGGTGGGCCCTCTTGCGAGACGCGATCATTCCACCCGTGTTTTGGGAGCGCGAGGCCCGCGTTTCGGGATCGGAGCTCGTTGCCGCGGACCAACGATTGATGGGTACGCGTGCGCGTCGGCTTCGCGTCGGGTTCCTCGGTTTCTTCGTTGGCTTGGTAATTCTCGTCTTCGGCTATCGATGGGGCTTGGCGGTCGATGATTGGCTGGAGGAGGCGACGGGAGGTGCGTGGAGCTACTGGTCGAACTGGCTCGGAGACGTCGCCGGGGTTCCGTTCTTGCTCGGCGCCATGGGCGGCATGATTACGCTGTCCGGGGCGGATCGAGTACTCACCTCCGCCATGCCTTGGTTCGCGACTGGCGGCCGCATGGCGCGCACATTGCGGCTCGGTTCCGCGGTGATCTTGGGAACCGCGATCGCGCTCGCGGCGTTTGCAGCGGGCGTGGTGCGGGTGTGAGTTTGGCGCTGCCAGACGAGGACGTTCTGAAATGCGGGCTCAAGTGTCCGTGACGACGTACGCGATCATGCCGGTCCTGCTCGCTCAGCTCGACCTGGTCTTCTCGATTTGAAGTCGCGCTTCGGGACACCGAATGAGCGAGAGGTCACTTCGTAGACAGAGGTGTCGACGAAGCCGGTCAGTGTCGCAATCTTCGTCATCGGGCACCTGCGTCGAGGCGGAGCTGAACATACTCCTCGGCGGCGAGGATGGCGAACGCGGTGGCGTGCTGGTACCGCGTCTTCTGCGGCGCGGCATCAAGCCCAGCTCTCGTACGACCAACTGTCATAGACTTCACTTTATTGATCAACTTCACCACAGAGTGAAGGTATGCTGTTTAGTGAAGCTGTGGCGACCGAAAGCCATCGTCTGCTTGAAAAGCAGTTACCCAACGCGCTCGCGCAGATCCTCGGCGCGCCCGCGGACGTGAAGGTTCCGGGCCGTCGCGGTCGTCGCTCCGGGCACGACCTGCTGGTCTCATCGGGCGGTCACAGCTTCGTGGTCGAGATCGAAGCCAATGGGTCGCCTGGTCAGGTCGCGGCTCTCGCGCAAGCCGCCTCCGAACGTGCGCACGCCCACGGCAAGCGAAGCATTCCGCTGGTAGCCGTTCCGTTCATGAGCGAGGTCGGTCGACGGGCGTGTGAAGCCGCGCAGGTCTCGTGGATGGACCTCAGCGGCAATGCTCACATCGTCGCGCCTGGCCTTCGCGTGATCATCGATGGTCGGCCGAACTTGTTCAAGAACCCTGGCCGTCCCTCGAACGTCTTCTCCCCGAAGAGCGCGCGCGTTGTCCGATGGTTGCTCATGGATCCAGCGCGATCAGTCACCCAGCGCGAGATCGCAAGAGCCACCGACATGACCGAAGGCTTCGTGAGCCGCATCGTCGCGAGGCTCGAAGCTGATGGTTACGTCGCTCGAGTCGGTGTGAATGGCGAAGGTGACGGATTCGGCGGTGGCTTCGGCTATGGATCGGCGCCTGGCGCCGCTAACGGTGACGGCACTGGCGGAAGCTACCGTAGTCGGCCTCCCGTTCGTGTGCGGGATGCTTCGCTTCTCCTCGAGGCCTGGCGCGAGGCATACCAGTTCTCGAAGCACACGATCATTCAAGGCCACGTCGCGGCTCGCTCCGGCGATGCCTTGGCGCACAAGGTGAGCGACGCTCTCGCTCATGCAAACGTCACGCATGCCGCGACGGGCCTCGCGGCCGCCTGGCAGATGACGCACTTCGCTGGGTACCGTATCGCGACGTTCTTCCTCGAAGACGAGCCGTCCGACGAGCTGAAGGCCCAGCTCGGCTTCCGCGAGGACGTACGTGGAGCGAACCTCTGGCTCGTCGTTCCAAACGACGTTGGTGTCTTCCACGGCGCCGAGGACCGCGATGGCATCCGGTGCGTCCATCCGGTGCAGGCGTACCTCGACCTCAAAGCCCATCCCGAACGGGCGACCGAAGCAGCCGATCGTCTTCGCGCCGAGCTCCTCGAGAAGCGTGAGCCATGACCGAGAAGCCAAAGAGAGCCTCCGAATACAAGAGCGAACAAGTCGAGCTCGTGCGCGCAACATGCTTGTACGTCGCGACGAAGCTCGGAGATCTAATGGACGAGCTCATCGTCGTCGGGGGCCTCGTACCGTCGCTCATCATCGACCAAGACGCACTGCCCGAAGGTACCGATCCGCACGCAGGAACGATGGACCTCGATGTCGGGCTCACGCTCGCGCTGCTCGACGAAGGCCGTTACCGCACGCTCACCGAACGCCTGCGTGCCGCAGGCTTCGTGATGGACACGAACGCCGAAGGTAACCCGACGCGGCAGCGCTGGAAGATCGCCGGAGTCAGATCTGCAAGCGTCACCGTCGACTTCCTCATCGAACCCTCGCTTGCCACGGACAGAGGAGGTCGCCTTCGCAACATCGAGCCCGACTTCGCCGCGATCATCGCGCCTGGCCTCAAGCTCGCGTTCCGAGATCGCGAGCGCATCACGCTCGACGGCCGTACCCTCTTCGGTGAGAAGGCGAGGCGCGAGATCTGGGTCTGCGGTGCGGGCGCCTTCATCGTGCTCAAAGCGCTCGCCTTCGACGGTCGCGGCGAGAACAAAGACGCGTACGACTTGTTCTACGTCTTGCGGAACTTTGGCACGGGTCTCGAGGACGTCGTCGTGAAGCTCTTGCCCCTCCTCGCTGATGTCGAGGCCCAGCGAGCACTCGAGGTCTTGCGTCGTGACTTCGTCGACCCAGACGCAGTCGGACCGCTTCGTGTGGCCGCATTCATCGTGGGCACCCGAGACGCGATTATCGAGGCCGATGTCGTCGGCTTCGTAAACGCGCTGCTGAGGCAGCTCACAAGCACCGATCCCTAGTCACGACCTTTGAGCCGCCAGGGCGAGAGACACGTCATCGAGAGCCGGAGCACGCCAGGAGACACAACGCGAGCCCCCGGCCCCGGCCGCGAAGCGGCCGAGGCCCCTAGGGGCTCAAAGGTCGCATGCGCCGACGTCGTCCGTTGCCTCGGTCGCGACAGTCCACCAAACTCCGCCGATGGCACGACGAGGCCCACGTTCAGAAGTTGAACCTGCGGCCGCAAACGTCTGCGCCGGACCCTCCCTCCCGTGCGCGTTCGGATCGAGCGCGCGACACGCTAACGGCGACGACACACGACTTCGTTTGAGCTCCAAACAACCATGCGAGCACCGGTTCTCAAAGGTCGAAGTACGTCGCGGAGCTCGCCTGCCAGAAGGGGGCGTCGTTTTCGATGGGCCGCTTCGCTCCAGCCTCGATGGTACCCCTCGGCTCAGCGCCGACGCCCTAACGATGGCGCTCCCCCCTGCACCGCGCGAGGTTTTACTTCGTCGGTGACATATATCGCGGATGAATTGTAGACGCGCTTGTGAGGTGGCAGACCCACCAACAACATCAGGCTTACCTTGTCGCCCAACAGCCTGAGAATGAGGTGGCGCGGAACAAGTCCGGAGGGGATGGCAATCGGTCGAGTCGCAATCGGAGGAAGTCCATGAAGTGCGACTCCGCCCGGAACGAGGGCAAACTGATTGTGAGAGGCGCTAATCACCGTTTCCCCGGCTCGGGAGCGACTCCTCGATAGACCTTTGGGGGTCGGCGCTCGACCCTCTTCGGCGGCCGCAACGGCGTCGAGCAACACTCGAAGGTCGGCCTTGGTCAGTTCGAGCTCAAGCCGGAAGAGTATCGAGCCGCTCACTGCAAACTCGGCGGAGTGTACGGCCGAGTCGCCGCCTAGTCGAGGCCGCCGTGCTCCGGTTGCGCGCAATCGACGCGAGCGAAGCTACCCGTTTATCGCAACTCGGTATTCTTGGCCCATTCGGCCGCTATGCTGGGGACATGGAGAACGGGCACGCGGGCGACCTCTTTGTTGATACCAAGGCGCGAGCCATTCTTGCGTTGGAAGACTTTGAAATTCGGGGTGGAGGCGGACGAACTGTGAAGGGTCTCTAAAAGGGCGAGGTCGAGTACGCCGTTCCCGACTGGAGGTTGCCGCGTGAGTCGCTCGTGCGCGAACCAGAGCGTCGACCGGCAGCTCATACCATCACGGGCCACCGACGCGAACCCGCACGCGGCCAGCGTCGAGCCGAGCACGAACGAGTGAGTAGACATTCACGGCGTCGTCATCGCGCTCGAGTGCAACAACGACCGCGAACCGCTGAGTGTCGTTCGCGTGGCGCGGTCGATTCGCCTTCGCGGTGACGACGAGCTGGTACTTGTCGCCGTACTCACCGCGCGTCCACTCGAACACATTCTTCTGCACGGTCCCGCGGCTCTGCGCTGCCTTGAGCATCTTGGTCTTCATGAAGACGTCCCCAGCCGTCGGTCGTGGACCTGCACCCTTCATTGTCGGTGGCCGGTGATTGAGGTTTATCGGTCTGGATGGCGAATGGG
>CAYXDO010000032.1:0-77059 GCA_964463485.1 uncultured Myxococcales bacterium | reverse complement strand
TCTTGTGAGGTGTGTTCTCTCGAATCGGTCGCATGCCGCTGCCTCGCACGACCGAACTTGTCGGGCAATCGTTGGAGGTCGTACAAACGGACCGATTGACTGGGCGACAAGGGGATGCTGGCGTCCGTACGAAATTCGTTTCTTTCATTCGCACGCGATCGACGCAGATCCGACCCCGTTGGATCGACGTCTTTCCTTCGCCCGTCCAGCGGCGGGGCCCGCCCCGGCTCGTGCGGTTCGCCTAGGGCTGGCCTCGTTGACGTTCCTTTCTCGTCGAACTTGACGTCGATATCGCCACCTCCGCTCCTTTTGCCGGAAGTTTGGCTGGCGCCTTGGCTTTCCGTGCCTGCTTGGGCGGAGCGGAGCGTCCGGCTACGGCCACGGCGCCGCAGCGAATTTTCCATGAGCCCAGCCCACGACCGCGTCGCGCGCCATCGATCGCGAATTTCGTCCCGCCTCGACTTCGCGAATTGCGCAGGGCGCTCGCGCTTGTTACCCTGGACCTGCATGTTCGACGCGTTCACCCATCGGATGCACAAGCGCGCGAAGAGCCTCGGCCTGCGCAATCGAGACCCCGCTGCCAGCCAGAACGAGGACTCGATCACGATCAAAAGCGGTGGAGAGATCGACGCGATGCGTGCAGCCGGTCGACTGGCGGCTCGAACTCTGGTGCTCGCCGGCCGCATCGTGAAGCCCGGAGTCACCACTGCCGAGCTCGACGACTTCGTCCATCAGTACACCATCGACAACCGCGCCATCCCCGCACCCTTGAACTACAAAGGGTTCCCAAAGTCCGTGTGCACGTCCATCAACGAAGTCGTATGCCACGGCATCCCGAAGAAGGGCGAGGTCTTGAGAGAAGGGGACATCGTCAACATCGACGTCACCTCGATCCTCGACGGCTTTCACGGCGACACGTCCCGAACCTTTTTCGTGGGTCAGGTCTCCCCGGAGGCAAAGCAGCTCGTCGATGTGGCTTGGGAGTGCCTCATGCGCGGCATCGCCCAGGTTCAGCCGGGGAGTCGCATCCGCGACGTCGGCGCTGCCATCCAAGATTACGCCGAAAAATTCGGGTATGGCGTCGTCCGCGAGTACGTCGGACACGGGATTGGCCGCGTCTTTCACGAAGGCCCGCAAGTCCCTCACTACCGCGCCAACGGCGCCAATCCCCGCATCAAGCCCGGAATGACTTTCACCATCGAGCCCATGATCAATCTCGGAACTCACGAGACCGTGCTCGACGAGCATGACGGCTGGACCGTGCGCACGGCCGACGGAAAGCTCTCGGCGCAGCACGAGCACACGATCTTGGTGACCGAGACAGGTCACGAGATTCTGACCGACGCTACGTCCCTCGACTGAGGCGCTCGTGGACAAAATTCGGGCGGAGATCGAGAAGGACCTTGGGCCTCCTGAGTCTCGAAGCCCCATCCGGTTGCCCAACCCACCCGACCCCGACCGTTCCCGGCTCGGTGAGTTTTGGCGAAAATATCATTCGCTCGTCGTGGCGCCGGGAGTCCTTGCCGCCGTAGGGATCCTCGCGCTGAGTGATCGCGTCTGGACGATCCGCGGTCGAGGGCGCCACGGTGCCGGCGCCACACTCGGCGCCAGCACCCTGTGGATCGTCGCCATCACGCTGGGCATGTACTTCGGCGGTCCGCTCTTGGCGCGGATCACCGGCGCGACGCCGCGCCTCGGCATGACCGCGCCGACCGACGCCCAGCTCGGGTGCGCCGGCGCGATGTTTCGCTTCGCCGGCGTGCTCGTGCTGTACGGGTGGCTCGCCATGACGATCAATCGCCTACGCTGACCGCGCAGACGCCGTTCCCTGGACAGCCCGCGGGATCCGTGCGACGGGGAACACATGAGCCGACGAATCGCGTGGGTCATGGCGCTCGCCGCGTCCCTCCTCTTGCAAGCTTGTCCGCCGAAGTCGAAAGGCAAGGCGGAAGGAGAGTCCAAACCCGGCCTCTTCACCGACGAAGAGGCCGAGGCCGAGAAGCATCGAAAGACCGTCGAGTGCCCCAACGGCCCGGCGTGGATCGGCATGGATCCGTGTCTGAGCGACGAAGGCGTGTGGGCCACCGGGAAGGCGCAATCCGAGACGTTTGACGTGCAAATGCTCGCGGGCGGCGCCGCTGCGGCGCGAGGCGAAGCGGCCAAGGCGCTCGGAGCCTCCAAGACCGCTCCGCTCGCCATCCGCGGCGCCGAGGTGCTCGACATCGTGCACTGCGCCTCGTTCGTCTACGCGCTCGCTCGGGCGCCCACCGACGGCGACTTCCAGCCCGAGCTCCCGCGCTGCAACAACGCGGTGATCTTCGCGCGAAGCCCCGGCGTAAAGGGGTGCCCAGATTGGACGAGCCACTACCTCGTTCGCGAAGGCCGCTACTTCACCGCCGTCGCCGCCTCCAACGCACCCGACACCAACATGGCGGAGAAAATGGCCACCACCAAAGCGAGGGGTGAAATCAACCTCCTCGCCGCTCTGGTCCAAACCGCCGAAGGCACCAAGACCGAGCTCGACGTGATCGGCACGGACGTCATCGAGTGCGGCGGAGCCACGTGGGTCCAACTCAGCATGGGCCCGAAGAAACGACCGGAAGACGACGCGCCCGCGCCTGCGCCCACGCCCATCCCACAAGCGCCCGCGCCCGGCCCGGAGACCCCGACGCCTCCCCCAGAAGCAGCGCCAGGGACCGCGCCCGCGCCGGAAGGCGCCAAGCCGCCGGAAGCGCCGCCAGCAGAGCCCCCCAAAACGCCACCCGCTGAACCGAACCCAACCCCCGCTGAACCGAACCCAACCCCCGCTGAACCGACTCAGCCCCCGAACTGACACGACTCTAGGGCCCTTGGAGCCGCCAGCACCGCGAAAGTCACACCGCTGTAGGTCAGGTGCACCTGGTGAAAAAGCCAGGCTTCGAACGCGAATCCCGGGCCCCTGATTCGAGCCATCTCCCGCACATACTCACGCTGCAGGTAGAGCTGCAGGAGCGCGGGGATCGACCCCAGCACCGAACACGGCCAGGCCCCCGCCACGACCGAGAACGGCAGACCCACCACGCTCCCGAGGACCAAGGGCGCCAATGCAGCCGACACGCGGTCCTTCGTCTTCAGATTCAGATCGTCCGGAATCTCTCCCGACTCCAAGATCAGCTCGGTCCACGGAATGGCCCGGCGACGAATGTCGGTCTCCACCACGGATCGCAACGTCCATCGCTTCAAGTGAGTCACGAGGAGAGTTGGATCGAGGCACGTCCTCCCGAGCCTTCTCAGCCTCATCCCGAGCTCCAAGTCCTCCACACTCGGCCACGGAAATCGCTCCGCATCGAACCCTCCGGCCGCCTCGAACGCCGCCCTCCGAACCGCTCCGCACCCACCCCAAAAAAGCGCACGCTCTCGAGACGCGCGCTGATGTGTGAAGTGATGTCGTAGATTCATATACTGCGAAAAAAAATTCTGCTCGGGAGGTCGATCGTCGTACGAACCGATCACACTCAGTATGTCGGGCTCCGCCTCGAAGCGGGCTCGTACTCTCTCCACCAGATCCGGATGCGCCACGCAGTCCGCATCGACGAACAAGACCACGTCCGCATCCGGCACCGCCGCCACCCCCCGATTTCGCGCGCCCGAGGGCCCCTGACGATGAGTGAGGCGCACCACACGAGCGCCGAGGTCCTCTGCGAGCTCAGCGGTCCGATCGGTGGAGCCGTCGTCGACCACGAGGACGCTCCCCGACGCGCTCGCCGAAGCCGACGCGCTCGCCGAGGCCGACCCGCTCGCCGAGGCCGAAGCGCTCGCCGAGGCCAACAGGGCAGGGACAGTCTCGGGCAGATAGCTCTCTGCGTTGTAGGCCGGCATTACCACCGCGATCCTGACTTGCTTCTCTGACTCCACGTCCTTGCCTCGCGCATCGCCCCGTACTAGACGCTCAGGCCATTGTCAGCCTTCGAAAGGAGCCCCTCGCCGGAGCCGCCCTCCGCCCGCACCGTGATCATCGGCGGAGGCCCAGCCGGTCTCACGGCGGCCTATGAGCTTCGAAAATCGGGGCGCTCGGCCGTCGTCCTCGAAAAAGACGACTGCGTCGGCGGCATCTCGCGAACCGTCGAATACAAGGGCTATCGGTATGACATCGGCGGTCACCGCTTCTTCACCAAAGCCGTGGCGGTCAAACAAATGTGGCACGAGGTCCTCGGCGACGACCTCATCGTGCGGCCGCGCCTCTCCCGGATCTATTACAACGAACGCTTCTTCGACTACCCGCTCAAGGCTATGAACGCCTTGCGCGGCCTCGGTGTCGTCGAGGCCGTTCGCATCGTGATGAGTTACCTCAAGGCCCGCGCGATGCCGAGCCCGGAGGAAAAGAACCTCGAGCAGTGGGTCACCAATCGGTTCGGCCGGCGACTCTTCGAGATCTTTTTCAAGACCTATACCGAAAAAGTCTGGGGCATCCCGTGTCACGAAATCGGCGCCGACTGGGCCGCGCAGCGTATCAAGAGCCTCGACCTCCTGAGCGCCATCAAGAACGCGCTCATCGGCAACCGCGGCAAGCTCATCACGAGCCTCATCGAACAGTTTCACTACCCGCGACTCGGACCCGGCATGATGTGGGAGCGGGTGATGGGGATCCTCGAGGCGTCCGGAAGTCCGGTGAAGCTCGGGACTCACGTGGTACGCATTCGCCACGTCGATCGGCGAGTCGCGGAGGTCGTGGCCACGAACGGCGACGGGCTGACTTTCTCGGAGACCGGCGAACACTTCGTGTCGTCGATGCCGATCCGTGAGCTCGTGGAGGCCCTCGACCCTCCGCCTCCCGAACGCGTGCTCGTGGCCGCGCGAAAGCTCAAGTACCGCGACTTCCTCACCGTGGGGCTCGTGATTCGCCGCCAAGAGTTGTTTCCTGACAATTGGATTTACATCCACTCGCCGAAGGTGCGCGTGGGGCGCATTCAGAACTTCAAGAGTTGGAGCCCAGAGATGGTCCCCGACCCGAAGATGAGCTCGATCGGCCTCGAATATTTCGTCCAGGAAGGTGACGACCTCTGGACGATGGACGACGCCGACCTGATCGCTCTGGCCAAGAAGGAGACTGCGATCCTTGGCCTCGTGCGTGAGGATGACGTCGTCGACGGGACCGTCATCCGGATGCCCAAGGCCTACCCCGTCTACGATTCGGAATATCGCGGCGCGCTCGAGCAAATCAAAACCTACCTCGCCGAAGCCTTCACGAACCTTCAGTTGGTCGGGCGCAACGGGCAGCACCGCTACAACAACCAAGATCACAGCATGCTCACCGCGATGTACGCAGCGCAAAACATCGGCGGAGCGACTCACGACGTGTGGGGTGTGAACCTCGACGATGACTATCACGAAGAGGTCGAGAAGAAGGCCGTCTCCGGCGCCACCGGGGAGCGGCTCGTGCCCCGTCGCCTCGACCCGGTGGAGGCCTTGCTCGAGGAAGCCTTCGCCCGGTATGACCCAGTCGCCCTCGGCGTGGCCGTGGCCGTCGTCGGCAGCCTGAGTCTGATCCTGGCTACTCTCGTCACGATCTGGGTCGAAGGAGAGGCCGGCGGGCCGACCCTGACCCTCCTCGCCAATTATCTCGCTGGCTACCGAGTCTCCTACCTCGGCGCGCTCGTGGGGGGTCTGGAGGCCGCTATCGGAGGGTACGTCTTCGGCAACGTTCTGGCCCGCGTGATCAACGGCCTCGTCGCCATTCACGAGCGATCGCTCCTCCGGGAGCTCGAGCTCGACGCGGCGCTCGACGCGGTCTCGAGCTCCCAACCCGAGGGCACCGAATGAACGGCCCGAAGGACGAGCTCCAAATCGTCAGGCGAGCGGTGGCTCGTCTCCGTGCGTCCATCATGGCCGTCACTTTTGCGGGCGTGGGGGGCGTGGGTTTGTTCGTCGCCACGATCTGGCTGGTGATTCAGGGAGGGCAGGTCGTGGGTCCGACCCTGGGTCGCCTGGGCAATTATCTGCCTGGGTACGACGTGTCCGTCGGCGGCGCGTTCCTAGGGCTGTTCTACGGCGGATGGGTGGGCGGGGTCGTGGGTTACTCGGTGGCCTGGATCTACAACTCCGTCGCGCTCCGACGCGGAGCCTCTTCCTAGCCTCTTCCTAGCCTCTTCCGGGCCTAGCTCGGCGACTCACCCCGCGCACGGGCGCCGGTCGGCGGGACTCACTCCCGCCGAGCACCGACGATCTCCTCGACGATATACATCGGCCGAGGTTTCACTTCGTTGAAGATCCGTCCAATGTATTCTCCGATGATACCGAGACAAATGAGTTGCACACCACCCATGAAGAGCACCGCCACCATGATCGTGGCCCAGCCCTGCACGGTGATACCCATCGCCTTTTGAATGAACACGCTGGCCAAGTACAAGAACGACAGGAGCGAGGCCCCCCAGCCGAGCCACGTGGCCAGCCGCAGCGGAAAGTTGGAGAACGAAGTGATCCCGTCGAGCGCAAACCTGAGCATCTTCCTCAGGGGGTACTTGGTCTCCCCCGCGTACCGAGGCGCGCGCGCGTACTCTACACCCACCTGTCTGAATCCCAGCCACGCTACGAGCCCCCGCACGAAGCGATCCTTCTCCCGCATCCCCCGCAGCTGCTCGACGGCTCGCCGACTCAGGAGTCTGAAGTCACCTACGTCGAGGGGAATGTCGAGGCGCGAGAACGAACGGAGCAACCGATAGAACAACGACGCGGTCGCTCTCTTGAAAAACGTCTCCCCGTTTCGTTCCGTGCGGACGCCGTACACGACGTCGAACCCTTCCTTGTAGCGCTCGAACATCTTCGCGATGACTTCGGGAGGATCCTGGAGATCGGCGTCGATGATCGCGACGCAGTCTCCTCGCGCGTGGTCGAGCCCCGCGGAGATGGCGATCTGGTGGCCGAAGTTCCTCGAGAGCTTGACCACCGAGACCTTCGGATCGGTCTGCGAGAGGCGTGCGAGCTTCGAGAAGCTGTCGTCGCGACTTCCATCGTCGACGAAAACGAGCTCGTAATCGGCGTCGGTGATCGCGCCGAGCGCGCGAGAGGCTTCGGCGTGAAAGGTCGAGATCACCGCGGACTCGTTGAACACCGGCACCACGACGGAGACGAGTGGCCTCGGCGAGGTCATGTCGACGCTCTAGCCGTTGTACTCGGCGAGGTAAAGCTTCAGCTCACGTTCGGGCTCGGCGCAAGCGACGCAAGCTCGAGCGGGCCAGAAGCCAGGTTCGATGGGCGGGCCCGCCGAACGCGAAGGATCGACCCAACCCCCGCAGGTAGTGCGCGTCGAGCCGAGGCAACAGCGCTGGATCTTCACGCTCGCGGAGCGCTCGGAGCTCGGTCGTCACCGCCCACCGAAAGGCCTTGCGCGTCATGGCCGTCACGCGCTCGTCGAACAGACCGTATGGATACGCAAAGACCTCGACCGGTCCTGACCCGTGGCTTCGAAGCTGTTCTCGGGAGCCCTCGAGCTCCGCGGCGATGCGCTGGTTGGAGCACTTCGACAAGTCTGGGTGGGTGACGCTGTGGACACCGAGCTCCCAACCGATCGCCTCGAGGTTGCGAACTTCGGGCCAAGTCAGCAGCTGCTGTCGTTCCACCCAACTCGGCTGCCCGGGGAAGTCGTTGTCAGCGCCAACTCTCCCAGTCACCACGAAGAGTGTCGCGGTCAGACCTCTCCTCCGCAACACCTCGCTGGCGATGAGTGTGCTCTTGAACCCGTCGTCGAAGGTGAGCGCCACCTGACCGCCGGCCGGCCGCGAGAGCAACTCGGAGAGCGGTACGATCCGGTGGCCGCCCTCTTCGACCCAATCCAGGATCCGCTCGAGCTCGGCCGCGCTCACCGACAGCGGTGAGTCAGACTCATCGAGGCAGTGAAAGGTGAGGATCGCTCGCATTAGGACCTCGAGGAGCGACGCAGACCGCGGAGCCGGAGCGTCTGCGCGTCGGACCGCAGGGACGGCGAGCGGAGGCCGCGGAGGAGCTGCCAGAGCGGCGGACGACCTGACGCGGCCGTCCATCTCAACATCGTCTCCGCCCGTTCGGCGCTTCGTTCCCACGTGAGCTCTCTGGCCCTTCGCAGACCTCTTTCCCGGAGCTTGGCCCGAAGCTCGGGAGATTCGATGATCTCCGACATGACTCGCCGAATCTCCGATGGGTTCGACGGATCGAAGAAGAGTCCGGCGTCTTGGATGATCTCCGGAAGGCTGGTGGCACCGCTCGCCAGGACCGGCAGCCCACACGCCATGGCCTCGACCGCCGGCAACCCGAACCCCTCCGAAAAAGAAGGAAACACCAGCGCGGTGGCCGCGTTCAAGAGTCTGACGAGTGGCTCGTCCGGCACGCGGCCCAAGAACCGAACCCGCGAAGCGAGCTCGGGGCGCGCGGCGACGAAGCCCGTGAGCTCGTCTACGTTGTCGTGAAACCCACGCCGAGACGTGTCGCCGACGATCGCGAGCTCGGAGCTCTGATGGGTGCCGATCAGACTCTCGAACGCCCGCAAGAGGCCACTCACGTTCTTGTGCGGGTTGAGCCCGCCGACGTACACGAACAGTGATGAGTCCGCTCTGAACCCATACTCGAGGCGACCTCGAGTGAGTACGTCCGGCCCCGCGAGGACGCGAAAAATCGGGTCGGGCGCGCCATACACGACGTCGATTCGATCGGGAGGAATGCCAAAGACCCGGCCAAGGTCCCCTGCCGAGGCTTCCGACACGGTGAGAAATCGGCTCGCGGTCCGTCGCGCCAAGCTGACTTTGGCGTTCCACAAGAACGCGTTTCGCTTCGAGGGGAACACGAGCTCCGGCAGCCTCTCCGCGGTCGTGTCGTGGAAACCGACCACGAACGGCGCCGAGCTCGGCAGGGGAAGAAACGAATATACCGTCGGAAAGAACACCACGTCCGCTGGCGACAGGAGTGCGCCGCGCGCCACCCGAAACAAATCCGCCACACCGCGCGCGCCGTCCCCGACCGCGCTCTCGGTCAAAGTGCGGCGCGTCTTCCTCCAGGTGATCCGGACCGACTCCGGGATCGTTCCGTCGGGCTCGCGATCGACCAGAAAAGTGTACTCGAGACCGCGTCTGCGCGCGACCATCGCGGTGAGCAGCGACCTCGTATAACGCCCGAACCCACGGTCGTTCCACCAGGTCGTCGCGTCGACCAACACTCTCAAGTCCCTGACCCGCATCGTCGTGAAACGAACGACCGACCTGAGCACGGATGACGATGTCATTCAAGCGCGACGCGGAGTTCACCCCGGGTGCGCTCCAGCGACGCAGCACTTTTCGCTTTGCCTCGCGGCGCGGAGCCGCCATTGTCCCGCGAATGCGAGGCCTCGTTCACCGAGCCAGAAAACACGCGACGCTGTACTGGCAGAACCTCGCCGTCCTCGACGTGCCCTCGCCGCCATTCCTGGTCCTCTTCATCAATTCGATCTGCAACATGAAGTGCGAGCACTGCTTCTATTGGCAGGAGCTCAACCAGAAGGACGATCTCACCCTCGACGAGATCGTCGCGCTTTCGAGGGAGCTCGGCCCCATCCGAAATCTCAACCTCTCGGGCGGAGAGCCTTTTCTTCGAAAAGAGCTCGGGGAGATCGTCCGTGAGTTCGTGAGGAACAACGGTGTGGAAGAGGTCTACGTCCCCTCGAACGGCTGGTTCACCGACCGGACCGTCGAGCAGGTCCGGATCGCGCTCCAAGAACCCAGTCTTCGATCCTTTACCGTCGAGCTCTCCCTGGACGGAACTCAGGAGTTTCATGATCAGTTTCGCGTGACCAAAGGCGCCTTCAAGCGCGCCATGGAAACCTACGACGCGCTCGAGGCTCTCTCCCACCGCGACCCCAGGCTCCAAATTCACGCCATCTCCGTGGCAACTCACACGAACATGGCGGAGATCAAGAAGCTGACGACGTATTTGTTCGAGCGATGCCCAGACATGGGCCATCACAATCTCGCGATCATCCGCGGGGAGCGCAAGGACCCCACGCTTCGCGGGCCGATGTTGTCGGAGTATCGCGAGCTCTACGCATATTTGAAGCGCCTGTGGGCCCCGCGGGAGCGCTCTCGCGTGGGGAGTATCGTGGAGCCGATGTTGCAGTGGGCCAAGCTCGAGACCTTGGAGGCCGACGCGCAAGTCATCCCTTGTCGCGCGGGAGTGCTCAGCGCGGTCGTGTTCGCCAACGGGGACGTCGGCGTCTGTGAGCAGCGGCCTCCGATCGGAAATCTCCGGACTCAATCGTTCCGGGAGATTTGGAGATCGGCTCGGGCCCACGACGTTCGCGCCTCGATCTCGGCTCGTGAGTGTTCGTGTACGAACGAGATCTTCCTGTGGCCGAGTATCGTCTTTCAGCCCGTGCAGCTCGCGCGGGCGATGAAGGGCGCCAGAGTATGGGAGAAGCCGTCGCCGCTTCGTCCGGAAGACCGAGCGACTTGGCGGCCTTCGCCGGAGACCCCTCGCGTGGAAGCAAGCGCTCCGCCCCTGCCGCCGCCGGTCTCCAAGAAAATATTGCCCGTCTTGAGGGACTGATCTCATGTCGACGATTTTTCTCACGGGCGCTACGGGGTTGCTCGGGCGAGCTCTCCTGGATCGGTTGCTCGCGGATGGGCATCAAGTCCGGGCGTTGTCGCGCGCGGTGCGAGCGCCACGCCCGAATCTGAGCTGGGTGTTGGGTGACTTATGTGATGCGGGAGCGTACGCGCCCAGCTGTTCCGATGTCGACGTCGTCATTCACGCCGCGGCCCAAACCGGTAACGCGCCGGACGCGGAGTACGAGCGAGTCAACGTGGAGGGCACGCGGGCGCTGCTCGGAGTAGCCGAGGCGGCCAAGGTTCGGCGATTCATTCACACGTCGACGGTGGCGGTGACGTACCCCGAGCTGGATGAGTATCCCTACGCGAGGTCGAAGCGCGCTGCCGACGAGCTGGTGTCGGCCTCGAGGCTGGAGGAGGTCACGATCGTCCGACCGACCATACTCCTCGGTTCCGAGGGTCCGGCGCTCCAGCATTTCTTGGCGTTGGCTCGCTTTCCGTTCGTGATCTTGGCGCCTGGCGCGTCGGTCGTAGTTCGTCCGATTCACGTCGAGGATGCCGCGACCTCCATCGTTTCGCTGTTGGCGCGAGGGCCGCGAGAGGTCGATCTCGCGGGCCCGGACGCGCTTCGCTTCGACGAGCTGCTCGCTCGACTGCGGGAGAAGGCCGGTCGCGGCTCCGCGCCGATCCTGCCCATTCCTGTGAAGCCGTTCATTGAATGGGTTTCTCGCGCGGAGAGGATCGCGAAGAGACTGCCTCGCACTCTCCCCGTGCGGGCCGGCCAGCTCTACGTCTTCAAATACGGAGCCACTCTGGGCGTGGCGCCGAAAGCCAGGGCCCTCGAGGTGGTCCTCGATGAGTTGCTCGGGTCGCTCCTCGGGCCCGAGCTCGAGCAGGAAGCCCTCCGCCTGGCCGAGTATCTCGCTCACCGAAGACTCGGCGGCTCGCAGCTCTCTGCGTATGCGGAGGCGGCCAAGAGCGGGCTGTTGTCCGCGGTCGGAGGCCGCAACGCAGCCGACGAGCTCTTTGGTCTGTTGGCTCGGTCGGGTTTTGTGAGGCCGGCTGATTTGTTGGCGCGCTTCTTCCGCCCGGCTGGCGAGCTCCGGCGTCGGCTCGTGATGCTGTTGGCGATCCTCGAGGTCGACCCTCACGCACGCGCAAAAATGGACTCACCCTCGAGCGCCTTGGCTTTCATTGGCCGCGCCCGAGCGCAGAAGGCGAAGCTCGAGAGCGCCGATTTCAGCGCCGAGGGCCCGCGGTGAAGGGCCCGCGGTGAAGAGAAGGGCCCACGTCGTGGGTTTCGGAGCGAGCGCGGTCCACGTCGCGTGGACGCTCGCCGAGCGCGGATTTTCCGTCGTCGTCCTGGACGTGGGTCGGCCTCCTCCGCCCACGCCTTCGGTTCCAGAGGAGGATTTTCTCGGACTGCTCGCGTCCCTCGAGTCTCCCGAGCGTTATTTTCTTGGCAGTCGCTTGGAGGGCGCGACTCTCCCGGGCGGCGACGATGAGTACTACGGATTCCCGCCCCATCGGGAGTACATCTTCGAGCCGCATCGGCGCTTCGAGATCGAGGCGCGTGGGTTCGAGCCCCTGGTCTCTTTCGCTCGAGGCGGCCTGGCCGAGGCCTGGACCGGCGGTTGCTTTCCGTTCAACGACGCCGAGCTCGAAGACTTTCCTTTCGGTTATGCCGAGCTCGAGCCCTACTACACCAAGATCGCCGAGCGAATCGGAGTCACCGGAGACGACGATGACCTCACTCGGTTCACTCCATTCCACCGAGGGCTCTCCACGCCGGTCCCCCTCGACGAGCACTCCGAGCGGCTCCTCGCCGCCTACGCTCGACACCGATCGCGCCTAAAGCGCGCCGGAGTGTTCCTCGGCCGTTCTCGCTCCGCCGTGCTCACGACCCAGAAGGGAGCTCGAAAGGCGTGTGCGCAGCTCGGTCGATGCCTCTGGGGCTGCCCGCGGGACGCGCTGTGGACACCCTCCCTGGCGCTCCCAGACCTACTTCGTCACGGCGTCGAGTACCGTCCGGGTGTCCTCGTCCAGCGCTTCGAATTCGATGAGTCTGGACGAATTCAGACGCTGGTCCTCGAGCCCGCGTCGGGCGGCCCCGCCGAGAAAATTCCGGTCGAGCTCGTGGTCCTGGCCGCCGGCACGCTCGCCAGCAGCAAGATCGTGCTCGAGTCGGTGTCGCATCAAGGTCAGCCGTGGACCCTCTCCGGGCTCATGGACAACCGCCAAATCCTGGTGCCCTTCGTGAACCTCCGAATGATCGGCCAAAGGTACGATCCCGAGCGCTACCAGTATCACCAGCTCGCCATGGGTTTCTCGAACCCATCGCCCAAGACCTACGTCCACGCGCTCTTGACGACGCTCAAGACGGCGATGATTCACCCGATCGTGCAGAGTATGCCGTTCGATCTCAGGACGGGGCTCGCGGTCTTCGCTAACGTCCACGCCGCGCTCGGACTGCTCAACGTGAATCTCCATGATACCCGGCGCTCGGATTGCCAAGTGACGCTCGCGCCGAGCTCGAGCGCGGGATCCAGGCTCGTCGTGAGCTATTCGAGCGCACCGGACGAGCGCGAGCGGATTCGAGAGGCGCTTCGGCGCGCCCGGCAGGCGCTTCTCTGGCTCGGGTGTGTCGTGCCGCCCGGGATGGCCCACGAACGCCCGATGGGCGCGTCCGTACACTACGCGGGTCTGATTCCGATGTCGCAATCAGGTGAGTCGAAGACGACGAGACCCGACGGTCGAAGCGCCGACTTTCCCAACCTCTACCTGGCCGACGGCACGAGCTTTCCGTTCCTGCCGGCAAAGAACATCACGTTCACGCTCATGGCCAACGCAGCCAGGATCGGCGACACGATCCCGAGCTGACGTCGAGGATGCCGCCCGAGAAGGCGATCCTATCCCACCTCATACAATTCTATCCCATCGAATCGTCCAACTCGGCGACTCGGGGCGGCCGGTGCTGGCACGAAGACTGCTTCTTCCGACTACATGTCCCTGGCGAGAGGTATCGACGGGCTGCCCTCTCCCGCCGCGCGGTCACGCGTCCGGCCGGGAGATCGGGACGTTCCCGTTTCGTCTCGCTCGGAGAGTCGCCGTTACGACTCAGGTGGCTTCGTGTTCTGAATCGAGCACGAGCCACCCCTGGATAGCTCAAAGGGAGAGCAGAGGACTGATAATCCTTGGGTTGTGGGTTCGAATCCCATTCCGCAGAGCTCTACACGCTCGCGCGCGGACGGAGCGGAGGGTTCGGTGAGTCGCACCCGGTCACGGCGTCTTCACGCCTTCGCCATCACGAGCCTTCGGGCTCCGTGCCCGCGACGGACGTCGAGCCGCGCGTCGAAGGAGCGACCGCCGAGCCGGGGGGCGCCGAGCCGTCCCCGCGCGGGCGGGTAGGCATTTTCTGATTTCTTGGAGGACACCATGTGGACGGACATCGACAACGACGAACGGGCCTTCCTGTACGTGAACGGCCGACCAGTCCAGTACTTCGGGCCTGGTCGCTACTTCGTGTTCCGGCCCTTCCAGAAGACGCACGTGGCCCGATACTCCATCAAGACCATCTTGGCTGAGTTGGTGGCCGAGGAGCTCGCGCTCGTGACCGAAGGGGACGTCGCGGTCGTAGACGTCAGCCAAGGGGAGCGTGCGGTCGTGCGGCGACGCGGTCGCCCGGTCGCTTGGCTCGGCGTGGGTCGCCACGTCGTTTGGACGGCCGAGCGTGTCTCGATCGGCGCCAAGCGAGATGTCGCAGTCACCGTCGAAAAGCTCGACACGTCGGCGCTCTCGGCGGCGCCGCTCTCGGACGACCTGCGCACGATCACGCCGGTCACGGACTACGTAGAGGTCTCTGCGCCGAGCGGCGCGGTGGCGCTTCGCTTCGTCGACGGCGTGCTCGAAGCGGTCTTGCCCGCGGGCCGCCACGCCGCCTGGCTGACCACGCGCAAGGTCCACTTCTCGGTCCTCGACCTTCGCGAGCGGACCCTCGCCGTCAACGGCCAGGAAGTCATGAGTCGAGATCGGGTGAGCTTGCGTATGAACATCGCCGCGGTGTTTCGGATCACCGATCCGGTCCGCGTGGCGACGGTGGCGCGCGACCCCGACGAGCTCCTGTACCTGGCAATTCAGTTGGCGACGCGCGAGCTCGTCGGGTCTCGAACGCTCGACGAGCTCCTCGCCGATCGCGAGGGCCTCGCGACCGCGTTGGCTCCACGTGTCTCGACGCAGGCCGAGAAGGTTGGCCTGTTGCTGCTGGAGCTCGGCGTGAAGGACCTCGTGCTCCCGGGTGAGATGCGAACGCTCCTCAACCGCGTGATCGAAGCCCAGAAGGAGGCCGAGGCCAACGTGATCCTTCGGCGAGAGGAGACCGCCGCGGTGCGCTCCATGGCGAACACCGCCAAGGTGCTCTCGGAGAGCCCCATGTTGCTGCGGCTCAAGGAGCTCGAGGCCTACAAGGAGCTCGCGGCCAAAGTGGGCCAGGTGCACCTCGTGGTCGGTGACGGCGCGCTCGATCGACTGCGCTTGGACATCGGTCAGGGTCGATGAGTAGGTTCTGAGTTCGGAGGGCGTTCGGTGAGCGACTTTGGCTTGACTGACGTGGTCGGCTTGCCGAACGTACCTCCGGCTCCAAATCATGAAGCGCGCGTTCATCACCGGGATCACGGGTCAAGACGGTTCGTACCTCAGCGAGCTCCTCCTTTCCAAGGGTTACGAGGTTCACGGCATGATCCGCCGGAGCTCCAGCTTCAACACCGGTCGGATCGATCACCTTTACCAAGACCCCCGGGTCCCGGGCACCCGACTCTTTCTCCACTACGGCGACCTCAGTGACCCGATCACCATGCGCCGGCTGCTCGACACCGCGCAACCGAACGAGGTCTACAACCTCGGCGCGCAGTCTCACGTCCGGGTGTCGTTCGACCAACCCGAATATACCGCGGACATCGGCGCGCTCGGCACCCTGCGCTTGCTCGAGGCCGTCCGCGACCACGTACGCGAGACCAAACAAGACGTGCGCGTGTACCAAGCGGGCTCCTCGGAGATGTTCGGAGGAGCACCGCCGCCGCAGAACGAAGCCACGCCGTTCATGCCCCGCAGCCCCTACGCGATCGGCAAGCTCGCCGCGCACTGGTTCGCCGTGAATTACCGCGAGGCCTACGGGCTCTTCGTCTCGAACGGAATCCTGTTCAACCACGAGTCTCCGCGCCGAGGAAAGACCTTCGTGACTCGCAAAATCACCTCGGCGGCCACGCGGATCAAGCTCGGGCTGAGCGACGCGCTCTACCTCGGCAACCTCGAGGCGCGACGCGACTGGGGCTTCGCGGGTGACTACGTCGAGGCGATGTGGCTCATGTTGCAGGCGAAGGAGCCCGATGACTTCGTCGTCGCCACCGGCGAGACTCACTCGGTACGCGAGTTCGTCGGGCTGGTGTTCGATCGCCTGAGCCTCGATTGGAAAAAGTACGTGCGCACCGATCCTCGGTATTTCCGGCCGACCGAGGTCGACGTGCTGCTGGGCGACCCTTCGAAGGCCAAAAGAGTGCTCGGATGGGCACCGAGAGTCGGCCTCGAGCGGCTCGTCGAGATGATGGTCGAGCACGACCTCGAGCACGCCCGACGCGAACGAACCCTCAAAGACGCCGGATATCAGGTGGACTCAGATGCCTCCCATCTCTAGAGACGCAAAGGTCTTCGTCACCGGTCACCGGGGCCTGGTCGGCTCTGCGCTGATGCGTCGCCTCGAGACAGAGGGCTTCTCGAGGCTACTCACAGCGCCGCGGGCCGACCTCGACCTCCGCGTCGAAGCCTCCGTGTACGAATATTTCAGGCTCATGCGTCCGGAGGTCGTGTTTCTCGCCGCGGCCAAGGTCGGCGGAATCGCCGCGAACTCCTCGTTCCCTGCCGATTTCATCTTCGACAATCTCCGCATCCAAACCAACGTCATCGGCGCGGCGTTCGAAGTCGGCGTCCAAAAGCTCGTGTTTCTCGGGTCGTCCTGCATCTACCCGAAGCTCGCTCCGCAGCCCCTCCGCGAAGAGTATCTGCTCTCTGGTCCGCTCGAGCCGACCAACGAGTGGTACGCGGTCGCCAAGATCGCCGGCCTCAAGCTCGTCCAGGCGCTCCGACGCCAGCATGGCTTCCCGGGAATCTCACTCATGCCCACGAATCTTTACGGCCCCAATGACAATTTCGATTTGTCTGGGTCGCACGTGCTGCCCGCGTTCCTTCGCAAGTTCCACGAAGCAAAGCTCTCCGGCGCCTCGACCGTGGAGATTTGGGGCTCCGGAG
Source organism: uncultured Myxococcales bacterium (assembly GCA_964463485.1). Classification (GTDB taxonomy): domain Bacteria; phylum Myxococcota; class Kuafuiibacteriia; order Kuafuiibacteriales; family Kuafuiibacteriaceae; genus CAYXDO01. The sequence continues at coordinate 60,239 of CAYXDO010000032.1, read as the reverse complement.
CTCCCCGGCGTGAGTTCCTTCACGTAGACGACTTGGCCTCGGCCGCCGTCTACCTGCTCGATCACTATGACGACGAACGATTCATCAACGTCGGCACGGGGACCGATCTCACGATCTCCGAGCTCGCGACGCTCGTCGCCAAGGTCGTGGGTTGGACCGGTCAGATCGTCTACGACAGCACCAAACCAGACGGCACCCCGGTCAAACGTCTCGACGTCTCCAGGCTCTCGGAGCTCGGTTGGTCGGCCTCGATTCCGCTCGAGGAAGGGTTGCGATCGACGTACTCATGGTACGTGGACCACGCACCCTCCTAGTCCTTCCTGCCTCCTAGTCCTTCCTGCCTGGTCCTGCCTGGGAGCGCAGGCATCTTGCCTGCGCGTAAGCTTCGCGGAGTCGCAATTGCCAGGTGCCCGGCGGGAGTGAATCCCGCGAATTCTACGTGGGGCGGAGGCACGGACCACTCACACCTGGTATACTCGCGCGGTGTGGACTTCGAAGAAGCTCGCGATCGCGTTCGCCTTGGGCGGGCTCGGCGGGTTGGTCCTCGATCAGATTCACGTGCGGTTTGGCGTGCTCGGATATCCGAGCTCGCTGATGTTCGGGCAGCCCTGGTGGGTGGGACCCAACTTCGGATTTGGTTTGCTACTCATGCTCCAGGGGAGCGTCTCGTTCGTACGTGGCCCTGCGACTCGCACTCACCCGAGCTCGTTCGTGGTCGGCGGAGTTTGTTTCGTGGCCGCCTACCTGGCCACCGGACTCTTCTACACCCAGCCCTGGCTGCTGCTCCTCGGACTGATGCTCGCATTTATCCCTCGGCTCGTTCTCGAGCCCGGGCGATCGAGTCGGTCGGTGCGACTCGCTCACGCGCTCGTCCTCGGCTTTTCAGGGGCGGCCTACGAGGGTGCTCTTTCATCCTTCGGCATATTCAGCTACGCGCGCCCCGACGTGGCGCTGGTTCCGATTTGGCTTCCCGCGCTGTACCTTCACGGCTCGCCTATCTTGCTCGACGTCACCTTCGAGACCCTCGTGAGGGCCGATCGATCGTGACCGGGAGGCTCGGTGTTGGGGATACGAGGAACGCGAGCCTGGTACTGGGTCCGCGTCAGGTCGAGGCTGAGTACACCTTGACCTTGGATCGGGCGTCCTTCGCCCACCGCCGATGGGCTCGCTGGGCAAAGTGTGGAGAGTGCCGGTAGTCATCGAGCGCCTTGTTGAGCATCTCCGTGGCCCGCATTCTTTCGCCCACCTCGGCGAGCCGATCGGCCAAAATCGTAATATGCTCGAATCGGCGGTGTTCCTTGACCAAGGCTTCCAAGAGCTCGATGGCTCGTGACTTCCGTCCGGACTGCCAGTAGTTCGCTGCGAGCTCCACGACTGCGACATGTCCACGATAGCTTCTGTCTCTCTTGGCGAGCCGCTCCAGAAGCTCGATCGCCTGATCACACCGATCGACCGCTCGCTCGCACATCGCGAGCCCGAGGAGCGCCGGCTTGCTCTCGTCGTCGAAGTGAAGGACCTGCTTGAACAGCTCGGCCGCTCGGTCGTGCTCGCCGCGTTCGAGGAGGGCCTCGGCGAGCTTGAGATGATTGTCCGCACATGGGTTCTCGTCAACTTTGTGCTGCAACGATTCCAGCGACGGCGGTCGATGGAACCACGCTCTCAGCCACGCCGTGTCGCGATCGTGGATCTTGAAGGTGAAGAAGTACACCCAGGATCCCATGGGTTGGAACCAGAGTATCAACCATACCCAGTAGCCAGAGACGTTCGACCGAATGCAATCGACGAGCATCCAAACGGTGAAGGCCATCTGGAGGAGCCCGAGCACGCCGTAAACCGCCACGGACGGAGCTTACCAGCTTCGAGCTCCACAAGCACGCGGTCGTCTCCGAGCGCTCCGAGCGAGGGGTGCGGGCGCCTGCCGCTTGGTTTTGCTGAGAGCTGACGGCTGATGGCGCTGATGACTGAACGCTTGCTACTCAGCCTTCGTCTCGGCCGTGCGAGCGACCACCCGTCGGGAAGCGGACGGCGCTCGTACCTCCTCGTAGCCCGCGCCGATGAAGGTGGAGAGAGTTCCGTAGTACGCAAACGTGTCCGGCATTCGTCCCTTCTTCGGAACGGCCGGATAGCCTTCGACGAGCTCCGCGCCGTTGCTCCTCGCGTGCTCGAAGGCCGCTCTTGCCAATCGTCGAGCCAGCCCCAGGCCTCGGAAGGCCTTGCCCGTGAAGAAGCAGGGCACCGACCAAATCCCCGCTTCCTGCGACCCTTCGGAAGAGAGTGCCTTCGACTTCACGATTCGCGAGAACTTCGATTTGGGTTCGACCGCGCACCAGGCGGCGGGAGCTCCGTCTACGTAGGCGATGAGTCCGGGTCGTTCTCCGAGGGCCACCGAACGTTCGAGCAGCGCTCGGTTCGTCTCGCCTTTACCTTTTGCAAACTCAGCTCCGGTTTGCTTGAAGTATTGGCACCAGCATCCCGCGCAGGCACCGCGGGGTCCGAAAAGTTGCACCAAGTCGGGCCATCGATCCGGAGTGACCGGGTGGATCGCGAGCTCGGCTTCCTGCTCTTTCTCGATGACCATCGAAGCAGCTTGCACGAGCCCCGCGGTCCTCTCAATCCGGTCGTGGTCCTTGGCGCGGATTCCCCAGAGTTGCGGACCTGCTCCAGACGCGTCTAAGGAGACCCATGGCCAAGTTCGACTCGGTGTTTCGGTCCGACCTCTTTCGTGACAAGGTCGTGCTCGTGACCGGCGGCGGGAGCGGGATCGGTCGATGTAGCGCCCACGAGCTCGCAGCCTTGGGCGCCAAGGTCGTGGTCGCGGGTCGTAAACGAGAGAAGCTCGACGTCGTGGTCGGTGAGATCGTCGAGGACGGAGGGACCGCGCTCGGCGTTCAGCTCGACGTGCGCAAGGAGGACCAGGCGAACGCGGCGGTGGCCGAGACGATCTCCAAGCTCGGGTCGCTCGATGGGTTGGTGAATTGTGCCGGGGGCCAATTCGTGTCGCCGGTGGAGTCGATTTCTCGAAATGGATTCAGCGCCGTCGTGGAGACCAACCTCACGGGGACCTTCTTGATGTGTAAGGAGGCTTACAACGCCTGGATGCGAGACCATGGCGGAGCCATCGTCAACGTCGTGGCCGACATGTGGCGCGGCATGCCTTACATGAGTCACTCTGGCGCGGCGCGAGCCGGCGTGGTGAACCTGACCCAAACCATGGCGCTCGAGTGGGCGGGGGCGGGCGTGCGGGTGAATGCAGTGGCGCCCGGTCTAATCGACTCGAGCGGCCTCGACGCGTACCCGCCCGAGGTGCGTGTTGCCATCCAGGGGCTCCCAAAGGAGCTCCCCGCGCAGCGGCTCGGCACCGAGAGCGAGGTCTCCAGTGTGATCGCCTTCCTGCTGTCCCCTGCGGCCGCCTACATCAGCGGCGAGACCGTTCGAGTGGACTCCGGATCGTCGCTCTATCGGCATCCCTTTGCCTTTCCAGAACATGCGCCTAGCCCGCGCTTCGACGGGTTCCATCGACGTCGATGGAAGTGAGGCCATTCGCCACGCGTTAGCATGTCGCTAAAAAAGGCTCCGAAACTCATGACGTGCCCGTGCCCGTGCCCGTGCCCGTGCCCGAGCCCGATTCACGGGTGAGCGATGGCATTTTGCTTATCCATGCCGATCACGTAGGGCGCCGCGGCGGCCGAAATCGACTATTTCAGCGACCTGCTAGCCGTCCGGTATTCAACCTACTCGCCGGTTGCGCTACGCTCGTCGGGACATGAAGCTCGTCGAAGGTGAGGGATCGACCAGGTCGCGGTGGTGCCCACTGTGCGGTCTGATGACGGACGAGCGTGTCTGTCCCAACGACCAGCTCTCCACGCTGATCAAGAACGCGCCCTCCACCAGCCTCAACATCGTCAAGGTCGGCACGCTCATCGCGGGTCGATTTCGGATCGAGGAGCTTCTCGGACGCGGCGGTTTCGCGGCGGTATTTCGGGCAACCCAGCTCACGACCGGGCAGCCCGTGGCCGTCAAAGTGCTGGAGTCCCTTCAGATCGCCGACAACGACCAGCTGATGCGTCGATTCTTCGCCGAGGCGCGGGCCACCGCGGGGCTCAGGCACGCCAACACCGTGCGGGTCTACGACTTCGGACAAGACGACAATGGGCTCTTGTTCATCGCGATGGAGCTTCTGACCGGTCGCACGCTCAAGCAGGAGCTCAACGAGCGGATGAAACGCGGCATCGTCTTCACGGAAGCGGAGACCGTCGAGATCGCATCGGCCGTGGCCCACAGCCTCTCCGAAGCCCATCACGCAGGGCTCGTTCACCGCGATCTGAAGCCGGACAACATCTTCATCCATCAAGTCGACGGCGCCGAAGCGACGGTCAAGGTGGTGGACTTCGGCATCGTGAAGCTCTCGGGGAGCAATCTCACTCAGCAGAACAACGTGGCGACGCTCGGCACGCCGACCTACATGAGTCCGGAGCAGGCGCTTGGCGCGCAAGACGTCGATGCACGCAGCGACATCTACAGCCTCGCGACGGTGCTTTACGAGCTCGTGTCGGGAGACGCGCCTTTTCGTTCGGCCAACTGGCAAGCCACGATTTACAAACAAATCAGCGAAGCTCCCGCTGACTTGCGATCGGTGGCCAAGACACCGCTGTCCGACGAGTTCGTCGCCGCGATTCACCGCGCCTTGGAGAAGAGCGCCGGAGCCCGCTTCGCCAACGTGACTGAGTTCAGGAGGGCGCTGTCGGCCTCTTTGCCGCGCGCTACCTCTCAGCGGGGGCCCGCGCCCGTCGCTCCCGCTCCGCAGGCCGCCCCGCAGGCCGCCGCCCCGCAAGCCGCGCCGGCCGCGCGCACGCTGATGCGCAGCGCTTCCGGGCGAGCAGGCCCCACGCTCGGATCGGGCTCGAGCTCCACCTCGCTCGGCTCGTTGATGGACGCGTTGCCTGGCGCCGACATGGTCTCGGCCCCGCCTCAGCCGAGCTGGATGGTCCCCACGGCAGCCCCGATCCTTGGAGTCCCAGGGTCGGCGCCTACCTCAGGCTTGTCGGTTTCGCTGCAGGCGCAGACCGGTCCTGTCCCGAAGACCAACTACACCGAGGTTCATACCCCTGCGGCCGCTGTGCCTCAGGTGGGCTCGCTGATCGAAGCGCGATATCAGCTCGATGAAGTCTTGGCCGACGCGGCCGATGGGTTGGTCTTCAGGGCCCGGCGGATCTCCGACGCGCTGCCGGTGGTGTTGCTCATGTCCAAAGACGCCGAGAGGATCGAGCGCCTGTACGCCATTCATCGCCGCGTGGTGAGTATGAGCGTTCCTGCCGCGGTCGAGCGATTTTCCACGAGCTTTGGGCCTGTGCGCTTCGAATGTTTGGCTCGCCAATATTTCGACGGCGCGAACCTCGCGACCCTGTCGCGGTCGCGAACGCTCGACGAGCGCGAGGTCCTCGACCTGTTGGCCAAGACGCTCTTGGCGCTCGGCGATCTCGCCGCCGCCAACCCTCCGATCTTTCACCCCGCGCTCAGCCTCGAGGCGGTCTTGGTACGAGCGAACGGCCAAGTCGGTCTGATCGGCCTCGGCGCGCGAGGCCAAGGCTCCCTCGTGCAGGAGATCAAAGCGGTCGCAGGCCTCGGCATTCAGCTCCTCGGAGGCAACCCATCCGGTTCTCCCGACGCTTGGCGCGATACTCTTCATGCGAGCGCCCCTACCAAGAATCTGTTGAGGAGCCTCGCGAGCAGCGGCGCGCACGACCTCGCCGAAGCTCGCATGAAGGTCGAACGAGTCAGGGACGCGCTCCCGCGCTCCGCACCCGCTCCGCGTCCCGTCGTGCTCGGAGCCCCTGCGCCGGAGCCTTCTACGGCCATCCACAAGCCGGTGCCGGTCACCCGGGAGCAACTCGATACTTTCAAAAATCGTAACCTGTTGGCGCAGAGCGACGAGCGGAAAAAGCTCATCATCGGCTCCGCCACGGCGGCCGCGGTCGTCGCGGCCGGCGCCTTCGCGATCATGTCACGCGGCGGTTCGACGTCGGGAGCGCCGACCCCGACCGTATTCGCCGACGCCACCCGTGGACTCATCTCCACGCTGAATTTTTGCGCGGCTGGCGCCTCCGGAACTCACTTTCGAGTGATTTATGCGGTCGGCTCGGACGGCCGCGTCATCAGCCCAAGCGCGGTCGCCGATGGCGCCGGTACCAAAGAGACCGTCGAATGCCTCACCGGAGCGGTCGAAAACTGGCGGTACGCTTCGTTCCGCGGTGGGTTCGTGCTGGTTACGCTGCCGATCTCCTTTACCGCCGGCGGTGCCAAGATCGCCACGGACCGCAAAGTGAATCCGGTTCGCCACTTCGATCTCGAGTGGGTCGGCGTGAAGACCACCGAAGGTTACGACGTCGATCCCTACGCCGAAGTCCTCAACAAGAGCCTTCGAGGCACCGTCGAGTGTATGGCCGACGCATCCCGTCGACTCGTCATTCCGGACGGGTCCGACTACAACGCGTCCGCGCGTATCCTGGAAAATGGTGCCTTCTCACCGCGCATCGCCGGCAGTCAACTCAGCGGAGCGACCTGGACGGCCGACACCAAGCTCGCCAACTGCATACTCGCCGAGCTTGGAAAACACACCGGACCCAAGCCCGAAAAGGTCGGTATGGAGCTCGCTTTCAACCTCAAAGTCGGAGTCTCGACGATCGATCTGTAAACTCTCGCGGCCTTTAGCTGTGCGATTTCCTGCGTCCTCGGAACGACGAGGGCCCCTGGATCGCGTCAGGCGATGGGAGCGGTGGCGGGCCCTTGTCCCGGCCGGCCGACCTGTTGCGATTCGAGCGCGGTCTTTGCCGTACCGGAGAGAGTCTCCTTGTACTTCTTCACGATCTCTAGATTTCCGGAGTAGTCGTGGTGCTCCGCATCCACGAGGCTGGCGAGCGGGCCGTACGGCAGGTCCGAGGGCAGGCGGAGCACGTCGAGCAGCTGCGTCCAGATCCGCTGGTCGTTCATGCGTCCCTGGCCGTCGTTCGTCAGTCGGAACGTCGCGAACGTCAGGCCCATGAGTTTTCTGTCCACTTCGTTGAGCCCGCTGATGCGGCCTTTGTCCGCCGAGTCGACGATGGCCATATACTGCACGAGCCCTTCGAGCGCCTCCCGCGAGGTGTGGCCGAGCTCGGAGCTCACGGCGACTTTGGTGACGCTCTGTCCGTCGTGATTCTTTCCAGGCTCGAACCGAATCAAGTCCTTCGAGCCCGATCCGTCGAAGAAGCCCGCCGCCATGAACCCATGAGTGATGGCAGAGTGCGCGGTCGAGGAGTTGTAGTGGGTCGCGACATTCAGGTCGAGCACCGCGTCCTTGATGGCGTCCCCGTTCAGCTCGTCCGGGTGGCCGCTCTCTTTTAGGTTGTATTCACCGCTGCTGACCGCGGACGCCTTCTTCAGCCCGAACTGGTACAGGACGTCGGTCGCGTCCATGATGCCATCGTCGTCTCCGTCGAGGTGCGCCCATCGAACCTGCCGATAGTCCTCGAGCGTCGGGAAGACCACGTTCGGATTGCGCTCGTGCGCCCAGTTGTAGATCCGGTCAGATACGGCCTCGCGGCAGCCTTCGTAGTCCTTCTCCTGGCTGAGTGCGTCCCACAGGCCGAGCAAGCTCTCGAGGCCCTCCGACTTGGTGACGCCGTCGAACTCGACGCCCGCGTCGTTCTTGATTTTACCCTTCCAGAAATACGAAGAGCTGAACGTCGTGAGGATCTCGATGTCGCCGAGGTTCTCGAGGTCCTCGTCGAGGTTGTCCAGGCCAGCGCACAAGTCGAGCAGCGCGAGCTGAGGCGCGTTGGCCTTGAGCCCCTTCAGGAGGGCCGCCTCCATCGAGTTTTCCTGATTCTCTCCGATGTTCGAGTGACCTCCGTATGAAAAGCCTTTCTTCTGGCCCACCGAATCGAACATGTCGTCCTGGAACTGGCGAACCGTGATGCGCACCCCCTTCACCCGCCCGTTCTCCCCGCGAGGCGGATTGAACTTGAGCTCGAAGTCAGCGCTGCCCCAACTCTGAGACACCTTCGTGAACGATGCGCCGCCGATCTTCTGCTTCAAGAGGTTGGCCTTGAAGGACTCGAAGAATCCTTCGCCCTCTCCGCTGACGTGCTCCCAGGAAATGAAACCCTGTCCGTCGAGCATGTTGCCGACATCGAATTTTTTCGGAAATTTCGACTCGAAAATCTCCGACACATCGACCTTCTGATCGGAAGGGAGCCGCGACTGATAGTCGCTCCGATCCATGAGCCGCGCCATGTGCTTCCCGAGCCACTTGTGCGACTCACCGTCAGCGAGCTTCACCAAGGCTTGATGAATTCGATCCGAGAGTTGCTTCGTAGCTCCGCTCGCGGGCAGCGTGGTCGCCAACGACCAGAGTACGGTGAACGCGCTCGACCTGAGCTGCGCCGTCTTGTCGGCGGTCAACCCATCGATGACTCCGTTCGGCGCTTCCCGCGACATCTTCGCCGCCGCGATCGCGTTCTCGATGAGGGTCGACTTCTCCGCGTTGCTCAACGAGGTGAGCGGCGATCCGGCGCCACCCACGACGGCTTGGCTCACGAGCAGCGAGAGGCGATACATGCCTTCTTCGGCCGCGACCGCCGCGGGTTGCCCAGTGATGTCGGCCTTGGGCACCGGCCAACCGGCCGAGTTCAGAAACACCGCCCGATTGCCGGTCGCCGAGCCGATCGGTTTGGCGTCACCGCCTGGCGAAGGCCCATTCGCCAGCAGCTCCGGAATCTTCGCTTTGAAGGCGTCGAAGACCGACTTGGCGGCCTTCGACATCTCGCTCGCCTGGACGGGCTCGAAAACCGCGGCTTCCTCGGCGGTCAGCGGCTTGCCCGCTGGGTCGCCCGGCTCCGGCGTGAGGGCCTCCTTGATCGCCTTCTGCATCTCGGCCTTGTAGATGCGGGCCCCGCCCGGTGAGTTGGGGAGCCGCGCGTCTGAAAGTGCTTTTCCGACCCTGCTGCCTGACATCGGAGGGGTTATCGGCGAAATGTACGATCGAGTGCTACACTTTTCGTTCCTTTCGGCCTCGAGAGGCCCGATCCCGCCCCGACGCCCCGTGTTAGACCACCGCGTGGTCGTCTTTCTCGAGGGCAAAGCCTCCGTGTCCAGCTCCGGCGCCGGCAGCGAGCTGCGCCTTCGCGTCCGGCGGGAGCCTCCCATTCGTGTCGGCTGATGGACCTTCACAACGGCGCGCGCTGTTCCTCGCGGTCCTCTCCAATCTGCTCGGCGGATCGGCCTACTTCGCCATCGAGCAGGCGCTCCGGGTGTGGCCTCCGTCGGCGCTCGTGTTCGTTCGTGTGCTGCTCTCGATTCCTTTGTTCATGATCGTGACACCGCGCGGCTCCTTCTCCCACGCGCTGCCGGCCGACTACGGGCGGATCCTGCTCGTCGGCTCGATCGGATTCGCGGGGCCGCTCTTGGTCAGCGCGCACGGCCTGGTCCACAGCGACTCCTCGCACGGCGCGATCCTCATCGGGATCGAGCCCGTGGTGCTCGTGCTCATGGCGCGGCTCTTCTTGGGCGAGTCGATGACGCGGTCACAGGTCGTGTCGATCGGCCTCGCCCTGACCGGCGCGATCATCGTGGTGTCGGACGGGCGTCTGGGCGATATGTTTGAGCTCAAAGGATCTGCGCTCGGGAACCTCATGCTGGCGGCCACCGCTCTGCTTTGGGGCATCTACACGATCGCGGCGAAGCCCACCCTGGCTCGGGTGTCGGCCCCAGCGTTCTGTTCATCGACCGGAGTGATCGCGGCCGTGTGTGTGCTGCCGTTTGCGGTTCCGGAAGCTCGAGCGCTCGACCTCGAGCGCATGATCGAGCCGCTCTCGCTGCTCGCGCTGGGCTACTTGGTGCTGGGCGTTTCTTTTGGTGCGGTCATGACATGGAACTTGGCGCTCAAATCAATTCCTGCGTCGCGAATGGCGGTGTTGGTGTTGCTTCAACCGGTGACGGGTGTGCTGCTCGGTGTCGTCGCCGGAGAACCGACCACGCTCGCAAAGATCGTCGGCGCGGTCTTCGTGTTTCTCGCCATTTGGCTCAGCACGCGGCCGCCTCGACCGAACTCTGAGGTACACTCCCGAACCGAGTGAAGGTCCCGCTCTCGAGAGGGTCCGCGCCGCGCGCTTCGCAAGGCACGTCGCGCACCCCCAAGCCCAAGACGAAGGGCCCGCGCGCGCCTTCGGTGGCTCGCAAAAAAGAGGGCAAGGCTCCCAAGTCCAGCAAGCTCGAGGCCAAGACCGAGGAAGCGAACAACGAGACGCCCGAAGACACCGGCGCGATCGACCTCCAGCGCGACGACGACCGACAAGCTCCGGTTCGCCGCCGTCGCAGGCACGAGCCCGAGCCGATGGAAGGCCAGCAGCACGTCTCGCACGAACAGCAGATCGAAGACGAAGAAGATCCCAAAGACCGGGAGAGCCGCGGGAAGCGGGAAGGGCACGGCGACGAGAAGGAGAAGAAGCAGCACGGCCACGACGATGAAGATCGAGTCGAAGATCAGATCTTCGAGTCGTCGTTCGAGTCCCACCTCATGGGCCGAGGGCCGCGTCGTTTTGCCGGAGACGTGGGGCCCGGCGTAGAACCTGGCGACACGCGCCTGACCGACCCCGACGAGGTCCAGCGCGTGCTCGGTTCGCCGGTCGCCTACGCGAAGCACGCGTTGATTCTGTCGGAGGCGTTTCGGCATGCCACCGGCGCGACTCGCGCCGAAGCGTTGGCCTATCTCGCCTCCCTGTTCACCGGCGCAGCGGATCGCCCCTTCGCGCGCGCAGCCTTGCGGGAGTTCGGCCCGGGCACGGGCATCGTCGACATCTATCCGCTCGAGGTCATGGAGCTCGTGCTCGAAACCCATCCCGGCTTTCTGCAGAAGGTGGGCTTCGGAAGGTTGTTTCCGCAAGCGGGCCAGCGCGAGCGGCCGCTCGTCACCGACACCGCGACACCCATCGAGCTCGATCACCCAGAAGGACTTCGGGTCCGAAGGTTTGCACTCAAAGGAGGTGGCTGCCCGGGCTACGTCTTCGAGCCCAGCCCATCCCCTGAGCGCTATCGACTGACGATTCAATCTCCCGGCAGCTTCGACTTGCTCGTCTCCGGCGTGACCCGCTCCGGTCACACACTCCTTCAGCGACTCTACGTCCGGGTGCTGCCCGCGCGCGGAGAGGCTCCCGCGCTGCCGCCCGCTTTGAGCCAGGTCTACCCGCCTCGCGACGCCGACAAGGTCGAGGAGTGGCCCAAGCCCAACCCCAAGCGCCCCAAGGCTCGTGACTGCCTTCAATTCATGGTGGACGAAGCGGACGAGGCCACCGCCAAGCGCGACGAAATGCGCATCGAGCTCGCCCATCGCCGCGCACGAGGCGCCAACAACGAGCTCCCCAAGATCGGCGAAGGTGGCTTCGGAGATCTCTCCTCGTGGAACTTCGATCCGCTGACTGTGGCGCCGGTGTTGGAGGCATCGAAGGCGCCGGTGCTCGATGCGTCGAAAGCGCCTGTGCTGGAGGCGTCGAAGGCGCCGGTGCTTGAAGCGTCGAAGGCACCTGTGTTGGAGGCGTCGAAGGCGCCTGTGCTTGAAGCGTCGAAGGCGCCGGTGCTTGAAGCGTCGAAGGCGCCGATGTTGGAGGCTACGAAGCAGGAGGACAAGAAGTCCCCGCCGCTCGGCGCAAAGGCGCGCAAGCACGAGGACCTGGGAAGGAGCCCACCGCCGCGCCGAGTGATGACGGCGGATGCTTCGCGACGGGACGAACGCGCCGATGCAAGTCCGCGTGCGACGGGCGAAGCGCGTCGCGCTCCCGAAGAGCCCCGACGTCGCGCTGAGGCAACGGCCCGAGGTCCCGCCGCGCGCACGCCCGAACGCGAGGAACGTCGGGCTCCGCAGAAACGTGACGCGCGAACGACACACGACAGCGAGCCGTCCGAAGGGCAGGAGCGCACGCCGAGGCCACGCGATCGGTCGATGGAACCACGGTCGATGGAACCTCGGTCGATGGAACCACGGTCGATCGAACCTCGGACGGCTCGGGAAAGAGACGAGTCCGAACGTCGCGGCGCCGCTTCGACCGACGAAGTTCGGCTCGCGGAGCTCGACGGGCCCCAGGCCGACGCGCCGCAGGAGAATCTCGCAGCGAGGTGGAGCGAACCTCGGGACGCCACGCCGGAGCAAGGTTCTCGCGCGAGCCCGAGCGCAGCCAGGACCGCCGAGGTCGATCCAAGCGAACGCCAGCCAGCGGTCGATCCGATCCAAGCGGACCCGATCGACGAGCCGATCGACCTCGAGCCGATCGACCTCGAACCGATCGACGATCTCGAGGCTTCCGCCCTCGAGCGACGGGCGAGCCTTTCGACCCTCGAATCGAACGAATCGACGGAAGAACCTCCACTCGCCGGCCCTGCGGCTGTAGGTCTCGCGCCTGCCCAAAGCCCGGTTCGCGCGTTCACCGAGACGCCCACTCGTGAGCTGGAGATCGAGGCCGCCATCCCCCGTGCGCGTGCGTTCGCCGAAGCGCCCACGCGTGAGCTCGAGCGGAGCGAGTCTCCCGTCGCGTCGCGGCGCGCAGAGGCTTCAGTCGGCGCCGCGATGGTGACTGAGTTCGACGATCCGCCTACGGCAGAGCATCTCGTCTCCGAGACGCGAGCGTCCCTGACAGATCTCGCCGCGGGCGCGCGGCGACGAGCTGCGCAGCTCGCCTCGCTCGAGGTCAACGCGGAGCCGACCGAAGCGCGCGCGCCCGCGCTTCGTTTTCCTTTGGACGATCCGCCGACCGCGGAGATCGATCTGTCACGGGTGCCGCGAGTGCCTCTCACCGCGGTGAAGTCGACTGAGCACGAGCTTCCCGTCGGTGGGCTCAAGGAGGCTCCGCCCGCGCCCACCCCCGGCTTCACGCAGCGCGGGATCGACGGCCCCACCGAATCGATCGAGCTCTCGCCGGACTGGACACCTCCCGCCGTCGACGTCGCGTTTCAGGAAGAGGTCCCGACCGAGGCGTCGCTCGTCGACGTCCGCGCCCTGGGCCCTCCGTCGCGCCCCGGTTTCGTTGGTGTTCGAACGACCGATCCCACGCGGCGCCTCCGGATCGACGAGGCCGAGCTCAAGAAAAAACGCTAGCCGGATCGATGATCGGCCGTGAGTCTTACAGCCGCAATCCGATGGCGGCGGACAGCACGGCCCTGTGCTCCTCGACGAGCCCGATCCCCGGTGCGACCTCCGCGAACAAGCGCGTGCGGCCGCTCTGCCCCAAGAGCGGCAGCGAGCTGCCCAATACTTCGAGGCCGAAAGGCACTCGCACGGCGATGGGATCGTATGGCCGGGATGGGCCCGGTCCGAGCGGCTTGCCGTTGGCCTGCAGCCCAAGGCCCGTGTACACGACGAAGGGCACCGCCTCTCCGCCCAACACCTCGGGCAGCCGATAGCAGACGTCCAAGATCGCCACGGGCGAGAGGTCGCCGGCGGTGACGCCGCCGTGAAGCTGCACCAAAAAGCGCGTCGAGAGCGCCCAGCCGAGCGATAGGCCCGTCGGTGCCCCGATCACGATGCCCAACACCGGGCGGCTCTCGCCCTCGGGAAAGCTACTCGGAGAAGGCTCCGCGCGCCCCACCGCGGGGATGAGCGCGGGCACCAGCGCGAGGAACGTCGCGACGAGCCCCCTCACACCATCTGCCTTCTCGAGAGCACGAGGCTCGCAAGCAACGCGAGCGCCAGCGAATACATGGCGCCGTAGGACGCCGTGAGGAGAAGGTCGGGCATCGCGATCGCCTGCCCGTACACCGCGGACTCCCGGAAGTCGAAGCGCTCGAGGCTAGGCAGCACGTAATACACGCCCTTCGCGACCAGCCGCGTCAGCTCGTTCGATCGTGTCGTGAGCCGAACCAGATCGTCCGTCGTCGCCGCCGCCAGCCAAATCCCGAGCCCCATCCCGGTGCCTACGCCCGGCGTCGAAAAACACGAGATCACCACACCGATCCCGGCGATCACCGAGGCTTCCGGGAGCGCCATCGCGAGCGCCGCGACGTCACTCGCGCTCGCCGTGCCTCCGCTCCACTTCAGCGCCAGCGCAAACACCACGCTGAATCCTATGAGCGCCAACGAGAGCGTGCCGACCAGCCCGAGGTAGCGTCCGAACACGTACTGCCAGCGACGAATGGGGCGCGTCAGCACGACGAACAGCGTCTTTCGATCGATCTCCTGATGAATCAGGCCCACGCCGAGCAACAGCGCGATCAAATCGAGCGCGAGCGACACCCCGCTCAAGCCGATGCTTCGAACGATTCTGTCGGGGTACCCAAAGGAGAGCTGCGCCACGATGATCGCCAGGAACGTCATCCCCAGGCCAAAGAAGAGCACGTTGAAGAAGATCCGATCTCGCACGGTCTGCCGGAACGTGTTCGAAGCGACGGCCAAGATCGGGCTCATCGTTGGTCTCCCGACGCGGCGAGGGAGCGCACGAAGATCGACTCGAGGTCGTCCTTGTGCGCCACGAAGCGCGACAGCGCCGCGCCTTTGCTGGTCGCCAAGGACACGAGCGCCCGCGCGGCACCTTCGGTCTCTAGCTGAATCTCCACCGAGAGCCCGGCTCGCTTCGTCTTCGGGTGTTGCGTCGCGATCTCCGTGAACAAGACCTCGCCGACGTTCTCGAGCACCACCTCGAACCCGCGCGACGTCTCTCGCACGATGTCTTCGAGGCGGCCGCATCGCACGACCACTCCCTTGGAGACCATCGCGACGCGATCACAGGTGAGCTCGACGTCCGGGAGAATGTGGGTCGAGTAGAAGACCGTGCGGCCTTCCGAGCGCAGCTCGAGGATCAACTCGCGCACGTCCTTGCGGCCGATGGGATCCAGGCCCGTCATCGGCTCGTCCAAGATCAACAGCGACGGCGCTCCGACCATCGCCTGCGCGAGGCCCGCGCGCTGCAGCATACCTTTGGAATAGCTGCGGAGCCTTCGGTTCATCGCGTAGGCGAGCCCCACATGTTCGAGCTGTCTCTTCGCTTCTTGATCTGCTTCGTGGGCGGAGTGGCCCGATAGGCGCGCGAACCACGACACGAGCTCGAGACCGGAGAGGTACTCGTAGAAGTTGGGGTGCTCGGGCAGGTAGCCGACCTTGGCCCGCCACTCGAGCGAAGTGGTGGGCACGCCCAAGACCGAGAGCTCGCCGTGGTCCGGTCGAATCAGCCCCAAGAGGGCCTTGATGGTCGTCGTCTTGCCCGCGCCGTTCGGACCGAGGAAACCGAACACCTCGCCCTGATGAACGTCGAACGTGATGCCTCGGGTGGCCTCGAACTTCTTGCGTCGAAGGCCGACGTAGAAGGTCTTCTCGAAGCCTTTGACCTCGATGACGTTCGTCTCGCTCATGGGGCCGCGCTCGCCGTCGCCGTGTCCGTTGCCGTGTCCGTTGCCGTGTCCGTCAGGAGGCGCTGGTTGGACCCGGCGATCTTCACCCTTTCGAACTCCCGCTGTCCCGTCCCCATGTACTGGGTGCGGGACACGCACTCGTTCACCTTGGGATACTCGATGCGCGCTCCGTAGGCGTCGACCGCCGATTCGCCGATCAAACCAGCGTCCACCAAGTCTTGGCCGTCCATGGGGAACCGACCGAGCTCTTTGACCATGCGTTCGCACGCAGCGTCGAAGCGTACCAGCCGGAGCTCGGATTCGAGGGCCTTGAGGCGCTGACGGGCGTTGTTCTTGACCGGGCTGCCGTCCTCCAGCTTGGAGATCAGCTCCTTCAGGGACTTGATCGCACCTGCGTGATCGCCGCTCTGAAAGCGCATGCTCTCGCTCAGCGCCGGGAGATAGGCCGGAGCGTGAGGCAGCACGGAAGCTTCACGGATGAAGCGGGAGCCCTCGACGAAGTCTCCGTACCAAAAGTACGCGTTGTAGCCTTGCAGGAACGGGATCTCCCAGCGCTCGGGCAGCATCTCTCTTGCGCGCGCCAGGATCAGATCCGACCGCTTGGGCCGCTTGCCAAAAGTGGTGAGCTGAACGGCCACAGAGTGATAGACGCCGAAGTACGCCGGATCGAGATCCACCGCGATCCATGCCCACCGCTCCACACGATCCCAGTGAGCTGCCTCCCCTTCTCTTTGGATTTCTGCGCTCGGTCGTCCGAGAACCTGGACGATCTCGAGCCACACGAGCTCGGCGACGGCGAGGGGATGCTGGAGCGTTGCGACTTGGAGGACCTCTCGCCCCGGCGAGCGGACGAAGTCCTCGCCCATTCTCGTCTTCGTGCGCAGGTCAGCGGCAGGATCAATGGCAATCGCGCGGAAGCTTTGAGCGGCTAGGAACGCAACGGCGCAGGCGACGGCCAACCGGACGGGCTCGAGAGATTCGCGACGCATCGGCTCACGCGGAACATGCCCGGGATCGGTTTCCGAATCGAGGCGGAAAAACAAAGAGGGGATGCACGAAACCGCGCATCCCCTCCTCGAGAGCTCAAGGGCTCGAACGAAATCTCAGTACTGGCCGGGGTTGCAGTCCGTCACGAAGCCGGCTTCGATGCCCGCTGCGCAGCCCGAAAGGCCGTCTGCGAGGACGCCGACGGTGCTCGCCGTCTCGTTGGACGACTGGTAACTGAAGCTGCCCTCGTTGCCATCGCCGTCGAGGTCAGCCTGGCAGCCGGCCGCGAACTCCGCAGTGGTGGTGCCGGCCGCGGCGCGGTGCGGCGAGCGGTACTGGTAGTACACCTGACCGGTGGGGGAGTACCCGATGCAGTCGAAACGCGTGCAGTTGTTGCTCGTCGCGGTGCGGTCGCACGCGGTGTTGCACACGAAGCCGGTCTGGTTCCAGTCGGTCTTCACGGTGTTCGGGAGCACGCCGGGCTGCGTGTCCGTGATGTTCGCGTAGTTGTCGATTTCCGCGCGGAACGACTCCTGCGACGTCTTGACGCCGCCGAGAACCGTCTTGCACTCGGTCGTCTTCGACTTCAGCTGGTAGCGGATGAAGTTCGGGATCGCGATCGCCGCGAGAATACCGATGATCGCCACGACGATCATCAGCTCGATCAGGGTAAAGCCCTTGCTCTTGAGTAGCTTCTTCATTGAATTCCTTTCCGTTGCTCTGCTTTGGAGGCCTGTCACGAGGACTCGAACCTTCTAGCCGCTTCGAATCTCTCGCACAAGTTCCGTGCAGTCGTTGTGCCATGCCCGGATGGGTCACTTCCTGAGAGGACTGACGATTCTTGTCACCGATCGGGGCGTGATCGGTGCCGCATTCTGTCGATCAGGACACCCACGGTCGCTGCTACAGTCAGTGCCGTTGGGCCTTCCGATCTCCCCGACGCTTCTCTACGTCGCTGCCTTCGTTTTCGGCGCTTGCATCGGCTCGTTCCTCAACGTCGTGGTCTACCGGCTTCCCAACGATTTGAGCATCGTCTCGCCGGGATCGCATTGTCCGGCTTGTAGTCGTCCCATCCCCGCGTGGCTCAACGTGCCCATCTTGAGCTGGATCGTGCTCCGAGGCCGCTGCCACTTCTGTGCCGCGCCGATCTCGATCCGCTACCCGTTGATCGAGCTCGTCACCGGGCTCCTGTGGCTCGCGAGCGTGCGGACGTTTGGTTGGTCTTGGGCCAGCGTAGCGGCCATCGTCCTCTCCTCGGCGCTCGTCGCGATCACGTTCATCGACCTCGACGTCTGGGAGATTCCTGACGAGATCTCGCTTCCCGGCATCGTCGTCGGGGGCCTCCTGCGGCCGGTCGCGTTCGGCGCGCCATGGTGGGACGGCGTGATCGCGGCAGGCGTGGGCGCGGGCGCGCTCGCCCTTCTGCGGTGGACGTTTCTGCGACTTCGCGGCGTCGAAGGCATGGGCCTCGGTGACGTGAAGCTGATCGCGATGATCGGGGCGTTCGTGGGGCTCAAGGGGTTGCTGCCCGTCCTATTGGTCTCCTCGGTCGCCGGTTCCACGATCGGGCTGCTCGCGATGGCCGCCGGCCCGTCGACCGGCGCGACGAAGGATCCGCCGTCTGATCCCACCGATCCCAACGACCCCGACGATCCTGATGATTGGGCGCCGCCGGACCGAGCGATTCCGTTTGGTCCGTTCCTGACGCTGGGCGCGCTCTTTCACCTTTTCTTCGGGCCTGCCTTTCTCCGCTGGTTCGACGGGCTCCCGTCGCGGATCGTTTGAGTGAGGCATGCGTCGCGGCAGCATCCGTCGGCCCGTCTTTCTGTATGGCATCGTCGTCATGTCGGGCCTCGTGCTCGGCGTGGTCACGCTCGCGAGCTCGGCGCTGGTTCGGGTGGCTCAAAGCGGCTTGCACGAGGCGGCCGAGCGTGAGGCGCTCGACATCGCTCGGAGCTCCGATCCGGAAGCGGAGGTCTTGGCGCGCCAGACTCGCGGGCGTTTCGTGGCTATCGCGTGGTCGGATCAACCGGCCCTCGGCGTGACCGCAAAAGAAGCCGAGGCGCGCGCCGCCCGACCCGATCCGCGGGTGGGTTACGTGACCGTTCCGCTCACGAGGAGCGCGACTGCGGGCGGCTATGTCGTCGTCTTCGTCGAAGGAGGGGAGGCCATGTCGACCGCGCGTCGTGAGATCCGGGCGCTGTTGTTTTTCGGCGTGGCCGCCGGTGTGTTGGCGGCGGTCGTGATGGCGTTTTTGATCGGGCGGTTGGTGTTGTCGCCGCTCTCCGTGCTCGAGCGGGTCGCCGCCGATGTTGGGACTACTCTGTCGCTCGATCAGGGCGAGACACCCCACGAGGTCGCCGAGGTCGCGCAGACCTTTCAGCGAACGCTCCGACAGCTCAAGCTCGAGCGCGATACCATCGCCCGCCAGCACAAGGAGCTCGCGCGTATGCAGGAGAGCCTCGTGCGCGCGGAGAAGCTTGCGAGCGTAGGGAGGCTCGCGGCAGGTGTGGCGCACGAGATCGGCAACCCGCTCGCCGCCGTGCTCGGCTACCTGTCGCTGCTCCGTCGCGGGCTCGACCCGGAGTCCACCGCCGATGTGCTCGAGCGTTGCACCAAGGAGCTCAAGCGCATGCACGAGACCATCAAGAAGCTGCTCACCTACGCGCGGCAAGACGACGCAGGGGAGCTCGGTTCGATCTCGACCCCGGCCATTCTGGCCGACACTTCCCATCTCCTGCGTGGGCACCCAGCCCTCGCGGGCGTGGAGTTCCACTGCGACTTCGGCCCCGAGAGCCAAGGCGACGATGCTATCGGTCGGGCCGGTGCGGTCGGCCAGATCATCGTCAACCTCGTGGTCAACGCGGCGCAGGCAACCAAGAACGCGACGCCCGCTCCGCGCGTCCAACTGCTACGGCGCGTGAGCGACAACTTCGTCGACATCGAAGTCTCGGACAACGGCCCGGGCATCCCGGATGCTCTCCGTGAGCAAGTCTTCGACCCGTTCTTCACTACCAAAGCCCCAGGTGAAGGCACCGGCCTCGGCCTCGCGGTCTCACGCGCGCTCGCCGAAGCCATGGGAGCGGAGCTTCTCCTGTCTCGCTCCGCGGACGGCGGCGCGCGCTTCCAGTTGAGGCTCCGGCCTAGACCTGGATCTCACCCAAGCGAAGCACTAGGATGAGCACCACGTGACGCGCGCTCGCATCTTGGTGGTCGACGACGAAGAAGGCCTCCGCCACATGTTGAGCCTCGCCCTCTCCAAGGACGGCTTCGTCGTGTGGACGGCCTCGTCCGGTCAAGAAGGCCTCGAGACCCTTCGAGGTCAAACTTTCGACATCTGCGTCACCGACATCCGCATGCCCGGCATGGACGGCCTCGCCTTCATTCAAGACGCCAACAAGCTCGGCCCCAAGGCGCCGACCTTCATCGCCATGAGCGCCTACGGCGACAAGCAGCTCGCGCTCGAGGCGCTCCGCCGAGGAGCCTTCGACTATATCTCCAAGCCGTTCGATCCCGACGAGCTCGCCCTCAAGCTCCGCCTCGTGCTCGAACGAAATCGGCTCACCAAGGAGTCCGAGCCTCAAGCCGCTCGAGGCTCCGATGGCAAGAAAGACAAGGGCGTCCGGCCCCTCGAAGAAATCGTCGCGATCTCCCCGTCGATGCTCGCCATCGCTCGCACCGTTCGCAAGGTCGCCAACTTCCCCACGACGGTCTTGATCACCGGCGAGACCGGCACCGGCAAGGAGCGCATCGCAGGCGCCATTCACGCCGAAGGCAACCGCAGCCATCGCCCCTTCGTCGCCGTCAATTGCGGCGCGATCCCCGAGAACCTGCTCGAGAGCGAGCTCTTCGGCCACGTCAAGGGCGCATTTACGGACGCGACCAGCGACCGCGTCGGCCTCTTTGAAACGGCCACCGGTGGGACGCTGTTCCTCGACGAGATCGGCGAGATGCCGATGCATTTGCAGGTGAAGCTCTTTCGGGCTTTGGTCGAAGCCGAGATTCGCCCCGTCGGCGCAACGCGGGTCGTTCGCACCGACGTGCGGGTCATCGCAGCGACCTCCCGCGACCTTCGCCGACAAGTCCAAGAGAACGCGTTTCGCGAGGAGCTCTTTCATCGGCTGAACGTCGTCTCCATCCACATCCCGCCGCTCCGCGATCGAAGAGAAGACATCCGGCCGCTCGTCGACCACTTCAACACGCGCTTCGAAAAACGCCTCGGCCTCGGGCCCCTGTCCGTCAGCGCCGACGCCATGGCGCTGCTCGAACGCTACACCTGGCCAGGCAACGTTCGAGAGCTCGAGAACGCGCTCGAACGCGCCTTCGTGCTCAGCGATTCCGGCGGCCGCCTCGAAGCCTACGATCTCGACGATCGCTTTCGCGAGACGCCCGGGGCTCCGCGCGGCGATCCGGAGCTCGAGGATCTCTCCCTGCGAAATCGCATTCGCGTCTTCGAGGAAGAGCTGATCCGCAAGGCTCTCGAACGCACCGGCGGCAATCGTTCCCGCGCCGCCGTGCTCCTCGGGATCAGCCACCGAGCGCTCCTCTACAAGGTTAAGGAGTACGGAATTCCCTGATGAAAAAGGATGGTCAAGAATTTGACACATCATTGAACCCTAATTTAGGTTCAATTCGAGGTGTCGCAAACTTGACCGCAGTTTCAGGGTCGGGGATCATGGTTCATCGAGGCGACCGAGTCGAAGGTCTTGGTCGCCCCGTTTGGGGTGGGTCTTTTGCGCGTGACGAGGAAAGTCGATGAGCGGGCCCAACCGAAGGCACAACAACGTGCGAGTGTTGCGGGAAGAAGTCATGATGTCCAAGGCCGAGCTCGCGCGTCGAGCGGGAGTCTCCCCGCTCACGATCGATCGAATCGAGTCGGGGATGGGCTGCAGACTCGACACGAAAAGAAAGATCATTCTGGCTCTTGGCAAAAAGCTCCAGGAGAAGCACGAAGTCTTCCCGGAGCTCGACGGCGAGCGTGACGACAGGCACGAGTCGTCGGGCAAAGAGGAGTGAGGCAAGGGATGGCGAAGGGCAAGCTAGCGGTCGGACTCGACATCGGATCTTCGTCGATCAAGGTCTGCGCGCTGAAGCAGACGAAGCGCGGTTATTCGCTGCAGGCTTTCGGCATGGTGCAGCTTCCACCCGAGGCAATCGTGGATGGAGCGCTCATGAACGCCTCGGCGGTGGTGGACGGCATTCAGGAGCTGTTCGCCGCGCAGAAGATCAAGCACAAAGAGGTCGCGACGTCGGTGTCGGGACACTCCGTCATCATCAAGAAGATCAATCTTCCGCAGATGACGCCAGAGGAGCTCGAGGAGTCGATCCAGTGGGAGGCTGAACAGTACATCCCCTTCGACATCAGCGACGTGAACATCGACGTTCAGATCCTCAACACCGAGTCTACCCAAGCGGGGCAGATGGACGTGTTGTTGGTGGCGGCCAAGAAGGACATGGTCAACGACTACACCTCGGTGATCATGGATGCAGGACTTTCGCCCGTCGTGGTCGATGTCGATGCCTTCGCGGTGCAGAACATGTTCGAGATCAACTACGAGGTCCCGCGATCGGAGACCGTCGTGTTGATCAACATCGGGGCCTCGGTCACCAACATCAACGTGTTGGCGAATGGGATCTCGACGTTCACGCGCGACATCGCGATCGGGGGCAGCCAGTTCACCGACGCGATCCAAAAAGCGCTGAACGTGAGCTATGACGAAGCCGAGGCCTTGAAGCTGGGCGGCGGAGGTGGCAAGGACAGCGACGCGGTCGTTCCGCAGGAAGTCGAACGCGTGTTGCAAAGCGAGTCCGAGGCCATCGCCAACGAGATCCAGCGGTCGCTGGACTTCTACGCGGCTACGTCCGCGGACGCTCACATCGCGCGCATCTTTTTGAGCGGCGGGTCTCCCAAGATCCCGGCGCTCGTCAAGACCATCGAGCGTCGGACGAGCGTCCCCGTCGAGGTCGTGGACCCCTTCCGGAACATCGATGTTCCGAGCAAGGGTTTCGACACCGATTACCTGAAAAACGTGGCGCCCATGGCCGCCGTAGCGGTTGGGCTCGCGCTCAGGTCGCCGAACGACAAGTGAAGCGGAGGCGAAGACGATGATTAGGATCAACCTACTTCCCATTCGGCAGGAAAAGCGTCGCGAGACGGTCCAGCAGCAATTGCTGGCCTTCGTGGGCATCTTGATCTTGGTCGGCCTCGCGTGTGTCGGCTGGTGGAAGATGAAGGACAACGACCTGCAGGACAAAATCCGACAGGTCGCCGCCAAGCAGACCGAGATCAAACAGCTCGACAAGATCATCGGCGAGGTGAACGAGTTCACCGCCAAGAAGAAAGAGCTTCAGAGCAAGCTCGAAGTCATCCAGCAACTCAAGAAGGGCAAGACTGGCCCGGTCCGAGCGCTCGATGACTTGGCCACGGAGATTCCGAAACGCGTATGGCTGACGCGTGTCGCGGAGATGAAGGGGGAGCTCACGTTGACCGGGTACGCGATCGATCACGAAGACGTGTCGGCTTTCATGAAGGCGCTTCAGAAGTCGAAATACTTCACCAACGTGAACCTCGCGTATTCACGTGCAGCGGATGAGAGCGGCAAGGGTGTGACGACCTACAGCTTCAGCATCACCTGCACGGTGAATTACTCGGCCTGATCGGGAGAGTGCCATGGATGAGTTGATCCAAAAAATCTCGAAAGTACCGCTAGCTCAACGGTTGTTGGCGCTGGCTATCTGTGTCGCGCTCCTTCCAGCCGGCACCTATTTCATCTGGATTACGGATATCGAAGCGAACGTCGTCAAACAGAATCAGCAGATCAACGCGCTCGACACTCAGCTCGTGCAGAAAAAAGCCATCGCTCGTGACCTGACGCGTTATCGCGTCGAAGTGGAGCGACTCAAGCAGAGACTGAACGAAGCGTTGACGTTGCTTCCGAACGAGGCCGAGATCCCCGAGCTGCTCCAGAAGATCGCCGCCCTCGTCGAGCAGTCCGACTGCACCATGTCGCGATTCGCTCCGACCAAAGAGATTCGTTCCGGTTTCTACGCGCGTATCCCGGTCGATATGGCCATCACGGGGAGTTATCACTCCATCGCGGTCTTCTTCGACAAGGTGGCCAAGCTCGCGCGTATCGTGAACGTCACGGACATCAACCTTCAGAATCCAACTCAGGTGAACAAGAAGGTCCTGTTGAAGGCCAACTTCACCGCGACGACCTTCAAGTTCATCGAGCAGGCTCCCGCGGCGGCTCCCACGGGTGGTCGGGCCAGCCGTGGCGGCGCGCCGTGAGGCTGAGGAGACGAGTCATGTTGAGTATTCGGACACGTATTGGAAGGGTCATGACCGCTTCTCTTGTGTCGGGCATCGTCGCGTGTGAGGAGGCCAAGCCGCCGCCGCCGCCGCCTCCGCCCGTCGAAGAAGAAGCCGCGCCGATCGAATCGGTACCGGAAGACGTCGCCCTCGAGGAGGCCTCCGAGGTGGCGTATGCCTACTCGCCCATCGGAAAGCGCGACCCTTTCCGATCGATTTTCGAGGAAATTCGCAAAGAGGTCGACGAGACCGAGCTGACCGAGCTGCAACGTTACGAAGTCGATCAGCTCCGACTCACCGGAATCATCACTGGGCGCGCCACGCCCTACGCGATGGTCGAGGACCCCGAGAAAAAAGGACACACGCTGACCCGCGGAACGCTGATCGGCAAAAACTGGGGTCGCGTCTCGGCGATCACGCCCGACTGCGTGATCATCAAAGAAGAGTACCGCGACTATACGGGCCGAAAGGTCGAGAACAAGATCGAGCTCTGCCTGCCCGCGGATGAGAAGCTGAAGCTCGATTGAGCTTGACGACCCAAAACTTATTTCAGCGCTTGCCATGCGAGCATTCGGACGGAGAGGGACTGCTCAGATGAGGTTGCCGAAGATCCCAACGAGGAATGGCGCCGCTTTCGCGGCCGCGATCGGCCTCGGTTCAATCGCCCAGACGGCGTCAGCAGGAGAGCCTGCGAACACGTTGTCGGGCATCGAGCTCGGACAGCGAGCTGCGGGCCGCGAGATTACGATCCAAGCCGCAAAGAAACCGACGTATTCGGTGTTTCGACTCACGGATCCGTATCGCGTCTTGGTCGACGTCAACGACGCGTCGGCTCCCGAGAAGCTCCGCTATCTCGACTTCGCGTCGGACGGTGTCGTCCGATACGTCTCGACCCATGAGTTCAAAGACCAGGCGTCGAAGATGGTCCGCGTCGAGATCGGGCTCACCGAAGATACCGAGTATGACGTGGTTCCGGAAGGAAACTCCATCGTCGTTCGGCTCCAGAGCGGCAAAGGCACGGCCACCCCGGTCCTCGAGCCCGCGGTGATCCCGAGCGCCACGCCGGAAAAAGCGGACGTCGCTCAAAAGGCCGAGATCGGGCAGCTCAAGACGGTCGTGGACGGAAAGCGACTCACCGTCTCCGCGGCCGTCAGCGGCGGCTCGCTCAACGACAGTGCGGTTGCGATTCAGCATCTCACCAGCCCAAGCCGGATGGTGGTGGACATCGAGAACGCCGTGGCGCTCCCGAAGTTCCAAAGCCTGAAGGTCGACAAGCTCGGCGTACAGAAGGCCAGGATCGGCACCAACAACGGCATGGTTCGGCTCGTCCTCGATCTCGAGGAAGGCGCGCCGCTGCCCGAAGTGTCGCTCGACCAGGCCTCCGGTGGGCTCACGCTCGTGGCCGACTTTTCCGGCGCCAAGGCCAAAGAGACGGTCACCGAGGTCAAGGCGGTCGAGCCTGCGGTCGAGGAGAAAGCGGCTCTGGCCCCAGCTCCCGCCGTCGAAGAGAAGGTCGCCGACGCTTCGGCGAAGATCCGCAACATGCGGTTCGAGCCCAAGGATGGGTTCATGCGCCTCACCGTCGAGCTCGACGGAGACGCTCCGATCGCAAAGGATCCGAGCAGCACGCGCACCCGCCCGGCGATCCGAATCCAGGACTCGAAGCTCCCGGACGCGCTGATCCGCACGCTCGATACTTCGGCTGTTGCGGGGCAGACCGTGGCGGCGATCTCGTCGTTCAACGCCGACGGTGACACCGTGTTGGTGGCGAACGTCGGAACCGCGACCGAGCACCGGCACTGGCAGAGCGGCAACAAGCTTTATTGGGACTTCCGCACGCGTGGCGGAGCCAAGACGAACGTCATGAGCTACGGGGAAGAGGGGACGTCCGGGTTCTCGGGCGCCTTCGAAGCCACCGAGCTCGGCGGGCTCCACACGACCGCCAAGAAGTATCACGGCCGGCGCATCTCGCTCGACCTCAAGGACGCGGACGTCAAGAACATCCTCCGGTTGTTGGCGGACGTCTCGAAGCTGAACATCGTCGCTGCGGACAACGTCGGCGGCAAGGTCACGTTGAAGCTTCGGAACGTGCCCTGGGATCAGGCGCTCGATATCATCCTTCAGTCGAAGGGCCTCGATAAGGTCCGCGTCGGCAACATCATCCGTGTGGCGCCGATCGAAATGCTCGAAAAGGAAGAGCAGCTCCGGCTGGCGCGAAAAGAGGCCCTCGAGAAGCTCGAGACCACCTCCGTTCGTCTCATTCCGGTGAACTACGCCTCGGCCAACGAGATCATGACCCAGGTGCGGTCGCTGCTCAGCCAGCGCGGCCGTGTCAACGTCGACGCGCGTACCAACGTGCTCATCGTCGAAGACGTTCAGGAGGTCCTCATCAAGGCCGAGCGGCTCGTGCGCACGCTCGATACGCAGACGCCGCAGGTCCTCATCGAGGCTCGCGTCGTCGAAGCCGGAACCTCCTTCTCTCGCAGCCTCGGTCTGCAGTGGGGTGGTACGTTCGTGATGGCGCCTCAATTCGGCAACGAAACGGGCCTGACCTTCCCGAACTCGATTCGAATCGCCGGTGGCGCGGACGAAGGCGGCAACACGCCGGTCGACGGTGTGAACGCCAACAACGGCTTCGCCGTGAACCTCCCGGGTGGTGGTGGTGCCGGCGCCGGTGGTGCGATCGGCTTCGTTTTCGCCTCGGCGGGTGGCTCGGCCCTCGTGTCGTTGCGACTCTCGGCCGCGGAGGCCACGGGCAAGTCCCGGATCATCTCCGCGCCGAAGATCGTCACCTTGGACAACAAGGCCGCGACCATCTCCTCGGGTGAAAAGATTCCGATCACGGTCGTGACCGCGAACGGACCGACCACGCGTTTCATCAGCGCCGACCTGAAGCTCGAGGTGACGCCTCACGTCACTGCGGAAGGCTCCATCAGCATGCGCATTTTGGCGTCCAAGAACGAGGTCTCCGGTCGAACCGACGCGCTCGGTGTGCCCGGTATTCTGACTCGTGAAGCGGCGACGGAAATGCTCGTGCGCGACGGCGACACCGCGGTGCTCGGCGGAATCTACCGGCGCACGGCCACGGAGTCGAAGAACTACGTGCCGTGGGTCGGACGGATCCCGGTGCTCGGTTGGCTCTTCAAGAACACGCGCCAAGAGGACTCTCGCGAAGAGTTGTTGATCTTCGTGTCGCCTCGGATCGTGAACCGCGAAGAAGCGCTCATCTCGGCTCAGTAGGAGACTCACACGGAGATCGTCATGCAAGCGGTGCGGGCACAAGCGTCGGAAGGGCGATGGATCGCCCCGCGTCCTCGCATCGTGCTGTCGGGGCCGCCGGGAGTGGGAAAGTCGGCGCTCGCAGAGCGCCTGGCTTCTCGCCTCGGCGTGCCTTTCCGTGACCTCGACGTTCACCTCGCGAAGGGTCGGGCTCGGTCCGCCGGTGCTCTGCTCGAGCTTGTCGGTGAGACCGAATTCCGACGGCTCGAAGCGGAGACGCTCGCGAGCTTGTCGATTGAACCCGGGGTGCTCGCGCTCGGCGGCGGGACGCTGACCACGATAGATGGCCGCAGAGCCGCTCGGCGCCATGGCGTGCTCGTGGGGCTCGAAGCTTCCGTTTCGACACTGGAGTTGCGGGCCGATCCTTCGGACCGCCCCGTGCTTCGTCAGGTCGGCCTCGAGTCGCTGCTCGCCCAACGTTCTCACACCCTCGGCTTCGTCGATCTTTCGATGTCGGCCGAGGGTTCGTTGGACGAGGTCGTGGATCGGCTCGAGGCTCGATTGAGCTCCCTGGCCTTCATCGACGTGTCTGTGGATGCGGTGACGTCCCGCGTGATCATCGGGTCCGGGCTAGACACCGCTATCCAGGCGGCGATTCGAGACCACGAGCCCAGGCGCACGGTCCTCGCGGTGATCGATCGCGGGATCCCGCAAGCCCGACGAGTGGCTCTCCAAAAGTCGCTCGAAGCGGTCCATCCTACCCACTTCGTCGAGCTCGAGGGCGGCGAGCGTGTCAAATCGTTCGCCACGCTCGGCGAGCTGTTGGAGGCGGCAACTCAAGCGGGTTGCGGCCGACAGAGTGTGGTCATCGGCATCGGCGGAGGCGCCGTGCTGGACCTGACGGCAATGGCCGCTTCCCTCCTCGGGCGGGGGGCTCCGTTGGTGTTGGTTCCGACGACCCTCGTAGCTCAGATCGATGCCTCGATCGGCGGCAAGACCGCGGTGGATCTTCGATCCGGCAAGAATTTGGCTGGGACGTTCCATCCCGCCACTGACGTGATCGTCGATCCTTCGTTTTTGAAATCGCTCGCTCCGGTCGATCTGCGGTCAGGGCTCGCAGAGCTCGTGAAGATCGCGATCGTGGCGGACCGGCCTTTGTTCGAGGCGCTGGTGGATGACCACGCGATCGATTCGATCGAGCGCTGGATCGCGCCGGCGATCTCGGCCAAGGCTCGGATTGTAGCCGCTGATCCTTATGATCGAGGCATTCGGCGAACGCTCAACTTTGGACACACGTTTGGTCACGCGTTCGAGTCCGCCACGGGCTGCTCTCACGGAGAAGCGGTGGCGATTGGAATGGCCGCCGAGGTTCGTCTCGGGCGTGACCGCGGGTGGACGCCTGCTTCCGATGCGAATCGGATCCTGGGTACGCTGGAGGAGCTGGGGCTCCCCGTGTGCTCATCGCTTTCAGAAAATTGCCTTTCTTTTTTACGGGCCGACAAGAAGGCCGAGCACGAGACTCTCGAGCTCGCTGTCATCGAAGCAATCGGCCAGGTTTCAATGCGAAGGGAAGCCTTCCAAGATCTCGCGCCCGCGCTGGTGCGATGTGGGGACTGTCGATGAAACGATTCATTGCCCTTGCCGCGCTTGGGCTCGCCGGTTGTGACGCTGTCGAGTCAGGAGTGCATTTGGTTGGAATCGCGTCCAACCAAGGCTTGTTCGACCCGCTCACGGGCTCGGTGACCTGCACCTTCAACGCAGACTCGTTGATCGAGCCGCTCGGGATCGTGCTCGATCTCGGTTATTCGAAAACCTTCCGTCTCCCCTTGATCGTGGAGAATGGGCTCAAGGAAGGTGACTTCAGTGTCGGCGGTGGCAGCAACGAACGCCGATCCGTGGAGCGCTTCCCTCACGACGTTCGGCCCGTTCGCTTCGAGATTCGATGGGAGTGTGACTCCCAGGGATTCAGCTCCGACCTCGAGGCGCTCATCGTGCCGGCCTTTCACCCGACCCTTCCTTTCTGCCTCGACCGGCGCGCCGACGTGAATCAGGAGTTCGTGGGCTTCGACGTCGTCGAGGCTCGCGGTCGATCGATCGAGCCCCAGGCTCCTGGCCTAGCGATCGCCGGCGTCGTGCCCTACCAGCTCGGCGTGGCCTTCGACGACGCGCTTCGCGTCGCCGTGCTCGCGGATCGCTGCTGCCGCGTCCCTGGTTCCAACTGCGACGGACAGAACACCAGCGACCCAGCGTGTGCTGAGCTCGAGGACATCTTCGCCACCATCGCACCCGGTGAGCTCTCGGTGGCTTCCACCCAGGCCAACACACCGAGCCGTGACCTCATCCGGTTCCGCCCCTTCGCGATCTTCGACGGCAACTACATTCAGAGCATCGACCCGCGTTACGAGGAGAGCGCCCAGAGCCCGTTCTACATGCTCCGACTTCGCGGCGTGCTCGAGTCCGTCAATCCAGTGGGCGAGAGCCTTCTGTCCGACGAGATCGTCCAGGCCGTGGGCCTGTGCAAGAACTGCGGAAACCTCGGCGGCCTCGCCAAGCGCGTCCCGTTCGTGACCGACCATACTGCCTGCTACGGCATCAACCTCTGAGTCATGGACTTTCGAGATCACCTCCAGAAGATCGCCGAGGGCGTCGACGGGACGTTGTTCGCGACCCTGATGGGATATGACGGAGTGGCCGTCGCCGAGTTCCAGGCCGACACGAACGGCGAGGCTCAGATCGACGTGCCTTCGCTGCTCGTCGAGTACTCCGCCGTCCTCGCGCAGATCACACGCAACGCCTCGCCGGACGCCGGAAAGCTCGAGGAGCTTTCGATGAAGAGCGAGCGGCTCACGACGATCATTCGTCCGGTGAGCCAAGAGTACTTCCTCGCGCTCGCGCTGCGACCCGAAGCGAACGCTGGCAAGGGCCGCTACTTGCTTCGGATCAACGCCCCCAAGATCCAGCAAGACCTCCACTGATCCGAGCTCCGCTCCTTCTCCCAAAAACCAGGCGCCTTCTCCCCTCAGCATGCTCACGAACTGCTGACGACGTGTACTGAGTAGCGAGGCTGAGACTACTGCCGTGACTCGGCCGGATCGAAGGCGCGGAGGAACGACACTCGAGCTGGTTTCCGTAGCAGGTCACCGAAAAAAGCTCCGAAACTCCTGACGTGCCCGTGCCCGTGCCCGTGCCCGTGCCCGTGCCCGAGCCCGATTCTCCGCGCCGATTTTGGGGGAGAAGGCCGATTTTGGGGCTCACTCCATCATCTGTGTGCTCTGTGGGCTTTGGCTCTGTGCTCTCTGTGGTTTATCTCGTGGTTACGAATTTTGCGGGGACCTGTACTCAGCAGGTGGGTACCGTTGAGCCGTCGAAGCCGTCCGCTTCCCGTGATCTTATGTGCTTGCGCTTCACGCAGCATAGGCGCTAGTGGCGCGGCGTGGCGACCAGGATCGAGACCAGTTCGTTCAGGAAGGGACTGAAGGTCCTTTATGACGGCGTGCCTTACGTGATCGTGGACTTCCAACACGTCAAGCCAGGCAAGGGCAATCAGTTCACTCGGACCCGCCTGCGCAACCTCCTCACGGGTTCGGTGATCGACGAGACCTTCAAGTCCGGAGTGACGCTCGACGATCCCGAAATCGAGGAGAAAAAAATGACCTTCCTCTACCAGGAGGGCGCCGGTTTCCATTTCATGGACTCGAAGACTTACGATCAGGTCGAGCTCCAGAAGGAAGCGGTCGGTGACATGGCGCGGTTCCTCCTGCCCGACATGGCTTGCGACATCATGTTCTATCGCGGGCGCGCGATAAACATGGACATCCCGGCGCACGTCGAAATGAAGATCACTTACTGCGAGCCTGGGGTGAAGGGCGACACCGCGACGAACGCGACCAAGCCCGCTACGCTCGAGACCGGCGCGATCATTCAGGTACCGCTCTTCATCAACGAAGGCGACACCGTGAAGGTCAACACTGAGTCTGGTGAGTACCTCGAACGGACGAAAATCGGATGACCAAAAAAGTCGAGAAGCGCGATGCCGAAGTCAGCGTCGATGCGGAGCGTTTGTCGTTCGTGCGGGAGCTGATTTCGATCTTCGAACGATCGGGTCTGACCCGCTTCGACTACGAAGACGAAGATGTCGCGCTCGTGTTCGAGCGACCGAGTGACCGCGTTTCACTGTCCGAGACCAGTCCGCGTTGAAGCCGACCGGCTCGCATGATTGGCGTCATTCACGTCATCACGCGGCTCGATCTCGGCGGCGCCCAAGAGAACACGCTCGATAGCGCGGCCCGCCTCGACCCTTCGAGGTTCCTGACGGCGCTCGTCTATGGCCCAGGTGGGTTGCTCGACGGCGACGCCGAGAAGCTGAGCCACGTCCACCGCGAGCCGCTTCGTGTGCTCGTTCGCGAGGCCTCTCCCTCGAAGGACCCCGCCGCGTTGATCGGGATCGCGGCCGCGCTCCGCCGCTCGATAGATGCTTTGAGGTCAAAGGGTGCCCGCTCGATCGTCGTTCACACCCATGGCAGCAAAGCCGGGATCCTCGGCCGCTTCGCGGCGAAGCTCGCGCAGGTCGATCGCGTCGTCCACACGATTCACGGGTTCGGCTTCCATGTCGGGCAGTCACCCGCCGTGTTCGCCGCGTATGTCGCGCTCGAGCGCGCGGCCGCCAGAGTCACCGACACCTTCGTCTCCGTCTCGCGGGCATGCCTCGCCGAGGCGATGGCTCGCGGGATCGTCGGTGCTGGCCACCAACATCGCGTGATTCGTTCTGGATTCGAGCTCGCGCCTTTCTTGGAAGCCCCCCGCCGTCGCGCGGAAGCCCGTGCAGCTCTAGGGCTCCACGCGGACCAAGAGGCCCTCGTATCGGTCGCCAACCTCAAGCCGCAGAAAGATCCGATGACACTCGTCGAGGCGTTCTCCCTGGTCGCCCGACGACGGCCAAACGCGGTGCTGCTCTTCGCCGGCGACGGCGAGCTTCGTGGCGCCGTCGAAGCCCGCCTTGCTGAGTTGAGGTTGGCCGACCGGTTTCGGCTGCTCGGCTGGAGACGCGATGTGCCAGAGCTCCTCGCAGCGGCCGACGTGGCTGTCCTCTCGTCGATCTTCGAGGGGCTTCCTCGCTCTGCGGTGCAAGCGTTGGCGGCCCGCGTGCCTGTCGTCGCTACCCGCGTGGACGGCACTTCGGAGGTCGTGCGCGAAGGTCGAAATGGCTACCTCGTGGAGCCTCGTGACCCATCTGCGCTGGCTCGAGCCATCGGCAACGCGCTGGATCTCCGCCCTGTCGATCCGTCCGATCGGGCCCTCGTTCGTGAGTTCGACGTGTCGGTCATGGTGCGATCGCTCGAGGCGCTCTACGTCGAAGTCGCGACGTGACGTCGTGCATTGAGTTGGTCGTTCGCAGCTCGAGTTGCCCTCGATGATTTCCGCGGCAAACTCAGTATGATGAGGCCGTGCGTTTCTTCGATTTGGCCAAGAAGCTAGAAATCGTGACCGAAGCCGAGGCGTTGTCCGGCCGGACCGAGGCGATGAATGTGCCCGAGCGTCACTACGTGTTGGACGCGCCGCTTTCGCCTCCGTATCCGGCTTCGGTCGAGACGATCATCGTCGGCATGGGCTGTTTTTGGGGCGCGGAGAAGAAGTTCTTTTCGACGCCCGGAGTCTTTACGACGGCGGTCGGCTACGCGGGTGGGTTCACTCCGAACCCTGACTACGAGGAGGTGTGTTCGGGCCGCACCGGGCACACCGAGGTCGTGCTGGTGGCGTTCGATCCAGCGCTCATCTCCCTGGAGAGAGTTCTGGGCATTTTCTGGGAGGGTCACGACCCAACTCAGGGGATGAGGCAGGGGAACGACGTCGGGACCCAATACCGATCGGCGTTGTATTACACGACGGAGGCTCAGGGTTCGGCTGCGAGGGGTTCGCTCGCGAGGTATCAAGCCGCGCTCACCTCCGCGGGCCACGGAGCCATCACGACGGAGGTGCGGTCGGCGCCGCCGTTCTATTTTGCGGAGGAGTATCACCAGCAATATCTCGCCAAAAATCCGCATGGATACTGCGGGTTGGGAGGCACGGGCGTTTCCTGTCCAGCGGGGCTTGCCACGGGATCCCCACGCTGAGGTGTTCAAAGGTGGCCGCCCGTGGCCTGTAGCTAGCACTGTCGGGGTGCGGTACAGTGGTCACGGTGGCCAGCACGGGCCCGTCACCTTCGGACTCGTCTCCGCCGGGGGCTCCGCCCTCCGGCCCCGAGGTGTCTGGCAGGCTGTCCGAGTTGTCTGGCAAGCCAGGCGTAGCGCCAAACTTCGAGGCTCTCGACGCCAACACGTCTCCTGGGTTCGACTTACGCAAGGCGGAAGAGGACGAGGACGAGGCTGAGTCGGACGTTCGTCCTTCTTACGATTCGCTCGACCTGCCCGTACCCTACCAGGAGCGACCAAGAGAAGAGAGTACGTCCGCGTTCGCGCTGGTCCAAGCTCTCTCCAAGGAGCGCGAGCCGGAGGTCGGCGACGTTCGCGAGCCGCGCGTCCGTGCCCCACCCAAGCGAGACGAGATACCCGCCCGCTATCGCATAACTCAGAAGATCGGCTCGGGAGGAACGGCGACCGTCTACGAGGCTCAACACACCGCCCTCGATCGTCCGGTCGCCATCAAGGTCTTGTCTCCCGACGGCAGCGAGCGACAAGCCGAGCGCCTACGGCGCGAAGCCCGCGCCCTCTCCCGGCTTCGACACCCTTCCATCATCGAAGTGCTCGACCTCGACGAAACACTCGATGGCCGTCCCTTCATGGTCATGGAGCTCCTCGCGGGTATCGACCTCCACTCACGACTCCGAACCGGACGCCTCCCCGCCGACCTCGTCATCGATCTCGGAACTCAGCTCTGCAGCGCACTCAGCGCCGCCCACGCCCTCGGGGTCGTCCATCGCGATCTGAAGCCCGCCAACGTGTTCCTCGCGAGGACCGCCGACGCGATCACGCGCCTGAAGCTCCTCGACTTCGGAATGGCCCAGGTCGAAGGAGTCTCCAAGCTCTCGGCCGAGGGGACCGTCATCGGAACGCCCGCCTACCTCGCCCCCGAGCAAGTCCTCGCCCAACCTATCGACCAGCGCACCGACGTGTACGGCGCTTCGCTCGTCATGTACGAGATGCTGACGGGCGTTCAGCCCTTCTCCACGTCCAACAAGCTCGACGTGGTCGTCTCCCAAATCCTCGCCGCGCTCCCGCCAAAGCCCTCCGAAGTCGGCGCCGACACACCTCTGCTCGACGAGGTGATCATGCGGGGGCTCGCAAAGAAGCCCGAGAACCGCTGGCCGACAACTCAGGCGCTCTCGCAGGCCCTCTCCGCAGCTCACTGGCAACTCAGGGCGCGATCGTCCCAGGTCGAGATACTCGGGAGTAAGTCGCGGGTCCGCGCCATCGAAATCCCACTTCCTCGGCCCCAAGCCCCGCCGCCGCCGCCCGAGCCCAAATCAGCCGATCCAAGGTCGGTTTTGTTCGCCGCGCTCGCGTTCGCGCTCGGCACGCTCCTCGGTCTGGCTAATCGTTTGATCTGATCAAGGTTGCCCGAGCGCGAAGTCGAGCGCGCCACGAAAGTAGACGCTGGCCGCCCGCCTCGCTAAGGACCTTGGCCTCAGATGATGCTCGCCGTCATTCTCCTCGCGGTCCTCGAAGGCCTCACGGAATTCCTGCCCGTCTCGAGCACGGGACACCTCGTCGTCGCCTCTGGCTTGCTCGGCTTCTCTCCCGCGTGGCGCGAGCCCTTCCTCGTGGTGATTCAATTCGGCGCAGTCCTCGCGGTGATCGTGGACCGATTCACCGAAATTCGAGGGCTCGCCCAACGAGGGCTCGATCCGCTCGCCGCGCTGGGTACGAAGCTCGTCCTCGCTTTCATTCCGAGCGCGGTGCTCGGGCTGCTCCTCCACGATCTCATCTCGGGGCTGCTCAAGAATCCCGAAGGCGTGTGCGCGGCGTGGATCCTCGGAGGAATCGCCATTCTCGTCCTCGACCGACCGAGCCGCCCTGGGCTGTCGAGCTACCAGAGAGTTACCCAGCTCGACCAAGTCACCACCAAACAAGCCGTCGCGATCGGCTTTGCCCAGTGCCTGTCGTTGTGGCCAGGGATGAGTCGCAGCGCGTCCACGATCCTCGGCGGGCTCGCCGTTCGGCTGGATCGACCCACCGCGACGCTCTTCTCGTTTTATCTCGCCATCCCGACGATGACCGCGGCCTCTGCTTACGAGCTCTTGAAGTTCCGCGACGAGCTGGACGGCGCAGGAGCCTCTTTCGTCGTGGGTATGATCGTGAGCTTCGGAGTCGCCTGGCTCACCGTACGGTGGCTCCTCCGCTTCGTGCAAACTCACACGTTTCGGAGCTTCGCGATCTACCGAATCGTCGCTGGAGTCGCGCTCTTCTTGGTTCCAGGAGAGTGGTGGCAGGACTGATTCGGTGGGAGCTTTTTCCTTCGCCGAACCCGCGCGCTCACGGCCCAGCCGAGCACGAGCCACGCCGCGCCCGACCCCGACACGCCAGAGCCGGACGCGCCGCAGCGACAGGCGCAACCTTCCTCGGTGGGCGCACCGCGGGCGTTGGGGGAGATGTTCTCGAGGCCCGACGTGCTCGCTTTCATGAACCGACCCATCCAATAAGCTCCGTGAAAGTCGCCGCCTGGGTTCAGTCGGCTCTTTCCTCCGCCGTTCACCGCGTGAGGGTCCGATCTCCAACTGAAGTCGCTTGGGGGCCGGGCTTCGATCGGCAGCGGCTCGACCGCGACGACTCGGTCGCCGTATCCTTTTCGCGGCGACAGTCTCACCTTCTTACCGGTCACGAGCTCACACTCGAGCGAGTCGATCTCCATCGGGTCGCAGTTCTCGACCCAGCCGTCCCAGTAAGGGGGAGCTGGATGTCCGCGGAGCGTCGCGAAGCCCTCCTCGATCGCTTCGCGCCCGATTCCCGTCGAACCCTCGGAGCGGAAAGCCGCGAAGATGAAGTCGAAGAAGGTCTGACCGAGCCCTCGCGGATCGCGATCTTTACCCGCGTCGTAGACCTCCGCTTCCAAGATTCGACGAACTCTCGCGGCCAAGACCGGGTCGTTTTCGTACCGCAGCAAGCCGTAAATGGCCATGAACGCCATGTTCACTTGTGAGTAGTTGGTCATCTCTCCGAAGTAGAGCGTACTCTTCAAGGCGCGCTCCATGACTCCGAAGAAATCTCGCTTCGCGACGAGCTCGTCTCGGTAGTGATCCCAGAGCTCGGGGTCGCCGCTCACGTGGTAGAGAGTACGGAGCATTCCGAGACCCATCACCGCGTTGAAGCCGTTCGACCCGTCTACACCGACGATCCCCTCGAGGACTTCCTCGGCCGAGAACGCGTGGTAGGTCGTGGGTCGGCCGTCGGCGTCGCGTAACACCAAGTCGATCTCGACGCCGTCGGCGACCTCGGACGTCTCGATGAGTCTTCGTCCGATGTCGCGCGCGTGTTGGCTCAGGAGCTCGAGCTTTTCGCTCGGAATGGTCGGATCGCCGGCGCCTACGTCGTAAGAGATGCCGAGCGCGAAGACGTAGCCGTCGAAGGTGTCTCGGGACGCGTCGTCGAGCCAAATCAGGAAGGGGAGCTCGCCGGATTGATCGGCGCGCCAGGTTGGACCCTTGTATTTTGGCAGCGGAGCTCCCGACTCGTCGAAGAGCGGGACGAGCTCGGGCAGAGCGCCGGGGACGGGCGGCTCGCCGGCCTGGGACTGAGTTCTGCGAATGCCTCGAGCCACGACACCGGGCACTCCGGTGACGCGGACGAACCAGTCGAGCGCGTCGAGATTTCGCAGGTAGATCGCTCGGGCGCGGCTGACTTGCTCTTCGGGCGCTCCTTGATCTCGCAGCACCGCGTAGCGGAACGCGTCGCCGGCGACTTGGAGCCCTCCGAAGATCGCCGCGTGGGCATAGTCATCATACTGTTCGATGAGGTCGAACGGGTGTCGGCCCGCAAACCGCGTGAAGCTCGTCTGCTTCGCAGCGAAGAACTCATTGATGAGCTCCTGGTCTTCGGGACGCGACACGAAGGCGTCGAGCCCGAACGGGATGGGTAGAGTCAAGAGCTCGTGAATCTGCACGACGAAGGCATCCGCCTTGTCGAGCAGGGCCTGGTCGAAACCCGGATCGGAAGGGCCCGGAACCAGCGTTTCGGCGTGAGCTGTGCCGAGTTTCGCGAGCGTTGCGAGCGCTGCGGCAGCTGCGATCGGCACGAGACGCGAAGCGTTCACGTTCTCAGCGTATCGCAATTTCGGTCCGAGTCCGAGCGTTGTGGCGGGTGGTTCGGGCGAGCACAGGGCGGGTGACGGCCACCAAACATGGGATTCTCGGGGGGCCGCTCGGGGCCGCTCGGAGCATGTTCGGGTGCTTCCCGTCGTCGTGGGCGCGTGATATCCACCATCGCCTTGCGGGCGGCCGAGCCAAACGAGCGTCGTCCGTTCGGCATCCTTTGGTTCTTGGCTCTGGGCGCGTCGCTGTGGGTGTTTGCGGATGCGCTCGGCCCGAAGCTCTTGTTCTTTCGGGACCACTTTCTGCTCTTTCGGCGACTGACGTTCGCGGTCGCGGAGGCGTACCGGGAGGGGCGCTGGCCGCTGTGGGACGCACGCGCGGGGAACGGGACGCCGCTCCTTGCCGACCCCAACTCATTGGCGCTATGGCCACCGTTGGCGCTGCTCTGGCTGCCGTTCGACCTCCATCAGCTCTATGACGTGATGATTTACGGACACTATGTCTTGGGTTTCTTCGGAGCATTTGGTCTGGCGAGATCACTCGGCGCGAGCCGGTCCGGCGCCTCGTTGGGGGGACTGACCTTTGCCCTGTCTGGCCCCCTGCTCTCATTCAACAACCTGTGCGCCCACGTCGCTGGTTCGTCGGTGGCACCTCTGATTCTGTTTTTGGCGATCCGCGTCCTCGATCGACCTAGCTTCGGTAGGGTGAGTGTATTGGCCGTCGTGCTCGGTCTGGCCGGCCCGATCTCCGACCCCTTTTTCATTCTCGCCGAGTTTCTGTGTTTCGTGGGTTTGGCGGGGCACCGTCTGCGCTCGGCGCCCAAAAAGGCCTGGGCTGGGTTGGGAGCGGCCGCGGTCCTCGCGGTGGGTCTTGGGGCCATTCAAATCTTGCCGCGAGCGGAGCTGATTCTGGATGGGGCTCGCGGGGCGGGTTTGGCATTCGTCCACAAGGCCAGACACTCGGTGCTGCCGTTCCGCACGCTCGAGGCCTTTCTCCCTGGGCTCGCTGGTGAGCAGTGGTCGAAGCGAATCGTATTTACCTCCGACGGCAACGAGCTCTTCCTTGCCTCTCTGTACTTAGGGGCTTCGCTCGCCGGAGTCTTTGCCGTCGGGGCGAGGGTCGAGCAGTCACGTCGAGCGTTTGGGCTCCTCTTGCTGTTCGCGCTCCTTTCGCTGGGTCGATTCCTGCCCGGGTATGAGTTGCTCAGCAAGGTGCCGTTGCTCTCATCGGCCCGCTACCCCGAGAAGCTCTGGCTCGGCGTGGCGATCTCGGCGGCGTGCTGCGCCGCGCTCGCCGTCACCGCCGTCGAGAGTGAACCGGCGTACGCCGCGTCTCTGAGGAGGCTCGCTTGGCTTGGTCCGGTCCTGGTCGCGGTCGCGGCGCTCTCGGTGGCGAGCTGGGTTCCCTCCGTGACTTCTGCGGACGTGATTTCCGGAATGCCGGTCGAGGTCGCGCGGCGGCTTCTCTGGCGCTCGGTAGCTCATGGCGCCTTCTTCTCCGTGGCCGGCGGGGCGGCGCTCTCGTACTGGCTGCGACATTCGCAGGCGCGCGGACCCTTCGGCCTACTCTTCTTCGTCGTGGCGGCCGACTTGGCGATCGCGGGAAGGCCGGTGGTTCCGGCGGGGCCCCCGGCTCTTCTCGCTCGTCCGCCCGCGCTCGAACGGATCGAGCGCCACTTCGAGTCCCCGCGCATTTTTCTCTACGAAGAGCACCGCGGCCCGGAGGCTCCGCCCTGGGTCACCCAACTCGACAACACGCTGTACACGGCGCAGAGGCTCGGACCCGGCTTTGGCATGATGAACGGCGTCTCCTACTCGCTCGACCTCGACTACGACGACTTTCGGTCGAAGCGCTGGGTCTCTTTTGCCGAGCAGTTTTCGAAGGCCGACGAGCCTGGACGCCTCCGATTGCTCGCCCGACTCGGAGCCGACGCGATGCTCGTCGAAGCCACCGGCGAGTCCTTTTTCGGCCTCCGCTTCCTCGATCGCGTACCCATCTGGCGTGGGCCTCCGCTGAGTATCTTCGCCATCGAAAACACGCGACCCAAGGTTGGACTGGCCACTGGTATCATCGAGAGCTCTGACTTGGCCGTACTCACCTCGACCGCCCCAACGGTCGCGGTCGTGAGCCCCGGCGCGGTCCGCCTGAGTCCTCCGCTCGGAGAGGGCCGAGTCACCGTCGACCTCGAACGCTCCGGCCTGCTCGAGCTCTCCGTGACCGCCGATCGACCCGCGCTCCTGGTCGTCACCCAGACCTTCGACCCTGGGTGGCGAGCGACCGTCGACGAGCTGCGAGTGGATGCCGTCGTCGTCGACGGGACCCTGATCGGCGTTCCCGTGCCCGAAGGTACGCACCTGGTTCGACTCGAATACCTGCCGGAGTCCTTCAGGCTCGGCCGCTTCATGAGCGCGGGCGCTACGGCTCTCCTCCTCGTCCTGAGTATCTGGTCCCGCCGACGAACGCGAGGCTCCCGATGAATACGACCCCATTTTCCGCCTCGGTGGTGAAGCGTGACGAGCTGAGGATGTTCCTCACCGCCTTCGCCGTCCTCACGCTCGAGCTCGCGATGATTCGGTGGGTCGGCACTCAGGTCAGAGTCGCCGCGTATTTCTCCAACCTCGTGCTGATCGCGGCGTTCCTCGGGATCGGCCTCGGCGCCGCCCTCGGACGTACCAAACCCCACTGGTTCGCGGCGACTCTCCCCATCCTCGCCGTCGTGGTCGCGGTGCTCTCCCTCTCCGATCTCCTCGGCTTCGTTCACTTCGTCGTCCCTGACCCTGCCATGCACTTCTGGGCGGGGTCCGACGCCGACAACTGGGGCTTCATCCGCGGGTGCGGGCTGGTCCTCCTGTGCTTCTGGGCCGTAGCGATCGTGTTCGTGGGG
This sequence comes from uncultured Myxococcales bacterium, assembly GCA_964463485.1. Classification (GTDB taxonomy): domain Bacteria; phylum Myxococcota; class Kuafuiibacteriia; order Kuafuiibacteriales; family Kuafuiibacteriaceae; genus CAYXDO01. Next base: position 20,231 of record CAYXDO010000032.1, on the reverse strand, counting down.
CTTGGAATCCCGTTTGGGTGGCTCTTCTCCGAGCTCCCTCCGCTTCGAGCGTACCGGTACGACATCATCGGGTCGGTCTCCGGCGTGGTCGCGATGAGTATGGCCGCGTGGGCGAGCTTGCCTTCCCCGGTTTGGTTCGCGCTCGGCGTCGTTCCTCTCTTGCTGCTTCGGCGCACGCTCCTCAACGCGGGCGCCGCGGTCATCGTGCTCGGGGCCGCCGGGTACTCTGTCGGAGGCGCTTTGTTCTCGCCTTACAATCGGATCGACCTCGAGGACGCCGGCGGTTCGCTGGGCCCGCCGCCTTCTGGGCAGAAGGAGTGGGCGCTCAACGTCAATCGCGACTACCACCAACTCATCTTGGATCTCAGCGTCTCGAGCACGTTTGCCGATCCGCGAATGGCTCATCGAGACCGAGTGAGGCTGGCATACGAGCTCCCGTTTCGGGTCAGTCCGAAGCGCGGCTCGGCCATGGTCGTGGGCGCGGGAACGGGGAACGACGTGGCCGCCGCGGTTCGTTTGGGCTTCGACAGAGTCGTGAGTGTCGATATCGACCCCGAAATCGTGCGGCTGGGAAAGACACTTCATCCCGAGCGCCCGTACGACGACCCGAAGGTGACTGCGGTGATCAATGACGCGCGAGCCTTCTTCGAGCAACGCGACGAGGTGTTCGACGTGGTGTGTTACGGCCTCCTCGACTCCCACGCGATGTTTTCGGCGATGTCCAGCCTACGCCTGGACAACTACGTCTACACGCTCGAGGGCGTCCGAGCGGGCTGGAATCACGTGGCTCCGGGAGGTGTGCTTTCGATTTCGTTTTCGGTGTTCGCCGGCGACTGGATGACAGAGCGACTCGCGCGCCTGGTGAAAGAAGCCACCGGGCTCGATCCGATCCTCATCGGCCACGGGTACAACTACGGAGTCACGTTCATGGTGGGTCGGACTTTGACCCTCGACTCGGTGCGCAGGTTGTTTCCTTCGGCGGGGTACCGGGAGCTCGCCGATCCGCCGATTCCCATTCCGTCCGACGACTGGCCGTTTCTGTACCTTCGCCCGGACTCCACGCCAGCGGCCTACATCCTCGTGGGGTTCCTGATCGCGTTGACGGCGCTCGTGGCTGTTCGCAAGGCCTTCGGGCCGGCGCTGGCCGCCTCGCGCTTCGATCTGCACATGTTTTTGTTGGGAGCGGGGTTCATGTTGCTCGAGACGCGAATGGTCACCGAGCTCAGCCTGTTGTTCGGTTCGACCTGGGTCGTGAATTCATCGGTGATCGGCGGAGTGCTGCTGATGATTTTGCTCGCGAACACCACGGTGGAGCGCTTCAGACGGCTCGCGACCGGACCCCTGTATGGCTTGCTGTTGGTGAGCCTGGTCGGGATCTGGGCGCTCTCGGCCGGCGTCCTCAACCGGTTCGACCTCGTCCCGCGCGCGATCATCGCTGGGTTGCTCTACGCGCTCCCGATCTTTTTCGCTGGTTTGATCTTCTCGACCTGGCTCGGCCGTTCGAAAAACACGAGCGCCGCGCTCGGCGCCAACCTGTGCGGCGCGGTGTTGGGTGGGTTGCTGGAGTACCTGGGCATGGGGGTCGGGATGAAGGCGCTCACGCTGCTCGCGTTGTGTTTGTATCTGGGTTCGTTGCTCGTCATCCAGCGGCGAGAGTCTAAGCCCGCGTCGTAAATCGCCAGACCCGCCCTCGACCTCGACGAGCTCGCCTGGGCGACGATCAACGAATTGACCGCGCGCTCGGGGCCTCCTAGGTTGACCCCCGAGCCAAAGTCATGTCCGAAGCCTCCGAACCCTCGAAGCTCTCGATCGTCATCCCGGCCTACAACGAAGAGGGCACCATCGCGTCGATCGTGGATCGAGTGCTGGCCGTCGGCCTCGGCGCGATGAAAAAGGAGATCATTCTGGTCGACGATCGCTCGACGGACGCGACGGGCCGGCTCGTCGATGAGCTGGCGGCGGCCCATCCGGAGGTTATCCGCGCCATTCATCATCCAGAGAATCGTGGAAAAGGAGCCGCGTTGCGGACCGGTTTTGCTGCCGTCACCGGCGATTTCGTGGTGATTCAAGACGCCGACCTCGAGTACGACCCGGAGCAATATCCGCTGCTGCTCGAGCCCATTCTGAAAGGAAAGGCCGACGTCGTCTTTGGCTCACGCTTTGCGGGCACGGGGCCGCATCGCGTTGTTTACTACTGGCACTACGTCGGGAACCGAGTGCTCACGACCCTGTCCAACATGTTCAGCGACATCAACCTGACCGACATGGAGACTGGGTACAAACTCTTCACGCGGGACGTCATCGACCGGGTTCGAATCGAGGAGGACCGGTTTGGGTTCGAGCCCGAGATCACGGCCAAGGTCGCAAAGCTCGGATGTCGCATCTACGAGGTCGGCATTTCCTACTACGGTCGGACGTATGAAGAGGGAAAGAAGATCGGGATGAAAGATGGGTTCAAAGCCATCTGGTGTATCGTGCGCTACAACCTGGGACGCTAACAGGTCGCTGAAAAAGGCTCCAAAACTCATGCCGTGCCCGTGCCCGTCCGTGCCCGTGCCCGTGCCGTGCCCGTGCCCGTCCGTGCCCGTGCCCGACGCGATTCCCCAATGGAGCACTGGCGGTGTCTTTGCAGCCGGGCGGCTGGACAGCCTGCGCGCGAGGTTCTATCGTAAGACAACGATGAGATCGATCCCCCCGGCCAACGAGCTCTGTTGCCCGCCTGCGAGCGAGGAGCGGGACCTGCGTCCGGTCGAGGGCGACGAGGCCGACGAAGAGCTGGCCGCGCTCGCCAAAGCGCTCGGCCACTCTGCGCGCGTGAAGATCATGCGCATCCTGCTCCGCAAGAATGCGTGTATATGCGGAGACATCGTCGACGAGCTGCCGCTCGCCCAATCTACGGTCTCCCAGCACCTCAAAGTGCTCAAGGAGGCCGGCCTGATCCGCGGCGACGTCGACGGGCCGCGCGTTTGCTACTGCGTCGAGCCTCGCACGCTGCGGCGCCTCCGGTCGCTCGTCGGGGGGCTGTGATGGCCTTCGCTCGTCGCAATCATCGTCTATCGCCGATAACCGAAAGGAGCTCGCCGAGGGAGCTGACTTCATGATTACCAAGAAGGCTGAACTGCTCGGCAAGCTCTCCTTCCTCGACCGCTACCTGACGCTGTGGATCTTCGCCGCGATGGCGCTCGGCGTCGCGCTCGGCTTCGTCGCGCCGAAGCTCACGGCGGCCCTCGAGCGCATGAGTGTCGGCACCACGTCCATCCCCATCGCGATCGGCCTCGTGTTGATGATGTATCCGCCCCTCGCGAAGGTCAGATACGAGGAGCTCGGCAAAGTCTTCCGCAACAAGCGCTTGCTGGCGTTGTCGCTCGTGCAGAATTGGGTGATCGGACCAATCCTGATGTTCGGGCTCGCGGTCGTCTTTCTGCGCGACGAGCCCGAGTACATGCTCGGACTCATCCTCATCGGTCTTGCGCGCTGCATCGCGATGGTCATCGTCTGGAACGATCTCGCGCAGGGCGACACCGAGTACTGCGCCGGGCTCGTGGCCTTCAACTCCATCTTCCAAGTCCTGTTCTTCTCGCTCTATGCGTACTTCTTCGCCTCGCTGCTGCCGACCTGGCTTGGACTCGAGGGTGTCATCGTGAGTATCACGATCGGTGACATCGCCAAGAGCGTGGCCGTCTATCTCGGCATCCCGTTCGCCGCTGGGTTCCTCACGCGGCGCGCGCTCGTTGGCGCGAAGGGTCGTGACTGGTACGAGTCGAGCTTCGTGCCGCGCATCGCGCCGATCACGCTCGTGTCGCTGCTGTTCACCATCGTGGTGATGTTCTCGCTGAAGGGCGAGGCGATCGTGCAGCTTCCGGTCGACGTGCTTCGGATCGCGCTGCCTCTCCTGATCTACTTCCTCGTCATGTTCGCGGCGTCGTTCGTCGTGAGCAAACGCGTCGGCGCCGACTACAAGCAGTCGGTGACGCTCTCCTTCACCGCCGCATCGAACAACTTCGAGCTGGCCATCGCCGTCGCCATCGCCAGCTTCGGCATCCACAGCGGGGCTGCGTTCGCGGCCGTCATTGGCCCGCTCGTCGAGGTGCCCGTCCTGATCGGCCTCGTGAACGTGGCGCTGTGGGCGCAGCGGCGATTCTTCCCGAGCGGCGAGCTCCTCGTCGCGACCCACTCACCGACGAAGGCCTGAACCTCCTGTTCTTTTGCGTGGCAAACTCGGCGCGCAGTCAAATGGCTGTGGGCTCGGCCCGTACTCGACTCACTCGTGAGGGCGCTTCGGGACCTCGATGATGTCTCGGGTGAGTACGACGTGCTCGGGGTCGCCGGTGCCGCCTCGTCTCACCCAAAGGTCGACGCTCGTCCCGGGCTCCCCGCGAATCGACTGCACGACGTCCGCCAAGGGGGCGGATCGAGCGTCCAAGCCCCCGACCATGACGATGACGTCACCTTGGTTCAGGCGACCGACCGCGGGGCCGCCAGCGACGATCTCTCCGACCAAGATTCCGGTCGGGACCTTTCCCACGGTGACGCCGATTCCGGTGAGTTGCGATCCTGATTTGCCATCCGCGTCGGGCACGAGCTCGAAGTCCTTGCGGATCTCCCCGCGCTCCTTGCCGTCGATGCCGCCGGCCAACAGCGTTCGGTAGCCTGGCGCAGAGATGCTCACGGTGGTTCGATCTTTGGGCACCGTCTCGAGGCGATACTCACCGCTCGTTCCGGAGGTCGCGCCGGCGATTTCGGTGAGCTCTTTGGTCGCCCACTCCGCGGGCGCCACCAACGCTCCGGGAATGGGTCGATGGGTTCGGGCGTCTCGGACGAAGCCGACCAAAATCATCGACCGGGTGAGTGTGACGGACACGCCGCGAGTGACCTCCGCGCTGCGTACGATCGCGCGCGCTCTTCCCGGGGAGTATCCGGGCGCGGCCACGTAAAGGGAGACGTGTCCGGCGGCGAACGGGCCCAGCCTGAATTTTCCGCCCACGTCGTCGAAGGACTTCGATCCCGGAGCGCTCGGGGCCTCGGAGCCGAGGGTGATGGTGAAGCTCGCGATCGGGCGGCCTTGTTCGTCTCGGACGATGCCTTCCACGAACCCTCCGCCTTCGAGGCTCACGTTCACCTCTCGGGCTTCGACTTTGGTCAAGCCTTCGCCGTGCTCCGCGTGCCTCGCGAACACCTCGAGGCCGGTGAGCTCACCTTCGTGCTCGATCGAATAGTCACCATCGCTCGACGCCACCGCGCGTCCGAGCGGATGTTTTTCTTTGATGAGTATGACCGTCGAAAAAGGGGCGGGCTCCCCCGAGCCCAAGGTGACTCTTCCGTAAATTCCGTCGACTTTTTCGAGGGTGAAGTCCCACCGAGCGCGGGCGTCGGAGGGGAGGATCGGCTTGTCTTCAGTATGGGTTTTGTAGCCAACGGCGGCGACCTCTAGGCGCTCGGCGGTGTCGGGTACCGGCGCCAACGCATACCGTCCCATCGCGTCCGTCTCTGACGCGAGCCCTCGCCCGAGCCCCGAAAGCCGCACTCTCGCGCCCACGATGGGCTCGCCTCTTACGTCGGAAACGATCCCCATCAGGAGGCGCGTTTCCTTCGCCTGTGGGCTCGAGCTCTTCGAGCTCGATTCGGTGGACCTCGATTCGGTCGCTTGGGCCAGGCCGGAAGTCTCGGCGAGCGAGGGGCCTGAGCCCTTGGCACCCTCGGCGCTGATTGTCTGATCGGAGCTCGAGGATTCGGTCGAAAAGAGGGCCCAGGCCAACAGGAGCGCAATCGCCCCGACGAGCCCCGCAAAGGCCTTCACTCTTGTCTTCATACGCATGCCGCCACGGTGGCGTCGACCAACCCAGGAGTCGCTCCGACTATTCCCCGCCTGAGCCCTGCCGCGATTGCGAGATCACCGAGTCGGCATACTCGGTCAACGCCGACCGGCGGGGATCGTGCACGAACGCCACGACACGGACGACGGGATCCGATCTCACGATCACTCCGCCGTCCACTCCGATGTGAAGCGGCGCGTCGTCGTCGTCCTCCCACGAGCTGCCGTCGGTCGCTTCGATGATCGAGTCGCCCGCGAAGCTCGCGAGAGCGCGTACGAATGATGGTTGGAGCACCAACCGTGTCCCGCTCGGCCGCTCTTTGGCGAGGCGCATCTCGAGGGTGCGAAGGCCTTCGAGGCCTGGAGCCACGAGGGTGCGGAACGTCGTGCGCATTCCGTCGACCAAGGCCCGCGTGGCTTCTTCGTGAGTCTCGAACAGCGAGCCCTCGGGGACCTCGTCGACCAGCAAGCTCTCGAGCTCTCCGAGCGCTGACGAAGCGCCGCGTGCACGTGTGTACGAAGCGCGCCACTTCTCCAGTCGGCTCCGCTTCGGTCGCTTCAGAATGGAGAACATCGAGCTCTCTTCGTGCCCGCCCGTGGGCGTCTCGAGCGGCGAGAGCCCCAGGCTGGCCAGCACCTCCCGCGAGGCCGGAGGAATCGGGTCGCGAGCCAAGATCACGGACGCGACCTGGACCGAGTCCGCGTCGAGGATCGCGGGGTCGGTCATGATCTCGTAGAAGTGATCGTCGAGCCGTGCGCGCACCTCTTCGCGAAGCGCGTCCGGCTCGTCCGAACCTGGTTCGACGAGCTCCGCGGTGAGCTCGATCAGGCCTTCTTTCATGGACATGACGAGCTCGTCTCGAAGGGGCACGGCGCGCACTATAGCTCGTTCGCGGGCTTACGTTCGAAACGCAGGTCGCGAAACAACAGCGCCCACGCGGGCATGTGAACGAGCGCACGGACCCAAGGCAGATCCGTCCACGCGCCGGTCGTCGCCTCCAGCCACGTCGGGTGGTGAAGGACGGGTGACGCGACCAGCATCACGAGCGCGGAGGCGCGTCCGACCGACATGAAGGGCACGAAGGGCAGCAACCAGCTCGTGTACCAAGGGTGCAAAGTCGGGCCGAGCAGCAAGACCATCAGCAAAACGACACCGGCGACCTTGGGCACCTCCGCGGGGGCTCGCTGACGTACCAAGAGCCCGGCGTAGACCAAGCCGAAGAAGACCAGGGTGAGGCCGCGCGCGAGCTGGTGACGTGTGAGCGTCACTCCGAGCGCGTCGACGTAGCGGTGATCGCCCCCGAGCCAAAACTCCGCGAACGCCAGCACGAGCCCAAACGATCCGTCACCCGCGCGCCAGCGCGAGGCGTACTGCGCCAAGCCCGTCAGGGCCGTGGGACCTGCCGCGAGGATCGGCAGCGCCAACAGCCACAACAGACACGTACCAAGAAGCGCACCCCGGCGCGTGGAGCGGAGCGCGAGCGGAAACAAGATGACGCCCTGGAGCTTGGCGAGCGCCGAGATCGCGAGCCCGGCGAAGCCTCGCCTGAGCGCTCCGTTGACGAAACCTCCAGCAAACAAAGCCAAGCCCAGCACGGACAGGCTGTCGGCGTGTCCTTCGCGCGCGGTCTCGAAGACCAGCACCGGGCAGCCCGCCAGCAACCACGCCGAGCCCGCGAGGCGCGGCACCAAGCGACCGAGGGCGAGGAACGAACAGAGCGCAGCGACCGAAAGCAGGAATCGCAGCAGCCGGCCGTGCGCCCCACCGAAGAGCTCACCAAGCCCGCCGGCCAAGGCGAACACGAGCTGCGCGAACGGAGGGTAGATGGTCGAAAGCGTAGGGTGGTTGATCTCGCGATAAGTTTCGTCGAACAGATGCCGCGGAAGCGCCTGCTTCGGCGCCTCCGAAGGAGCGATCCGGAACGGAAACGAAGGACCCCCGTACCAAACGACGCGACCTTCGAACACGTAACGCGCCGAATCCTTCGACATCGCCGGCTCGCCCGCCAAAGCGAGTGACCAAAGCCCAAGGACCAGCGGCAGCGCGGCCTTTGGCGGCGTTCCGAGGCGGAGCAAGCCGATCCACCCGATCCCGGACAGCACGAGCGAACCCGCCAACGCAGGAAAGTGCAGGACCGGGTCGGGCGTGCAAAGGCCGACCACCAGCCCACCAGCCCATAGCCCCAAGAGGAGGGAACCGGATGAAACCCCGAATCCCCTAATGTCGTGCCAACCCCTCATCGCGGGCAATTCGGCCCGACCGGGTAGCATGTACGCCCGGGTCCGTCACGACAGGCCGCCTTCACCTTCGTCCATTCGACGTGGATGAGCGCTGGACGCAGCGCCCGCGGTTTGACAGAGGTGAGGGATCTTGCGATTTTCGAGGCGCTTTCCGATGACCTGGCAGCGAATCCTCGGGTCGGCTTTTTCGACCGCGATCTTCTTTGGGGCTCCGAGCCTACGAGACGCCGGCGCGACTCAAGTGCGGGGCGTCATCGACGCTCCCGTGAGCGCGAGGAGCGCTGCGCCGCTTGGCTACACCCGCGTCCGCGTGGCGCAGCCTGCCAAGGGGTGGGAGAGCGAGCGGGAAGAGGTGGCGATCGTGCTCGAGGTCAAGGAGTCCGCGCGAACACCGCCTGCCGAGCGCGTTTGGAAGGTGGCGGTCGAAGGACTCAAGCTGACGCCGTCGGTGATCGCGTGTGCAACCGATGCCTCGTCCGCAGAGTCAGTCGAGTTCACGAACTCGGACGAGATCCCCGCCACGATCTCGATCGGCAAGGAGCAGTTCGCGACGTTGGCTCCTGGCGAGACCAAGTCGTTCAAGTGCCAGACCGCAGGGGCGCATCGGATCCGGGCCAAAGAGTGGCCGCACATTCGAGGGCTGATCTTCGTTCCCGAGCGTCTCGCGCTGACCACGCGCCCAGGCGCCGACGGAACCTTTGCGATCGTTGCTCCGCAGGGCACGTATGAGCTTCAAGTCATCGGAGTGTCCGGTGTGGTTCATCGACAAGAGGTCAAGATCGAGACGCGCGACGTCGACCTCGGTCGCATCGACCTCGGCGGCAAAACAGCGAAGCCAACCGAGGCGCCGGGCTCACAGAAAACCGGCGAGGAAGTGCCATAGGCCATGTCGTTTTGGTTGAGATACCTTTTGGTGCTGATCGCTTGTGTGGCGGCACCTCTGCTCGTTGCGATCTACGAGGGCGCCACCGGTGAGATAGACGCGGGCGAGACCGCGGGTCTCTCGATGGCGTTGAACGCCCCGCGTGCGCTCGAGGGCACGAGCGCGTTTCAAGCGATGTCGCTCGTGGCCCAGGCGCAATCGATCGCCGGCACGTTCACCTCCGATCCGGCCAAACGAAAGCTCGAGGGCGTGTCGCCTCCCAGCAACGGGTTCGTGTGGGTCGTCGACGGATCCGGAGCGCTCGTGGCATCGGCTGGATCGCTTGGGCGCCAAGGGCGTTCGGTGGGTGGACACCCGCTCTTCATGGACACCCAACGCGGTTATGCGCTGGACGGAACATGGATCGAAAAAGGACAGCTCTTCATGGTGGGCGCGACTCCGATCGTCGATGGAAACACGACGACGGGCGCGGTCATGGTCGGTGAGGCGATGAACGCCGAATACGTCCAAAAGCTCGCCAAGGCGGTCGGCTTCGAAGTGACGCTCGTCGTGGACGGCGCGGTCGTGGCCTCGAGCCTCGCGCTAGACACGGCCAAGTCGATCGCGGACGCCACGGCCGACAAGTTCGAGCCTGTGCTCGGCGGTCGGCTCGCGAAGCCTCTTGCTTCCGGCGTGCTCCCGCTTTTCGTCGACCACCACGCCGACGGCCGCGCCTACGCTTCGCTATCCAAGGCTGCGTCGATCGATGCGACGCGATGGATTGCGTCGGTGCCAGTCACCTCGCAGCTCTCGAATCTCGGCGAGCAGCAGGGACGTCTCCTCGGGATCCTTGGCGCGGTCTTTTTCGTGGCGCTCTTGATCGGCTTCACCTTGTTCAAAGACTTCGTGAACCCGGTGGGCCAAGTGATTGCGCACTTGTCAGCGATTCAGCAGGGCAAGGGCGACCTCGAGCTCCCGGAGGTGCAGGTCGCGAAGCCTTACCGCCGCTTGGTCAAGCTGGTGAACTGGACCGTGCAACGAGCCCCTGCGACCTCGTACACCGAATCAGGTGACATCAAAGTCAAGCAGCGGCCCGAGCGAGCCACTCACTCGGAGCCTGCTCCGTCGGCGCTCACCGGCTCCGATTTCCCGGGTCGCAAGGCTGAGCGGCAACCGACCCCGCAGCCGCCGTCGCTCGACGAGCTGCCTGAGCCGACCAACACGGCTGAGCTCATCAACGCGTTCCCTGGTCCCTCCAAGGCCGAGACCCCGAAGCCTCCCAAGGCCGAGCCGAAAGACATCGACTCCGCGGCCGCCGAGGCGATCGCGGCCCTGACGGGCGAAAAGAAGCAAAAGCGCTCCGCCAACGAAATCCGCGGAGGCAGCCCCGATCTCAAGCCCGCAAGCGAGCTCCGCGGGGCCGCGCCCAACGAAATTCGAGGCGTGCCGCCCAACGAGATTCGCGGCGTTTCACCCAACGAGATTCGCGGCGTGGCGCCTGATCTTCGTGGCATGCCGATGAGCGATGTGCGCGGGGCGCCCGCAAATCAGATCCGCGGCCTCGAGCTCCCTGGCGCTCCGCTCGGTCGCGGTGGCCCCACTGGCGATCTTCCGCCAGTTTCCTTGCCCGACCTCGGTGACCTCGCGTCTGGCTTCCCAGGCATGTCAGGCGGCTTCCCCGGCGCCTCGCCGTTTGGAGGCGCGCCTGGGACTCTCCCGATCTCCGACGACGCTTTCGCTGGCCTCGTTCAAGGGATCGGCGAGATGCCCAACGATCTCGAGGTTCCCGGGCCCAAGATGGGCGGCTCCCCGATGATGGGCGGCTCAGCCGCTGAAGGGGCGGACCTCGGGTTTGGAATGGCCGGGCTTCAAGAAGAAGACCCGGGTGGCTTCCGGTCCGAGGCGACTGCGGTCGGCGCGCCTAGCCGAGAGCTGATCGCGCAGAGCGCCCGCGAGGTCTCCGCGGGTGCCTTCAGCATGAACGGCGCGCTGGCGCCGGATCGGACCGCCGTCGCGCAGGTGCCCAAGGACCTCCTCGCCCAGAGCAGCATCGACGACAACGACGACCTCGAGGAGGAAGCGCACTTCCGGGAGACCTACCAGAAGTTCCTCGAGATGCGGAAGATCTGCGGCGAGACCGTCGACGACCTCGGCTACGACAAGTTCTTGCTCAAGCTCCAGAAGAACAAGAGCGAGCTCCAGAAGAAGTACAACTGCAAGACCGTTCGCTTCCAAGTCTATCAGAAGAACGGCAAGGCCGCGCTCAAAGCCACCCCCATCCGCTCCTGACAATCCGCACCGAGAGCTGAATGAACGCCGTCGCGAGTCGCGACGATCGTCGCTCAGTTCAAGATGTGACCCGACGGAGCGCTCTCGTCGAGCGTGATGGGTCCGTGCTTCCGTTCGAATTTTTCGACCGCGTCGGCCAAGGCCACGAGCAAGCGCTTGGTGTGTCGCGGGCTCGAAATGATACGGGCCCGTACTTTCGCCTTGGGTGCTTGCGGCTGCACGTAGATGAAGTCGATCGTGAACTCGCCGTCGGTGTGATTCACCATCGCCATGTTCACGTACATGCCTTGAGCCGTCTCGGGATCGAGATCGACTTGAATCTGGACGGTTTTGGATCGCTCGTCGCTCATCGCTTCCCTTTTCCCTTCTTTCCTGCGGCTCTTCTTTCGGCCTCCGCCAAAAGCGCCTTCACTCGCTCGTCCTTGGGCGCGAGGGCGACCGCCCGCTTCATTGCCTCGACCGCCTCGCCCGCGCGCTCCATTCGAATGAGCACGGTCGCGATCGCCACGTAGATCTCAGGATCGTCCTTGAAGGCTTCGTTCGCGAGCGCTCGATACTCTGCCAATGCCTTTTCGCTGTCACCTGCCAGATACCTCGCGTCCGCGAGTCGTCTGAGCACGGACACATCCGAGCCGTCGATCTTGGCCGCGGCCTCGAGAGCTTCGATCGCCTCCTTCGGTCGCTTCAGCCCGAGCAACGCCCGGCCGTGTGTGAAGGCCGGCGCCAAAGCCTTGGGAGCCAACGATCGGGCGAGCTTCGCGGTCTCTTCGGCCTCAGCGAGCTGGTCGGCGAAGATCAAAGCGAACGCGAGGTCCGCGGCGATCTCCGCGTTGGCCTTGCGAGCGAGCACGTGCGCTTCTCGGAGCGAGACGACGGCCACCTCGGGTGTCGATGCCTCTAGCTGGCCCATCCCCTTGGCGTGCCATAGCGCCGCCGACTTCGGCAGCGCCGCGAGCCCACGCTCGATGGCCTCACGCATTCCGTCGCCATCGCCTGAAAGGTCGCGGAGGCTCGCGAGCAACAGATAGCCCGCTTCGAGCCCCGGCTCCGCGTCGACGGCGCTCTGAGCCGCCTCGATCGCCTCGGCCGTCTTCTCTTCGCGAGCGAGTGTCCTCGCCCGCTCGAGCTCTTGCCGACCGCTGGCCCGCCGTTTCGGGGCCTCCTGCTTCGAGGCCTCCGGCTTCGAGACGGGTGGCGCTTCCGGCTCCGAGCTCGACGTCGTCGCACAGCCAAGCCCAAGCACGAGGCCCGCGATCAAGAAGAGACGCACGGCGTGACAGTAGTGCCCGCCGCAGCACGTTCGCCATCCCCCACGATTCGCTGGTGGAACCACTGTGTGGGACTCGGTGATCAAGGCGATGCTGCTTCAGCGCGCGCTCGCGCTTCCTACGGACAGAAGCATCTCCTCGCCCCCCAGTTTGTCGAAGAGGCGCCGTCGAACGACCTCGCCGGACAGACTCTGCTGAATCGAACCCGCGATCTGATCGACCTGATTCTGAAGCCCCGCGTCCGCAAAGAACAGCTCGATGCCTGGCCGCTTGCTTTCGAGCGCTTCGGCGAGCACCAGCACTTCCTTGCTTGGTCGGCGGAGCAGCTTGGCGAGCGCTACGGCCGCATGGCCGCCCACGAGATTCGTTCGCGCGCGACCTCCGCCCGCGTCGGCGATCGTGATCCACTTCTCGAGCGTCGCGCTCGGTCGGCCGTCGAAGGACACCTTCGCGGGGCACACCAGCAGTATGCGTGTCTTGCGACGATCGAACGGCGAGCACCGAGCGCTCCCCACTACGTTGCCGGCGATCGCGACGTCCGTCCCGTTCGTGTAGACCTTTGCGCCAAAGATCACCTCCCGCAGCGGTTCGTCCTCGGGCGCGCCGGGAGCCCGCCGAGCACCGCCGATCACGAGCTCGTTCTTGTTCAGCTCCACGGTGATCGCCTTCCAGTGGGAGCGGCACACGTTGGTCTCGACCTTTGCCTTGGCCGAGAAGGGGATCGACCAGTCGAGCATGGGCTCGCCGTCTTCGAGGCAATCCGCGACGCCGCAAGTGGGCTCGATGGGGACACGCGTTCGAGCAAAGCAAGTCCGACCTTCGAGCGCCTTCAGCGGGTCCGCGGTTCGCCAGAACACGTACGAGTAGCCGCCGACCGGCGTTTCGTCGACGGAACCCTCGTCCTCGGCCGAAGCAGCGACGGGCCTCGCGGTCGTCGCCCCGCTCGGGGCCGGGCTTGGCGCTCCGCTCGGGCCGCCTTTGGTCAGTTTCCAATACTCCGAGCCCGGAGGCGGTCTCGACTGCGCGTGCGCGGAACCGACGAAGACACTTACGCTCACGAGCACTCCGAGCCATCGCACGCGGCCATCTAAGCAGAAAGAACCGCCGCTACCAACTCACTCCTTCACCAGCGTAAGGCGAGCGGAAGCCTCAGAGTTCTGTTTGTAATATCCGAGGCTTCGCTCGAAGCTCAGCTTCTCTCGAGCTATTTTGAGGTGAAAATAATCTTCCTTGCAAAAACAAGCCGTGTACCCATTACACGGTCCGTAGGTCTCTTCGCGGAGCTTGGGTACGAACCCATCGTCGAGCGCGCTGCCGAGCTTGGCTTGCATCAACAGCCCGTAAGCGCCGCACGGATACACGTCTCCATTCTCCATCACGCGAAAGTAGTCGTGGCCAGCCGAGCACGGTTGACCTCGCCAGCGCGTCATCGCCGTCCGGAACGCCTCGATCGCGGCTTCGTCTCGGTAGAGCTCGGGCACGACCGACAAATGTGTCGTCGCCGCCGGAACCACGCCGAGCCCTGGGTAGACCACGTTCGAGTTCAGACCCAGCGTGACATCGGTGCGAATGCCTTCCCGCTGGCAGTCCCGAATCATGGCGCGCGTGGCGTCGATCGTGTCCGGAAAGACGAGCGCGTGCGCGACGACGTGGATGCCCAAGCGCTGCGCTTCCCCGCACGCCGCTATGAACCGCACGAGCTCGATCTGGCCGTGGTGGTAAGTTGCCCACAAACTCAGTCGATCGACACGGGCGCTCGCGACGAACTTCCGGAGCTGCGTCGGCGTGAAGGAGGCGTTGCTCACGAGCTCGACGAATCGCACGTTCTCCTGCCGCGACAACCACGCCGCGCCCTCCAAGAACTCCTTGGAAACGAACGGCTCGCCGAGCGTCTGCAGCCGGATTCCGAGCCGCCACGGCAGGCCCGAAAGCCACGAAAGGACTCTCTGGTAGCGCACCCGGCCGTCGTCCGTCGCCCACATACGATGCTCGGCCAGAGCCCGCTCCGTCTCGGTCACGCAGTAAGGACAGGCGAAGTTACATCGAGTCTGATCACACGTGTACCAAACGTCGACCGAGTCGGAACCACTCACCCCGACAAGCTAGAAGGAGCGACCGGCGACATGCAACGAAGTCGAAACATTTCTCGATCGGCCGACCTAGCGCGCCCGCTTCACGTGGACGATCGAACCCTCCCAGGGTAGCATCGCGAAAGCCCCTCCTTCCCCATCGGCCACGAGCCGCGTGACCGGGCCCGTACCCACCTCGGTCGCCCCGAGAAGGAACGTACCGGTAGGTACGTCGATCTCACTCACGTACCCACGACGGTCGAGGCCATACCTACTCACCCCTCCGATCAAGGCCGTCTCGCCGAGCGGCAACACGCTGGAGGCGTCCCCCTGCACCTCGTGAAAGGCGCTCCTCCGAATGTCCTCGCGATCCGAGATGATGTGAACGGCCGGAAAATCAGCCTCCGTCAGCACCACGAGGTACGCGCCCGACGCGACCACCGTCGCAGAGTCGCGGCCTCCGTTGCTCGGGAGAGTAGCTACCTCGTCGAACTGCTCGAGCAACTCGTCGAAGTACAACAGCGCGTCCCCGTAGTCGTCGACCACGAACGTGGTGTCCCCGACCATTTCTACGCCCCTGAGCGCTCGCTGCGGGACCAGCTTCGATCTCTGCTCGGCAGGCTCGGTCAGGTCGAGTCGAAGAACTCGAGCGCGGAGGTCGCCAGGATCCACACTCAACTGCACGGTCAGGGCCAACTCGTCTCCTTCGACGTCTACATCTCCCGCTCTCATGTCCGACCCCTTCAGAATCGTGGGTGTCGAAGTGATCGTGCCCAACCGATCGCGAGTGTTCACGACGACCAAAGTCGACTCCCATCTCACCGTCACGAAGCCGTCCTTGTAAGGAAGCACGCGGTCTGCGCAAGGGCATGCCGTTTCTGAGCGAATTTCGAGAGTCTCCCGATCCAGGGAGACCAGCTTGGCAGCTTGGCCCCCGCAGGTTCCGCCGGCTGTGGGTTGGTCCGAAACGGACACCATGACGGTGTCGCCGCTCACCGCGAGGTCGCGCAGCCGCCCCAACGCGAGCGTGGTCCTCGGGATCGGATCGGCCGAGCGCAGCGCGTCGAGGGGAGGGGCCGCAGACCCATCGAGGATTTTGCGCTCGAGAATTTCGAACGCCGGAGGGGGCCGAGCCCGAATCTCGACGTTACACTCCACACCCTCGACGAGACTGCAGTCGAGCAGGAGCCCCTCCCCATACTCATCGAGCACACGACAGCGTGCGTTCTCCGCGAGGCAAAGCCCACCCAGCGGATCCAGGACGATGGACAAGCCGTCTGCACGGCAGCGGGACAGATCGACGTCCTGCACGCAGGACGTACCCTCGAAGGCGATCGGGCAGAAGAGAGGATCGGGCCCGCAGGTCAGTTTGACCGCGAGGTCACGCGTCGGGCAATCCTGTTCGAGCTCGCTTCGCCCAAAACGGGGCGGCACGCTCTCTTCGCGTCTCGAACCGTCCAAGCTCAGCGCAAAGTGAGCCCGCGGTGGAGGGAGCCGCGGAGCACACGCCAAAATCTGGGAGAACGAGGTGCCCGTGTCGATGAAACGCGCGGACCGCCCAAGATCGGCGCGAGACCACGATGACACCGAAATCCAGCTCCCCTCTTCGATCTCGAGCTCGATCGGCGAGGAGAGCGTCCCGAGCGAGCTCGACGACTTCACCAGCTCGCCGATCATCGATGCGACGATGCCGAGCTCGAATTCAGCGGGAAGGGCGATCGGCTGGACCTCGGTGCCACATCCGCCAGCGAAGGCGATGAGCAACGCCGACCGAGCGCACGGACTCATAGCGACCGGATCATCCTCGAACATGCGACGCGAGACAACAGAACCGCGGCTCTCGCAGCTCTCGCAGCTCTCGCGGACTTGCCGGGTCTTGGGAGGACGAGTACCGTGCCGCGATGTCGAACGTATTCTCACGCGATCGCGCGCGCGGCTGCTTGCTGGGACAGGCGATCGGCGATGCCCTCGGGACCACCAACGAGTTCAGGCGGCTGAGGGCTGACCCATTTCCTCGGTTGAACTCAGGGCCGCAGGTCGAGATCATGGGTGGGGGTCCGTTCGGCGTCGCGCTGGGGCAAGTCACCGACGACACTCAGATGGCCGCCTGTATCGCCGCGAGCCTGAGTGAGAACAAAGGGCTCGACGTCGACGACCTGGCGCGTCGATATGTCGCCTGGAGTCGCGTGGCCTTCGACATCGGAAATCAGACCCGCTCCACGCTCGAGAGAGTCGCCTCTGGGACCTCCCCCAGAGACTCAGGGTACGAAGTCTGGGCCGGAGCCTCCCAGCCCGCCGGAAATGGCTCCCTCATGCGCCAGAGCCCCTTCTCCGTCTACTTCGCCCGCGACCCCATGGCGCTTCGACGGTCCGTGCTCGCCGACGGCGCGATCACCCACGCAGATCCGCGCTGCCAGCTCGCCTGCGTCGGCTTCGCAGCGGCCCTGAGGATCGCGATCGTCGACGCAGAGGCCACGCCGGCCCTCCTCGCCCGCGCGGCCTCCGAAGAGATTCGAGCAGCGCGCTCCGAGCTCGACTCGAGGGTCGAAGCCGCGCTCGCAGACTCTGCGGTGGCAGCGCTCCTCGAAGATCTCGAGCTCGCTACGGCGGATGACCCGGAGCTCGAGGGTGAAGTGCACCTTTACCGCACTCAGGGCTTCGTCCGCGTGGCATTCAGGCTGGCATTTTGGGAGCTCCACCACGCAGACACCTTCGAGCAGGCCGTGCTCGACGTGGCCAATCGGGGCGGTGACTCCGACACGAACGGAGCCATCACCGGCGCCCTGCTCGGAGCGCTCCTCGGTGAGTCCAAGATCCCCGAGAGATGGAGGCTCGCGGTCATGAACGCGCTCGAAGGCGAGTCCGGCCCGTTCGCCACCACCTACCACCCGGCCGAGCTGTTTCGGGTCATCGAGTAACAGATGGAGATCGTCGCAAACACGCCGACTCATCCATTGGCCGACGGACAAGTTCAGCTGCTCGGCGCGATCGACTGCGTCACTGGAGCGATGACTCGGGTCGAGCTCGGAGGTAAGAAGCTCCTCGTCGATTGCGGAGTCGCGCAGGGTCGGGACCAGCGGACCTGGTCCTTTCCGGAGGGCGCCCGCGACTGCGACGCCGTCGTGCTGACTCACGGCCACCTCGATCATGTGGGGTCGCTTCCCGAGCTGCTCGAAGGTGACTTCGACGGTCGTATCGTCGCGACCGCGCCAACGCTGGAAATCACTCGAATCTCTCTCGAAGACACCCTCGGCATGAACGCCCTCTCCGAGCGGGCGATCTCGCGGATCTTGAAGCGCTTCGACGCGCTGGCTTCACCGATGCCTTATGGGAAGAGCGCCAAAGCGATGCTCGGCCTCGACGTCACCTTTCGAGATGCCGGCCACATCCTCGGCTCGGCCAGCGTCGAAATCTCTTCCGCCCGGTCGCGGGTGATCCTCTCCGGAGACCTCGGTCGGCCCGACAGCCCCATCCTGCCAGACTACACGACGACCTGGTCCGCTACTCCTCCGGTCGACCTGGTCGTCATGGAGAGCACCTACGGAGGTCGCGATCACGCCCACGGCTCCAAAGACATCGAGGCCAAGCTCGAGAGCGTCGTTCGGCAGGCCGTCGCTGAAAAGTCACGCATTCTCGTCCCGAGCTTCGCGATCGGTCGTACTCAGGTCCTCCTGTGGTATATGAACGAGCTCGTCGAGTCCCGACGGATTCCGCCCATTCCTGTCGCCATCGATACTCCGATGGGTCTTGTCGTCACCGAAACCTACAACCGTTTTCGCCGACTCTTCGATCGGGAGAGCCTCGAGAAGATCGCTCGAGGCGACGATCCGCTGGACTTCGACGGACTCTTCGCGGTGAGACGAGGCCGCGACTCGGCGCGCCTCCTCGAGGTCGAGGGTCCCATCATGATCATCGCCGGGAGCGGAATGTGTACGGGTGGCCGCATCGTTCACCACTTGCGGCGCGGACTCTCGAACAAACGTACGATCGTCCTGTTCGTGGGGCACCAAGCGGAGGGAACGCCCGGACGCCGAATTCAGGAGGCAGCAGAGCGCGGGTCGAGAGTGACCATCGACGGCGAGGAGATCCTCGTGCGAGCTCGTATCGACACGGTCCGCGGCCTCTCGGCCCACGCCGATCGAGGTGAGTTGCTCCGATGGTTGAAGTTCATTCCTGAGGTGAGAAAGGTCGCGCTCCATCACGGGGAGCGCGTCGCCCAAGAGGCGTTCGTGGCCTACGCGGCCGAGCAATGTCGAGGCGCGTAAAGAGCTGCGAAGTCATCCGCCTTCGGCTACTCTTCCTGCGGGGCACCGTCGAGAGCCAGCGCGCCCAGAGGTTCGAGCGCCGTCCCCCGGATACTCTCCACCAACTCCCTGAGCCGACCGATCGCAGCACGATCTCCCTCTCTCCACGCGATCCACTCGAGGCTATATTTCGAATAGAAGGCGTCGGCCCCCAAAGCTCCTTGCGCCACTGCCCGATGGTAGGCCTCCTTGGCTTGCGCGAGCTGTCCGTCGGCGACGTACAGATCACCCAGCCACATGTACGCGGCCGGAATTCTCGGATCGTCGGCGGAGGGCGGAATATCCTCTTCGGTTTCGGCGCGAGCTCTCTCCGCCGACTCCGTCTTGATCAAAGTCCATAGAATCGTGCGCGCGAGTCGCCGCTCTCCCAAGACGCTGAGGACCTCGACCTCCCGAAGCATCCGGTCTGCGAGCTCGCCGTCGACCCGCCGGAGCTCGGCCAGAGTCGTCGCCGCGCGAATCGCGAGTCGTCGAGCAGCTGCGAACGGCGCGTTCTCGGCGCAGCTCGGTGTTGAAATCAAGGTCTCGAGCGAACGCAGCTCCTCGAGCGCGTCGCTCAGCTCCGCCCGCCGCGATCCCTCCAACCAACGCCCCCTAGTCTCCGAGCGAATTTCGAGCGTCTGGCGAAACTGCGCCAATGACTCGATTAGGTGATCGACCGCTGGATCGTGGTCCATGCCAAGGAGCGCCGACTCTTCTCGCCCGATCTGCGCCGAGTACAGCTCCAACGTGCTCGGGCTCAAAGTCGCCGAGCGGGAGGAAATCGCGCGCTCCAGACCCGCTCTCGCCGCGCGCACTTCTGCGATCGAAGGCGCCAGGCTGCAGGGATCCGTAGCCGCCCGATCGAGAAACCGCCTCGCCAAGATTAGCTCCGGCCTCACCGTGGAGTCGTCTGCGGCTTCCATCTCGGACTCAACGCAACTCAGCCGCCACAAGTCTCTCGGCGCGGTCAGGTGACCCAACCGTTCGAACGTACATCCGCCGTCGTCCACCAGCTTGGCCTGCTCGTCAGGAGCTGCGCTCCCGAAGATCAGTCGCGGAAGCCAGATCTCATCGCCGAATCCCGCCGCGATTTGCGTCAGCTCTTCGATCATTTCCCATCGCGCGTCCGGATCGCTCAGATGTTGCAAGGCTTCGAGCAGCACGCCGGCGCCGCTGACGAAGAGTCCTGCTTCCGTCAGCTCCATACCCATTCGATCGGAAAAATCGATCACCCGACCTTCTGACCGAGCGGGCGCCTCGAGAGGCGCGGCCCGTTCGTCCATGCAGGTGAGACACGCCTGTTTGCACGGGGTCGCCGAGCTCCCCACCTCGCAGGTCTCATCGACAGCCCCAGGGGTTCCGCACGCACCTGAAGAGATCGATTTGACAGCCCGCCGCGGCGGG
>CAYXDO010000031.1:21720-79073 GCA_964463485.1 uncultured Myxococcales bacterium | reverse complement strand
TTTTTTCGACCAACTCCCCCGCAGCGCACTCAGATCCAGGCTCGGCTGCACCCAAGTTATTTCCTTACGGTGCCTCAGTCCGAGCGAGAGTCCATCTTTGCCTCGATGACTCGCTCGTAGGCAACTGGTCGCTCGTGATCCAAACACGGCATTCGGCGTCTCAGGTCGGCGACGTGTCCGAGGTCGATCTCGGCGAGCGCGTAGGAAGGTCGGTCCGGACAGATGGCCAACAGAGTGCCCCAAGGGTCGATGATCATCGCGCGCCCGAAGGTCCGCCTCGTCTCCGTGTTCGCGCCGACTTGGGCCGGCGCAAGGACGTAGCACTGATTTTCGATCGCCCGTGCCCTCAGCAACACCTCCCAATGATCTCGACCGGTCGGAACCGTGAAGGCCGCGGGAACCGCCAGGATCTCCGCGCCGGCGCGCCGCAAGGCGCGGTAGAGCGCGGCGAAGCGAACGTCGTAACAAACCGAGAGTCCGATCTTGGCGAGCGGCGTGTGTACGAGCACGGCTGACTCACCCGGCAAGACGGACGTCGACTCCTGATGAGTTGCGCCCTCTCCGAGCGCGATGTCGAACAGATGGATCTTGCGATACTTGGCGGCGAGCCTCCCGTCCGGCGCGAACACGGTGAGTGTGTTGTAGGCCTTGTTGGGTACCTGACCGCGCTCCGGCAGAGTGCCGCCCAAAAGCCACACGTGGTGTTGGGCCGCGCATCGAGAGAGGCGCTCGAAAGTTGGCCCACCCTCCGACTCTGCCAGTCGCTGCTTCTGGGTCTCCGGGCCCATGAAGGAGACGTTTTCCGGGAGCGCCACCAGGCTCGCGCCGTGACCGGCGGCGTCCGCGACGAGGTCCTCCGCGGAAGCGAGGGAACGTTCTTGGTCTTCGGTCGTCGTCAGCTGGACGACGGCTGCGGTGAATGGTTTCACGCGGGTATCCTGATGGCTTTGCGGCGATCGAGCAAGCGCCCCGCAAGCGCCCTCCACGGAAACAACGCTGGCATCGGGCGGCCGCCCCGGCTAGCTTTCGCGAAATGGTGTTCGAGAGAGTCGACGCGCTGACCGACTTCCCTGCGCTGGAACGCCGGATCCTGGCGCTTTGGAAGGAGCGAAACGTCTTCGAGCGGTCCCTCGAGATGACTCGCGGACGGCCCGAGTTCGTGTTTTACGAGGGTCCACCCACGGCGAACGGTCTGCCTCACAACGGCCACGTGCTGACTCGGGTGATGAAAGACCTCTTTCCTCGCTACAGGACGATGCGTGGGTACCACGTCGACCGTCGCGCAGGTTGGGATACTCACGGCTTGCCGGTCGAAGTCGAGGTCGAGAAGGAGCTTCGCATCAAGGGCAAGGAAGCCATCGTCGAGTACGGCGTCGAACCTTTCGTGCGCAAATGTATCGACTCTGTTTTTCGCTACACTCGCGAGTGGGAGGACGTCACCTCGAGAATCGGCTTTTGGGTCGATTTGGAGAAGGCCTATGTCACCTACCACAAGTCCTACGTGGAGTCGGTCTGGTGGGCGCTGGCTACCCTTTTCGAAAAAGGCTTACTCTACAAGGGTCACAAAGTCGTTTGGTGGTGGGCGCAAGGCGGCACCGCGCTCTCATCCGGCGAGACCGGCAACTCGTATCGCACGGTTGACGACCCATCCGTTTTCGTCAAGTTTCCGTTGGTGGGCGAGGAGGGCGCTCTCGTCGTGTGGACGACCACCCCCTGGACGCTCCCCTCCAACATGTTCGCGGCGGTTCACGGAGACCTCGACTACGTCTTCGCTCGCGACCCGGAGTCGAACGAGCTGCTCGTGGTCGCCGAGGGACTTCTCGAGGACGTCTCCAAAAAGCTCGGTCGAACGCTCGTCATCGAGCGAAAAGCCAGAGGCCGAGAGCTCGTCGGGAAAAAATACAAACCACCCTTCGACACCTACTCGAGGCTCCACGGCGACCCTCGTTACTTCCTCATCGTGCCGGGCGATCGGGCCACCAACGGCCCGGCCCAGTGGTTCGTCACTCTCGACGCGGGCACTGGCGTGGTCCACATCGCGCCCGCCTTCGGTGAGGACGACTGGAAGGTCTGGAAGAACCAGTCGAGGGACGGTGACATCGAGATGCTCTGCGCGGTTCGACCGGACGGAGGCTTCTCGGAAGTCATGGGTGACCTCGAGGGTGTCTGGGTCAAAGATGCCGACAAGGTCCTCACTCGGCGACTCGCGGACCGCGGTCTGCTCCTCCACTCGGGCACGTTTCGCCACGAGTATCCCTTTTGCTGGCGCGCCGAGAACGACCCGCTCATCCAATACGCCCGCGAAGCTTGGTTCATCCGCACGACCAAAGTCATCGACGAGGTCATCGACGACAACCAGCAAGTGACTTGGCTTCCTGAGCACGTTCGCGACGGACGGTTCGGCGACTTCCTCGCAAACAACGTCGACTGGGCGCTCTCCCGGGAACGTTTCTGGGGAACGCCCCTCAACATCTGGACCTGTGAGTCATGTAAGACGATGGAGGCGGCGTCCTGCTGCGCCGAGATCGAGAAAAAGAACCCCAACGCCTTCGATCACTTCGCCAAGGCCAAGGCCCTCGACCCGACACTCTCCGATCACCTGGTGGTCCACAAACCGTGGATAGACCAGGTGACTTGGCCCTGCGCAAAGTGTGGCGCGACGATGCGGCGGGTTCCCGAAGTCATCGACTGCTGGTTCGACTCCGGCTGCATGCCGTTCGCTCAGTTTGGGTACCCACACGCGCCCGGGAGCGTGGAGTCCTTCAAGAAGGCTTTTCCAGCTGACTTCATCTCGGAAGCCATCGACCAGACTCGGGGCTGGTTCTACTCCCTCATCATGATCTCCAACCTTCTATTTCCGGAGGCCAAAGATCCTCATCCCTTCAAGCGCTGCATCGTGCTCGGGCACGTTTGCGACCGCGGTGGAAAAAAGGAGTCGAAGAGCTCCGGGAATTATACTCCGCCCGAGCTCATCATCGACCGAGTGCGCATGGCTTTCGCGCCGGTGGACCGGGACGGGGTCGCGACCGTGCGCGGGGAAGTTCTCATCGCCCGCGAGGACCTCGAAGGGCTCGACGTCGAGGAGAACGCCAGGGTCACACTCACGGGACCTGGTGGGTCGCTTCCCATGACTCTGAAGTCTCATAAGAAGCTCCCACGCCGCGTCGCGGTCCTCGATGCGGAAGATCGCAAAGGGCTGGGACTCGAGCTTGCTCCCTCGGACGTCCGCCCGAATGAGGTCCCTGGCCGGCCCAAGTCTCAGCAGGTCGCGATCGAGCCCGAAGGGGCGCACGCGCCCGGTGCGGACGCTTTTCGCTGGTTCTTCTACGCCTCGAATCCCCCTTGGAACAACACCCGGCACAGCCTCTCGAACGTTCGGGGCCTCCAGAAGGAGCTCCCGCTCAAGCTGCGCGCGGTCTACTCGTTCTTCGTCACCTACGCGAACATCGACGGGTTCCATCCGGTGAAAGACGAAGCTCGGATGAGTCCTGTTTCGGAGCGTTCGGTGCTCGATCGTTGGGTCATCTCGGAGCTCGAACGGACGAAGCGCACAGTCGTGGAGCGGATGGACGCGTTCGAGAGCTTCGAGGCGGCGCAGGCGCTCAACTCGTTCGTCGAGGGGCTCTCCAACTGGTACGTCCGAAGGTCCCGGGACCGATTCTGGGCGAGTGAGCGCGACCAGGACAAGCTCGACGCGTACTGGACTCTCTATCAGTGCCTGAGGGACCTGTCCCTCTTGGTCGCGCCGTTCTTGCCGTTCGCGGCGGAGGACATTTACCAGAATCTGGTCGTAGGGCCGGTGGGTCCGAGCGTCACCGACAGCGTGCACTTGCGTTCGTTTCCGTCCGTCGATGTCGCGCTGATCGACGAGGAGCTCTCGAGAACCATGGCTGAAGTCCGCGATCTCGTGTCGCTGGGCTTGAAAGTCCGCACCGACGCCAAGATGAGAGTGCGACAACCCCTCGCCGCGGCCGAGGTCATCCTGTCGGACAAGAGCCGGGAGTCCGCCATCGCCGCGTTCCGATCGGTCATGGCCGACGAGCTGAACGTGAAGCGAGTGGAGTTCGTGACGGACGCGAGCGCCTACGTGAGTTATCGCGTGAAGCCGAACTTCAAGGCGCTCGGCAAGCGCCTCGGTGCCAAGATGAAGCCTACTCAGGAAGCCATCGCGAAGGCCGATCCGGCGATACTCAAGGCCGCCCTCGACAAAGACGGTCGAGTGACCCTCACCGTGGGGGCCGATCCCATCACGCTCGGCCCGGACGAGCTGGTGGTTTCCGCAGAGGCAAGAGAAGGCTACTCGGCAGCTGGCTCCGAGGTCGGCGTCACCGTCATCGACACGCGACTCGACGACGGTTTGATCGACGAGGGACTCTTCCGTGAGGTCTTGAATCGAATTCAGACCATGCGCAAAGAAGCCAACCTCGACTATCAGTCCCGTGTGAAGCTCACCATCAGAGGCGCAGATCGCCCGGTACGAGCGTGCCGAGCGCGCTTGGATGAGCTCCAGCGAATCGTGCTCGCAGCCGAAATCGCCTTCGAAGGAGGTGACGGAGGGTCGCCAAAAACCTTCGAAATCGACGGTCACTCGGTCGACATCGAGATGCTCGAGCTGGGCGTGCCTTCGAATCGCCCCAGAAAAGGCTGAGGCGGACCGATGTGCCGACTCTTTGGGTTCCGAAGTGTCATTCCCAGCCAGGTGCATCGCTCGCTCGTCGCCGCCGAGAATGCGCTCGGGTCGCAAAGCGCTCGCCATCCAGACGGGTGGGGCGTGGCTTATTACGTCGACGACGCGCCGCACGTGATGAAGAGCCCAACCCTCGCGCTGGGTGATCACCTTTTTCATCACCTGAGCGGGGTGGTTTCGTCCGAGTCGGTGGTCGCTCACGTTCGCCGGGCTACCGTGGGCGGGAGCTCGATCCTCAACACTCATCCGTTTCAGCACGGGCGCTGGGTGTTTGCGCACAACGGAGAAATCTCGGATTTCGAGCGGTGCCGGGCCCGACTCACTCGAGAAGTCGCACCGAGGCTCCGCCGGTTCATTCTTGGGGAGACCGACAGCGAGGTCATTTTCTTTCTCTTTCTCACCGTGCTCTCCGGATACGGGCCGCTCGCGAGTCGACTGAGCGCCGAGGAAGTCCAAGCGGCCCTTGCCACTGCGGTCGTATGGGTGCGATCGCTCTGTGACGACGGGGCCTCCAAGCCTTCGCTCCTGAACCTCCTCGTCACCAATGGCGCCACGATGGTCGCCGTCCGCGAGGGCAAGGAGCTCTTCTGGTCGACGCACAAAGTACGATGTTCAGATCGCGACCGATGCGCCCACCTCTCGCCGGAGTGTGAAGCTCCGACCGAGACGGGTTTTGTAAATCACCTGATCGTGTCGAGCGAACCGCTCCAGGGAGAGAACGTGTGGAATGAGATGTTCGACGGAGAGATCGTTGGTGTAGACAGTCGAATGCGGATCACGAGGACGAAGGTCGCGGACGCCGCTCGACCGGTCTGATTTGGTCTTCCCGCGTGGTCGGAGGTCAGGAGTCGAGTTTCTTGGGCCTCGGCCTCAGAGGCCTCAGAGCAGAGTACGGGTCAAGGGGGCCCAGGCGTGGCAGAGTCTTCGGTCAGCTCGGTCCGTGTTTCAACTATCCGAGCCGTAGAGGCACTCGCCCTGCGCGCTGCAGACGAGGCCAGTCATACACTCCGCGCTCGAGGCGCAGGGTGCTCCAGGGCCACCCGTCGGATTGGTCGGATCGCTCGGTGAGCCGGGGCCGTCGTTCGGGCTATCCGGAGTGCTCGGGTCGCCGGGCGTTCCAGGGTTGGTCGGATCGCTGGGCGTTCCGGGGTTGGTCGGGTCGCTGGGCGTTCCAGGGTTGGCCGGGTCGCTAGGCGTTCCAGGGTTGGTCGGGTCGCCGGGGTTGGTCGGGTCGCCGGGGTTGGTAGGGTCGCCGGGGTTGGTAGGGTCGCCGGGGTTGGTAGGGTCGCCGGGGTTGGTCGGATCGCTGGGCGAGTCCGGGTTGCTCGGGTCGTTCGGATCGGTGGGCGAATCTGGGTTGCCCGGAGCGCCCGGAACGCCGGGGACCGGAGGCGTATCGCCGCTCGGAGGAACACATGGGTTCGGAGGCGTCGCGTCCGGCGGTAGGCACACTCCGGCCTGCGAGTCCGAATCCTCGTCTTCGCAGCTTCCGCCGTTGTTGCCGTTTCCTTTGTTCTCATCGTCCACCGGCGCCGACTCATCGACTTCGCCGTTCGGTCCGCCATGTCCGTTGCCTGGGTTGCTGATGTCGACGCCGTCCGCGTTGTTTCCATGGCCGTTGTTGTTCTTCACCCTGCAGGCACAAGAGCAGGTTCCGCTCGCGGCGGCCTGGCCGTGATTCTCGTCGTCGACCGGAGCTGACTGGTCGACTTCGCCGTTCGGCCCGCCATGCCCGTTGCCGGGGTTGCTGATGTCGACGCCGTCGGCGTTGTTGCCGTGTCCGTTGTTGCCCTTCTGGCGGCCGCAGCTGCACGATCCACTTCCTCCGGGCTGACAGGCGGCAACCGTATCGGGGTCATTCGAGTCTACGATTCCGTCGCCATCTGCATCCACCATCGAGGTGAGATTGAGCTGGCCTTGAACCTCGACGACGTCGGCTCCTCCGGAGAGGTCGCACACACTCACGGGTCCATCGATAGGAGCGGTCAACGCTGCCGAGTCACCACCGTCGGACTCTTCGTCGGTGTCGTCCGAGTCGTCGTCTCCGCCCCGGCCATTCCCATTCCCATTCCCATTCCCGTTCCCATTGCCGTTCCCATTCCCGTTCCCATTCCCGTTCCCGTTCCCGTTCCCCTCCTCTTCCTCCTCGAGGGCCGACGTAGACCGCCCGATTCGCGACACGGGGGAGACTTTGCCGAGATCTAGGTCGCTGCCTTCGGTGAGGACGAACGACTGCCGCTTGACGCCGCTCGATGTCGGGAAGGTCAGGTAAGCGAACTCATCGAGGACTCCGGCCGACTGGGTTCGATTGGCAAAACGCAGCTCGTACGTTCCACCCATCGGGAGCTTCAGCTCGAACTTACCGTCCGAGCCGACCGGAGCAATCCACTTCTCCCCAGAGACCGAGACGGCGACGGCCGCGCTCTGCGTCAGCCGGAACGCCGACACGTCGAGCTGACCACGGATCGCTCGGCCGTTGTCGGTGCAGCCCAACGCCAGCAGAAGGATCGAAAGCGAACGAATGTTTCGCCGAAGTTGCATGTCGAGGTACGACAGCAGGGCACATGCCAATCGAATCCCGGAGAGATCTGGGAAAGCAGGTCTCGGGTTGTCTCGGAACCGAGCAACTTGTATCGGTCAGGATGCTCGCTGGACTTCGTTGACTTTCCGGGTGTCGAGCGATCTGATCCCGGCGTGCCGTTGGCGTTTGCGAAGTACCACGGCCTCGGGAACGACTTTGTCGTCCTCGACCGTCGGAGGGTCGGGCTGATTTCGCCGGAGCACGCGCGGAGACTCTGCGACCGCCACCGAGGGATTGGCGCTGATGGAGTGTTGTCGATTCTCGAGGCTCGCGAGGGGGCTGACCTTCGGATGCACGTGTACAACGCGGACGGCAGCGTGGCTGAGATGTGCGGGAATGGCTTGCGGTGTGTCGTTCACCGAATCGCGACGCTGAGTGGGCAAGCCTCGATGGTGGTCGACACCGACGCGGGCCGGCGGCGTGGGGAGGTGCTGCCGAGCGGCGAAGTGCGTGTGGATCTCGGACCAGCGCGCGTCCATTCGAAGCCGGTCGACGTGATTTTGGGAGATCGCCGTGTGGAGGGTGTGCGGGTCGACGTCGGAAATCCCCATCTCGTGCTTCCTGAGTTTCCGCCAGAAGCCGTGCTTGCCGCTCTGGCTGGGACCCTTGGCCCAGCGCTCTCGAAGCACGATGAGTTCGAGCACGGGACGAACGTCGAGTTCCCGCGAGTTCTTTCGGACATGAGCATCGAAGTGGCGGTCTACGAGCGAGGGGTCGGTCTGACGGAGGCCTGCGGCACGGGCGCCGGTGCAGTCGTGGCGGCCCTGATGGCGCGAGGGCGCGTCGAGGATCGCGCGCTCGTGCGCCTGCCGGGCGGAGCGTTGTGGGTGGACGCGCGCGGCGCAGACCTGGAGATCACGGGTGAGGCAGTGCACGTGTTCGACGGACTCACCTACATCCTTCATTGAGACGTCCCCCCCTGGCCATGGATACAGACAAAGTAGAGAAACAGAAGAGAGTCCTGCCGCTGTTTCTCGCCGCAGGTACTCTGTTCGTCGTGACATTTTCGATTCCTCAGCTTCCGAAGCACTCACCCGAGCTCGCGGAGCGTTTTGGGCTGGGCACTCAGAAGGGGAAAGTCGGATTCGAGCTTCTCGATGCCCACGGACTCACTCTTTCAGCCACCGTGACGGCGGGCAGCAAGTTCGGCATTCGCTACGAGGGTGCCGGCTATATCTATTTGTGGCTCGTCGAGCTCGAGGCTCCGGGCAAGGTCAAGGTGATTCTTCCCAGACCCACCGACGGTGGGTTGCCGTGGGGCATGAGGATCCCACCGGCGGGTGGTGCGATCCCCGAGTTGGCCGAAATCGGACCAGGCCGCAGAGTGTTCTACGCGCTCTTCTCTCCGGTACCGATTCGACTCGACGAGATCGAGACCGCTTTGGGAGCAACGGGAACTGCAGACTCGCTCGCGGCCGCGGAGAGTCTGCGGCTCCGTGGCTATTCGGTCGTCAAGGTAGTGCGCGGGGAGTGACGCCGGCGCAGATTTTCCGGGATCAGGCCCGGACAGCACTCGCGAAGATTCGGAATGCCGGTCGTTCGAAGGCATAGGGTCGCCGACCTTCGACGCGCAGCTCTCGTAGCTCCGGAATCTCGGATAGTATGCCCTCGACCTCTTTGCGCCGATAGAGGGTGATCGGGAGCCTGCGAGGCCCGACTTCGAGGCTGGCCTCGCCTTCGCCATCGAACAACGCGACGAGTATCGGAGCGCCTCGAGAGCAGAGAGAAACGAGACTTCGAACGCTCGGCAGAAGCTCCGCGCGAGGTTCGTGGATGAGTGAGTAGAAGCTTACGAGGCCCGCCGCCGGACGCGCGGTGAATTGATCGCCGACCTCGAACGTCACGTTCGGAAATCGCTCCCGAGCTCGAGCCACGAGCCTCGGGCTGAGGTCGATCCCGACGACCTTTCTTCCCTGTCGAGCCAAGTGATCCGTCGAGTCTCCAAGGCCACAACCCAGATCGAGGATCGGGAGGTCAGAATCGGGCGCTCGGTGAGCGAGGGCCTCGAGGCGGGCTCGATCGTACGGCTTCCTCGCAAACGGCCCGTCCCAATCGTCTGCGAGCGAGTCGTAGACTTCGACCAGAGAGTTCAAAGCGGAGCTCACTTGTACCTCACGTTGGGCTGTAATTCGGGGCCTCTTTGGTGATCACGACGTCGTGGACGTGAGACTCGCGCAGGCCGGCGGGAGAGATGCGGACGAAGCGGGCCTTGTCGCGAAGCTCGGAGAGGGTGAGCGCGCCGACATAACCCATGCCCGAACGTACGCCGCCGACGAGCTGTCGGATCGTAGCCTCGAGCGGACCCTTGAACGGTACGATGCCTTCGATACCCTCTGGAACGAGCTTCTTCGAGTCGGCCGCGTCTTGTCCGTAGCGATCGGCGGAGCCCGCTTGCATGGCGCCGAGGGAGCCCATGCCTCGGTACTGTTTGTACGCACGACCCTGATACAAGACGACCTCGCCGGGAGACTCGTCGGTGCCCGCGAGGAGATTGCCAATCATGACCGCCGACGCGCCCGCGGCCAGCGCCTTGGTGACGTCGCCCGAGTACTTGATGCCTCCGTCGCTGATGATCGGTATGTCCCGCTTCATAGCCGCCCGAAAGCACGCATCCACTGCGGAGAGCTGAGGGACGCCAACACCCGCCACGACTCGGGTCGTACAGATCGATCCCGGTCCGATTCCGACCTTCACCGCATCGACACCCGCCTCGATGAGGGCCGTCGTTCCCTCGCCCGTGGCCACGTTTCCGGCGATCACGTCGATTTCGGGAAGCTCCCGCTTGGTTCGTCCTACCGCCTCGATGACGCCCTGAGTATGGCCGTGGGCGGTGTCGATCACGAGGAGGTCGACACCGGCCTGTGCGAGGAGCGCAACTCTGCCGGCTCGGTCAGGACCCACGCCCACCGCCGCGCCGACGAGCAAGCGACCGCGCGCGTCCATGGATGCTTCGGGTCGGCGCTGACGCTTTTCGATGTCCTTGAGTGTGATCAGCCCGACCAGCGTGCCGGTCGAGCTCACGATCGGGAGCTTCTCTCGGCGGCTCTGACGCATGATCTGGCGAGCGTCTTCGACCGACACGCCTTCGCTCGCCGTAACGAGCTCCGTACTCATGACGTCGCGAACGGGTTTCTGAAAGTCATCGACCGCCCTCAGGTCGCGGTTGGTCAGTATTCCTCGGAGCTGCCCGTCCTCGACCACCGGAAAACAGGAGACTCCGTGGGTCTCGACCAACGACCGAGCCTCCGCGAGCTTCATGGAAGGCGGAATGGTGAGTGGGTCGGAGATAATCACCGATTCGTAACGCTTGACACGAGCCACCTCGGCGGCCTGCGCCTCCGGACTCATGTTGCGATGCACCACGCCGATCCCGCCGAGCTCAGCCAGGGCGATCGCCAGGCGAGCCTCCGTGACCGTGTCCATCGCGGACGACAGAATGGGTAGGTTGAGCCTGATTCGTTTGGTGATCTGAGTTGAGAGGCTCGGATCGGAGGGCAGGATGGACGAATATCCGGGGGCGAGCAGGACGTCGTCGAAGGTGAGGCCGAATTCCAGGTCTGGGAGCAGCATGGGCCGCTGCTTCATAGCGCAAACGTACCGGGTCGACACGCGGCGGTTGCGGGTTGGCGGACGCCGAGGCGGTTTGCGATGGCGGCCGAACCCCGGCTTGTCGCCAATGTCGGATGAGGTGGTTGTTTTGCGCAACTGATCCCACCTGGTTCCGATAACCAGTTCATGACGAAGTTCAATCCGGTTCGGGACACGATCAGCGCAGGGATTGCGGTTGCCTGGGGATTCACGGGCGGACCTCTCGGGCTGGCGGGCGGTCTGGTGGGTGCGGGTTTCAAGAAGGCGTTCGTTGCCGAGGACTCTTCGTTCATGAAGAAGTTCATGGTTGGCGCGGCGGCCACGCTTCTCACGGCTGGTTTCGGGCTGCTGCCTTACCTGATCGCGGCGCCGGGAGCGGAGTCGAAGAAGGACGTTCAATCCACGCGCAGCCAGGTCGTGGACAACCGCTACGGCGCCTGATTTGGCAACGGTGGTCGTAGATCCGGCGGTGCAAGCCGTCGTTCGGGCTTGGGCCAAGGAAGAGGATCTCTCTGCCGGGGCTCGTGCGTTGGCCGCGGGTCGGGCGACACTGTCGATGGAGCTTCAGGCGGAGCTTCGCAGCGAGGTGGCGGAGATCAGCGCTGAGTCGATGATCGAAGTGTTGGCGCTCGATCGAGGTGTGGCTCCTGGAGAGACGACGGAGGTCTTCGGGATTCCGTTGCTGCCCAAACAAATCGAGCGGCTCTCTGCCTGGATCCTCGATCAGCGTGAGGTGGCTGAGGCGCTTGGCGTTGGCGCGGAGGCCTGGGGTCGGATGTTGGAGTCTGGGCTGGACCGACACCTCGTGCGAACGGGTGCGGTGAAGGCTCCCGACGCCGCCGCGGTGCTGCGATCCGAGGCGCTCGCGAAGAGCCTGTTGGGCGACAGACCCGAGCCATTCCAGAAACGGTCCGCGCCGGGCGAGAGTGAGAGCGCGGGGGTCCGGGGCCTGGCCAACGTGATGTCTTTCAAGAAGAAGCCGAAGTAGCCCCTCGAAACGCGGCTGACTCCGGCGCCCTTTCACTTCGCCCTGTGTTATGTAGCGCTCGTGTTCGAAGCAACTTTCAAACGGGCCGTGATGGCCGCGTTTCCGGTGGTGATTGGCTGCACGACGGTCACCGACGACGAGGCTCGCGAGACCTTGGATGCGACCTTGGTCGCCGCCAAGACCATGAGTCTCGAGTCTGCCTTGGTCGAGCTCGCGCTGCCGACCGAAGCAGGCGCACCCAACCAAGTTGCCACCGAAGTCCAGACGCTCATCGCCGAGCGGGCGCCGTGCGTGACGGTCACGGGGAGTGACGCCCGGCGAGTCGTCGACTTCGGCGCGGCGGGGTGTGCGTTTCTCGGTCGAACGGTCAAGGGCAAGATGGAGCTTTCGTTCCGTCGGGCTGGGTCCGGTGAGCTTGTGATCTCCGAAGAGTGGACCGAAGTGACCGACGGGGAGGCAACGCTCGATGGTGTCGCGGACATTGCTTGGGCCTCCAACGATTCCCCGATGCACGTCAAACACGACGCGTTTTGGACCTCGAAGGACGGGGTCAGGCTCGAAGGGCAGGGCGATCGCACGATGGTTCGGCGTCGAAGCGGAAAGGTGATCAGAACTTCCGGCGTCCGTTCGTGGACCGGAGACGAGGGACTGTGGGTGCTGACGATGCACGAAGCCGACGTCAACGGCCTGGAGCCCATGCCAGAGGCGGGAGTCTTCCAGATCGATCCACCCAGCAAGAACACGATGTCGATGGCCTTCTCCCGGCTGGCGGACGGCATCTTGGTGCGAGTCTTTGGAGGATGGGAAGAGCGACGGTACGCGGTGCTCGGCCTCGGCAAAGTCGAGGAGCTCGAGCCGCCGAACGTTCGTCCGTAGCCCACTGAGACCCCGCGACATACACCGCTTCGGAGTGGTTTGAAGTCGTACAGAGTGCTTCGAAGCCGAACGAAGTCGTTTGAGCGCGAACCAGTTTCTTGCGCTCCGGGCCGAACCCGGATACGACGTTCGCGTGCTGAGCGCGATGGTGGCTCTCTTGGTTGCGTCGCCAGTGTCCACGGGCCTCGAGCGGTGGCGTGGCGACGAGCTGAAGGTGAGCGCGGCGATCAAGGACTTCGCGCAGATCCAAGAGATCGCATTTCGCTACCTGGGTCGCCCGTACGTGCGCGCGGGCTCCGGCGAGCCCGGATTCGATTGTTCGGGCTTCTCGTGTCGAGTGTTCGCGGAGTCCGGCTTCGCGATCCCGAGGACGTCGCGGGAGCAATCACGCGCAGGCAAGTCGGTTCGGCGTGACGCGCTCATGCCCGGTGACCTGCTGTTCTTCGCCGGTCGCGGACGGCGCGTGGATCACGTCGGGATCTATCTGGGGAGTGGGCAGATGATCCACTCCGCGAGCGGAGAGGGGCGCGTGATCGTCTCGAACATCGACGACCCTTGGTACAGGAGGCGTTATGTGGGGGCTCGGCGGGTGCTCGGGGTCTTGGCCCCGTCACGCTCGAGAGGGGCTGTGTCCGAACCTGTGATCGGCGAGTGGTCCGGCGACGTCGTGTTTTCGACCCGTTTGGGATTTTCTGCGCGAGCCGACCGCGCGCTCGGATTCGAGGCGGGGACGCTTCAGTCCGGGTCGTTTGAGCTAGAGCGCAGCAGCGAGCTCTCCCAGTCGAATCCGTTTGGTGTGTTGGGCGTTCGTGTGCCGGACTGTTTCTCGGGCCGAACGCTCCGCTCCGCCTTGACGGATCGGGAGACCGGGTTCGGCCCCGGGTCTTTGGAGCTTCGAATCACCGAGTCGGCACAGGCTTCTTTCTGAGCGACTCGAGGAGTGGCAACATGCGCGCATGCGAACGCGCGGAGCCCTCACGCTTCTGTTTCTAGTCGCGTCGGGATGCCAGCCCCCGCTGGACGCAAACCTGTTCCAGAAGCGGGCCGAGAAGATCTTCGTAGACGTGAATCCAGGTTTTGGAATCGCGCGTCGCGAGGGCATGAAGACGACCTTCGTTCGAGGCGACCAGGTCTTTGCGCTCGATGCTGGACCGGCTTTTGCGGAGTATCAGGCGAAGAAGCAGCCTGCGAGTGACTTCTTCGAAGCGTGGCAACGGAGGCTCGAAGACGAAGCCAAGGGGCGGAAGCGGTCGCTCGAACAGGCCGCAGCCGACATCGTCCCCATCATCAAGAGCGGCAAGTGGATCAACGTACAGGACCTGGGCGCGATCGGACCCAAGTCACTGCAGGACCAAATTCGCCCGTGGAGGAAGAAGGTCGCCGAGGACGTGTTCGTCTTGATGGGCGTTCCGGAGCCGCTCCTCGGCTACCGCTACGTTTCGTTGCACGAGATCAACGAGTCGAAGAAGCCGGACAGCGAGTGGCTGGATCGATCGATCGCCAACCTCGCCGCGAGGATCGGGACCTCGACCGGCGCGGAGCTTCGCGCTGACGACGGCCGGTTGCTCGTGATCGACTACGCTGGGACGGAGGGGGCCGCCGCGCTCATCTTGGACAAAGGCTTTCGATCCCGAGTCCTCGCAGCGTTCAACAAGACCGAGGTTGGGGCGGCGATTCCCAACCGCGACGTCCTGGTCCTCTTCGATCACGAAGACTTCGTGGCGGTGAAGCCCGTTCGCGCGAGAGCTCACCAGATGTACCAGGAGCGAAACCACCCCGCGTTTCGAGGGCTCCTTCGAATCTCCGCCGACGGGCTCGCGATCTTCGAAGCTGCGGACGCCAGTCCGACACCGTGACCCGTTAGGACGTGATGATCAGGACGCGATGAGTCGACGATCCCCTTCTACTCGCCCAGGCACTCGCGCGCGGTAGATGCCGGGAACGGTCAGCACGAAGGTGCGTACGCCGGGCGTCTCCTCGTCGCGGAAGAGGATCGTGGCTGAAAGGTCGTTCTCGAGCTCGGCTCGATCCGTTGGTCGTCCGCGTTCGTCGGTGGCGCCGACGCTGAACTTCTTGCCCACCTCGATGGACCATTCCGGAGCGGCGAGCGTTTGGCCGTCGACGGACAAACGTGCACGACCAGCGCCTGCCATGAGTCCGTGCACCGAGAGCGTCGTCTTGGGCTTCAGCTGTGCGAAGCCTTCTCGCCGTAGGTCTTCGATAGAATCTCGGACTTGAACGGCCCGCGACAGCGTCGCGAGGCCGAGGCTGACGGCGTTCGCGAGGTCGGGGGCGAGGCCTTCGAGGAGCGAGGCTCGCGCGCGTTCGATGTCTAGAGGCATGATTCGGCCATCGAGGCCTTCGCCGAAGCGAAGCACGACGCCGACGCCGAGCTCTCGAAGAGGAGAAGGGCTCCTCAAGAGGAGATGTTCGAAGGGGCTGAGGTCGAAGTTGATCCAATACTCGGCGTTTCGAAGCAGCCCTAGGAGATCGGCGAGCTTCGCCGCGTCCGCTCGTTCCTCGAGCGCGCGAACCGTCAGGCTGGTGCCGAGGATGTTCGGGAGGGATGGGTGGGCGGCCCTCGTTCGGCCCATCGAGCTCGGCTCGGCCATCCCTAGACTCCGAGCAGGTTCACGTCGATCGCCAAGGTCACGATCGTACGCAGCGTGGTCGTGAATAGGGGCGCCTGCTTCAGCTTCACCGTCGCAGAGACGGACATCGAGGTTGCGACTGCGTAGGGCTTGAGGTTGAAGTTGGGCACGACGTCGAGGTCGACCGCCGGCCCCATCGGGAAGTCCGTCTTCGTCGCGAGCACTTTCTGCTCCAGACCTGGGGCCGAGACGCTGAGCGTCATCTCGTCGACCAGCACGTCGAGCCTGTCCCGCATGGGCTCGGTGCTTTCGACGTGTACGGACTTCACGAAGATCGCGTCGACGTCATCGGGGCCGACGCCTCGGTTGGCGAACTCGCGGTCGCTGTTGAGGGTGAAGGAAGTGAAGCTGCCGGAGAACGGGAGCGGCACCGGCGTCGCCATGTTGAACGTTCCGGGGATGGTAGCTTCGTCCTGAATCTGCGTCTCGAAGTCATCGAGCGCGCTGCATGCCGTCGCCAACAAGAGAGGCACCAGGAGAGGCACCAGGAGAGGCACCAGGAGGGAACCGGAACCAACCGACCTCATCCCGGAATCCTACAGCGCACGACGGGCTGGGGCGAATCTCCTATTTTTCGCGGGCAAACATCGCGTCCACGAACTCCCTGGGGTCGAAGTCGCGCAGATCGTCGACCGATTCACCCACGCCGATGTATCGGACGGGCAGGCCGAGCTCGTCGGCGATCGCGACGACGACGCCACCCTTCGCCGTTCCGTCGAGCTTGGTGAGCGCGAGGCTGTTCACCGTGACGGCCTGCGTGAACTGCTTCGCTTGCGTGATTCCGTTTTGGCCCGTGGTTGCGTCCAACACCAAGATCACTTCGTGGGGAGAGCCTGGATGGGCCTTGTCCATGACGCGGCGGACCTTCTTGAGCTCCTCCATCAGGTTGACCTTGTTGTGCAGGCGCCCGGCCGTGTCGGCGATGCAAACGTTCGCGCCGTCGCGCTGCGCCCGCTGAATCGCATCGAACATCACGGCGCTCGGGTCCTGAGTTTCCGGACCCCTCACGAGCGTAGCGCCGGCGCGCTGCGCCCAGATCTCGAGCTGCTCGACGGCGGCGGCTCGAAAGGTGTCCCCTGCCGCGAT
Organism: uncultured Myxococcales bacterium; assembly: GCA_964463485.1. Taxonomy (GTDB): domain Bacteria; phylum Myxococcota; class Kuafuiibacteriia; order Kuafuiibacteriales; family Kuafuiibacteriaceae; genus CAYXDO01. The sequence continues at coordinate 62,616 of CAYXDO010000031.1, read as the reverse complement.
CACGACCTGCTTTCCCTCTCGCACGAGGCGCGCTGCGAGCTTTCCGATCGTCGTCGTCTTCCCCACGCCATTTACGCCGATCACCATGAGCACGGTGGGCTTCTTGTCGTAGCTGAGCGGAGGGCAGGGGACCGAGATGATCTCGAGCACTCGCTCCTTGAGCTTTGCGTACACGGCCTCGGGATCGGAGATCTCTTTCTTCGACAAGCTCTCCCGCAGATCTCCGATGAGCTTTGCGGCCGTACGAATTCCGATGTCGGACGTGACGAGCACTTCTTCGAGCTCATCGATGAGCGCCGGCTCGAGGCCTCGTCCAAAGATGAGCGCTTGGACGCGGGCCATGAAGCCCTGGCGCGTCCTGGCCAGACCTACGCCGAGCGGCGAGGGCGCGGGCGCGGGCGTGGGCGTGGGCGTGGGCGCTGCTTCAGGTGGGACGGCGGGGGGCGCCTTGCCGAGCGCCTCGGCTTCGAGCTCTTCGTCTCCTGGTTCCGGAAGCTCCTTCTTGGGCTCTCCGTGGATCTCTCCGCGGGCGATCTTGCGGACCGCGAGCCCTGCGAGCACCAGGAAGGCGAGCGCGATCGCGGTGAGCGCGATGAGACCGGCATCCATGACGCTGTTCGGCTACCGAGGTCGGCGGAACCGGTCAACGCGCGCCATCAAAAGGGCTGCGCTGGCGAACGCCAGCCAAGGGCTGACCGAGCCGGTCTCGTTGCAGCCGCTCTTCTCCGCATCGATGACGGGTCGATCGGCATCGCAAGGCGTGGCGCTCAGGGTCGCGTCGAAGTCCTTGGCGCAGTTGGTTCCGACCAGGATCGCTCCGGAGCTCGGATAGCGTGTGAGGTCTGCCGACGAAGACTCAGCGAAGAAGACGAGCGGCTCGCACCCGCTGGGTTTCGGCCCTTCGACCATGAAGGTCTGATTCCCAGGCGGTCCGGCGATCGCCGAGAGATCCAGACAACTTCCGGCGATCGCTGCGCGCATGGATCTCGGGCCCGAGGCGGCGGAGTCGAAGTAGTTGGCCACCAGCTTCATGCTGGCTCCAAGGATCTCGGCCGACGCGGACGGGATCGCCGGGATCCGATTTCGGGCGACGACACCGAAATCCTGAACGTAGTAAGTTCCAAGCGCTCCAACGGTTCGGCCCGCTCCGAGGTGTGTGTAGCTCGAATCGAGGATGTTGGCGCGGTGACCGTCCGAGCCCATCCACGCGGTGAGCGCGCGGCGCGGATCGTCGTCGCCGACCAGGATGTTCTCGCCGCCCGACCCATCGAAGAACCTCGCAAGCCTCGTAGGAAAGGGCGTTCCGTCGGAGCTCTCGTGAGCGAAATGGCCCGTTTTCGCCATGTCGTCGGAGTGGAATCGCGCGGCCTCGAGGAGGCTGGGTTCTTCGCCCACCGGGGGCCGCGGGATCGGGGTGGCGAGGGACGTGTCCCAGCCCGGCCAGGCGTGCGGGTCTTGGCGGGCCTGATTGGTGAGCACGATGGTCAGTCGTTCTTTCAGGCTGGGCCTTCCGGCCGAATCGCTCTCGCCGTAACCGAAGGCGAGCCTCGGGACAAAGACGAGCGCGAGGGCGAGATTGCGGGTTGCGTGCAAGAGACCTTCCTGAGGTATATTCGACTAGTCGGGCCTGCGGGCCGGGAGCAAGCCATGTTTCTAGGCGGCGTTTTCTTAGCTCTCAACTCCATCGAAGATCACAAAGACAAGGACGAGGCTGCCGAGAACGCTGAGGCCTCCGCCGAAGACGCGGTCTTGAAAGCCAGCCAACTTTCTCCACAACATCGATCCCTGCATGCCGCGAATCCGCGCCGCCCCCCTGAGAGGCCCGAGGCCCGAGCAGAGGCCCCCAAGCCTCAGAAGCCCAAGGACGACGCCGTCGCGCAAGGCGAGCGAGCACGCGCCGATCTTGGACGTCGGGGTCAGCAAATGACCGCGGCTGATCGCGAGATCGCGGCGCGATTGAGCACCAAAGTCACCACGACCGACGAGTAGACGAAGATCTAGGCACCGCGCCTGGTCGCTCGTCGCCTGGTCGCTCGTCGCCTGGTCGCTCGTCGCCTGGTCGCTCGTCATCAGGGCGCCCGCTCAGAACAAGAAGATCCAGGCCAGCACGACGGCGAGCGTGAAAAAAAGGGCCAGCGCGATCAGCAGCACGACGATCTCGGCGCCTCCGCCCTTGGGCGCCGTCACGCCCTCCGGGAGCTCGATCACCGGCTGCTCTTCTTCCGCTTGCTCGGCCTCGCCTTCGCCTTCGCCTTGCGCCTCCTGGGCGGACGCTTCCTCCTGCTCCTCCTCGACGACCTCCTCTTGCTGCTCCTCGCCCTCCGCCGGATCTGCGGCGTCCGCGTCCTCCTGGCCCTCTTCGTCTCCCGCCGCGACCGCCGTCTCTTCTTGCGCCATGCCCATCTGGGCGAGGAGCCGCGAAGCTGGATCGATGAACATGATTCGCGTACCGCCGAGCTGAATCTCGTCCCCGTCCTTGAGCTCCTTGGGCTCTTGAATACGGGTGCCGTTGACCAGCACCCCGTTCTTGCTGCCGAGGTCTTGGACGGTGAAGCCGTGCATCGTTCGCTTCACGAGCCCGTGCCTGCGCGAGGCGTTCTGATCGTCGATGGTGATCTCGCAGTCGGGGCTGCGACCGATGACGACTTCCGACTGGTCTTCGCGGACCTCGTATCGTCGCCCTTCGTCGGGCCCGCTCATGACCCGCAGCGTGGTCGGATCGCTGCCGCCGTCGAGTGAGCCTAGAACCTCCTCGACGAGGCGGCGCGTCAACAACTCCGTATTCTCGCCGGGCTTCCGGTCGAACAACGACAGGTGCGACTTGAACTGGATCGAGAAGGACATGATTCGAATCGTGTCGCCGTCCTTCAGGAGCTTCTTGGAGTTCTTCCCTTTGATGACCTGTTCGTTGACTTGCGTTCCGTGCGTCGAGCCGAGGTCTTCGAGGAAATAATCGCCTCGTTCGTAGAAGATTTGCGCGTGGCGGCGCGAAACGGTGGTGAGCGGAATCTGGATGTCGTTCGTCGGGTCGCGCCCGATCGTGATCATCTCCTGACGAAAGTCGTAGGTGAACTCGCGCGGAGGCTTGTCGGGCAGCTCGAGGCGCACGATCAAGTGCACGGCTGGGATGTTCGCCGCCGCACGGTTGTCTTTCGGTGCCGCCATCTCCGCGCGCAACCTGCTCACTCCATCTCGAGCTTCTTCACCAGGGACTTACATTGCTCGGCTTTGTCGGCCCACTGTGCCGGCCCGTCTTTGCGTTCGCCGACGCACGCCACGAACTGTTTGCATCGATCGATCGTCTTGGCCGAGTCGAGGTTCTTGTTCGCGACCATGGCGACCTCGTAGTAAGCGGAGCAGTAGAGCGGGTCGAGCTTGGTGGAGTTCTCCCATTCGTTGACCGCCTGCTCCAGCAACCCCTTGTCCGCGTAGATGCTCCCGAGATCGAAGTGATGCGCAGGGTTGCCTGGATCGCTCTTGATGCGATCGAGGAAGTTTTTGATCGCTCCGTCTTTTTTCGCGCAGAGCTCGTAGGCCGTCCCGAGGTTGGTCCTGGAGTCGATCGCCACCTCGCTCTGGGGCCCCGCGCGTAGCGCGCAGATGTAGGACTGGATGGCCTCGTCGCAGCGCGCCGTCGACAAGTAGACGTTGCCCAAGTTGTAGCAGCAGACCGGGTTCTCGCGGTCGATCTCCAGACACCGACCGAATCCCTGCTCCGCGATCTCGTATTGCTTGTCCACCAACGCCATCAGCCCCATGTGGTGGTGCGCGTTGAAGTTGTCCGGGCTGAGCTCGATCAGGCGGATCAATTGGCTCTTCGCTTCTCTGAAGTACTCCTTCCTGGCTTCGGGGTCCTTGTCGCCCTCGATGATCCCTCTTCGCATCAGACAGAAGCCAAAATTCTCGCGCCCATTCAGGTTCGCCGGATCGATCTCCACGGCGGCTTTGAACTCCTCGCAGGCCTGGTTGTAGACCGGCGGATCGCGTTTGATGAAGGTGACGCCGAGGTTGTTGTGGGCTTCGGCGAAGTCCGGGTTCACGGTGAGGGCGTCTTTGAAGTGTTGAGCCGCGCGATCGAGGTCGTTGTTGCAGAGCATCGCGACCATCCCGAGCCCATTGTGGGGGTGCTCGAAATTCTCGCCGTACTCGAGGCTCAGTCGAAAGCGCTCCTCGGCTTCCACACATCGGCCCTGCCGAAGATATTCGTTGCCCACGTCATTGTGCTTGACCGCGTCGGGATGTACGGCGTGCCCGACGCAGCTCGCGCATCGGCTCGAGGCCAAGGAGAGCAGGATCAACGCGGCGATCGTTCGTGGGGAAGCTCGACGGTTCTCGGTATTCATAGCTCGTACCAGAGGCGCGCCGTGCACAGTGTCGCATCATCTGGCGGAGCGCGCAGTAATTCCAGGTTGAAACGGGGCGCCGACAGGAGCCTACATGCGGCTTCGAAACTCTGCTACAAAGCTGCCGATGGTCGCCGTATCCGCGATACTCGGGGCCATGGGGCATGGCGCCGACGGCTTCGAATTCGAGCCGAACCAGCAAAGGCGCGGGCTTTCGAGCGCAGCCCGCCTGCGTGGCCGCGGCGCGTCCGAGTGGACTTTGGGAGTCGCCTTCGTCGTCGGATTGATCACGACAGGCATCACGGCGCCGGCCTACGCGCAGTACCGCAGCTTCACCTTCGGCGCGGAGGTCGGTTACATCGGAATGACGAGCGGCACCGAGCTCAAGCCTCACAACTTCGCCTTCGGGATGCTCGGCGGGTACAAGTCTTCGGATCATTGGTGGTTCACAGCCCGCGCGATGGCGTCCTTCCCTGGCCAGCTCGATAACGCGCCGAATACGGTCGTCGTGCTCCAGATCGAGCCCATCTCGGTTCGGTACTACTTCGAGACGGATTCACTTCGGCCCTGGTTTGGTCTCAGCAACGCCTTCCAGCTCCTCTTCAACCACACGACCCACAACGACGCCATGTGGGGGCCAGGCGTTGCGGGCGGGTTGGAGATCAAGCTCAAGCGAGATCTCTTCCTCGGCTTCGAGGCCGATTTCTATCACTTGCTGATCTTCGAAGGTCCCGACGCACAGCTCGTGCAAGCCAACGCTCAGCTGATCTTCTTTCTGTGAGGCCACTCGCTCTTGCTACGACCGCATGGATCTGCGCTTGCGGCGGCACGAGCGCCGGAGGAGGCTCGGGCACACTCTCGGCGAAGATCGAGGTCGCGCTGAAATCCGATTCCACGAAGATCTCGGTCGACCTGCACCTGAAAGAACAGCCCGTGCGAGGGGCCAACGTCGTCGCCACCGATTGGGAGACCGAGGCCCAGGCTACGCTGGAGGACAAGCAAGGGGGACGTTACGAGACGATCCTGCACGGCTACGTTCGGACCGTGGCGATCAAGGTGACCTCCGGCGACGACGAGCTCGACGGCAGGCTCGAGGGCCCGGCTCCGTTCGAGATCACGCGCCCCCCGGCCAACGCGATCGTGCGCCGCGGCGACTCGGACGTTCTCAGCATCGAGTGGGCGTCCGAGGCGGCGGCCGAGCGAGTCGAGATCCGCGCCGAGGGCGTCGAACCCGTCACGCTCGAAGAAGACCTGTTTCACTACGACCTGCCGCTCGGGCTCGTCCAAAACGGAGATCAAAAGCTCAGCATCGCGCGCGAAACCGCCGTGGACCTCGCCGGCGGCACGGAAGGATCGCGCATGCGTGCGCGCTCGGAGGTAGACAATCGGTTCACCCTGGAGTGAGACTGGAGCGAGTGGCTCGTCGTGTGACCCCCGACGCGCCGGTGCGCGCCCTCATTCGGGCGCTCGACGCGCGGATCGAAGCTTTCGGAACTTTCTCCAAGTCAGAGAAGGACGGGATCGATCTCTACCTTCGCGACTCCGACGTCTTCATGCAAATGGAGATCAAACAGGAGTACGTGTCCGTCGACCTGTGGCTTCCCTCCGAAGACCTCGAGGAAGCTCGATCGTCCGGGATCGCTCGAACCCATCCGTTCCTCGGCGATGACGCCGTGCGCATTCGCTTCGAGCGGGCGCAAGACCTCGCGCGGGTGGCTCGGTGGGCAGAGGCAAGCTACTTGCGGGCGCCAGGTCGAATCAAGGTCTCGAATCGTCCAGCCAAGGCGGCCGCAGACGTCCAGGCGCCGGCCTCGGAGCCTCCGGCCCCGCCCGCGGACCCAGAGGCATCCGCCAAGAACGGCTCCCGCCCCAAAACCAAGAAGCCCTGAGCGGCTCATGCACGCCCAGATCGCTCATGCACGCCCGGATCGATGACTTCGACGGGGAGGCAACTCACTCCGGCGAAGGCGACGAGCTCAGCAGCGAGTTCGCCGAGGTCCCGTTCGAAGTGCGCCCAGAGGAGCACGGAACACGCGCCGACCTGTTCGTGATCGGTCGCCTGCGACGACTCTCGCGCAGCAAAGCGGCCGCCGCCATTCGCGTTGGATTCTTACGGCGAGAAGGCAGCGGAGTCATCGATAGACCCTCCACGAGAGTGCACGCGGGTGAGAGGCTCTTCCTCAGACGCCCAAAGCTCGAGGAAGCTCCCATCGACGACATTCACGTCCCTATTCTGCTCGACGATCCCGACGTCCTGGCAGTGAACAAGCCAGGCGACCTGATCGTGCATCCGACCGCGTCCGCCTACAACCGCACCTTGATCCGAGTCCTCAAGGTGAGGCTTCCCGGCGCTTACCTCGACCTGGCGCACCGCATCGACAAGGAGACGTCCGGCGTCTTGCTGCTGGCTCGCAGTCAAGCAGCGAGCAGCAAGCTGAAGACTCAGTTCGCGGACCGAAGGGTCACCAAGGTCTACCTGGCCATCGTCATAGGCTCCCCTTCGTTCGAGCAAGTGACTGTCGATGCACCCATGCGGCTCGCGCCGCAAAGCGCCTCCGGCGTGCTGATGGAAGTCGGCGGCGCTGGGGCCTCGCCCGCGGTCACCGAGGTTCGAGTGATCGCGCGAGGCCGAGACGCCGCGTTGGTCGAAGCGAGGCCCCACACCGGCCGCCAACACCAGATTCGCCTCCACCTCGCGCACCTGGGCCATCCTCTGGTCGGCGACAAGCTCTACCTCGGCGGCGAGTCGACCTTCGTCGCGTCGCTGCGCGGCGGACTCGATGCCTCGGACCTCGTCTCGCAGCTCGGGCACCACCGACAAGCTCTACATGCCCATCGAGTTAGGTTCCTGCACCCCACGACACGTCTGTCCATGGAAGTGATCGCGCCTCTCGCTCCGGATCTCTTCGAAGTCGCGCGGACGCTCCACATCCAAGTCCCCGAGTGGGGCGCGACCATTGGAGACCCAGGCCCGAGGTGACCGAGCGCGGCAGGGCGTGCGTCGAAGACTCCTACCGTTCGCGCGATCCGCACAGTTTTCGTACGTTACTCCTCGTCAAATCGCGGTTGGCCTGTGGCAACGATTTTGCTTTGCTCCCTGGTCGTGATGAGAACGACGATCGTGAATCACATGACGCCGAGCCCCCATCTCATTGGCGCTCATCAAACCCTCGCACGAGCACACGAGGTCATGCGGAGGCATGGGATTCGACACCTACCCGTGCTCTCCGACGGAAAGCTGACTGGCGTCGTGAGCGACCGTGACCTTCACCTCATCGAGACTCTCTCCGATGTCGACCCAAAGAAGATCCTGGTCGAGGAGGCCATGAGTCGAGATGTGTTCGTGGTGAGCTCGGAGGCGCCGCTCGACGAGGTCGCCCTGACCATGGCAGAGAAAAAGTATGGATGTGCCGTGGTCATGGATCGGGAAGAAGTGATCGGCGTCTTCACGGTGATCGACGCGCTCGTCGCTCTCGCCCGGGCGTTGGGTCATCAGAACGTGCCTCCCTGCTGAGTTGTCCCTCAGGCATTGACGAGCGTCGCGCGAAGCGGAAGGACATTCCGTGCGCTACTTCGCCGATCTGCACGTCCACGGAAAGTTCAGCCGAGCGACCAGTCCATCCGCGGATCTTGCCACGATCTCCGTTTGGGCCCGGAAAAAGGGTATCGCGGTCGTTGGTACGGGCGATTTCACGCACCCAGGCTGGCGAACGGAGATCGAGCAGTCCCTCATTCCAGCGGAACCCGGACTCTTTCGCCTCCGACCCGAGCTCGAGAGGGCAGCGGAGTCCGAGCTGCCTGGCTCCCGGGCCACTCGATTCCTCTTGCAGGTCGAAATCTCGGGCATCTACCGTCGAAGCGAAAAGACCCGCAAAGTTCACAACCTCGTGTTCGTCCCTGACCTCCCGACTGCCGACGTCTTCACTCGGAGGCTGGCCAGGGTCGGAAACCTGGCCGCGGACGGACGACCCATACTCGGCTTGGACTCTCGAGACTTGCTCGAGATCGTGCTCGACTCCGGCCCCGACGCTCATTTGATCCCAGCGCATATCTGGACGCCCTGGTTCTCCGTGCTCGGCAGCAAGTCGGGCTTCGATGCGGTCGACGAGTGCTTCGGCGATCTCGCGAAGCACGTATTCGCCGTCGAGACCGGCCTCTCGTCGGACCCTGCCATGAATTGGCGACTCTCCAGCCTGGACCGATTTCGACTCATCTCGAGCTCCGACGCACACTCGCCCGAGAAGCTCGGTCGAGAAGCTACTGTCTTCGAAGGAGAGCTCGGGTACGACGCGATCTTCGAAGCGCTCCGCACGGGACGCGGATACGGCGGCACCGTCGAGTTCTTTCCGGAGGAAGGAAAATATCACCTCGACGGTCATCGTAAGTGCGACATTCGGCTGGACCCCAAGGAGAGTCTTCGCGTTGGGGGAATCTGTCCGGTCTGTGACAGACCGCTCACGCTCGGGGTCGCGCATCGCGTCGAAGAGCTCGCGGACCGAGCTGCGGGCGCTACCGCCCGGAACGCCGCTCCCTTCAAGTGTTTCGTTCCCCTGCCCGAAATCCTCGCGGAGCTCGCGGGTGTCGGATCCGGATCGAAGACTGTGAGTCGGCAATACGAGACCCTCGTTCGCAACTTCGGATCCGAGCTGAGTATCCTCGATTCGCTCCCTCTGCCCGATTTGGAGCGCGACGGTCGCGAGCTACTCGCCGAGGCCATCCGTCGCATGCGTGCCAATCGAGTCCTTCGCGATGCCGGTTATGATGGAGAGTACGGCGCGATTCGGATGTTCGGACGGGAAGAGCTCGGCGAGCTCCGGCGGCGCACACTTCGGCCCTGAGCTAGTGCGCCCACAGGAGGGGAACTCGACCGCTCGAGCTGTTGTCGCCGGCGACGAGGAATCCGTGGTCGTACTTGGCGATGTGAAACACCGGAAATCCTGCGCCGATGAGCGGGCAAAAGCCGTCGTCCCATCGAAATTCGCCGAAGTTTCCGAAACCGCTTCCGTACACGAAGCCGGACTCGGTCGGAGCGATCGCCGTGGCCCAAAGCTCCAACTTCGAGCCGGGGAGATTCGTCCAACCCATCCCTCGATCGGCGATGAAGTCGCCCGTTACGGTCCCCACGATCGAACCGACGCCGGGCAGGTACGCCGCAGACGAGAGGCCTCCGCGGGCGGGCGTGGATTCGAACGAAATTTCGTTCCTGCGCCAGCGTGTCACTTCCTTGCGCGTGTCGGTCACCGCGATCGCCTCGTCTGGGCCGACGACCGCGATCCCTCGATAATTGGCGAGCGGTTCGGTGGGCGTGAGATCGTGAAGGTGCTGCCACGCGCGCCCATCGAATCGATCGAAGGAGCCGTCTTGGGTGAGTGTGAATACACTCGTAGCCTCGCCCTGTTCGTCGACGGCTATCCGCAGGATGTCGCCGCCTCGCGGGTTGGGCGGAAAGTTCTCGAATCGAACGACACCCTCCGAGAGTCGTCCGCGCGCGAGGGTTCCCTCCGACCCAGCGACCCAGAGGTGGTCACTCTCTGTCGCGATCGCGCCGGTGTAGAAGTAGAAGGTGGGTTCCATTCGGACCTCTTTGATCGACGAACCTACGACGTCGAAGAGTCGCCAGGCGTTCGTGCCCACCAACACACTCCCAGACGGAAGCGGGAGCGTAAACCGCGTGGATCCTTCTACCGGAAGACTCAGCGAATCGAGCTCCATGCTCAAACACCCAGACCTCTTCCGCGACTCGTAGCGAAGCTCGCCGAGCGCCGAGCTCAATCCCGTCACACTCTCCCATTTAGGTGATTCGTCGAGCTCGAGGCGCAGCACCGTCGACCCGCGAGTGGGGATCATCGAGTCGCCTGATTCCTCGACCAGGCCCTCCTCGAAGCCGAGCTCCGCGAGGGAGCTATCGTAGAGCACGGCTTCGAAGACAGCCCCTTGCTCGACCTCTTCGAGCTCCGGCGCCGAGATCCTCTCTGGCGCGGGCTCGAGCGAAATGGCTCGCACGGTAGGGCGGGCGCGCAGCCGGTGACGGGCCAACAAGAGCGCCTTGGACGTGCGGGTCGACGGCAGCTCGACCCACAGCGTGCTGGGCCCGCAAGCGGTCAGCGCGATCTGAGAGATGAGGAGGGTCCGGCGCACGTGAGGGCGCCGATCATACTCGCTTCGAAGGGAAGGCCGCTACTCAGCAAGGATCAGGGGATCAGGGGATCAGGGCGCGACGCAACCGCCGAATCGGAAGTCGTCGAAGTAGACGCCCGAGAGAGCGATCGACCGTGCGGTTCCGGGGAAGGTGAACCCGAACTGCTGGAAGCCGGCGAACGATCCGGTGGGATCGCCTGCCCCGAGGATCGTCTGCGGCAGGGTCACGTTGACCAAGACGTTCCCGGTCCCGTTGACTCCGTCGTACACGAGCAGGGTGGCAGCGCCGCCCGGGCTCGAGTAGAAGAAGCTCAGTCCTGACTCTATCCCCGCCGGCATGTTGAAGTATCCGAACGGCACGATCGCGGTGCTCGACGAAGGCTCGTTGGCAAAGTCACCCGACCCACCGTCGTCACTGTCGACGTAGGCGGTGGCCGACATGAAGACGCCGACGTCGGGCCCAGGCCCGGTCCCGAATTGTCCGTACCCACCGTTCGAGTAACTCAGGACTTGCTCGCCGTTCTTGAGTCCCTCGAGGTCGACGACGATCGTCTCACACAGACAGGTGGCTCCGCAGCCGTCGCCTCCGCTGGTGTTTCCATCGTCGCACTGCTCTCCGAAATCGATGACACCGTTCCCACAAGGACCTTCGAGTTGGCAGTTGGCGCAACCATCACCTACGACGAAGTTCCCGTCGTCGCAGGCCTCACCCAGCTCGACGCCTCCATTTCCACAGCTATTCTCGAACGTGCAGACAGCCGAGCATCCGTCACCGGGATCGTTGTTCCCGTCGTCGCACTCTTCGAACGCAGCGACGGCGCCGTTGCCGCAACCTACTGGCGTCTCTGTCGTGCAGACGGACGAGCACCCGTCTCCGTTCGCCGTATTGGCGTCGTCGCACTGCTCCGCCGCTTCGACGGCGCCGTTGCCGCAAGCCTGAGCCTCCAAGGAGCAGGTCGACGAGCAACCGTCACCGCTGGTCGTGTTTCCGTCCTCGCACTCTTCGCCGGCTTCACGAATCGTGTTGCCGCAGATGCGCGCTGGCCCGGCGCATCCGCCAAAGCGCAGGTCATCGTAATAAACGCCGCCGCCGAGCGCGACCGATCGAGCGACGCCGGGGAACGTAATGCCGAGCTTCACGAAGCCGCTCCAGGTGCCGGTCGGATCTCCCGCGACCGCGAGCGTCTGCGGCAGGCTCTCGAAGGCCAAGATATTTCCGGTCCCGTTGACGCCATCGTAGACGTACAAATACGTCCCGCCGCCCGGGCTCGAGTAGTGCAGTGAAATTCCGCCGGAGAACCCATTCGGCGAGTTGAGATAGCCGTACGGAACCATGGCCGTGCTCGACGAAGGCTCGTTTCCAAAGTCACCCGTCCCGCCATCGTCGCTGTCGATGTAGGCGGTCGCCTGCATGTGGACGCCGACGTTGGGTCCGGGGCCCGAGCCGAACTGTCCGTAACCGAGGTTCGCGAAATCGAGGACCTGCTCGCCGTTCTTGAGTCCCTCGAGGGTCACGAGCGTGGTCTCGCAGAGGCACTCGAAGTTGCAGCCATCGCCGTTGGCGGTGCCGCCGTCGTCGCACTGCTCCCCGAAGCCGATCACGCCGTCTCCGCAAGTTCCCTCCGGCTGACAGTTGGAGCAACCGTCACCGGTGACGAAATTGCCGTCGTCGCAGAACTCACCCGGCTCGACCACGGCGTTGCCACAGGAGTGCTCGAGGGTGCAGACGGCCGAGCAGCCGTCGCCAGCCGCGTTGTTGCCGTCATCGCACTCTTCGAAGCCCTCGTGGGTTCCGTTGCCGCAACCCACCGGGAACTCGGTGACACACGCCGCCGAGCACCCATCGCCGTTGACGACGTTGCCGTCATCGCATTGCTCGGTCCCTTCGACGGCGCCGTTGCCACAGGCCTCGGCTTCGAGCGAGCAGCTGGAGGAGCACCCGTCGCCGTTGCTCGTGTTTCCGTCGTCGCACTCCTCGCCGGCTTCACGAATCGAGTTGCCGCAGATGCGCGCAGGCCCGGCGCATCCGCCGAAGCGCAGGTCATCGTAATAAACGCCGCCGCCGAGCGCGACCGATCGAGCGACGCCGGGGAACGTAATGCCGAGCTTCACGAAGCCGCTCCAGGTGCCGGTCGGATCTCCCGCGACCGCGAGCGTCTGCGGCAGGCTCTCGAAGGCCAAGATATTTCCGGTCCCGTTGACGCCATCGTAGACGTACAAATACGTCCCGCCGCCCGGGCTCGAGTAGTGCAGTGAAATTCCGCCGGAGAACCCATTCGGCGAGTTGAGATAGCCGTACGGAACCATGGCCGTGCTCGACGAAGGCTCGTTTCCAAAGTCACCCGTCCCGCCATCGTCGCTGTCGATGTAGGCGGTCGCCTGCATGTGGACGCCGACGTTGGGTCCGGGGCCCGAGCCGAACTGTCCGTAACCGAGGTTCGCGAAATCGAGGACCTGCTCGCCGTTCTTGAGTCCCTCGAGGGTCACGAGCGTGGTCTCGCAGAGGCACTCGAAGTTGCAGCCATCGCCGTTGGCGGTGCCGCCGTCGTCGCACTGCTCCCCGAAGCCGATCACGCCGTCTCCGCAAGTTCCCTCCGGCTGACAGTTGGAGCAACCGTCACCGGTGACGAAATTGCCGTCGTCGCAGAACTCACCCGGCTCGACCACGGCGTTGCCACAGGAGTGCTCGAGGGTGCAGACGGCCGAGCAGCCGTCGCCAGCCGCGTTGTTGCCGTCATCGCACTCTTCGAAGCCCTCGTGGGTTCCGTTGCCGCAACCCACCGGGAACTCGGTGACACACGCCGCCGAGCACCCATCGCCGTTGACGACGTTGCCGTCATCGCATTGTTCGGTCCCTTCGACGGCACCATTGCCACAGGCCTCGGCTTCGAGCGAGCAGGTGGAGGAGCACCCGTCGCCGTTGCTCGTGTTTCCGTCGTCGCACTCTTCGCCCGCTTCACGAATCGAGTTGCCGCAGATACGCGCTGGCCCGGCGCATCCGCCGAAGCGCAAGTCATCGTAATAAACGCCGCCGAGCGCGACCGATCTAGCGACGCCGGGGAACGTGATTCCGAGCTTCACGAAGCCGCTGAAGGTACCCGTCGGATCTCCCGCGACCGCGGGCGTCTGCGGCAGGCTCTCGAAGGCCAAGATATTTCCGGTCCCGTTGACGCCATCGTAGACGTACAAATACGTCCCGCCGCCCGGGCTCGAGTAGTGCAGTGAAATTCCGCCGGAGAACCCATTCGGCGAGTTGAGATAGCCGTACGGAACCATGGCCGTGCTCGACGAAGGCTCGTTTCCAAAGTCACCCGTCCCGCCATCGTCGCTGTCGATGTAGGCGGTCGCCTGCATGTGGACGCCGACGTTGGGTCCGGGGCCCGAGCCGAACTGTCCGTAACCGAGGTTCGCGAAATCGAGGACCTGCTCGCCGTTCTTGAGTCCCTCGAGGGTCACGAGCGTGGTCTCGCAGAGGCACTCGAAGTTGCAGCCATCGCCGTTGGCGGTGCCGCCGTCGTCGCACTGCTCCCCGAAGCCGATCACGCCGTCTCCGCAAGTTCCCTCCGGCTGACAGTTGGAGCAACCGTCACCGGTGACGAAATTGCCGTCGTCGCAGAACTCACCCGGCTCGACCACGGCGTTGCCACAGGAGTGCTCGAGGGTGCAGACGGCCGAGCAGCCGTCGCCAGCCGCGTTGTTGCCGTCATCGCACTCTTCGAAGCCCTCGTGGGTTCCGTTGCCGCAACCGACCGGGAACTCAGTGAGACACGCGGCCGAACATCCGTCGCCGCTGACGACGTTGCCGTCATCGCATTGCTCGGTCCCGCCGACGAAGCCGTTGCCGCAGCCCTCTGCCTCGAACAGGCAGTCCGCCGAGCAGTGATCACCGTTGTTCTGGTTGCCGTCGTCGCACTCCTCGCCTGCCTCGATGAAGCCGTTGCCGCAGATGCGGGCGGGCGCCGCGCACCCTCCGAACCGGAAGTCGTCGAAGTACACGCCGGACAACGCTATCGAACGAGCCGTTCCGGGGAACGTGAACCCAAAACTCTGGAAATGGCTGAACGTGCCCGTGGGGTCGCCCGCAAGCGCTGGAGTCATCGGCATCACTTCGAAGGCCAGGACCTGTCCCGTGCCGTCGACCCCGTCGTACACCGTGACCGTCGCCGCGCCGCCTACCGATGAGTAGTGGAAGGAAAGTCCACCCTCGATCCCTCCCGGCATGTTCAAGTGGTTGTAGGGCACCATCGCGGTGTTGGACGAAGGCTCGTTGGCGAAGTCACCCGTTCCGCCGTCGTCGCTGTCCACGAACGCGGTCGCCTGCATGTTCACACCAACGTCGATTCCAGGGCCCGAGCCCAGGTTGCCGAGGCCACCCGCGTAGAACGCGTCGATCGACTCGCCGTTCGAGAGTCCTTCGAAGTCGAGCGTCGCGGTTTCGCACAGGCACAGATTGTCGCACCCATCTCCGCTCGCAGAATTGCCGTCGTCGCACTGCTCGGCGAAGTCGATCCGTCCGTTTCCACAGACGCCTTCGACCTGGCAGTTCGAGCAACCGTCGCCGAGGGTGTTGTTGCTGTCGTCGCACTGCTCACCCACCTCGACCAGCCCGTTTCCGCAGGCGTGCTCCAAGAGGCATGCCCCGGTGCAACCGTCACCAGCTGTGAGGTTGCCATCATCGCACTCTTCGAACCCACCGCGGATCCCATCGCCACAGGGTGTTTCGAGCAAGCAAGCGGCCGAGCATCCGTCGCCGGGGTTCGTGTTGCCATCATCGCACTGCTCCGGCCCCGCGATGATTCCGTCACCGCAGTCCGGCGCGCAGTGGGCGTCACAGCCGTCGCCGTTGACGTTGTTCCCGTCGTCGCACGCCTCGCCCAATTCGAGGGCTCCATTGCCGCAGACCGACTCAGCGCCCGTCTCGCAGATGAAGCCGACGCTGAAGGCGATGGTGTTGCTGCAGTCTAGGTCGTTCCAAGTCTCGCCCCCGCCGAAGTAGTGGACGCAGTCCTCGCCCGCGGAGTCGTCCGGCTGTCCGCCGTTGAAGCCGTTGTAGACGAGCGGCCCGCCGGTCACCTTCACGAAGCCGAAGGGATCGTTGCCTGCCTCGACGACTTGATCGCTGAACCCAATCCATGGGCTCCAACTCAGCGAAGAGGCGCGTCGCGCGATCGTATTCTCGTCCGCCGTGTCGATCACGGTCAGGTGGGCGCTGTGAGACTCACAGGCCGTCTTGGCCGTGGCCCACGTTACGGCCGGGCTGAAGCCGAAGTAGCAGTGGCCCGACTCGATGTCGAACGCCGCTCGCTCGGCTCCCGTGCCTGACCCACAAATCAACGTGCAGCTCGCTTCGCAACCGTCGCCGTCCGCCGTGTTGCCGTCGTCGCACTCTTCGCCCGCATCCAAGGTTCCGTTGCCGCAACCCGTGTCGAGGCAGTCCGGCGTCCCGTCGCCGTCGGTGTCGACGTCGCTCACGCCGCAGCCGCAGAGCCCAGGCACCAGCTTGTTCGGATCGCTGGGGCAGCCGTCGTTGCAGTCGGGTGTACCGTCGCCGTCGGAGTCACCGTCGCTGGTTCCGCACCCACAAACGCCGGGTGCGACTTTGCCAAAGTCGGTCGGACATCCGTCATTGCAGTCGGGCGTCCCGTCGCCATCCGTATCGACGTCACTCACGCCGCAGCCGCACGCGCCCGGGCTCGACTTGTTCGGGTCGCTCGGGCAACCATCGGTGCAATCCACGGAGCCATCTCCGTCCCCATCCGTGTCGGCCACGCCGCAACCACAAATCAGGGGCGCGATCTTGTTGGGGTCGTTGGGGCAGCCGTCGACGCAGTCCGCCGTCCCGTCGCCGTCCGAATCGGTGTCCGAAAAGCCGCAGCCGCATACGCCCGCGCCGACTTTGTTCGGATCACTCGGGCAGCCGTCTACGCAGTTCGCCGTGCCATCACCATCGGAGTCCGTGTCGGCCACGCCGCAGCCACACACTCCGCCGGCGACCTTGTTCGGGTCCGTCGGGCAGCCGTCGATGCAGTTCGCCGTTCCATCGCCATCGGTATCCGTGTCTGCGACATTGCAGCCGCAGACGCCAAAGGTGACTTTGTTCGGATCGGTGGGGCACGCGTCCAGACAGTTGGGCGTCCCGTCCCCGTCCGAGTCCGTGTCAGGAATTCCGCAGCCGCAGGCTCCGCCCACGATCTTGTTCGGGTCGGTCGGACAAGCGTCGAGGCAATCGGCCGTGCCGTCGCCGTCGGTGTCCGTATCCGGGGTGCCGCATCCACACGCGCCGAGGTTCGTCTTGTTCGGGTCGCTCGGACACGCGTCGTTGCAGTTCGCGGTGCCGTCGCCGTCGCTGTCGGTATCCGCGACACCGCAGCCACAAACGCCGACCGCGATCTTGTTCGGATCGCTTGGGCACGCGTCGTTGCAGTCCGGAGTGCCGTCGGCGTCCGAGTCGGTGTCCGCGATGCCGCACCCGCAAATCCCTGGGTCGGTCTTGTTCGGATCGTCGGGGCAGTTGTCGGTGCAGATAGGATCGACCACGCCGCACCCGCAAACTCCTGGATCGACCTTGTTGGGGTCGCTTGGGCAACCATCCTGACAATTTACGGTGCCGTCTCCGTCCGAGTCCGCATCGGAGACGCCGCAGCCGCAAATCTGGGGTGCGACTTTGTTTGGGTCGGCCGGGCAGCCGTCGTTGCAGTCGAGCGTTCCGTCGCCATCGGAGTCGGCGTCACTCACACCGCAGCCACAAACTTGGGGCGCGACCTTGTTCGGGTCCGCCGGGCAGCCATCGTTGCAGTCGGCCGTACCGTCGCCGTCGGAGTCGGTATCGCTGACTCCGCATCCGCAAACCCCGCCGCTCACCTTGTTGGGGTCGTTGGGACACAAATCATTGCAGTCGGCGGTGCCATCACCGTCCGAGTCCGCGTCGCTCACACCGCAGCCACAGACGCCCGCCAACACCTTGTTGGGGTCGCCGGGGCATAGGTCATTGCAGTCGGCCGTTCCGTCCGCGTCGGAGTCCACGTCGCTCGTTCCACAGCCGCAAATCCCGGCAGACACTTTGTTCGGATCGTTGGGACACAAATCATTGCAGTCGGCGACTCCGTCCCCGTCCGCGTCCACGTCACTCACTCCGCAGCCGCAGATCCCTGGCGCAGTCTTGGCCGAGTCGATCGGGCAAGCGTCGTTGCAGTCGAGCGCCCCGTCGCCGTCGGTGTCGATATCGCTCAGCCCACACCCACACGTGCCCGGTGCGGTCTTGTTCGGATCGTTGGGACACAAATCGAGGCAATCAGCGCTTCCGTCCCCGTCCGTATCGGTATCGGGAACGCCGCAACCGCAAATTCCGGGCTCGTTCTTGTTCGGATCGTCGGGACAGTTGTCGACGCAGATTGGATCTACGGCCCCGCACCCGCACACACCTGGGTCGATCTTGTTCGGATCGTTGGGACACAAATCGAGGCAATTCAGCGTGCCGTCGCCGTCCGAGTCCGCGTCGGATACGCCGCAACCGCACGTGCCCGGAAGAGTCTTGCCCGGATCGGTCGGGCACAAATCCAAACAGTCTGGCGTGCCGTCCGAGTCTTGGTCGACATCCGAGACGCCGCATCCGCACTGACCTGGGCTCGACTTGAGCGGGTCCGCGGGGCACAAGTCGGAACAGTCGAGCGTGCCGTCACCGTCGGTGTCAGCGTCCAACACGCCACACCCGCACACGCCCGGAGCCGTCTTCGCTGGATCCGTCGGACACGCGTCCTGACAATCGGCGGTCAGATCTCCGTCCGAGTCAGTGTCGGCTACTCCGCAGCCACAAATGCCAGGAGCTGCCTTCAGCGGATCCGCGGGACACCCGTCGTTGCAGTCGGCCGTGCCGTCTCCGTCTCCGTCGACGTCGCTCGTGCCGCACCCGCATGCGCCTGGGCTGAGTTTGTTCGGGTCGCTCGGGCAGCCATCGACGCAGTCCGCTGTTCCGTCACCGTCGGTGTCCCCGTCGCTCGCACCGCACCCACAGGCGCCCGGATTGACCTTGTTGGGATCCGAAGGACACGCATCGTCGCAGTCGTTCGTGCCGTCGCCGTCGGAGTCCGCGGTGCTCGAGCATCCGCACGCCCCTACGCCCTCGCAGCCGGTCGAGGTCTCGTCACAAACGTCGTTGCCAGACCCACCGTTCGTCGAGTCGTTGCCGTCCCCGGCCGCGATGCAATCATCGCCGTCCTCGCCCGCGATGTCGTCGTTCCCGGGCCCACCGGAAACGGTGTCGTTGCCGGCTCCGGCATGAATACGGTCATCCTCGGTCCCGCCGTCGATCTGGTCGTCGCCGTCGCCGCCAAGAATTCGATCGCGGCCAGCGCCGCCCTGAACGGTGTCATTTTCAGACCCGCCCCCAAGATAATCATCACCGTCCTCGCCGTACAGTTGGTCGCTTCCTTCAGCGCCGCCGGTCAAGACGTCGTTCCCGCCACCTCCGCGGATCACGTCGTCTCCACGACCGCCGTCGAGGAAATCAGCGCCGTCACCGCCATCGAGATCATCGGCGTCGGCCTGGCCGTAAAGGCGGTCGCTGCCTAGCTCACCTCGCAGGATGTCTCGCCCAGGACCTCCGACGAGGTAGTCGTCGCCGCCTCCGCCGAAAATCGAGTCGTCTCCTTCGAACCCCAAAATGCAGTCATCGAGCAGAGTTCCGACCAGCGTGTCGGGGCCCGAGGTTCCCAAGATGATGTTGGTGCCGGTCGGACAGATGGCCGCCGTGGTGAGTCCCTCGTGGTCATCGCCGACGAGCTCCTCGGGTGTTGGGTCGGAACACGCATAGGCCAGGATCGCAGCGAGCGATCCCAGCCACCTGGTTCGGTTCAAGCGAGAGCTGTTCATGTTGATCCCTCCGGAAAGGCGGGGGGAGCAGACGCTATTCGCGTGAAAACGGCAAGAGGAACTTCCTGAACGGAGAGGGTCAGTGTGGAGCAGCTCTGGCCGGCGGCCGAGGTTAGACAGGAGGTGGGCGCGCGGCTTAGGGCCCGTCAAAGAATTACCGGATCAACTCGGTCTTCGATGGCTCCGAAGGATCCCTACCGTCGCCTTGGAACAGTAGGATACGGGCCCTTAGTGCATCCGTGGAAAGGATAGGAATGCTGCAAGTTATTTCCTCACGGTGCCTTAGCGGCGGGAGTTCTCGAAGACCTCGGAGAACACGCCGACGCGCGGCGGAGCGGTCCAGCCGGCGGTGTGATCGACGTCTTCAGCCTTGGCGGATTCTCCTCGGATCAGGCGCTCGGCTTCCCTGGCGGGGATGCCGTAGAGCTTCTCGGCCCGAGAGGCAGACAGCTTGACGAAGTGGGGCGACTTGGCGAACGGCAGCCGACGCTGGGCGTCCAAGATGAAGGCGTCGAGCGACGAGACGCTACGCGCGGAAGCCGGCTCCTCGAACTCGGCCCCCGAGACTGGGCCGACCACGTGGTCCGGCGGAATCTCTTCGTTCTCGCGGCCCGGGAACTGCCGAAGCACCGCGCGGTACACGTACCCTCGCGTCTTCTTCTTCCAACCACCGAGGATGGGTTGGATCGTGTTGTGGCTGCTGGCGTAACCCATTTTCCGGATCGTCTGGGCCACGCGCAACGCCAACTGACGCATGCTCGCACCCGGGTTGGACGTGAGCCAACTCTCCGCAAGCTCCGAGATGGGTTGGCACCTGACCCAAGCGAGATCGACACTCCGAACCGGTTCGGCCATCGTGGTGGTCTCGACCTCCACGCCCTTGGTCGACTCGGCCATGAGCTCTTCCATCGCCTGAAGCAAGTCCGCTCGGACTCTCGGCGTCTTTCCCGCGATCGACCGCTGCAGATGGTGGATGCCCACGTCGAGCCCCCGCTCGCCGAGCTTGTCCCTCAAGAGCTGCGCGAGCCTTCGCGAGCTGGCCTCCCGATGCGAGAGCTGCCAGATCCGACAGAGCTGCTGGAATCGCTCCGATTCTACCAGCGACCGCCCTTCGATCGACGCATCGATGCTCTCGTCGAGCGCCGAAGCGCGGACCTCCGCGTCCTCTACCGAGCTCACGCCCATGGGCGCCAAGTACGCGGCGAGCATCTCGAGCAGCTCGCGTCGGACCAGGTACCCTTTGCCGGCCAGTTGGCTCTGCAGAGAGTCGGTGCTGAGCACGACTCCGCGCCCCGCCAGGTCGGCCGAGAGGTGCTGCGCCAACGACCTCTTCGACTTTCCGGGGTTCAGGTGGAGCCAGAGCTTCGTGAGTCGCTCGGCCCGCTCGATCGGAACGTACATCGACCGTCGGAGCTCGTCCGGGACGTGGACTCCCTTGGCCGCGATTCGAGACTCGATGTCGTCATCGGTCAGCCCGAGGTCGTCTCGGATCATCTGTCGAAGCTCGTCCTCGACCTCCGGCGGCACGGACTCGACCACCCCGAGCAACTGCCGTCGCACGGTCCGCACGTGGTACTCGATGCCGCGTTCCATCAACCGCGAAGTCAATCGCTTGACGACCGCTTCGCGAGGCACATCCGGCCGTGACTCCAGATAGAGTCCGGCCATCGCCCGGAAGAAGACTCCCGGAATTCGGTCTCGCGACCCATGATTTCTTCCTTCCATGTTCACCTCGTGTCCTCCTTCACATAAATCCGAGCTCCAGCTTTGCTTCCTCGGACATCATATTTGGACTCCACGGAGGATCCATTACGACCTGCACGTCGACCTCCGCGACCCCAGGGAGCTTTCCGAGCTTCGTTCGGATATCTCTCTGGAGTACGTCCCCCATCCCGCAACCCGGCGCGGTGAGAGTCATTTCGATACGGACTCTCTTGTCCCCGTCGGGAAGCTCATCGAATGCACACCCATAAATCAAACCTAGCTCTACGACATTGACCGGAATTTCGGGATCGTAACAACTCCGAAGCTCCGACCAAACGGCAGACTCCGAAAACCCAACCCCCTGAGTCTCGCCGTTCTGTTTCGCGGCCGAGAGGCCGAGCGCATCCGCGTATTCCTCGGAGACTCGTGCCATCTCACCACGATCGGTGCGGACCGTAATCGTCCCACCGAGCTGCTGCATCACCCAAGCCGTCGTCCCTTCGGACAGCATCACTTCGTCGCCGCTCGGCACTTGAATGGCCGGAATATCGCGAGCGATCACGATTCTTTCGTGCTTGCCGTGCATATCCGTCCTCAACCGAGCATTCGAGCGGCGCGCTCGACGGCTCTTCCCAGAGTCTCTACTTCCTCTGGGGTGTTGTATAGCGCAAAGGACGCTCGGGCTGTAGCGGAGATTCCCAATTTCGACATCAATGGCTGCGCACAGTGATGCCCAGTCCTGACCGCTATTCCTTGCTGGTCCAACAATGTTCCGATGTCCTGAGTGTTGGCGCCGGAGAGCGTGAAGGACAACACCGGCGCCTTCCGCTCCGCAGTTCCGTGGATCTGAATGCCAGGAATCGAAAGCAAACACTCGGACGCCGAGTCTAGAAGGGAACGTTCGTGTCTTTCCACTGCCTCGCGATCCAAATCCATCACCCATTTCAGCGCCGCCCCGAGGCCGATCACTCCTGCGATGTGCGGCGTGCCCGCTTCGAAACGCTGCGGTGCGCTGGCGTACGTCGTCTTCCCAAATGTGACCTTCTCAATCATGTCTCCGCCTCCGCGCCACGGCGGCATCGCGTCCAGGATCTCCTTCTTGCCGTAAAGAACCCCGACGCCGGTGGGACCGAAGACCTTGTGGCTGGAGAACGCGTAAAAATCACAGCCCAGCTCGGACACGTCGATCGGAATGTGGGGCGCCGCTTGGGCGCCGTCCACGAAGACCGTCACCCCCCTCGCATGCGCCCGCGACACGAGCTCGGCGATGGGGTTAATCGTGCCCAGCGCATTTGAGACATGGGTCACAGACATCATACGAAGCTTTGGGCTCAAAAGATCGTCGAGCGCCTCCATTCGAAGCTCCCCGCGTTCATTGATCGGCAGCACTCGAATGGTCGCCCCTTTCTCCTCACAAATGAGCTGCCAGGGAACGATGTTCGAGTGGTGCTCGAGCTCGGTCAGGAGCAACTCGTCCCCTGCGCGGAGAGTCGATCGGGCAAACGTCTGTGCTACCAGATTCACGGCGTCCGTCGTGCCCGACGTGAAAATGATCTCTTTTTCGCTGCGTGCATTCAGAAATGCGCGGGCAGTCTCTCGCACCCGTTCGAAGGCATCGGTGGCTCGAGCCGATAAGGTGTGGACACCTCGATGAACGTTCGCGCAGTCATCCCGGTAAGCGCGTGTGATCGCGTCGATGACGACGCGTGGCTTTTGGGCCGTCGCCGCGTTGTCGAGATATACGAGCGGCGCGCCATGAACGGCTTGCTGGAGTCCCGCGAACTCCGTTCGGCAGAGAGCGACATCGAAGCTCACGAGAACTCTCCGTCTCCCAAAATGCTGGGATCAGCTCCGAGCGCCTGGACGGTGGTACGCGCGAACGCCAGTCGCACCCGTGGATCGTCGATCTCTGCCAGCGCTTCCACGGCGAACGCATAGGTGAGTATTCGTCTGGCTTGATCCGCTCCGATCCCTCGAGATGAGAGGTAGAAGATTTGATGCGGATCGAGCTGCCCCACGGTCGCGCCGTGACTGCACTTGACGTCCCTGGCGTAAATCTCGAGCTGAGGGCGCGTGTGTGCGGCGCCGCGGTCGGAGAGCAGGAGGTTTTTGTTGGATTGGGCGGCGTCCGTCCCGTCGGCGCCGTGGTCTACGATGACACGACCGGTGAAGCCTCCGGAACCGCCCGCGTCGACGATGCCCCGATATTTCTGACGGCTCGTAGCTTTGGGAGCGCGATGGTGAACGCGTGTGAATTGATCGACCGTGGCGTTCGGGCCTACCAACGACAACCCACCGAGGCGCGCTGACGAACCGGGCTCGGCCAGCGTGACCCAAGCCTCGTTGCGAACGGTGCGGCCGCCAACATCGAGCGCGAAGGCGGCGAGGAAGGCGTCGCGTGCGCAGGTGGCTTCGAACCTCGAGACGTGCGCACCGTTCCCGGCGTCCGCGCGCGAGACGAACGCGAGCTTCGCGCCCGCACCCACGAACGCGTAGGTGACTCCGTTCAGAATACTCGCGCCGCGGTTGTTGACGGTCGCGATGATCGTGGCGTCGGCTCCTGGCTCGACCTCGATCACGACTGGAACGTGCGCCTGCCGGGTCCCTTCGAGGACGAGCTCGAACGGAGGCAGCGGGCGCGACGTGGGCGAGATCCGAATGAACAGGCCGTCGGAAGCCAAGGCGACGGAGAGCGACCCGAACGACCCATCTGCTCCGCTCGAAAACGCGCGCTCCACGTTCTTCGCGCGTGTGAGGCTCGCTTCCGAGAGACTGAGGATTTCGACGTTTTCGAGCGACCTGTTTGCCTCGAGGACGCCATCCCGAAAGCGCACGACGGGAAAGGGCGACTCAGCCAATGCAGACGCCGAGGTCGGTTCGGTCGACTCCGAGAGCAGCGCTGCGTGGAGCGCACGTACGTCGGAGTATTTCCAATCTTCATCGTTCGGGAGGGGCAGACCCAAAACGGAGGCGCGCTCGAACGCCTTGGCTTTGATGGCGCCGAGCAGGGTTCCGTCGCTCGTCGTGACGAATCGCTGCCTGAGCGCGCGCATGGCCGAGTCGGCGGAGGCTGTACGGACCGTGGTCACGATCGTGCCTCCGCGCGGGCTTCCTCGATCCATCCGTAGCCCTTGTCCTCGAGCTCTCGGGCGAGAGTCTTGTCGCCTGACTTCACGATTCGCCCGCCAGAGAGCACGTGCACGAAGTCCGGAACGATATAGTCGAGCAGCCGCTGGTAGTGGGTCACCACCAGGAAAGATCGCGCCGAAGATCTGAGTCGATTGACTCCATCTGCCACTGCGCGAAGGGCGTCGATGTCGAGCCCGGAGTCCGTTTCGTCGAGGATGGCGAGCCGTGGTTCGAGCAGCGCGAGCTGGAGGATCTCGTTGCGCTTCTTCTCACCGCCCGAGAAACCTTCGTTCACGCCCCGATGAAGCAGCTTGGCGTCCATCCCGAGATCCGACATCCTCCGCTTCACGAGCGACAGGAACGCCGCCGAGTCGAGCTCCGGTTGGCCACGATGTTTGCGGACCGCATTCACCGCAGCCTTGAGAAAGTAAGTGTTGTTCACTCCGGGGAGCTCCACGGGATATTGAAAGGCCAAGAAGACCCCTTCGCGAGCTCGAATTTCGGGGTCGAGCCCGAGCAAGTCGAGACTCTCTCCTCCGCCGAGAGCCGTCAGGCGCACCGAACCCCCGGTGACTTCATACCCCGAACGTCCCGCCAAAACATGCGCCAGCGTACTCTTGCCGGACCCGTTTGGGCCCATGATGGCGTGGACTTCACCGGACCGGACGACGAGATCGATTCCCTTCAAAATGGGCGTCCCGTTGACCGACGCCGCTAGCCCTTGAACGTTCAACATCAATTTGGACCTCAACCCACGGCACCTTCGAGACTCACCGACATGAGCTTCTGGGCCTCGACGGCAAACTCCATCGGGAGCTTCTTGAAAACCTCTTTGCAGAACCCATTCACGATGAGCGAGACCGCGTCCTCCGCCCCAATCCCCCGCTGTTGACAATAGAAGAGTTGGTCCTCGGAGATCCGGGAGGTCGTCGCCTCGTGCTCGACCGTGGCCGTCGAGTTGTGCACCTCTACGTACGGAAACGTGTGAGCTCCCGACGTAGACGAGAGGAGCAGCGAGTCACACTGAGTGTAATTTCGAGCTCCCTCGGCGCTGCGTGCGACTCGTACGAGCCCGCGATAGGTGTTGTCTCCGTGGCCAGCGGAGATGCCTTTGGCGAGAATCGTGCTTCGAGTCCTCTTGCCGATGTGAATCATCTTGGTGCCGGTGTCGGCTTGTTGGCGCTTGGCTGTCAGCGCGACGGACGAAAACTCACCTACCGACTCGTCCCCGAGCAACAAGCAGCTCGGATATTTCCACGTGATCGCGGAGCCCGTCTCGACCTGCGTCCAGGAGATCTTCGATCGAAAGCCTCGGCACGCGCCGCGCTTGGTCACGAAGTTGTAAATGCCACCGCGGCCGTCCTTGTCGCCCGGGTACCAATTCTGCACCGTCGAGTACTTGATCTCGGCGCGATCCATCGCCACGAGCTCGACGACCGCCGCGTGCAGTTGGTTCTCGTCACGCATCGGCGCCGTGCAGCCCTCGAGGTAGCTGACATAGCTGTCGTCCTCTGCGATGAGGAGCGTTCGCTCGAACTGCCCGGTGTTTCGAGCGTTGATCCTGAAGTACGTCGAAAGCTCCATCGGGCATCGAACGCCTTTCGGGATGTAGCAGAACGAGCCGTCGCTGAAGACTGCCGCGTTGAGCGCGGCGAAGTAGTTGTCGGTGTGAGGCACCACGCTCCCAAGGTATTTTCGGACCAACTCGGGGTGCTCTCGTACGGCTTCGGAGAAGCTGCAGAAGATCACGCCGACGTCGGCGAGCTTCTCGCGAAACGTCGTGGCGATGGACACCGAATCGAACACCGCGTCCACCGCGACGCCGGCGAGGGCGGCGCGCTCGTGCAACGGAACACCCAGCTTTTCGTAGGTGCGAAGGAGCTCCGGGTCCACGTCCTCCAGTGACTTCGGCCCTTTCTGAGTATCCGGAGCCGAATAATAGACGATGCTCTGATAATCGATCGCCGGATATTTGCACTTCTGCCAGTCAGGCTCTCGCATCGTCAGGAAGTGGCGGTACGCTTGTAGTCTCCACTCGAGCAGCCACTCGGGCTCCTCCTTCTCTGCCGAGATGAATCGGATCACCGCCTCGTTCAACCCAGGAGGCGCTGACCGTGACTTGACCGCCGTGACGAATCCGTACTCGTACTCGCGTTCAGCGATGCGACCGAACTCGTCGTTGGTAGAACCGATCTCCTCCCGACGTGTTTCCATGTTCGCGTTCATCGAAGCCCTCGCTCCGCCTCGGAGATGCTACGGGGTGAGCTGATTTGCACCAGCGTCTGCTCGGGCCTAGGCGTCACCGGGGTCATGTCCTTCAACGTCAGCGCTCGGAGCGACGAGACCACCGCGTTGTTGATCAGGCGCCAGTTGGATCGTACGGGGCAGCCGCTCTCGATCTCACACAGCTCCAAGCGATCCGCGCTGCACTCGGTCAGCGCGATCGGACCTTCGATCGCCGCTATCACCTCGGCGATCGAGATCTGCCCGGCCGGTCTCGCCAGCGAGTACCCGCCGTGCGCTCCTCGCTGAGACACGAGCAGCTCCGCTCGACCGAGCTGCTTGAGGAGCTTGCTCACGGTCGGGACCGGCAACCCCGCCCGCGTGGCCAGAGATCGGGCCGTCAGGGGCTCCGAGCCGTCGTCGTGAGCCGTGTACGTGAGCAACACGATCGCATAATCGGTGAGCTTGCCGAGCTTCAACATAGGATATGGGACTGATTCGGTCCTATATCTAGCTAGGTCGAAACCTCGGCGACGTCAAGTATGTTCGTGCCAGCTCAGGCGCCCCCCAAGCGCCGTCAGTCCCAAAAAGCGTCTCGGGTGTTCGTTGTCAACGATCGTCGTGGGCGTCCGGCCCGCGCCGGCGCAAGGAAGAAGGTGGCACTGTCGCGTCGACCCCACTTGCGGGTAAGGTTCGTCGTGCTCTCCGCAATCTACCGCCCGTCCCTCGCCCTGCTGACGGATCTCTACCAGCTGACCATGGCCTTCGCGTACTGGCGTGCCGGCGTTCACGAGCGGGAAGCCGTGTTTCACCTCTTCTTCCGAAAGAACCCTTTCGGCGGTGGCTACACGATCGCGTGCGGCACGGAGCGCGCCGCCGAGTTCGTCGCGACGCTCAGCTTCGAGGGTGAGGACCTCGAGTACTTGGCGTCCCTGCGCGCCGGTGACGGATCGCGGCTGTTCTCCGACGCGTTCCTCGATTACCTCGAAGATTCCTCGCCGGCGCTGGACGTCGACGTAGTGCGCGAAGGTACCGCCGTGTTCCCGCACGAACCGCTCGTGCGCGTCCGAGGCCCGGTGCTTTGGGGTCAAATCATCGAGACAGCGCTGTTGAACTTCGTGAACTTCGAGACCCTGATCGCGACGAAGGCGGCGCGTGTGTGTCACGCCGCGGGCTCCGCGCCGGTGTTGGAGTTCGGCTTGCGTCGAGCCCAAGGGATCGATGGCGCGCTGTCGGCGAGCCGCGCCGCTTATGTGGGCGGCTGCGCCGCCACTTCGAACGTGCTCGCGGGTCGGCTCTTCGGGATCCCGGTCCGCGGCACCCACGCTCACAGCTGGGTCATGTTCTTCGACCGAGAGCGCGAGGCATTCGACCGCTACGCCGACGCGATGCCTAACAACTGCACCCTGTTGGTCGATACCTACGACACCATCGAAGGCGTCAAGAACGCGATCGAGGTCGGCCTGCGACTCAAGAGAGAAGGTCACGCGCTCGCTGGCATCCGAATCGACTCCGGTGACCTCGCGTACTTGAGCCAGAAGGCCCGCAAGATGCTCGACGAAGCAGGCTTCACCAAGGCGGTGATCGTCGCGAGCAACGATCTCGACGAGACGATCATCGAGAGCCTACGGGCCCAAGGTGCGCAGATCGGGTCCTATGGCGTTGGCACGAAGCTCGCGACCGCCTTCGATCAACCCGCGCTCGGCGGTGTGTACAAACTATCCTGCGTGCGCGACGAACACGGCGAGTGGAAGGATCGAATCAAACTCTCCGAGCAGATCGTGAAAGTCAGCACGCCCGGCATTCAGCAGGTGCGGCGGTTCAAAGTGGGCACCGAGTGGGTCGGAGACGCGATCTGGGATATCTCCGACGAAGCCCCTACTCACCCGCTCATCATCGATCCGATCGAGCCGACCAAACGCAAACGCATTCCCGAGGGCGCGGTGGGTACGGACTTGCTCGAGCCCGCGGTGAAGAAGGGTCACCGCATCTTGTGGGCCGATCCGATCACGATGGCTCGCGCGCGGACGCGCAGCGAGCTCGCGGGGCTCCACGACGGCGTGAAGCGACTGCTCAATCCGCACACCTACCCAGCCGGGCTCGACGAGCGCCTCTACGATCGCCGCATGACGCTGGTCGAGGCCGCGCGGGGCGGGCGATGATCGTCTCGAACCCAATCGTCTTCTCCACGTTGTCGTACCGAGCGCTGGCGGACTCGATCGCCGCTCGCGGCGGGTTCGAGCGCGGCGCGGTCGAGGCTCGGCATTTTCCTGACGGCGAGGTCTATCACCGGATCGACAGTAGGGTGGCCGGCCGACACGTGGCCGTAGTCGGTGGCACCATCGACGACGCGGACACCCTCGAGATCTACGACTTGGCCTGCGGTCTGGTGAAGAACGGCGTGCAGAGTCTGAGCTTGGCCGTGCCCTACTTCGGCTATTCGACGATGGAGCGAGCCACGAAGCCCGGAGAGATCGTCAAGGCCAAGACGCGGGCTAGGCTCTTCTCGTCCATCCCGCAATCGGACTCTGGCAATCGCATGCTCCTGCTCGACCTACACGCGGAAGGAATCCCGCATTACTTCGAGGGTGGAATTCGGCCGGTCCATCTGTCCGCGCGTGAGTTGATCGAACAAGCCGCGAGGAAGCTCGCTGGCAAGGACTTCGTGATCGCCTCGACCGACGCAGGTCGAGCGAAGTGGGTCGAGGCGCTGGCCAACTCGCTCCGCGTGCCCGCTGCCCTCGTGATCAAACGTCGGCTCGACGCGACGCAAACCGAGATCGTCGCGGTGAGCGCCGAAGTCAGAGGGCGCGACGTCGTCATCTATGATGACATGGTTCGTACGGGCGGTTCACTGCGCGAGGCCGCCAAGGCCTATCGAGAGGCCGGCGCTCGTCGCATTTTCGCGATCGCGACGCACGGCGTCTTGCCAGGAGACTCACTCGCCCGCCTGGAGGCGAGCGGGTTGTTCGAAGCGATCGTGACGACGGACTCCCACCCGAGGGCCGCCGCTCTTGCCTCCTCGTTCCTCTCTGTGGTCTCCGTGGCGGACTTGTTCGCTTCCGTGATCGGGGGTGTGGAAGCTCAGACGTTTCCAGGAGGTCGATGATGAGACCGATCAGAGTAGCCGTGGGCGTCCTGAATCAGACGCCGCTCGACTGGGAAGGTAACCTCACTCGCACCCGAAACGCTCTGGAGGCCGCGCGCGCGGAGGGTGCGTCATTGGTGCTCCTGCCCGAGCTGTGTCTGACCGGGTATGGGTGCGAGGACGCGTTCCTGTCGCGCGGGACTCTCGCCGAGGCGGAGCGTTCGCTCGCCGCCGTGCTGCCGATGACCCGCGGAATCGTCAGCTCCGTGGGTCTCCCGGTGCTGGTCGGGGGCGCTGTCTTCAACGCGGCCGCGCTGATCGTCGACGGCCGCCTGGTCGGCCTCGTGGCCAAGCGATTCCTGGCCGGTGACGGCATTCACTACGAGCCGAGATGGTTCAAGCCATGGCCGGAGGGCGCGCGACTCGAGACTGAGCTCGCCGGCGCGCGTGTACCCATCGGTGACTTGTTTTTCGACATCGGCGGGATCTCGATGGGTTTCGAGATTTGTGAAGACGCTTGGGTCGCCAATCGCCCTGGAATCAAGCTCGCGAGGCGAGGAGTCGATCTGCTGCTGAACCCCAGCGCGAGCCACTTCGCCTTCGGAAAGCTCGACATTCGCCGCCGTTTCGTAACCGAAGGCTCGCGCGCGTTCGGAATGGGATATCTGTACGCCAACCTGCTCGGCAACGAGTCCGGAAGAGCGATCTTCGACGGCGGAGCGTTGATCGCCAGCGGCGGTCGTCTGGTGGCCAAAGGGCCCCGGCTCTCGTTCAGCGACTTCGAGATCACGACCGCCGTCATCGACGCCGAGGCCGGGCGAATGGCTCGAGCGCGTTTGGCGAGTTACTCTCCCGACCTCGACTCGGCCGACGACTGCGTGTCCGCCGAGTTCGCCTGGCCGGCCGCCCCGGCTTCTTCGGTGGATGAGTGCCTGGGCGACGATGCGGGCTGGGAGTCGTCTCTCTGGCGCAAGGAGGAGGAGTTCACGCGCGCGGTCTCGCTCGCGCTCTTCGACTATGCGCGGAAATCGAAGTCTCGCGGCTTCGTGGTCTCCCTCTCTGGCGGTGCAGACTCTGCCGCTTGCGCATGCCTCGTGGCGCTCATGACTCGCCTGGGGAGCTCGGAGCTCGGAGCTCAGGCCTTCCTTCGGAAGCTCGGCCGAGTCGATTTGTCGCGGTCGGGGAGTGACTCGATTCCGCTCGGGGACCTTTTGCTTTGCGTTTATCAAGCGACGCGAAATTCCTCCGAGACCACGTTGGAAAGCGCCAAGGCCGTGGCTTCGGCGGTGGGCGCCAGGTTCCACGTCCTCGACGTGGACGCGATGGTCGAGGGCTACGTGACCATGGTGGAGCGCGCGATCGGCCGCGAGCTGAGCTGGGCGACCGACGACATCGCGCTGCAGAACATCCAAGCCCGCGTCCGAGCCCCGGGAGTCTGGATGTTCGCGAACCTCCTCGACTCCCTGCTGCTCGCGACGAGCAATCGATCCGAGGCGGCGGTTGGTTATGCAACCATGGATGGAGACACCGCCGGCGGGTTGTCTCCGATCGCCGGAATAGACAAAGCCTTTCTCCGCCGATGGCTGAAGTGGCTCGAGAGCGAGGGTCCTGAAGGTTTGGGCCCCATTCCCGAGCTCTCGGTGGTGAATCGCATCGCGCCCACCGCCGAGCTTCGACCGCAGAGCGAACAGCAGACCGACGAAAAGGATCTCATGCCCTACCCGGTCTTGGACGCCATCGAGCGCGCGGCCATCCGCGACAAGCTCGCGCCTCTCGAGGTCCTCGACACGGTGGGACCTCGATTTTCGGAATACGAGCGCAGGCTCATGGCGACCTGGGTCGATCGATTCTTCAAGCTGTGGAGCCGAAATCAGTGGAAGCGAGAGCGCTACGCTCCTTCCTTTCACGTCGACGACGAGAACCTCGATCCCAAGACCTGGTGCCGCTTCCCCATACTCTCGGGTGGGTTCGCCAAGGAGCTCGCGGAGATGTGGTCCAAAGTCTGAGGTGAGTTGGCGGGAAGACACGCGAGTCGAACACGCCGAGACTACCTTCGGGGTAGCCCCCACTGGTTTTGAAGACCAGGCCGGACACCGGTCCGAATGCCTTCCCGAAGCACTCATGCATCGAACGCGCTCGGGAGGGAATCGGTCAGGTGGCGTGAGCGTCGTACGCGCCTCGTACTTCGTGTAAGCTGGGCCCATGACGGCGAGGCGGTTGCTCGTTTCGGGTCTCGTTCAAGGCGTAGGCTACCGCGCTTGGGTCGAGAGGACCGCGTTGTCTCTCGGCCTCGTCGGATGGGTTCGCAACCTCGCCGACGGCCGGGTCGAGATTCATGCCGAGGGTGATGGCGTGGCGGTGGAGACGCTCTACTCCCTTTGCCAACAGGGTCCGCGGCTGGCTCGGGTGAGCTCGGTCGACGTCGAGACCAGGAAACTCGAAGGGCACACCGAATTCATGGTCCGTTCCTCGGCGCTGGGGCCGAGCTAACCATCCACGGAGTGGGGTGGGGGCACGGGCACCCACGAGTTTCGAAACCTTTCTCAGCGCCGCTAGACTCACCCAGACTCAGGGCCCGTTAGTGCTGCCTAATCCTCATCCTGCCCCAGGATCGGGCACGGGCACGGGCACGGGCACGGGCACGGCATATTCGGGACCTCGGCGGCTGTCGAGGAGATCAACGACCGTCCGCGCCACGCGCGAACGGGCACGGCATTTTCGGGACCTCGGTGGCTGTCGAGGAGATCAACGACGGTCCGCGCCACGTGCGAACCACCTCAGGAACCCAAGCCGTCTCTCGATGAGTGAGACCCTGGCTCGCTGCCCAGCCAGTAGCGTCGAAATTGGGCGCGGCTCTGCGAAGGCTTCGTGCCCGTGCCCGTCCGTGCCCGTGCCCGTGCCCGTGCCTGAGTCGCTCACCTATATCGGAGTACCGTGCCCACGATCTTCGTTCCCGCGCCGATCACGCCTCGCATCGTGCCGCTGACTTTGGACCGACCCGCGACCCGAACGTGGTTGCGTACGTCGACCTCTCGCGAGGGAACGTGATGTTTGAGCGCCTTGAGTTGCATCTCCACCGTCCACCCGTAGGTTGGATCCTGCATCTCCAACCTCTCGAGCGCGGACCAACGGATCGCGCGAAACGGACCGAGATCGGTGAAGTGACCGCCATGGACCAGGCGCATGAGCTTGCAGGCAAAGACGTTTCCGAATCTTTGCGGCACGGTGAGTGATTGGGGGTCGGCGAGCCGCGGTCGCGCTCCCACCACCAAGTCGCACTCACCCGAGAGTATGGGTGCGAGGAGGAGGGGAAGGTCACGCGGATCGTTGGATCCGTCACCATCGGCGAACACGACGATCGAGGGGGGGCCGATCTTTCGGAGCTCGGCCATGGCGCTCAGGCACGCGCGACCGTACCCAGGCGTGGGCTCGGAGACGACGAGCGCTCCGGCGGCGCGTGCGATCTCGGCCGTCCCGTCCTTCGAACCGTTGTCCGAGACGACGATCACGTCCAACGCCGGTCGACCTTCGACGACGACGCCCTTGAAGCCCGAGACGACGCCGCCGATCGCGCCTGCCTCGTCTTTTGCCGGCACGATCAGCGCGACTTGCATGGAGCCCCGGAGCACGCGTGCAGGTCCAAGACAAGGGCCGCCTGTTTCGGACTTGAGCTTGGAAGGAAAGTCGGTCTACGGTCGAAGTGCCATGGCCCAGCACATCCTGCGATTCATCTCCGGGAAATACGAGGGCGGCGAGTTTCCGCTGGAGGACAACGCGCAGGTCACGATTGGCCGAGAACCTGGCGTCGAGATGGTGATCTTCGAAGAGGGCGTGTCACGGAATCACGCACGGATTTCGGTGTCAGCCGGGCGGGTCTTCATCAAGGACCTCGGCGCTACGAACGGCACCTTCGTGAACGGGGAGCGGATCACGGATCGTGAGCTGAAGATCGGTGACAAGATCCTCATTGGAAGCTCGATCATTCGTCTGTCGTCTGCGCATCCCGGACGCTGAGCGGACTCCTCCAATCTCGACCATCATTCCCCAGCGAGGCGTGCCGCATTCAGGTGTAGCATCCGCGCCGTGAAGGCGGTCCGCTGGCTATTCGCGAGCAGCTTCCGGCTGACCATGCTCCTCGCGGTGCTGGTGTTCGTCGTCCACGCTTACGGAGAGCTCGCAGTGCGCGACGGCGAGACGTTTCTACAGCAGTTGGAGCTGTTGTCGCTCGATGTGAAGCTGCGCTCGACTCGGCCGAAGGTGCCGCCGAACGGAGCCGGCGTGGCGATCGTGGCGATCGACGACCGATCCATCAACGTCGTGGGCCGAATGCCGTGGAGTCGCGCGGTTCATGCTCGTCTGGTCGATCGGCTCACCGAGCTCGGAGCGAGCTCGATCGCCTTCGACGTATTGTTCAACGAGCCCGAGGATCCCGCTGAGCGACGTGCGTTTGCGGCGATTCACTCCGGTACCCTTGGCGACTGGTCGGCCATCGAGCGAGGGTTGGCGAGGGAGCCTGCGGCGTTTGCCGCCTTCGAGGCGCTGCGCGATCGCATCGCCGCGCGGGCGGTCGGACCGGGACCGGACGATGCCTTTAGCCTCGCGATGAGTCGTTCGGGTCGAGTGGTGCTCCCGATCGAAGGGCTGACGGAGGCGGAAGCCACCGGTCTCGACGACTCCGCGCGACGAGAAGCGGTGCGGCGCGTAGCCTCATCCACGATTTCCGAGGTGCTCGTGCAGAGTGCGGACGGCAGGAGGCTCGATGTCCTGAAGTCGTCACGAGAGGCGCTGGCCCGAGACGCCTTGCTGCTACGGTTTCCTGCTGTCCGCGTACCCACCGAGTCCATTGCGAGAGGCACGACTCACTTCGGGCTACTCAACGTCTCACCGGCCGCGGACGGAGTCATCCGGCGGATTCCACTGATATTCGGAATGACTCCTGACGGCGTGGCCTTGCCGGCTTTCGCGCTGGCGGCGGTGGCGGCTGCCGACCCGAGCGGTCGCGCCATCGAGCTGGTCGGGTCTCCAGGTTCTGGCGACCCGGAGCAGGTTCGAGTCTTCGGACGAAGGATCGAGACGGATCTGTTCGGCGCGACTCACTTGTGGTGGTACGGAGCCTTCGGACAGGACTTGCCGGTGATTTCTGCGGCAGACGTCCTCGATGGAAAAGTGGAGCGATCGAACATCGACGGCAAGATCGTCTTCGTCGGAGCGACTGCGCTCGGAACGGGAGACCAGCGAGTGACGCCGGTGGGTGGCTTCGAGCCAGGAGTGCACATTCACGCCACGCTCGCGCAGAACATCCTCGACGGGCTTCATTTTCGTCGACCCCGTGAGGTCGTGTTCACGGAGCTCGCGGTATTCTTGGTGATCGGACTCATCGGCGGGCTGTGGATGGCGCGGCTCGGGCCGGTGGGTCAGGTCGCAACCGCCGCGGGTTTGGTGGTGGGTTGGAGCCTCCTCGAGCACTTCGTGTTTTTCAACCGTGGAATTTTGTCTGTTCGAGTGCTCGTGATTTCGCAGGTGTTTCTCACGTCGCTCGTCGTTGCGCTTTGGAGATTCCTCGTCGAGGAGAGAGAGCGACGCAAGACCAAGCGAGCGCTTGGTCAGTATCTCTCTCCCGCGGTCATGGAGAAGGTCCTCGAGCACCCTGAGGAGTACCTTCGCCTCGGGGGACGTCGATATGAAGCCACGGTCTTGTTTTCGGATATCCGCGGCTTCACGACGTTCTCCGAGGCACTCACTCCGGAAGCGCTCGGTGCGTTGCTCAACCGCTACATGACGCCCATGACGCACATCGTCTTCGCAAATGGCGGAACCCTGGATAAGTACATTGGCGACGCCGTCATGGCGTTCTGGGGGGCGCCCGTAGAACAAGACGATCACGCCGTCCGGGCGGCTCGTGCGGCGCTTCAAATGATCGTGAAGGTCAAGGAGCTCAATCAGGAGTTCGAGCGAGACAAACTTCCGGTGATCGCGATCGGAATCGGCCTCTCGACCGGCCCGATGACGATTGGCAACATGGGTTCGGACACCTATTTCGCGTATACGGCGCTCGGCGATCGCGTGAACCTCGGATCTCGCCTCGAGGGTCAGACGAAGACCTACGGCGTCGACATCCTCATCGCTGAGGCGACTTATCTCGCCATCAAAGATTCCATGTTGTGTCGTGAGCTCGATCTGCTCCGAGTGAAAGGCAAACACGAGCCCATCCCAGTGTACGAGTTGGTCACCGAGCTCCCGGGCACGGACCGCCAGCGAGAGTGGGTCCGGACCTTCCAGGATTCGCGGGCTCGCTATTTGGCTCGTGAGTTCGAGGCGGCCGCGGCCGGTTTCGATCGCGCCGCCGAGCTCGGCGGAGAGAAGGACAAAGCGAGTCGTGAGTATGCCGAGCTCGCTCGCAAGTATGCGGCGGAGCCTCCAGCAGCGGGCTGGGATGGAGTCCGAGTCGCGACATCCAAATGAGCCGCGCCCGAGTCTCAGGCCCGTTCATGGATGGACCGGGGTCGGCGGCTGCAAACACCCCCGAGCTCGCGGACGTGATCACACGGCTCTCTCAGAGGTCCAAGACCGGCATGGTGTTGGGGCTCGACCGAATGGAGAGAGTGCTCGAGGCGTTGGGGCGACCCGAGCGAGCCTATCGGATCGCGCACGTCGTCGGGTCGAACGGCAAGGGCTCGACCTGCGCCTTCCTCGCTTCGATCTCGAGCCACCGCTTTCGCGTCGGACTGTACACGTCACCGCACCTCGTCAAGCTCACCGAGCGCGTCCAGTGGGTATCGAATCACGAGTTCGAGCCCATGTCCGAGCACGACTTCGCGGCGGCGCTCGAGCGCGTCGAGAGTATCGATTCGGAGCTCACGTTCTTCGAGTGGGTGACTGCCGCGGCGCTCCTGGCGTTCCGTGACGGCGGCGCCGAGCTGGTCGTCTTGGAGGCCGGGCTCGGCGCGCGCCTCGACGCGACTCGGGCGGCGCACGCGGAGGTCGCTGTCGTGACCGACCTCTCCCTCGAGCACACCGAGATTCTGGGCCAAACGATCGAGGAGATCGCTGCGGAAAAGGCAGCGGCGATTCGACCGAGGACTCCCGTGGTGATCGCGGGAGGCGCCGGTGAGTCCGTACTCAGGGCCCGAGCCCAATCGTTGGGGTCTCCGTGTTTCGGTATCGGCAAGGAAATCTCCGTCGAGTGGAACGATGAGGGTCTCGACCTCGCCCTACCCGATCGCAGGATCAGCGGCGTCGAGTTGGGTCTGGCCGGGACTCATCAGGGCCGCAACGCCGTCTTGGCGGCGAGCGCCGCCGTCTTGATGGACCCTGTCCTCGACGAAGTCGCACTCAGACAGGGGCTGAGCCGTACGCAGTGGCCAGGCCGCCTGCAGTCGTTTGGAGCCGGCCCCGCTCTGTTGATCGACGGCGCCCATAACGTTCAGGGGGCACAGATTCTCGCCGAGCATTTGCGGTCCAAGTATTCGAACCGATCCATCACGCTCGTCTTCGGAGCCTTGGGGGGCAAGCGGGCGGACGAGATGCTGAGGATGCTCGTTCCGCTCGCCGAGCGGGTGATCCTCACCAGAGCGAACAATCCGAGGTCCGAAGATCCGATGGGCCTAGTGAGCGTCGCAGGAGCAACGGCGGAAGTGGTGATGCCCGCCAAAGACGCCCTTTTACGAGCGCTCGGGGTCTCGGGAGGAGGTCTGATCGTGGTCAGCGGGTCGCTCTACCTCGTCGGAGAGCTGCTCCCGGAGATCTTGGCTTTCGACTGATCGTTGCGGCCGAATGACGCCGGGCTCTTCCGACGCCGCGCTTGCCGAACCAGATCGGCTCCGATAAGCGTCGAGTGTGATCGATCGACGAGTCCTCCAGGTGGCAGCGCTCTTGCTCCTGACGTGGACCAGCAGCGCGACCTTTGCGGACGAGCCCTCGAAGTTGTCCGCGATCTCGGTGGAGACTCTCGCGAAGGAAGTCCTGGTCAAGCTCGCTGGTACCAAGGCGCCTGATTTCACCGGGTTCACGGAAAAGAACCCCGATCGGGTCGTCGTCGATTTGTCGGGCTCGGTGGTCGACTTGCCCACGCGGAGAGTCGAGTATCCGCAGGGTATGATTAGGAGTGTGGTCGCGACGGAGATCGAGGAAGACTCGGAGACCGTCGTGAGGGTCACGATCGAGCTTCGCAAGCCGAC
The DNA here is from genome assembly GCA_964463485.1 of uncultured Myxococcales bacterium. GTDB lineage: Bacteria > Myxococcota > Kuafuiibacteriia > Kuafuiibacteriales > Kuafuiibacteriaceae > CAYXDO01. Next base: position 24,946 of record CAYXDO010000031.1, on the reverse strand, counting down.
GACCTTTCGATTCGAGATGTCCGGAAATTCGGTGATCGTGCGCCTGGTGAGGGTCGAAGTCCCGGTCGAGCCCGTGAAGAAGGACGAGAAGAAGGAGAAGGCGGCGACGAAGTCAGAGTCTGCCAGGGTCGCGGTCTCCGAGCCTTCGGAAGGCCCACTTACCGAGCGGACGGACGTACCGCCGCCGCCCATCGCGCGTGTGGCTCCGAAGCTCGACGAGGGCCCGGAGCCTCCCGTAGTGGCAGTGGCTCCGCCCCCACCGCCCCCGTCGCCCCCACCTTCTCCCGTCGCGACCGTGAGCCTGCCTCCGAAACCCAAGGACGAGGTCGTGGTGCCGCCCGAGCCCGAGGACCGAAAGACCATCGCCAAGTGGTCACCTCCAGCCGAGAAGAGGGACTTCGACCCCGGAAATCACACGCTGACTTATATCGGTTTTCGGCAGAAGGCGGCCGAGTCCGAGGTCTTCGTTCGGCTCGATTCCAAGGCTGAATACAAAATCCAGCGCGCCGGTCAGCGAGTGCTCATCGAGCTGCCGAAGACTCGAGTGAACGTTCGCAACAACGAGAGGGAGCTCGACACTTCGTTTTTTCCGAGCCACGTGACTCGTGTGCAGGCTGTGCCTTCGGGAGCCGGTACTCGCATCGAGATCGATCTGCGTGACGAGGTCGAGCCTCGCGTGGATCGGATTGGCACCACCATCGCAATCAGCTTCCCGAATCCCTGAGTTTGATTTCGATTCTTCTCCTCGCGCTGGCAGCGACGAACACGTCCACCGACGCCGTCAGTCGAGCGCTCGGGAGCGTGCCGTTCGTACTTACTGCCGACCGTATGATCGCGGACGAGCGCTTCGTGCGAGCCCTCGGTCACGTCCGGCTCCGAAGGGGCGACTTGGAGCTCACCGCGGGCTCGATGACGATAGACCGAAAGCGAAATCGCGTGCTCGTCGAGCGGCTCTCGGAGAGCTCGTCGGATCCGTCCGGGGCGGGCCCGAGCTCGGGCGAAGACATTCGCATCCGGGAGGGGAGGGCGGTTGCGACCTGCGGACGGGTGGAGCTCTCCTTTCCCGAGCTGCTTGGAGCTCTGGAGTCCGCGACGATCGAGGTGCGCGGAAGCGACGGCCGAGCCGAGCTGACGCTGTCCGCTCCGCGGATCGAGAGGACGGCGCCAAGGGAGCTCGAGATCGACGGTGGATTTTCGTTCACACCCTGTGACTGTTCGCGACCCGGTGAGTCTGTAAGTGCTACGCCGCTTTGGAGCATCGGCTCGGCGTCGGCGGACGTGAACCTGGACTCTGGAGTGCTGCTGAGTTGGCCGATCTTCTACGTCTACGACGTCCCTGTGTTCGCCCTACCCGCGTTTTACGTACCGATTGGGGACCGCCGGAGCGGCCTTCTGGCGCCGAGAGTTCACGGTGGATCAGCGACCGGGTTGGCGTTGCATGAGCCCGCCTATCTTGTCCTGGGTCGAAGCGCCGATCTGACTTTGGAGCCCGGGTTCTTGTTCTCGCGCGGCTTGTCGATCGAGACCGAAGTGCGCTGGGCCGACGAGGCTAGCCGCGTGTCAGCGCTGCGACTGAGTGTGTTGCTCGACGAAGGCCTGAGGCAAGGGGATGGGTGGACCAGGGCCCGCGAGTCGGTCCTCCCGAGGTTCTTTCTCTCGGGTGGAGCGGAGACGAGCGTTTTTGGAGGCCATCTCGGTCTCGAGCTCGGCCTGGCCGGCGACGCGGCGTGGCTGAGCGAGCTCGCCGACGGCTACACGACCCGCCAGGTCGACGAGAGTCTTTCGCGGGCGAGCTACGTGATTCCGGGACGAGTGAGAGTCGCGCTGGGCCTGAGCCTCGTAGAGGATCTCCGCGCCTTTCGGACGCCGCTCGCGCCCGGTGAGGAGCTCCGTGAGGTCCCCATCCTGTCGGCTCGGCGCCCTGGCCCCGGCGACGCAACTCAGCGGCTGCTGGAGCTTCGCGTCGATGCCTTACCCTATTCACTGACCGCCTGGCCTGGCTCGACGAGCGCAATCTCTCTGCTCGGAGAGGCGAAGCTGAGTGTGTCCGGGTTCGTCGCGCCTGCTCCTGGGGCGCCTCGATACATCCGGGCCGATTTCCGCCCGAGTCTGTCGGTTCCTATGAGTTTGTTCGGTGTGCTCGCGATCGAACCGGGCGCGGCGTTGAGGCTCACTGGCTGGAGCGGTCGGCTCGAGCGCCAGGCGAAGGACCAGAGCAGGGTCGGCGTGATCGTTCGGAATGTCGCATCTACCGAGCTCCTCGACGGCGGTTCAGAGCGAATCCACAGGATTCGGTTCGCGATCGATCACGTCATCTCGCCCTACGTCGCGGGAGGCCCAAACCCATCCGACTGTACTCACGTCGAAGGAACGGAGCGCTGCAAAGCGTCGGAGACCTTCGATCGTGAGGACGAGGTCGACTTGCTCGCCGAGGTCCATCAGCTCGCGCTCCGAGTCGAGACCGATCTCCTCGACGATCGTGGTCGCCGAGCTTGGTACCTGGGCGCTGAGTACACACGAGACTTCGGGCTCTCGGGGAATCGTGGGCTCGGGTCTGGGCCGCTCATGGTCAGAGCGGCGTCGCGGTTGTCACTCGGGAGTGCGAGCCTGGGTTTGACGGGGAGGCTGGGGCTTGGGCTGTCGGACGCCTCACTCGAGCTTTTGGACGCGTCCGCGGAGCTTCGCCTCGGGCCGAAGCTGGGGATCGCTGCGTCGATCTCCAAGCGGACCTCCGCGCTGCCGGCGAGCGATCGGATCGCGCCGGAGGAGGTCGCGCCGTCTTCGACCCTACGGGCCGACTACGTGAACCCGGCTGAGTTCTCCCGCGAGGTTGTTTCGGGGCGGCTCGATCTCGAGCGGTGGTCACCGGGCTTTGGGGCGACCGCCGGGCTGGTCATCAAACCTTGGCCCTGGCTTGGTCTGTCCGCCTCAGCGATCTTCGATTTCGACGCGGTCCCGTCGAATCCGCCGACCGGCCTGGAGGACTTGCTCGGCCCGAAGGTTCGCAATGTCGTCGGAAGCCTCAGCTTGGTACCTCCGTGTGACTGCGCGGAGCTCGGGGTGAGTATCGACTTAGCGCGGGATCGCGAGGGTCCGGACTTCTCCTTCTTCCTCGAGCTCGCTCGGCTCGGCGAGGTGCGCGGTTGATCGGCGCAGGCTCGCTGCGCTCGCCGCGGTTGATCGGCGCAGGCTCGCTGCGCTCGCCGCGGTTGATCGGCGCAGGCTC
>CAYXDO010000031.1:0-21620 GCA_964463485.1 uncultured Myxococcales bacterium | reverse complement strand
GCTGCGCTCGCCGCGGTTGACCTCCGGGCCAAGAAGCCGTACGGCCCGAGCGTGTACGAAACACTCCTGGTCGAGAAGAAGGCCCACGCCTGTCGAATCACGCTCAACCGACCCGACAAGCGGAACTCTCTGACACCCGTGATGCTGGCTGAGTTGGAGGCGGCCATGGCCGCGGCCGACTCCGATGGCGACGTCGCCTGTGTCGTCTTGACCGGCGCAGGGGATAAGGCGTTTTGCGCCGGCGCCGACCTGGGAGGGATGGCCGGTGATGGCTCCCTATACTCGCGCTTCGAGGCGCAGTCGCTCTTCCCCAGGTTGTTCTTACGCATGGAGTCGCTCCAGAAGCCGATCCTTGCTGCCGTCAACGGACACGCCATCGCTGGCGGCTTCGGGCTGATGATGGCTTGTGACCTGGCCGTCGCCAAATCCGGCGTGCAGATGGGTACGCCCGAGATCGCACGGGGCTTGTTCCCTTACATGATCTCCGCGTTGATTCTGAGAAGCGTTCCGCGCCGGCGAGCCATGGAGATCATGCTGATCGGGGAGCTATTCAGCTCCGAGGATGCCGCGACTTGGAACGTCGTGAACCGCACCGTGCCCGCGGCCGAGTTCGACGCGGTGGTCGAGACCTGGGTTACGAAGATCACGCGACACTCACCGGCGGTGCTCGGCCTCGGGCGCAGAGCGCTGAACAATCAGGCGGGCATGCCGCTCGGCGGAGCGTTTGCTTACCTGCAGGGACTACTCACGGTGAATTCGAGCATGGAGGACGCTGTGGAAGGAATCTCGGCGTTCTTCGAGAAGCGCGATCCCGTGTGGAAGGGCAAATGAGTATTCCCCTCGAAACGAAGTTCTTCGACGTTCGCGGCCTTCGGATCGCGGTGCATGAGCTAGGTGACCCATCGGCGCCGCCCGTCCTTGCGCTTCATGGATTCATGGACCATGGCTTGTCGTTCCGGGGAATCTCAGCGGCTTTGCACGGGCGACTCAAAATCGTCGCGCCGGACTTTCGGGGGCACGGCCATTCGGGATGGGTGGGCGCAGGAGGCGCCTATCATTTTTACGATTACTACGCCGACCTATTCGCGGTGATCGACGGGATGAAGCTCGACCGACTTCGGCTGCTCGGGCACTCGATGGGTGGGTCGGCGGCCTGCGGGTTGGCGGCGCTGCTCGAGGACCGAGTCGAGGCCATGGTCCTGCTGGAGGGCGTTGGGCCGCCCGCGGAGGACGCGGAGACCGCGCCCGACAGGTTGCTCCGTTATGTCATGTCCTTGGGTCGAGAGTGGGCCGACGGGAGCATCGAGGTCCGGCGGCGCGGGCGCAGGCCCATGAAGGACGTGGCGGACGCCGCCGAGCGAATGCGCGGACTCAACCCGAGGCTTTCGCTGGGAACCGCGATGCAACTCGCCGAGGACGCGACCGAGGAGGTCGACGGTGGCAGAGTCTGGAGATACGATCCGCTCCACCGAGCTCCGTCGTCGCGGCCTTTTAGGGCGGACGAGTTCACGTCGTACCTCCGTCGAATCACCGCGCCGGTGCTGTCGCTCGCAGGCGCCGACAGTCAGTTCGTCCTACCTGATTTGGCCGAGAGACACGCCGCGCTCAGGAACGTGCGCGTTGGACGAATCGCCGGTGTCGGGCATAACGTCCACCATGATCGGCCCGAGGTCGTGGCTGAGTGCTTGGTGAGTTGGTTCCTCGAGGATCGATCGGCCTTCAGGGTGCCGAACGTGGACATCGAGTGACCGCGGCCTGCTCATCGAGCTTGACCTAAGACTTCTTCGATCGTGCGGGCGTCGAGGACGCGCAGGATCCACGCATCGAGCTCGTCTCCGGATGCGGTTCGAATGCGCTCTTCATCTCCGGGGGAAGGCGAGATGCCCTTTGCGAGCAGAAGATTGAGGAGTACCTCTGCCTTTCCTTCCTTCTTTCCTTCCTTCTTTCCTTCCTTCTTTCCTTCCTTCTCTCCTTCCGCCTTGCCTTCCTCCCGCGCCGCGTTCATCTCGTACTGATAGGTCCAGAGCGCGAGCTCGCGCCGTTTCGCGATTTCTTGGGCTTCGGGCTTCGCGGAAAGCTCATTCAATGCGACGCTGGCCTTTGCGATCATGGAGGCAGGATTAGGCTAGGCTAGAGCTAGAACAGCTCGCCGCGCGCGAGCTCCCAGACCTTGGGCGATCGCCAGAGTCGTGACTTGAGCATCTCGCGCTCGTAAATGAATTCCTTCGGCAGGCGGTCGAAGAACTTATCGAAGAGCTCCTGGTGGTCGTTGGCTTCGGCGGTACCGGTCTCGCGGTCGATTCTCATCAGTTCGTAGAATCGCTCGGCGGGGTAGTCGAGGCCTTTCCAGACGAGATCGTCGTGGCGGGGCATCCAACCGAAGGGGCTCTCCACGGCGAAGCCTCTACCGTGGACTCGGTCGAGGATCCAAGCGAGGACCCGCATGTTCTCCCCGAAACCGGGCCACATGAATTTGCCGTTGGCGTCTCGGCGGAACCAATTCACTCGGAAGATGCGAGGTGGGTTCGGGATCGTGCGACCCATACTCAGCCAGTGAGTGAAGTAGTCGGCCATGTTGTAGCCGCAGAAGGGGAGCATGGCCATCGGATCGCGGCGGACGTCGGCCTGGCCGGCAGCGGCGGCGGTCTTTTCGGAACCCATGGTGGCGGCCGTGTACACGCCGTGCGCCCAGTTGAAGGCCTGGTACACGAGCGGCATGTTCTTCGACATGCGCCCGCCGAAGATGAACGCTGCGATGGGGACGCCGGCCGGATCTTCCCAGGCCGGGTCGATCGACGGACACTGCCTAGCTGGGGCGGTGAAGCGAGAGTTCGGGTGAGCTGCGGTCGTCTTGGAGTCTGGCGTCCAGTCTCGACCCTGCCAGTCGATGAGGTGCTTGGGCGGCTCCTCGGTCATGCCCTCCCACCAGACGTCGCCGTCGTCCGTGAGTGCGACATTCGTGAAGATGCAATTGCCACCAAGCGTCTTCATCGCGTTCGGGTTGGTCTTCATCGAGGTCCCGGGAGCGACGCCGAAGAAGCCGGCCTCCGGGTTGATCGCGTACAGGCGACCGTCTTTGCCCGGCTTGATCCAGGCGATGTCGTCTCCGACCGTCGAGATCTCCCAGCCTTCGAAGCCATTTGGCGGCACCATCATGGCGAAGTTGGTCTTGCCGCAGGCGCTCGGGAACGCCGCGCCGATGTACGTCTTCTCACCTTCGGGAGACTTCGCGCCGAGGATCAGCATGTGCTCCGCGAGCCATCCCTCGTCGCGCCCCATGACACTGGCGATTCGAAGGGCAAAGCACTTCTTTCCGAGGAGCGCGTTGCCGCCGTAGCCCGAGCCGTACGACCAGATGGAACGCTCCTCGGGGAAGTGCACGATGTAAACGTTCTCGGGGTTGCAGGGCCACGCGACGTCCTTGTCGCCGGGGGCCAGGGGTCGACCGACCGAGTGCATGGCGGGTACGAACGCACCAAACTCACCCAGGACGTCGAGCGCGCCTTGGCCCATCCGCGTCATGATTCTCATGTTCGCGACCACGTACGCGGAGTCCGAGATCTGCACACCCAGGTGCGCGATCTTCGATCCGAGGGGCCCCATCGAAAAAGGGATCACGTACATCGTTCGGCCGCGCATACACCCGTCATAGAGGCGGTTGAGCGTGCCGCGCATCTCGCGGGGGTCGACCCAGTTGTTCGACGCGCCGGCGTCGTTCTTGTTGACCGAGCAGATGAACGTTCGATCTTCTACACGGGCGACGTCGCGCGGGTCGCTCCGAGCGAGGTAGCTGTTCGGGCGCTTGCCGGGGTTCAGCTTGATGAATGCGCCCGACGCGGTGAGCTCGGCGCAGATGCGGTCATATTCAGCCTCCGAGCCATCACACCAGTAGATGCTCGACGGTTTGGTGAGCTGAGCCATCTCATCAACCCACTGAATCAGGCGTTGGTTTTTGCTTCGATTTGCGAAGTTGGAGGGTCGCGCTTCCATGAGCGCGCCCATCAAACACGAGAAAGGTGGGATCGGGTACTGATTTCTCGGCCGAAGACGAGAATTCGGGGAGACGGCGGCGCTGCTCGTGAGCACCCGCCGGATCATCGGGCTTACGTGTTTGGCCTAGGCTCTCACGCCTGAGTCACGAATCGAGGGGCCAGGGCGTGGATCTCGAGGTGAAGGTGTCGGCGGAGGTCGCTCTCGAGCTGTTCGAGGCGACCGAACAGGGACGACAGCGGTGCGGGTCCGAGCGCAAGTCGCACGCGGGTGAGGTGTCGCAGCACTCGGCCGACGTCCTCGTGCTCCCGGCGCATCGCAGCGAGCTCTCGACGCAGCTGCGGGGTGAGGTTGCCGGCGGCCGCGAGCGGGAAGAGCTCGTGTTCTTCTCGACCGAGGTGCGGGAGGAGGAGGTCTCCGAGCGCTTGGATAGTCTGGTCCAGCTGATCGAAGCGCGGATCGCCGCCCTTCTGAAGCTTTGCGAGCTCTCGAGACTCCTTCATGAGTCGCGGCAGCGCGTCCCGAAGGGTGTCATGATACGTCACTTGGATGTAGTGCAGAAGGTCTGGAGTGGTGAGGTTTCGGGGGTCGACGGGTCTGGGTTCGACGCGATCGATGGCAGCTTGGAGCTCGGTCGCGATCGTCTGCGGATCGAGCCCTATTTTCTCGCAGGCCTCGGCGAGCGTCAGGTGGCCTCGGCAGCAGTAATCGATATGGTACTTTGCCAGCACGTCAGCGCACTGAGGGCTCTCGAGCACCAATTCACCGACTGGTTTCGCGACGTCGAGCATGACTGAGTGCGCAGCAGCTTTCGTGCCAGTTCGTTCGGCGCGCCGAGGAGGCTGGGTCGGAGCGCCAAGTTTGCGCTCGTCGCGACATGAGTTCTGACTTACTTCTGCGGTGACGAGCGGGGTCGGGTGTTCGACCGCTTGCGCGGGCCGGGCCTTCGAGGTTGTCTTCGAAAGGTGCAATTGAGCCGGCTAGTGGTCTGCACGCTCTGGGTCATGGGGCTCGTGCGCCCAGCTTTGGCGTTCAACTGCACCCTCAGCGACTCCAATCCGTTGGTATCCATTCACTGGGAAGGTCGTTCAGTGGCGTGGGCCATGGTCGCGCCCGGCCCGAGCGGCATGGACTCAGTCGCGGCGACCGAGGTGATTCGTGGATCCTTCGATGCATGGTCGACGGCCGAGTGCTCCGATTTGCGCTTCGAGATGTTGCCAGTCATCGACGGGACCGGTGGCGAAGACGACAACCGGGTGCTGTTCTTGCGTGACTTCTGGCCTCACGGTCCAGAGGCCGTGGCACTCACGACCGTGGCCCATCGCTCGAAAGACGGTCTGATTCAGCGTGCGCGCATCGAGGTGAACGACTCGGCGTACGACTTCTCGGCGTCGGTCGAAGCGTGCGACGGGGAGCTCTATGATCTCGGCGCAGTGCTCACTCACGAGGTCGGTCACTTCATCGGCCTGGCCCACACGCAGGCCTCGCTGGTTTTGGGAGAGGACACCGATCCGACGATGACGGCTGTCGTGGAGCCTTGTGACGCGTCGTTTCGAACGTTGGAACGCGATGACGTCGAGGCGATCTGCTTCATCTATCCGATTGGAGGGGCCGCGCGCACGTGTGCGTCGCTCCCCGAGCAGGAGGATCCGTACGTGCGGACGGAGCCCTTTGGCTGTGGCGCGACGGGGGTTGGAGGTGCGTCTCTGTTTTGGATTCTGGGGCTCGCGCTCCTGGTCTGCCTTCGTGAACGTCGAATCGAGCCGACGAGCTTGCCCTCGGCGTGACTCGGGGCGATAAGGCCGACGCCTGCGAGCCGTTCGTGCTCGGGCGGACGAGGTTGTTTTGTTCGGTCAACTACTGGCTCTCGAGATGGTCCACACCGCGGTGGCCGAGGCGATTCGTCTCGGCGCTACCTTCGCGGACGCACGCTACGAGGTAACGCAGCGCGAAGACGTAGTCGTCGATGACATGCGCTTGCTCGTGGCGAACCTGCGGTCGGAGCGAGGATTGGGGCTTCGGGTGCTGATGAACGGCGCTTGGGGATTCGCGTCCCTGAGCCAGCCGACTCGGCACGAGGCCGTCGTGTTGGCCAAGCGCGCGGTGGAGGTAGGGCGCGCGGCCAGTGTGCTGCAACTGCGGCCGGTCGCGCTGGCGCCCGAGGAGCCTCGAAGCGCGCTGTATCGCACTCCCATGGAGCGGGACCCGCTCGGTGTGCCGCTCGAGGAGAAGGTCGGGCTCCTCCAGCAGATCAACGCCCGCATGAAACGGAACCCTCTGATCAAGCTCGCGCGCGGGCGCTTCGGAGCGAGTCGAACCAAGAAGCTGTACGTCTCCTCGGAGGGCGCAGAGATCGATCAAGATCTCACTTGGACCAGCATCGGGTACGAGGCGGGCGCGTCGGATGGCCACGATTTTCAGATTCGATCCTTTCCCGCATCCCACGGCGGAACGGTGGCGGGCCGAGGTTACGAGCTCGTTACGCGCCTTCCCTTGATGGAGAAGGCCGAGGAGATCGCCGAGGAAGCGGTCGAGCAGCTCCGGGCCCCGGTGTGTCCGGCCGGAACGACGACTCTCATCTTGGGAACCTCGCAGATGGCGCTCCAAATCCACGAGTCGATTGGGCACCCTTCGGAGCTCGACCGGGCGCTCGGCTTCGAGCGCAACTTCGCAGGAACCTCGTTCATGACGCCCGATCGACTCGGCTCTTTGGAGCTCGGGAGCTCCAAGGTGAATCTGTATGCCGATGCGCAGATCGAAGGGGGCGTAGGAACTTTCGGGTTCGACGACGAAGGCGTCGAAGCTCAACGTGTGGACCTCGTGGTCGGAGGCAAGCTCGCGGGCTATCTATCGAGTCGCGACACCGCGCTTCGCGTGGGCCTTCGTCGCAGCTCCGGCTCGATGCGCGCGGCGAGCTGGGCGCAGCTTCCGCTCGTGCGAATGACCAACGTCTGTCTGGCACCTGGGGAGGCCGGCACCCTCGAAGATTTGATCGCGGACACCAAATCGGGTGTTTTTGTAGACTCGAATCGGAGCTGGTCGATCGACGATCGTCGAGAGCACTTCCAGTTCGGATGCGAGGTAGCGTGGGAAATCAAGAACGGCAGGCGCACGCGGCGCTTGAAGAACCCTGTTTACAGCGGCGTGACGCCCCGATTCTGGGCCGGCTGCGACGGGATTTGTGGTCCATCGGAGTGGGAGCTTCAGGGCGTGATGAATTGTGGCAAGGGCGAGCCACTTCAGCTGATTCCGGTCGGTCACGGCTCGGCGCCGGCGCGATTTCAACGAGTGCAGATGGGTTCGTCGTCTCCGGAGGCTCCGGCGATCCGCAACAGAGACAGCCTCGAGGCGCTGTCTCATCCCGAGGTCGAATCACCGAGCAGGATCCGCGCCCGTCGCGTCTCCGATCCGCCTCAGCGTACTCGGAAGCGACACCTCTCGGCCAAGTCCACTCGAGGTCGAGGTCGCAAGCGATGACGCGTTCGAGTCTGCTCGCGCCATTGTCGCTGTTGGCCTCGGGCGCCTGGTTGTTGTCCGTGAGTTGCTCCCATCGGTCGAGCGAGGGGCCGGAGTGGCTCTCGGGCGCGACGCCCGTGGTGGAGTCTCCATCTCCGATATCGACTGCGACGGCTTCTGTGACAGAGGCCGGGGTGCCGGAGGGCAAGACGGTGATTCCGGCCGACGCGACCGAAGGACCCCGTGATCTCGACGCGGTCGCGCAGGCCCTTGGTGAGTTCACTCGAACGCAACCCTACGGCCAGTCCTGGCAGAATCTCGTGAAGGTCGAGCCGGCTCCGAAAGACAAGACGGGGCTTGGCAAAGCCAAGACGCACGAAGCGCTCGAGCACGATCGCATCGAGATGCAGGGCCAGGTGCAGTTTCTGGCCGAAACTGGAGTGGAGTCTCGCTTCGGAGCGGTCTCCATACGAGCGCTTCGCGTGTTTCGATACGGATCGTTGGTCGGAGTGCAGCTCGTGCTCGACCGGATCGGTCGAGACGAAGGTTCCGAGGCGCGCTTCAAGGCCGACGTGCGCTCCTTGCTCGCGGGCTGGCCTGATTTGCGAAAGAAGCTCGGCTTCGATCCGAAGCTTCGAATGGTCCGAAACGATCTGCTGGAGCAGCGCGAGAAGGACGACTTTCCGAAGGCGCCGCTCCGCATTCAGCTCGAACCCAACAGGACATGACGATGAGATCCAAAGACGAAGCCTTTCGGATCCTCGGTGAGGCGCTCGAGGTCGCCGCGGAGGGCGTGGACGAAGCGGAGATTTCCTTGCTCGGCGGGCGGCTTGGAGTGACCCGATTCGCCGAGAACGAAGTCCATCAAGCGATGGAGCTCGATCGGGAGACGATCGCGATTCGCGTGGTCAAAGACGGACGAGCCGGCAGAGTCGAGACCTCTGACTTATCTCGAGAGTCGATCGAGGCGGCGGTGCGGCAGGCGCGGATCTCCGCCCAGTTTCTTCCACGGCCTGCGGAGCCTGCGAGCTTGCCTGGGCCGCAGAGCTACCGGCCGGTGGATGGGTTCGACCCCGCGGTCGACCGGGCCACCGCGGTCGACCGAACCGCGCCGGTGGGTCGGGTGCTCTTGGAGGCCGCCAGGCGCAGGTTGGTCGCCGCAGGTGCCCTGGAGACGCGGGTCGGCCCGGTGGACGACACCTACGAGCCTCACGGTGTGTACGCCATCGCAAACACCAAGGGTGTGCTCTCGTATTATTTGAGCACCCACGCGCGTCTTTCCGTCACTCTCCACAACGTAGGCGGAGCCACCGGGTGGGCCGAAGCCGACTCATACTCACTTGGGGACCTGGACGCGAGCTCCCTGTTCGAGAGTGCCGCAAGAAAAGCCGTACCCACCGGCCCGATCTCGCTCGCCCCTGGCCGCTACACGGTCGTGCTCGAACCGGCGGCGGTGGCGGCGCTGATTTCCTTCGTCGGATCCACAGCGGGAGGTTCCGAGCTCGTGGCCGGCAGCTCCTTTTTGGCCGGCCGCATGGGCGACTCGGTGACTGGTTCGTCGGTCACGATCGTCGACGACTTTTCACATCCCCTTCATCGAGGTGCGCCGTTCGACCTCGAAGGAGTGGCGCGAAAGCCCGTCGTACTCATCGAGCGAGGGATCGCCAAGCACGCCGTGTACTCGCGGACGACCGCTCTGCGAGAGGGCGTCGAACCCACCGGTCACCTCACCTCGAGCGCGCTCGTCGATGGCACGGAGTCCGCCGAGCACCTCGTGATGCAGGGCGGTACCGGCACGCCGGCAGAGTTGGTCCGAGGGACTTCGTTCGGAGTTTTGATCTCGCGGCTTTGGTATACTCGGCTCGTCGACAAGAAGACTCTGAGTCTCACCGGGCTCACGCGTGACGGGACCTTCTTGATCGAGGGCGGCGAGCTCGGCGCGCCCGTGGGCAACGTTCGGTTCAACGTCGGCGTGCTCGACGTTCTCCAGCGAGTCGAAGCCATGTCGGCGGCCGTTCGGGCCGGCGGAGCGGTCGTTCCTGGCCTGAGGCTCGATGGCTTCACCATCACCGGAGGAGCGGCCGCCTGAGTCTGGCGGTCGCGATCTGCGTCGCGCTCGTCTGGCTTGGCGTCCTCGCTCGTACGATCGCCTTCGACCGTCGACTCGAGCGGCTGACCCCGCGCATCGGCGGAGCGTGTCAGGAAGTGACTGTGTACGTCCCTGCGCGGAACGAGGCCGAGATCATCGAGCAGTCGCTCGAATCGATCTTGGCGCAGCGCTCGGCCAGGGTCGTGACCAACGATGATGCGTCGACCGACCAGACACCTGCGATCCTCGATCGTTTGGCGAGGGCGCACGCCGACCTCACCGTGCTGCGCGGGTCTGGGCCTCAACCGGGCGAGTGTGGCAAACCGGCGGCGTTGCGTGAGGCGGTGCGGAAGTATCCAGCCGAGACGCCGTGGTTGGCTTTCGTGGACGCCGACGTCGTGCTGGAGCCGGGTGCGCTCCGCGCCCTCGTCGAGGCTGCGGAGACATCAAACGCGGACCTGGTCTCGATCCTCCCCAGGCTCGAGCTGTCGACCCTCGTCGAACAGCTCGTGATGCCGTCCATTGGGGCGTTGGTGTTGGCGCGGTACCCTCCGCGACGAGTCACCGATCCGAATTCCAAGACCGCGTTCGCGAACGGGCAGACCATTCTCATCCGTCGCGGGATCTATGAGCGCGTAGGAGGCCATGATTCGGTCGTCGGCGAGGTCCTCGAGGATGTCGCGCTCGCCGAGCGCGTGAAATGGGGCGGCGGGCGGCTCGGGTTGTTCGACGGGCGAGCGCTCGCACATACTCGGATGTACGCCGGCTGGCGGGAGCTCCGCGAAGGTTGGTCCAAGAACCTGCACCTGCTGCTCGGGCGCAGCGTTCTTGGGAGCATCGCCGTCGCGGTGGGTTCGCTCGTCTTGGGCTGGTCGGGGGTCGCGAGCCTGCTGCTCGGGCCTCCCGGCTGGATCGCATACGCGGTGAGCTTGGGCGTGGCGGGCCTGGTGCGACTCCGTATCGGCTCGCGCCCGTGGATGGCCCTCCTGGCTCCCCTCGGAGCGATCCTCACTGCCTGGGTGATCACGGAGAGTTTGTTGCGGCACGTACGACGTGGGCGGGTCCGGTGGAAGGGTCGTGAGTACGCGGGGGGTTGATGTCCTGCTCCTCTTGATCGTCGGTGCAGGGTGTGGACGTGGGCCGATCGTCTGTGCTGACGACGCAGACTGTCCGAACGCCACCACCTGCGTGAAGTCCGGCGGACTCTCAACGGGCTCCTGTGCGTGCGCCGCCGACGAGGCGTGCAAGGCAGGAGAGTTTTGCAACTCGGCCCACGTCTGCCAGCGAAAGACGGCCTGTCGAGTCTCTTCCGACTGCGACGATTCCGCGGCTTACTGCGACATCGTCTCGGGTTCTTGCCTCCCGTTCGGAGCGCGATGCACTACGACGCTGGCCTGTCCCTATGGAAGCGTCTGCGATCTCGAGTCGCACGATTGCAGAGTCGGCTGCTGGGAGCACGGGGACTGCCCTCTGGGTTGGTCGTGCGATCGTCGTGGGTTGTCGAGCCCTCGTATGCTGGGGACTTGCGTCCAGGGCTGCAACGACAAGACCTTCTGCGAGTTTGGTCAGTTCTGTCGGCAGGGCACGTGTGTCGACGACGAGAACGCGGTTCGCTGCGAGCCCTGCTCGGGATCCGATTCCGATCGATGCAGCGGGGATCCTGGGACATTCTGCCTCGTGAACGGTTTGTTCGATCCCATCGATCCTTCGATGGGTTCCGCTGAGTACTGCGCACCTTCCTGTGAGTTGGAGCTGGATTGTCCCTTCGGCTACACGTGCATCAGCATTCGGTCGTTGCCTCCGGGCACCGAATGCCACGGCCCAGAGGACTGCTCGGGGAGGCCGTGTATCAAGGGAGAAGGTGAAGCGCAGGGCGGCTGCGCGTGCCTGACGAACGAGGACTGCAATCCGATCTCCAAATGTCGCACCGATGGCCGGTGCGAGCGCGACCCGGGGCTCGACTGCAGCAACGACGGCGATTGCGTATGTCGCGATCGAGAATGCGTAGGAAACGGACGGTCGTGCCAAGGCCCGGACGATTGCCATCTCGTCTGTGCCGAGGGTTCCTGTCTGGTCGGCCGGGCCTGTGCGCTGCTCGAGGGACTCGTGTGCCCAGTCGTGCGCGGATCCTAGAGAGAGAGGCCGATCTGACTCAATCGAGCAAATCGTCGATGAGTCGTCGAGGTGAGATCGCCTGAGCCATCGGCTGAGTGACTTCGCGCGGCCGACCCACGACGACCGGTCGGTCCAAACCGATGGTTTGTTCCTCGATCAGCGCCTCGATCTTGCTGGTGATCTCTTCGGGTTCGAAAGCGAGCTCCGGAAAGGCATCGAAGTCGAGCTCATCCATGACGCCTGGCGTGGTGCGTTCGAGCGGCTTGTTCTGAGTTTCTTGGGTGTCGCTGTCGGTGCGCGCCAACGGGGTCGGCGGCGCGGGCATGGCAATTCGACCTGGCTGCAGCGGGGGCTCGACCGAATCGGGCTGAAGAGTGGGAGGCCGGGTGGGTGTGTTTGCGCGAATGGGTGCGGTCTCCGACCGGGGCGGAGCGATCGACGGGGGCCTGCGCAACGGCGTCGCGGTTGGTCGCGCGGGCGCTGGTGTGGGCGCTGGTCGACCGGTGGACGAGAGGGCCGGCGGCGGTCGCGTACGCCCGCGTCCAACCGGGGCGGCGATGGGACGCGACAGCGACGGGTGGCGGCGGAGTGGGCCGTTGTCTTTGGCGCTGTCTTTGAGCTCGCGCGGAGGGCCGTCCTTTGGGCCCGAGGAGCCTCGGTTCGAGCCGGTGGTGGATCGAGCGGGGAGGATCTCGACGATTTGGGCAGCCTGAGTATCGATCGGGACGTCGAGTGAGATTGTCCGGGGCACCGGCATTTCGATGGCAACGTAACGCTCGGAGAGCTCGGTCGGACGCTCCTCGTCGAACTCTCCCGTCGAAATCTCCGAGCTGATTCTGCGAGCCGGCGTGAGTGCGGGATCGGACGGTAGGTCCTCATCCTCGAGCTCGTCCAGGGAGACTTCGACGTCGAAGGAGGAATCGAAGGACCCGCTGGCTTCGGGATCAGCGCTGGCGCGGACCTCGAGCACATCAGCCTCTTCGAGGCTCAGAGTGCCGCGCTCCGCGGAGAAGGACCCTTCGGAACTGTCGGTGTCTGAACCATCGGTGTCCGAACCATCGGTGTCCGAACCGTCAGTGTCCGAGGTGTCGGTGTCCGAGCTGCCGGTGTCCGAGCTGTCGGTGTGTTCGTTCGTATCGATCGGCTGGAGCTCTCCGGAGACCATCGACGGCGGGTCCCACGGAGAAGGTCGAACAGCGGAGTCTTCGAGCCGCGGTCGGATGCCTGCGGCGGTCGGCAACGATTGTTCCTGGGTGAAGACGGCCTCCGGCCCGTCGTGATCGTCGTGTTTCGCGTGGGTCGGTCCCTCGCTCGTGTCAGGGCGTCGAACCCACTTGACCCGAGACTCGGGGGGCCCGTCCTCGGCGTCAGCCGCCGAGAAGGCCCGCGGCGCGACGAGTGGTTTTGGGATCGAGCCGGCGCGGGTCGGGGACTCGCTTCGGGCGATCGGATCCTGCTCCCGAGCGGCCTGCTGTTTCTGCTCTGCTTCCTTCCTTCGCTTGGCGCGCACGAACTTGAGGCGCTTGTCGAAGGCGAGGGCCTCGGACTCTCGGCCCGCGTTCAACAATGATCGCTTTCCGAGCTCGAGGGCCTCCTCGTCGTCTTGGTCCGCTCGCAGAATCGAGAGCACCGCGCGATCGCGCTCGGCGGCCATGCCGGCGCGGTCCGCGGCGCGGGCCATGCGGCGCCACGCCTCGATCGCTCGCGGCGCTGCGTTGAAAGCCACGAACGAGTGCGCGACCACCTCGAGCACGACGGGCTGGTCCGCGGAGTCAGACATCAAGGAGTCGGCCTCGGCGATGCCGAGCGCGGCGTTCTCCGGGCTGCCTGAGACCTTGGCTCGTGCCTTGAGGAGCTCGATGCGAGCCGGCAAGATCTTCTCGACCGCGCCCATCGCGACCAGAACTCCGAGCAGGACCTCCAGGATCCGCACGTCGTCGCTGAAGCGCTCGTAAAACGGCACCAAGGTCGCGAGTGATTCACGCGCGTAACCATGCGTCAGTAGGATCGCCGCGATATCCGCGCCGATGTCGGGTCGATCCACGGCGATCTCGGCGGCGCGTTTCAAGAGGCGGACGAAGTCGAGGTTGCGAGGTCCGAAGCGCGCCGAGATGTGCTTGAACGCGTGAACCGCATCGTCGATGCGGTCAGCCTCGGCGAGCGCTTCGGCGCGACGAAACGCGATCACGGGGTCGTCCGGATTCGCAGCATGGAGCTGTTCGAGCGCCCACAGCCGACGACGATCGCCCTTGCTCTTGGCGTGTTCGATCACCTCGAGGAGCGCTGCGCGTAGAAGGTCCGCGCGACCGAGCGTGCGCAAACATTCGGCCCGCCGATACAAGATGTCCGGCTCCTTGGGAGACACGGACATGGCGAGATCGAGCATTTTGAGCTCGAGCTCCGGGCGGCCGTGGAGGTTGTAGAGCGCGGCCGCTCGATTGAAGTGGTGGAAGGCGCGCTCGCCGTTGTTGGACCGGCGGTACGCTTCTGCGAGCTCGGCTCGAAGCTCGGGGTTCTCTGGGTTGTCCGACAGAAGCTGTCGGTACAGCTCGATCGCCTGGGAGAACCGGGATTTCTTGAGGTGCTCGGCGGCCTGGGCGTGGAGCTGCGCGTCCACCGCTTTCTACATCGTAGGGGGGGACTCGGCCTCGAGCAAGCCCCTCGCGCACGGGGCTCCCCAAAGCCAACCGCGGCGATCCCGTTTAGCCGTAAATTCCGAGCAGTTGCTCCGCGACTCGGGCGTACGAGCGGTGCTCGCCGAACCACCTCCCCCGACGCTCTCGGTCTTCGCTGGCAAGGTGATGGACCAAGCCCTCGAGCGCAGCCGCTGCCGCTTCGGGGTCTGCCGGTCGAAAGTAGGTCGCGTTCGGACCCGCGAGGAGGCGATGGCTAGGGAGATCGGAGAGTGCCAGCGCCGCGCCTGACGAGAGGGCCTCCGCTGCGACATAGCCGTACGCCTCTCGATGGCTCGTCGAGATCAAGACGTCGACCGCGCGAAAGAACGACTCCATCTCGGCGTGAGGGGCCGAACCCAGGAAGTGAACTCGCTCAGAGAGGCTTGCCGTCTTGTTCACGAGCGTTCGACAAGGTTCGAGCAAGTCATTGCGCCCGTAGCGAAGAAACAACCGAGCCTCTCGGCGTCCGACGGCGAACCGCGCAAATCCGGCGAGCGCGGTGATGGGGTCCTTGTTGAAGTCGAGGTGCCCCACGAACCCGATCGCGGGCGCGCCGCGAATGGCGGTCGCGGCCCTGCTCCGCTCGCGATCCTCGACGGACCCGACCGTGAACGCCGACGATCCCGTGAAGAGCGTCCGAAGCTGTTCCGCCCGCAACACACCGGACGCGATCCACTCTCCGCCGCGGCTTCGGTCCCCAAAAATAACGGCCTTCGCACGCGCGAGCGCACTGCGCCAGGCTCGCCGCCGCAGCTCGCTCCGCGGAGCCGCGCTCCCGTGATCCTCGACGATGACCCGCGCTCCGACCCGATCCGCCGCCGCCGAAATCGCCAGGAGCGCCCACGGTGAGTTCAGCCCGTGAACGTGCACCACGTCAGGCCGCTCGGCCACGATCGCCCGAACCCACGGCCAAAGCGCGCGAACGCGACGACTATTCCTTGGAGCTCCAACGAGTCGGATCGAGATC
Organism: uncultured Myxococcales bacterium; assembly: GCA_964463485.1. GTDB lineage: Bacteria > Myxococcota > Kuafuiibacteriia > Kuafuiibacteriales > Kuafuiibacteriaceae > CAYXDO01. Next base: position 6,328 of record CAYXDO010000031.1, on the reverse strand, counting down.
CCTTCGTCGTCCTCCGACACATCCCGATCGCTCGGCGCGACCCAAGCCGTGTGGGCCGCATGCTTTCTTAGAGCAACAAGCAGATGCGCGAGATGGGGGTGGAGCTTCCCGAGCTCACGTACGGACGCGAAAGGAGCCACCCGCGGAAAGACGGTGTGTACGATCCGAAGGCCCCCGCGTCCTGTCATCAGCTACGGCCGGTCCAAGAGTCGATCGTGCGTCTCGGATCGATGCGCGACGAGACCTTGAACAGCCTGTTCAGGGCGCGGAGATCGAGGATCGAGTCGTGGTAGCCCAACTGAAAGTGGAGGTTCGCGGCCCTGGTGAGCGCGCGGAGGAACGGGTTGTACGGGTGGCGTCGCTTCAGCCGCACACGATGGAGGAAGCTGGTCGCGAAGAACGTCTCCATCTGGAAGTTCCAAAGTCGCCGCGCGTAGTCGGGCGAGAGCCATGGTTTGTCGTCGCCGCTTCGTTGGTCCAGGTGGATCCAAGTCTCGAGGGTTCGTGTCGCCACCGATTGCTTGGCTTCGCCTTCCACGCGGTGGAAAGCCGGCGTGCTCTCGTAGGCCGTCGTGATGTACACCATGAGCTCGGTGCGCGGATTGATACGGATGAGCTCTCGGCAGAGTCGTTCGGTGACTTCGAAGTTGTCGGCCGGTTCGCCCGGGTAGCCGAGGTTGAATGAAAACGTCACGTCGATGTTGTGGCGCGCTAGCTGCTCCGCGGCCGAGACGATGTCACTCGCGGTGTGGTCGCGCTCCATCATGGACAGGACCTCATCATGACCGCTCTCCGCCCCGATGAAGACCCAACGAAGGCCGCTCCTCACGAGCAGCTGCATGGTCTCGCGATCGTACGACGCAATCTTGTCCGGGCGCGCCTCGCCGCTCCAAATCGTACCCACTCGCTGGTCGATCAGACCCTGTGCGATCGCTCGCGTACGTTCGTCTGACACGAAGAAGTTGTTGTCGTAGAGCTCGACCGAGGTCGCTCCGGTGGCTTGAATGAGACGTTTCATGTCGGCGACGACTCGGTTGGAGCTCAAACCGCTCCAGCGCCGCTCGTAGATCTGGGTCACCGTACAAAAGTTGCAGCGAAAGGGGCACCCGATGCTCGAGTGATACGAGATGCTCTTGGGTGAAAGGCTATCGATCAAAAAACTACGGAGAGGCACCAGGTCGAAGGGATAGGCCGGAAAGTCTTCCATGTTGGTGAACTTGGGCCCGTGTGGGTTGTGAACGACCTTGCCTTCGCGCAGGCGTACGAGGCCTGGCGTCTCGAGCGGATCTTCACCGCGCGCGATGGCTTCGACCAAACCGAGAAAGGCCCACTCGCCCTGACCGGTGATCACGCCGTCCACCAAGGGGCTTCTCGCGGTGACTTCGGGGTACAGGGAAGGATGGTACCCACCCCAGATGATGAGCAGCTCGGGCCTTTGAGTGCGTAGGGCCTGCGCCACACGAACGGCGGAGTCGATCTGGATCCCGGTGAAGCAGGAGATCCCGACGACGTCGGCGTCCCTGGCGATCCGCAGGCACTCGTTCACGAAGCCGGGAGTCGCATACTCATCGAGGATGGTGACGTGGTGCCCCCTTTCGACGAGCGGTGCGGCGACTGTTAGGACGGAGTAGGGCACCGTGCAATCGCCGGCCGAGGGGCGCGTGTGGATGAGGAGGACGCGGACAGGCACGGACCGCCGAGCGTGTTTGGCGCGTGGGAGTCTGTCAACGGTCGTCGGCTCGCATGCCCGGATGCCGTGCGAGCCGCGGACGCTTCGCTTCCTCGCAACCCTGGGATACGGTGTCGGCGTGGCAAGTCGAACAAGCGGGTCACCCGCGGCCTGCTCGAGCTCCCTCCGATTCCGTCTTGGCCGGAAGCTCCCGCGTTCCGCCGTGTTGGCCCCCGCGTTGATTGTCCTCAGCCTGTTGTCTCCGAACGTGGCCGAGGCGGGCGGGTTCCACATCACGATCTTGGGAGTCAAACGAACCAGCATGGGCACCACCGTCGCGGCGCCCGACGACACGACGGCCCTCTTTCACAACCCAGCAGGGTTGGCCGACCAGCTCGGCACTCGAGTTCACATCTCCAACGGCGTCACGCTGCTCGGCAACGAGGCCAAGCTTCAGGCGCTCGATCCGATTCGGTTCCCCGAAGTCAACGCTCCACGGTGCGGGCAGCCGAGTGAACCTCCCTGTCGGGTCGGCATCGGGACGGATGGGTACTATGTGGACAACCTCAGCCCAGAGAGTGCGATCGGAGTCCTGCCCTACATCGGAGCCAGTCGTGACCTTTCGATGCTCGAGCTGCCTCAGGTCGTCTTTTCCTTGGCCGCGTATGCACCCGGCGCCTACGGGGCCACGTTTTCGGACACCTCGCCGACGGCTTATTACATCATCGACGGACTCTTCGTGATCGGCGCGGTGACGGCGGGCGCTGGGTGGCGACTCAACGACGTGATTTCGGTCGGAGCCAACGTGTCTTACAATTACATGCGGCTAGGTTATGCTCAGAAGTTTTCGACGATCGACGTTTTGACTCCGGCCGGAGGGATGCCGGACGTGGAAGCCGGGCTCGCTCAGATCGCGATTGGAGATTTGCGCATCGACTACGTGGGCACCGACCATGGGTTTGGCTGGTGTTTGGGGGCGCTCTTCACACCCACGGACTGGCTGAGTTTCGGAGCCAGCTACCAGGGCTTCACAGCCGCGACCTTCTCTGGAGACGTCGAGCTTCGCGGAGTTGGCTCGGTGAACAATGGCACGTCCCCGACCTCTCCCGCCGAGCTGCGGCAGATCGTCGGAGACTTGGACATCAAGCTTCCGACTGGCCTCGAGGTCGAGATGCCCATCCCGCCGGCGTTCGCGATCGGGTCCAACGTCGAGGTCGCCCCCTGGCTGCAGCTTGGTGTGGACCTTCGGCTGTGGCTCTACACGATCTTCAAACGCCAAGTACGGCGGCCCACCTACGGCGACGAGCCTGGATCGGAGGCCATCACCGAGGAGTCCCTCTCGAGCGACAAGAACTATTCGAACAGCTACCAGCTCAACGCCGGGTTCTTGGTCGCCCCGCTCGAAGAGCGGAGCTCCCTCGAACTCATGGGGGGCGTCTCGTTCGACAAGTCGCCCGTCCCCGACGAGACATTCTCGATCGACAACCCCTCGCTCGACCAGCTCTCGTTCTCGGTGGGCCTTCGGAGCGAGCTCTGGAAAGGCTGGAGGCTCGGCGCATCTTATATGTACACGAAATATCTCGACCGGGACGTCACTACCAGCCAGACGTCCCCGCCGACGAACGTGCGGATCACCGGGGAGTCTCACATCCCGACGCTCGAGGTCGAGGCGTTCTTCTGACGAAGTGATCGCGCAGCCACTGGACGAACGACCCTGAGCGCGCGGATGATGGAGTCATGAGCCCGCGAGCACGCCGAATTCTCCTCGTCACCCTCGGGCTCTCCGTCGCCGGGGCCGTGTTTGGAGCGATCGCTTTCATGATCGCGTTCGAGGTCATCGACTCGTTCGAGTCGAACGCGTTTGGTTTGGGCACGGTCTTGCGGGCTGGATTCACCTTCGGAGCACCGCTCGGGGCAGTGCTCGCGCCGATCACCGGGTGGCTCTTGCTTCGTTACGTACCGCTCGGGACGGCGTTCTTGGGACTGACGGTCGGGTCGACGATCGGGGGACTCTCGGCCTTCGCGATCCACCGACTTGGCTACTCAGGGGACTACTTCTCGAACCCGCTCGTGACGGCCGTCGTGGGCTTCTTCATCGCCGCGGTGGTGTTGCGACTGAAATACGCTCCCAAACGATCCTAGCAGGTCGCTGAAAAAGTCGATTTCGGCTGCCGCGACGCCCTCGAGTTTCGTAGCTTTTCCGCGACCCGCTAGGTGCGACGTCTTCTTTGCAGCTCTTCATAAAGCGATTCGAACGCTCGAGCGCTGAAGGCAGCGTCTTGCGCTCGAGCGATTCGCCGCGCGGACTCACCCAGCTTGGCGCGTCGCTCTGGATCTCGTAGCAACGCGAGGATCGCGTTGGCCAGGGCGGGAGGATCCGAGTTGGGTACCGCGAGCGCGGCGTGCGGGGACCACTCCTCGATGTGTCCTACGCTCGAGCCGACGGTGGGTACGCCGTGTTGCGCCGCCTCCAGGACCACGAGCGGGCCGGCTTCGTGCCTCGACGTGTGCACCAGGAGATCGGCGCGCGCGTAGTAACTTTGCAGCTCGTCGGGGGGGACGTGCCCTCGAAAGCGAACGCAGTCTCCGAGCCCTAGCTCGAGGGCGGAGCGTTGAGTCTCTCCACCCAGAGTATCTTCGCCCACGATGTCGAGCCTCAGCTCTGGAATCTCGGACCGAATCAGCCTCGTCGCGCACAAGAGAGTTCGATGATCCTTGACGCGGTTGAGGCTTCCCACTGCGAGGAGGCTGGGTTCCGGGAATCGGTCGACGCGCGGGGTCGGAAACCTTCGAGCGCCGAGCGGGATCAGCTCCGCGCTGACTCCAAAGGCGCGCGCGGTTCTTTGCAGCGCCGGTGTGGCCGCGGTGACTGCGTCGGCAAGCGCGAGTGATAGACTCACTTTTGCACGCGAGCGCACGCGCCGTTGCTCGCCGTAGCCGATGTCGTCGATTCGCGTGAGCTCTCCGCCGGCGAGGGTGATGACGCTCAGCGCACCGGTCTTCCATGCGGCAAGGGCTGCGACCAGCCCTGGGGTAGTCGCCCAGAACCCATGGACGACGTCGAATGGACCGTCGCGCTGGAGCGCTCGCAGCACCGAGGCGAGCGCGGTTGCCGTCCCGGAGCGTCCGAGTTGTCGCACGGTCGCGGTTCCGAAGCGGTGAGTGCGGCGGGGTGAGTCGAAGAGGCCGTATACGAACAATGGGCAACGCTCTGCGAGCTCTTCGGAGATCCAGCGAATCACCGGCATGCCCGGAGCTCTCGGGTCAGGTCCCACTCCTCCGGGGACGATCCAGGCAACTCTCATGAAGCCAGGCAAAGCTCAGGCGCGTCGAATTCGCCAAACCTTCACGACCTCGTTGATGAGATCTCGCTCGCGAACGACCTCGAAGGTCAGATCGGACTTGGACAGGGGTCCGAGGAGCGCATCCTCGTCCGCGTCGGACGACCACACGACCAGCGCGTGACCTCCGTCTCTCAGGTGATTCGGGAGCCCCGACGCAAAGCGGGCGAGTACGTCGGTCGACCTCCACGCGAGATCCGTCAAATCCTTTGGCGTACCCACCAAATAGGGAGGGTTGAAGAGGACGACGTCGAATTTCAGGTTCGGTACCGGCTCGAACAGGTCTCCAAGTCGAACTTCGACCTTGGCCTCGAGCGAGTGCAAGAGCACATTCACGCGCGTGTTGCGAACGGCCGTTGGGTTGATGTCGGAGGCCACGACATGGGAAGCGAAGCGTGCGGCGAAGACGGCTCCGATCCCAGAGCCGGTGCCGAGGTCGAGCACTTGCGATCCCCGAGGCACGAGGGTCTCGTCGAGCCACTCGGCCAACAGCGCTCCTGTCCGCGTGCGCTTTGGGTTGAGCACGCCTGGAATCACGACGATGGGCGTGGCTCCGACGTGCTCGAGGACGACCCTACGAGTATTGGGAAGGTCGATGAGATCCCGACGGGCGGCGAGGACCTTTCGGTACGCTCTTCGAGCTGGATTTGGCAATCTCACGAGGCGACTTCCTGCGAGGTCACTCGGTGAGACGCAGTTGTTTGCGGATCTTCTTCGAGAACGTCTTGGTGCAGTGGCCGTGACTGATTTCGTAGTCGATGATTTCCAGAGTCAGGCGGTTCTTGGTCGCGTCGGAGATCGTTTTGCTCTCCTTCACCTCTCGGCCCAGCTGCATGCCCTCGACGGTCCTCGGTGCGGTTGGGCGCGCGTTTTCGGCGGGCTTGGCTCCGCTCGCGGCCGGCTTTGCAAAGTGCGATGGCTTCGTCTTCGTGACGTCACGCATTCCGCTGTCTTCGGAGCGCCGCCCCGAGCCGTGGCACGCCGGGCACGACTTCGTGCTGCCAAGGGCGCTGCTGATGCGGCCATCACCTCCGCAGACGTTGCAGGTTTCGGCGGTGTCCAAAAACGCCATCCGCGCACTATACTCCGACTCGCGCAGGCGAACTCGAAAATCGGCCGACTGTGCTCGAACCTGCCGGCTCATCCGGGGGGCGACGGCGCAACCACGCTGAACGACCGGTCTGCGACCAAGACATCGTCGATGTAGAGTTTGAGTCTCCACTCTCCGAGCAAGTGATAATCTCTTTCTCCCAAAGTTCGCGCACGATTGTCGTGAACCACGCTCTCTGAGATTCTCATCCCATCGTCGATATGACGG
>CAYXDO010000030.1:0-79833 GCA_964463485.1 uncultured Myxococcales bacterium | reverse complement strand
GACGTCAGGTTGCCCGCCATGAGATTGACCGAGTCCGTGAGGTCCTTCCAAGTCCCCGCGACCGCAGTGACCTGCGCCTGACCGCCAAGCTTCCCTTCGGTACCCACCTCGCGCGCCACGCGGGTCACTTCGGAGGCAAACGACCCGAGCTGATTCACCATCGTGTTGACGGTCTTGGCCGTCTGGAGAAACGCGCCCTGCAACGGCCGGCCCTCCACCTCGAGCGCCATGGTCTGGGAAAGGTCACCCTTGGCCACCGCTCCGATCACCCGTGAGGTCTCGCTCGTCGGGTGCACGAGGTCGGAGATCAACTCGTTGACCGAGCCGATCGACTCGGCCCACAGGCCCGTCACGTCTCCCAGCGCCGCACGCTGATGAATTCGGCCTTCCTTGCCCACCACCAAGCTCAACCTGGCCAGCTCGGCGGCCATCCGTTGATTCAGACCGACGACGTCGTTGAAGGTGTCGGCAATTCGTCCGTCGATGCCCGTCCACTCGATCGGAAGGCGCACCGAAAAATCGCCGCGCTTGAAGGCGGCGAGCGCCGCCAGAATCTGGATTCGGTCGAAGGTGTCCGCGTGATGGGGTGGGGGCGCGAAGTCCGCGGTCACGACTGGTCCATTCGGCGAGCTCGAGGTTGGGAGTTCATTCATCGTCGGATCCTCGGGAGGTGAGTTCGACGGAATCCTACCACGAGAGGCTCGCCGACAGACTCCAGGCGAGATAGAGGCTCCAGGCGAGAAAGGCTATGCTGGCGGGCGCCCCTGGGTTCTGATGTCTCTCCTCGAGACTTCCTTACTTCCTTACTCCTTCAGCCTCGTGCGCGCCGAGGAAGGCGGACCTTGGTGCACCAAAAATCGAGGAGCGAGCGGACCGTATCCGCCAAACCCATCATGTCGGCCGGCTTCACGATGTAGGCGCTCGCGTGGTGGTCGTAGGCCTCGAGCACATCTGAGTCGAGCGCGGAGCTGGTGAGCACGATGACAGGAATCGATCGGAGCGCTTCTTGACTTTTGATGCGCTTTAGGAAGGCGCGACCGTCCATCCGGGGCAAACTCAGGTCCAAGAGAATCAGGTGAGGCGGAGCTCCGAGTCGACTCTCGAGAAATCGAAGCGCGGACTCGCCGTCTAGGGTCGCGTGCAACCGGGTCTCGATGGCGCTTTCATCCAACGCCTCCCGGAGCAACACGATGTCTCCTGAATTGTCCTCGACGAGCAAGATCTCGAAGGGCACCTGGGCCATGCCAAGAGCCTACCACGCTCGAAGCCGATCCCCGACAGTCATTTGCGCACAAACGATGCCCTCCCCGCATCCGGAGTTTCGCTAATATTTTGTCACGGCCTTGCTTTGACATTCATGGGCCCGTCGAATTCGTGCGGGATTTGTCGCGTTTCGCACGAGCGACTCACTCGGACCTGGGTTCCGACGCATCGAGCGCCGACTTCCCTTTGTCCCACTCGGCCTCGAGCTCCTCCCACGTCGGGTAGCTCAGGCCAGGGATCCTGGGCGTCTCGACGCGCCAGCCGAGACTTCGGTCGTAGGCCTCCCAGACCACGATCTTGCGAGCGAGCGCCTCGGGCGGACCCGCGTCGGCGTAGCGGGAGAGCTCGGAGTGAGTCGATCGGAGCAAGGGCCAGCCTGCCAATGCAAGCCCGAGCGCGAGCGTGCTGGCGCTGTAGTGACTGGCCTCGTACAGCGGTGATTCAGGGCCGAAGCTCGGTTCTTGGTACTCGAGCTCGAGCATGTCACCGGCTCGAGTCGCTCGCTGGAGAACGACTTCCGCGCCGCCGACGATGGCGGACAGGCGCGCTTCGGCTCGATGGATTCCAAAGATCGGCGGCGGAACGTTCGCTCGCCAATCGAACTGGAGGCCGCGCTTCCACATTCGGAGCCACATACCCATCCTTACGTATAGCCGGGTCGAGCGCTGCCAAGTCCAGTCGGCGTGCAACCGAAGCGACATGCCGCGGCGGCCGAGAGCGTCGCGAAGTTGGCCCAGCGCGGCCCGCGTGACGCCGAGGCCTCGATCGGTTGGAAAGACGTAGAGGTCGCCGAGGTGAAGGGCGGTCGCGCCCAGAGTGGAGTCATCGATGGCGATGGTGCCTACGCGTCGGCCCCCTCGCAGAAGCCAGTAGCAACTCTGAATGGAGACACGCTCGCTCGGAGGCCACTGATCGGAGTCGGTGGCGCGAAGTCGCCACTGCTCGCGACGGGCTTCGTCGATGGAGCGAGGATCGGTCCGGTCCCCGAGTCGATTCTCGGCCATCGAAGCGAGCGCGCAATCGGCCCACAGCCGCTCGTCGGCGCCGCCCAACGAGACACGCTCGAGTAGCCCGCTCGCGAGCAACTCGGCGTGGATCTCTTGGACCGGCGACCCAAACTTCCTCGACATGTGTTGACTCCTTGCCCGATCGCGCTCACTCGCGGCCGCCGGGCCTGGCGACGACTCTGCTTTCGGCGTCAATCCCCACTCCTGATGGGCTCAGGCTGATCGAGCACCTCTTCAGCTCCTCGGAGAGGGCCTTCAGCAGGTCAGATTCGACGTCGTCGTGGATCTTGAAATCGGGGACCCAAAATTTCACGATGTACCGCGCGAAGAGCGGGGTGAGTGCAACGAGCCAGATCTTGGGTGGGGGGTCGGTTTGGACCTCCGGCACTCCTTTGCAGGCGGCACGCGCGGCCTCCTCGACCTCTCGGGGAGTCGCGTGGAGCGCGACCGGAAACTCGAGATTTCTCGCCGTGACTTTGTCGGGTGCGGAGAAATTCTGAACCCGCGCTTTGGCGATCACCGAGTTCGGAATGATGACGACGTCCCAGGAGAACGTCCGAATGTGGGTAGCCCGCCAACCCATGTGTACGACGAGGCCCTCGATGCCATCCACCAAGATCCAGTCTCCGTCGGCGAATGGCTTCTCGAGCGACAACGCAAGGCCCGAAAACAGATTTCCGAGGGTGTCCTGGAGCGCCAGGCCGAGCACGACCGTGATGACGGTGGACGTCGCAATCACTGGGGCAAGGTTGACTCCAGTCACCGCGCCGATCACCGACAGGACGGCGACGGAGTAGACGATCACGAGGACCAAGTGGCGGACGACCGCGGGGAGCTCGACCTTCTTTCGTTCCCGGAGCCAGTAGTCGAGCACCGCCGTCTCGAGGGCCTCGATGACGAGGTAGGAGATCAGCAGGAGCTCGGTGATGGCGACGACCTTCGAGACAGTGGCGTTCTCGATTTGCTGGAGCACGACGAAGACGTGCGCCGACAGGAGCACCACGAGCCCCTTGGCGGGCAGGCGCATGCGCTTCAGAAACAAATCGTCGAGGTCGGTCTCGGATAACTTGGCGAGCTTGGCGAGCCACCGGAAGAAGGCGCGATAGGCGACGGTGAGCAAGAGAGTAGCAAAGAGAGCCCCAGCGAGGGCCAAGGGCCACGCCATCGGGACCGAGAAGTGAGATTCCAGGAACTGCCGAACGGAGTCCTTCACGACTTACTCACCCGCGCCCCGGCTCGTACCCGAGGTTGGACCCTAGCCAGCGCTCGACCTCCTTGGGTTCGACACCTTTTCTGCGGGCGTAGTCCTCGACCTGGTCGCGCTCAATCTTTCCGACCCCGAAATATCGGGCCGCTTCGTGCGCGAAATACCAGCCGCTCACCGAGGCCGCCGGGAGCATCGCGAAGCTCTCGGTCAAGCTGATCCCCGCGTTGTTTTCGACGCCGAGGAGCTCGAAGATCGTTCGCTTCTGAGTATGGTCTGGGCACGCCGGATACCCCGGCGCGGGCCTGATCCCCTGATAACTTTCCTGGATGATTTCCGCGTTGGTCATTCTCTCGTAGGACGTGTAGCCCCAGAGCTCGGTGCGGACCATCTCGTGGAGTCGCTCGGCGAACGCCTCGGCGAGCCGGTCCGCCAAGGCCTTCACCATGATCGCGGAGTAATCGTCGTGTTTGGCGACGAAGCTCTCCGCGAGCTCGTTGACACCCACGCCTGCTGTGCAGGCGAAGGCTCCGAGATAGTCGGGCACTCCAGAGAGCTTGGGTGCGATGAAGTCCGCGAGCGCGAGGTTCGGGCGGTCCTTCTGCTTCCTGGATTGCTGCCGCAGCGTATGAATGGTCGCGAGTCTCAGGGTCCGTTCGTCGTCGGCGTACAGCTCGATGTCGTCCCCGACCGAAGCCGCTGGAAAAAAACCCACGACCGCCCGCGCGCGCAGCAGACGATCCCGAACGATCCTCGACAGCATCTGTTTTGCGTCGTCAAAGAGGTCTTGCGCCTGCTCCCCGACCACCTCGTCTCGAAGAATGTCAGGGAAGCGCCCAGCAAGCTCCCAAGTCGAGAAGAAGGGCGTCCAGTCGATGCGCGCCACCAAGTCTTCGAGCGGATGGTCGTCGAGGGTCTGAATACCCAGTCGACGAGGTCGTCCGGGAATTTTGGAGAGATCCAACCTCAACCCATTGTCTCGTGCGGCCGCCAGGCTCAACCGCCCCTGACCGGGCGTGGTGCGTGCATGCGAAGCCCGGATCTCCGAGTACTCGGTTCTCACCCGATCGCTCAACTCACGCGACAATTCGGGAGATCTGAGCGAAGAGGCGACGCTGACACTTCGGGATGCGTCGAGCACGTGGATGACCGTCGCATGATACTTGGGAGCGATCTTGACGGCGGTGTGGGCCTTCGAGGTCGTCGCTCCACCGATGAGGAGGGGCAGCTCGAAGCCAAGCCGTTCCATCTCTTCGGCGACGTGGACCATCTCATCGAGCGAGGGCGTGATGAGACCCGAGAGCCCGATCATGTCGGCCTTTTCATCGCGCGCCGTGTCGAGGATCTTCTGACACGAGACCATGACCCCGAGATCGACGACCTCGAATGCGTTGCATTGCAGGACCACGCCCACGATGTTTTTGCCGATGTCGTGGACGTCTCCTTTGACCGTGGCCATGACGACTTTGCCCTTTTTTCGTCCGGCCTCGGGATTGGTTTTCTTCTCCTCCTCGATGAAGGGGACCAGGTGGGCCACCGCCATCTTCATGACTCGCGCGCTCTTGACGACCTGCGGCAGGAACATCTTGCCCGCGCCGAACAGGTCGCCCACGACGTTGATCCCATCCATGAGTGGGCCTTCGATGACTTGGAGCGGCCGGGGGACCTTCTTGCGGGCCTCCTCGGTGTCTTCGACGATATGCTCGGAGATCCCTTTTACGAGCGCATGAATGAGTCGTTCCTCGACGGTGCCCGAGCGCCACTCTTTGACGTCGGCCTTGTCTTCCTTCTTCGCCTTTTGCCGGCCAGCGACCTCGAGGAGTCTCTCGGTGGCGTCGGGCCGTCGATTCAAGACGACGTCTTCCACGAGCGCGCGGAGGTCGGGTGCCAACTGCTCGTAAATCGCGAGCTGCCCGGCGTTGACGATCCCCAGGTCCATACCCGCGCGAATGGCGTGAAAGAGGAACACGGAGTGAATAGCCTCTCGAATGGGGTCGTTGCCGCGGAAGGCAAAGGAGACGTTGCTCACGCCGCCGCTCACCAGCACGTGAGGGAGGGTGTTCTTGATCCGATGAGTCGCTTCGATGAACGACACGGCGTAGGCTGAATGTTCCTCTATGCCGGTCCCGATGGCGAAGATGTTGGGATCGATGATGATGTCTTCCGGAGGAAAGCCGTCTTCCACGAGGAGTCGGTACGCACGCGACGAAATCTCCACCTTCCGCTCGATGCTGTCTGCTTGGCCGCGCTCGTCGAACGCCATCACCACGACGGCCGCGCCGAACCTTCGGATGGCACGAGCCTGCTGAAGAAATTTGTCCTCGCCCTCCTTGAGAGAGATCGAATTCACCACGCCCTTGCCCTGGAGGCACTCGAGACCGGCTTCGAGCACCTCCCACTTCGATGAGTCCACCATGACGGGAACTCTCGAAATATCCGGCTCGGACGCCGCGAGGAGGAGGAACTTCACCATCGCTTCCTTGGAATCGAGCATGCCCTCGTCCATGTTGACGTCGATGATTTGCGCGCCGTTCTCGACCTGCTGACGCGCGACGTCGAGCGCCGCGACGTAATCTCCTGCTTTGATCAGATTTCGGAACTTGGCGGAGCCAGCGACGTTGGTCCTTTCACCGACGTTCACGAAGAGGCTGTCGTCACGGATCACCAGAGGCTCGAGCCCGGCGAGCCGGGTCCACTTCGGGAGCTTCGGGATGGGTCGCGGGCCGAGGTCGCGGACGGCCCTAGCGATTTGTTCGATGTGCTGCGGCGTGGTCCCGCAGCAGCCACCCACGACGTTCAGTTTGCCTCGCGCGGCCAAGTCTCCGAGCTCCTTGGCCATGTACTCGGGTGTATCGTCATAGCCGCCAAAGGCGTTCGGGAGCCCCGCGTTCGGGTGGACGCTCACGTGAGTCTCCGCGACTCTCGCGAGGTCCTCCACATATTGGCGGAGGTCCCTGATACCAAGCGCACAGTTGAGTCCCACGATCATCGGCCTGGCGTGGCGAAGAGAGTACCAGAAGGCCTCGGTGGTCTGGCCCGAAAGCGTGCGACCACTCTGATCGGTGATGGTACCGGAGACGAAGACGGGAAGGCGCAGGCCGCGATCTTCGAAGACTTGCTCGACGGCGAAGAGCGCGGCTTTCGCGTTCAGGCTGTCAAAGATCGTCTCGACCAAGATGATGTCAGAGCCGCCTTCCACGAGCGCGTCGGTCGCCTCCATGTACGCGTCTACCAACTGACGGAAGGTGATCGCGCGAAAGCCGGGGTTGTTGACGTCGGGAGACAGGGACGCGGTTCGATTGGTCGGGCCGAGGACTCCTGCCACGAACCTCGGTTTTTTCGGGTCCTTGCGAGAGTACGCGTCGGCGAGCGCGCGGGCGAGCTGGGCGCCTTCGAGATTGAGCTCTCGAACGAGCCCTTCTGCGGCGTAGTCGGCCTGAGAGATCGAGGTGGAGTTGAAGGTGTTGGTCTCGATGATGTCGGCGCCCGCGTCCAGGTAGGCTCGATGAATCTGCGAGACGATGTCCGGCCGCACCAGAGTCACGAGGTCGTTGTTTCCGCGGAGGTCTCTGGGGTGAGATTTGAAGCGTTCGCCGCGGAAATCGGATTCCGTGAGCCTGAACTTCTGGATCTCCGTACCCATGGCGCCGTCGATGACGAGGATGCGGCGCTCGAGCGCCTCCTCGAGGCGTTCTTCGGCGGGGGAAGGAATCGCACGGTGACTCATCGGGGACCTTTCTGGTCGCGCGGCTTCTTGGCGCGGAGGGTGATGACCTCGAAGTGGGGAGGACGTCGCTCCCGCGAGGTGACTTTGCAGAGCTCGACAACCAGGCCAGCGCGCTTCAAGCTGGACTCGAGCGTCTCCGGCTCGAAGCCGCAGTTCAAGTGGCCGTAGGGCGCGACGGCCTCGCGATGGCCGTGAGCGGCGAGCGCGGCGCCGACCAGACAACCGCCCGGCGCGAGGACGCGGCAGGCCTCCTCGATCGCTCGCCGGGGCTTGGTAGAGTAAGCCAGCGCGTTGACGAACAGGACCTGGTCGAAGCGACCCGAAGCGAAGGGAAGCTCGTGCATGTCCCCGCGTATGAATGCGACATTTTCGACGTGCCCGAGCCGCTCCCGGCCCGCCTTCACGACACGCTCGGAGAGGTCGAGGCACGTCACCCGCCTGGCCTCGTGCGCAATCAGCTCCGCGATCACCCCATCGCCGGAGGCGATGTCGAGGACGTCCCCGAGCTCGAGGAGTCCGAACACGGCGCGCGCGTTCGCTTCCCAAGTTCGGCCCGGGGAGTAGTGACGCTCCATCTGACCGGCCACCGCATCGGGCCACGGCCGGCGCTCGGTCCGAGCGGCCTCGAGCTTGCGTGCGTGCTCCCGATCGGCCGTGAGCAGCGGATCTGCGCCGTCCTCGAGCCACACTCGAAGGTGCTTCTGGCAGGGGCCCGACAGCTTGTTGGAGTCGAGCGTATAGAACGAGGTTGTCCCTTCTCTCCGTAGGCTGAGCAGCTCGGCGTCTTTCAGCCTCCCGAGGTGGCTCGAGACCCTCGACTGGGGAGCTCCGGTGATCTCGGTGAGCTCAGCGACGGTGAGCTCGCGGCCGTGGAGCACGGAGAGCAGGCGAAGCCGAGTTGGGTCACCGAGGAGCTTGAAAAGCTCGTTGGTCTCTTCGAGGCCGGCCATCGTCGTCAGTATATCCGTATATCCGGATGTTCGGATATAGACCACGCGGAGGCCGGATGCAAGCCTCACGCTGTTTTCTGTTGGGCATGCGCGCGGGCGCGGCGCGAGCACCGGAGGCCGTCAAGGCGGACCCGAAAACAGCGACGACAGCTCGGGGCTGAGCTCGATCGCGCGCCGATAGTGAGCGCGGGCCTCCTCGGTCCGACCGAGCGCGACCAGCAGCCTCGCGAGGTTCGCGTGCCCGAGGGCGTAGCTGGGCTCGAGCTCCACGGACTGCTTCAAGTGCTCGATCGCACCGGCGACGTCCTTTCGCTTCAGCTTCACCGACGCCAAGTTGTTGTGCACCTTGAATTGGCGCGGATTCAACCGAAGCGCCTCCTCGAGCGAAGCCACCGCCTCCGCCTCGCGACCCACCGTGAGTAAGAGCGAGCCGCGGAGCGCCTGAGCCGCGGCCTCGCTCGGCGCTAGCCCCACGGCGGACTCACTTTCGTCCAGGGCCTCCGCTACTCGGTTCTGGTCGGACAGAGTCATCGCCAGGCCAAGGTGCGCCGACCATGAGTTTGGCGCCGACTCCAGCGAGGACCGAAAGAGCCGCTCCGCCGAGCCGAAGTCCGGCTCTCGTTGGATCGTCCATGCGAGGAGCACCGCTGGATGTAGAACCGCGACGAACGTACTCAGCCGCCGAATCGCAAGGCGCGGGCTGAGCATACCGCGGCCGAGGCTCCCGGCCCACAGGGCGAGCGGGCCGGGCAGCGCCAGGTAGACCAAATGGTCGGACACGTGCGCGTGCCGCATGTACGCCATCGAGACCAAACCCAGCACGGGTGCGACGAGGGCGAGGAACCAGGCGAAGGCGACCCACGCCGCGCCGCACCGCCGCCGCTGCCAAATCATCAGGCCGACGCCAGCGGCGATCGAGCCGAGCGGAACCCAAGCTTCGAGATGAGTTGGGTCGACAGCCCACTTGGGATAAATCATCGACAGGTTGGTCGGAACCGCGACCTTCGAGAGATAGAAACCAAGTGAGTAACCCGCCCGCGCGAGCCGCTCCGCCCAAGGTCCCGCGTCCACCGGCGCGTCGGATTGCGCTTGGAGTGTGATCGAGCCGAGCGTCAAAGCGGCGAAGAGGTGCGGTGTCGCCCACAGAACGTCACGGCGTCCGAGAGCTCGCTTCCAGGCAGCCAAAGCCAGCCACGCCAGCGGCAAGGCCACGGCGGCGGGCTTCGCGAGCAAAGACGCGAGAAAGTACAAAAGTGAGCTGACCCGCTGGCGCGTAGTCGGTCGAGCGTCGCCCGAGCCGAGCCAGGATCTCGTGGCCAAGAGGGCAAAGAGCAGCGCCAGCTCGTTCTTGCGCTCGGAGATCCACGCCACCGAGGGCACGCACAGCGGGTGGACGACGAAAAGGAGCGCGGCGAGCCACGCTCCCGGAGCGCGCAGCCGGGCGAGCAACCGCCAGAGTACGATCGCGTTGATGGCGTGAAGGAGGGCACTCACGACGCGATACCCAAGGGGGCTGGCGCCGAAGAGCTGGTGCTCGATCCAAAAGGAAGTCAGGCTGACCGGAAAGAAATCGAGCGTGCCTCGCCCAAGCCAAATTCGCACAAGCCCGTCGAGGGTGCGCAGGTCGAGGTTCTGGAAGATGAGCGTGTCGTCGTCCCACAACGGTCCGCCCGACAAAGAGGGAAAGTAGAGAGCCACGCCGAGGATCGCGAGCACCGCGCCGAGAGCCGCTGACTCGGCCTTGCTTCGCGGCCGATCGACGGCCGACGGCGGAGCTTCGGGATCGAGAGGGCGAGCCGGTGCTTCGGATGAGTTGACTTCGGATGAGTTGACTTCGGATGAGTTGACTTCGGATGAGTTTCCGAGTCGTTTGGTGCGGTCCTCGCTGCGCTCGAACTGGATGGGAATTTTCGATCCGGTCCGCTTGGAGCTCTTGCGCTTGCTCACGGGCGAGGCGGCTCGGGCCGCTCGGGCGGCTCGGGCCGCTCGGGCGGGCTCGGGCGGCTCGGGTTTGGGGGATCGTGCTCCATCGCGAGCTCGATTCGGGCACGGGCACGGGCACGGCCACGGGCACGCGTGAAAGCTCGCTGCGCTCGGTTTCGGGTCTCGACTTCCGGCCGCGTCCGCTGGCCGTCGAATCGCGCTGCGGTTCTGCGAGGACTTCGTGCCCGTGCCCGTGCCCGTGCCCGTGCCCGATTCCTGGTTCTGCGAGGACGTCGTGCCCGTGCCCGTTCCCGTGCCCGTGCCCGTGCCCGCGCCCGTGCCCGATTCCTGGTCACCGCTCGAGCTCGGCCGCGGTACTCAGTTGAGGACCCTCGTCCTGAGATACTTCCCTCCCTTGAACTCATCGAAGTAGACTCCCACGTTCGGGTGGTCGATCGGGGTCGGCGTCTCGTCGGCCTCGAGCAAGGTCTCCGGGACGAACGCGGTGTGGCCGGTGCCGTGCACGAGCACGTGGTACCAGGGCGTGCTGCGACGGGCGCCGTCATCCACCAACGCCACCACACCTCGGTAACGGAAGCGGGCGTGGCGCACGACCTGGCCTTCGCGGAGGCGCGGGGGCGCTTTGTGAGCTCGCGAGGCGGCCTTGCTCGGGAGCTCCGAGAGCTGCGTGGGAGGGGTCGAGTCGTCCGTTCGATCGTTCATGTAAGGAAACGTACCCGATCCACCGCGACGCGCAAGAAACCGGACTTCTGTCGTCGATTCAAACAGTTAGCGCCATGGCGGGCACTTCAAGCCCGACCACCTTCCTCCACCGCTCGCACGAGCTCGGCGTCGAGTCGGGACAGAATCCCGACGTTCTGATCGTGCTGGAAAGACTCCAGGCGCTCGGCATAGCCGTCCACTTTGTCAAGAAACTCGGACACTCGGCTGCTCGTGATCTGATCTACTCGCTCGCCGTACCCGAGCTTTTGGAGATACGTAGCGTTGACGGCCTGCTCGAACTGACCCACCAGCGGCACACTCAGCATGGGTTTGTTCAGATAGACAGCCTCGCCCATCAGCGTAAAGCCACCGCCGGCGATCACCGCGCGGGCGGTCGCGAGGTCGTCGATGAATCGGTCTTCCGAAAAAGGTTTGAAGGTGAGGTTCCCGTCGGTCTGGTCTTCGGAAACTCTCTTCAGGCCGTAAACGAGGAACGGCACATCGACTCTCTTGAGCTCGTCGATGAGCTCGTCGTGGCTGGTGCCCGACTGGTACACGACCACGTGATCTCCGCGCCTCGTCTTGGCTTTGGCGTCGAGGATGATCTTGCGCAAGATGGGTGGGTGCAGGGACGTTCGATCTTTTCTGATCTTCGGATAGAAAAACGTCGTGACGAGATAGGCGTTGGCTCGGGGGAGCTTGGCCTTGACGATGGATTTGGCGAGCAGGAACGCGGTTCGTTCACCCGAGAGTACGTCGGAGGGGTGCGCGCAGCGGTCGATGATTTGCATGTTGTCGACCGAGATGATCGGGATGCCGCGGCTGCGGGCGTATAAGTAGGTGAAGGACTCGAAGTCGGAGACGACCGCGTCCGGAGGCGCTTCGAGGGACATCTCGAGGTACGCGCGGAAATTCTCGGGGAGCCCCCGTGCGGCTCCGAGGTTCTTGAGCGCGGTCTTGAGCTTTCGCACGGTGTTGTGCTCGTAGACCATCGTCAGCCCGGTGATTTCGGTGACCCTGTCTGGGTAACGAGTCGCCAGATAGGTGGCGGCCCGCCCGGAGCCGACGATTCGAACGTCGTGACCCTGCGCGGTGAGGTGCTGAAGCACGACGGCGGAGCGCATCGCGTGACCCATCCCTTCTCCGACTACACCGTAGAGGACTCGGAGGGGACGCGTCGTACTCATGGGAGGGGCTCCTCGATTTTCAGGGGCCCAAGGCCGCCGTCGGGTTTGCTGGAGACCGGCTCCGAGGTCGGACTCGGCGTCGGGTCCGGCGGCGTTCCGGTTTCGGCGATCTTGACGCGGCCGGCCCGCGCGAACCGAATGGGTTCGTCCGCGCTGGCGGAGTACGTCGCGTCGTCGATCGCCTGAATCTTGTAGAGCCGATCGAGGAGAATGCCAATCTTGCCCAGGTGCGCTCCGGGCACGTATCCATTCTCGAAGTACTTGTGGAACAGTACGGGTCCCGGGATGATCGACGTGAGATAACACATCTCCTTGACGGTCAGACCTCGAGGTGATTTGCCGAAGTAATACCAAGCTGCGTCGGTCAGCCCGTAGATGTTGGGACCCCACTCGATGACGTTGGCGTAGGTCTCGAAGATCTCTTCCTTGGTGAGGGCGGCCTCGATGAGATAGGTGAGTACGAGCTCTTGAACCTTGCGTTGCGCGGTTCGGTCGCGGGAGAGGAACAGGTTCTTGACGAGCTGCTGAGTGAGTGTCGATCCACCGCGGGTGCGCTTGCCGCTGGTGACTCCGTCTTCGATCGCGTTCTTGATCTCCTCGATGTCGACGCCGTCGTGGAGAAAGAAGTTTGCGTCTTCGGAGACTTGTATGGATCGGCGCTGGGGGTAAGGGAGGTTCGCGTACCTCACCCACTTGCTCGTGTCGGGCCCAGTACGCACGGGCGTTGCCGCCCGGCCGGACTCCGTGAGCGGCCAGTAATCGAAGGACGTCCTCAGAAACTCCAGCCCACTTCCGGCGACTCCGTCGACGCCGATCACTCTGCGATCGAGTCGCGGCTCCCAGGTCTTGGGGTCCCTGAGCGCGCCCTTCATGCCGAAGGTGAGTGCGAAGAGAATATTCGGTGGGAGGTTCTCCAGGTTCGGAGGCACCTGTGCGCCCGGGATCGAGCTCATCAGCTTGGCGATGGGTATCGTCTTCAACCCGAATTCGAACGAAAATCGAGGCGACTGATCTGCGGCGTTGATGTCGAGGGAGACTTTCGCAGGAATTCCGTTCACCTCGAGTAGGCCGTCATCGACGGTGATTCGGCCGTTCTTGATGTCGACCAGGATGCGCGCGCGCTGTCGCGCAGAGAACCCGACGAGACGGCGAGACGAGACCATCTCGTTGGCGAGGTCGGCGTCGTATTGTTCGAGGTCGAGGTCGACCGTGATGGTGCCGGCGCTCGCGGAGTAGACCGCGCCAATGTCACCTCGCGTGGGCAGGCGGCGGATGTCGAGCCCGGCCCAGGAGAGGAAGCGACCGAACGACGGCTCGAGGTCCCCTTGGAGCCTCAGGGACAAGTCCCATCCGTCTTCGGTGGGCTGGGCGCGTCCGGCTGCGGCGAGGCCGCTGGTCGGGTCCGAGATGGTGATCGACACGGCCGACGAGAGCCCGCGTTTCTGCACGGTGAATGAACCGTCGAGGGGTCCGAGGCTGCCCGAGGCGATCCGCTCGGGGAGTGGGAGGTTCTTCCAATCGAGCGTGAGGTCCTCGAAGACGAGCTCGATCTCGGTGAGGTCGGGACGGCGCGGCGGAACGAGCGAGGCGTTCCCGCGCTCGGTCTTCTTGGGCTCCACGGTGACGAGCCCCTGTTTGTCGCGGCTCCCGCCAGAGCCAGACACGACGATCGAGGGCCGATCGAGCCTGACCTGCACAGCCCGAAATCCGGACCCGAGCGCTGAAGCCCAGCGATCGACACACGCGGACTCGCTGGTCGCAGAGAGCTCCATGTCGCCGCGCTTTCGATACACGGCGACCTGATGCATACAAGGCTGGAAGAAGGTGCCCGCGGAGAGCTCGCCGATCCGCACCGAGGCCCCCGTCCGGTTGGCGATCTCTTTGCCTGCGCGCGCAGCGATCTCCGCGCGGCTGAGGTTGAACCAGAGGCGACTGCCGCCGATCGTTCCGACGATCAACAGCGGGATCAGCGCCAAGATCACGCGGGCACGCCGCGCTTCGGCATCGACGTCCTCCACGGGCGCACGCCGCGGCGCGATTTCGTCGATCGCGTGGGGTGAGGCCATGCGCGCGCATTGTGGTTGTTTTTCCAGCCCGGCGGAAGTGCGATCTCCTTGACCGCGGATTCGCGCGCCGACGAGCGAAGAGAAACCACAGAGGGCACGGAGGAAGACCACAGAGGTCACCGAGATTGTTGAAAGAGCCTTCTGTGGCCCTCCGTGTTCCCGCTCTGTTCCCTCTGCGCGTCCGTTGCCGAACAAAGGAGGGCGATTCGTCCCATTCAGGCGGGATCCAGGAGACTTCGCAGCAGCCTTACGGATCCGAGAGTTCGTGGATCCCTGTCTCTGGATTCGCCGCGACTTTGAACAGAGGCGGCGGCATCAGGGCGAAGGGACCCACCCTCGCCGATGGACGCAGTTGTTGTCGCCACCCGCCTCATCGATCAGAGTCGCCCCACCAAAGCCCGCCTGGGTCAAGTACTGAGCGATCGTCTGAGCGTCGATGATCCACGCGACGGCCGGGACGAAGTTTCCGGAATAACGCACGCCGCTCGAGTACCGGACTCCTCCAATGTATACGGGTGCCGCATAGTGGCTGGAGTATCCAGACGGCGCGCCGATCGACATGGGGCTGAGTGCGCGGATGTCAGGCGAGATTCCAGGCTGAGTATAGACGAGGGTACCGTCGAGGTACGTCCGCGCGTTTGCGCCCTCTCGCACGAGGGCATAGTGATGCCAACGATCGTCATCGATGCTCGGCGTCTGATGCTCGATATTGTCAGACCCGCTCGAGGTATTGTAAGTATATGAACGTATCCTTCCCCCTCCCTCGAGCATTGGATTGATCGAATACGCTGAATACTCTTCGTTCTGGGTAAAGAGTCGTCCATCCGGATACGGACCCCAACTTTGGGGCGTGGCAAAATCATGGTGGACTCGGATCCAGAACTCGAAGGTCCAGTCCGCTCCTCCGACGCCGAAGCCGCCGTTCGCACAACTCAAGCTGGCGTCGAGCCGAGTCGATCGAATGGACCAGATCGGCTGAATTGCTTCGAGCTGACACGTCGAGCAACCGTCGCCGTCGACTTGATTTGCGTCGTCGCAGGTCTCCCCACCGAAGGATTGGGTCACGCCGTCGCCGCAGAAGGCGGTCGCTCCGGGCGCCGTGCGGCATGCGGAAGAACAGACGCTGCAGGCGAGCGACCCATAGGCACAGGACTCGGTCTGGGTATTTCCATCGTCACATTGTTCGCCGTCCAGGGACTGCGTCACGCCGTCGCCGCAGAAGCGAGTCGCGCCGGCCGCGACTCGGCAGAGTCCGGAGCAAACTGTGCATGTCCGTTGGCCGTAAGCGCAGGTTTCCGTCTGAACGTTCCCGTCATCACACTGCTCCTGAGGCGACTGAGTATGGCCATCTCCGCAAAACGAAGTGGCCCCAGGGACCGAACGGCACGTCTCGGAGCACACCGTGCAGGCGAGCAGTCCATACGCACAGGCCTCGGTCTGGACGTTTCCGTCATCACACTGCTCGCCGAAGGAGACCTGTGGCTGACCGTCTCCGCAATAGACGGTGGCGCCCGGAATGGCTCGACAGGTCGCAGAACAGACAGTGCAACCAGCCTGTCCATATGCGCAGGCCTCCGTCACCGCATTGCCGTCGTCGCATTGTTCGCCCGCCGTCGGTTGTAGAGTCCAGTCGCCGCAAAATGAGGGTACGCCAGAGACCAGCGAGCACGCCGGTCCACAAACCGAGCAGCTCGTCTGCCCATACGCACAACTCTCGGTCGTGACATTTCCGTCGTCACAGCCTTCCCCGTGGCCTGCCTGAACATGCCCGTCTCCGCAGAAGCTGGTCGCGCCTGCGGTGACTCGACACGCCGAGTTGCAGACCAAGCAACTCGGCTCGCCATAGTCACAGGCCTCAGTGGAGGTATTGCCGTCGTCGCATTGTTCGTCGCCCGCCGCTTGCACAAAACCGTCTCCGCAGGACGAGGTCCTGCCTGGGACGATCGAGCAGTTGGCCGAGCACACGGCACAGCTCGCGATCCCGTAGGAACAGGCCTCCGTCTGTTGGTTGCCGTCATCACAAGCTTCGCCACCATCGGTGATCCCATCGCCGCACACGGCATCGAACCACCCGCCGCGATGGACGCAGTCGTTGTCCTCGCCAGCCTCGTCGACCAACACACGACCGTCGAAGTCTCTGTCCGTGAGATATTGCGCGATCGTCTCGGCGTCGACGACCCACCGAGTGGAGGACACGAAACTCTGGCGATAACGGACGCCTCTCGAGTATCGAATCGAGCCTAGCTCCACAGGCGCGGAGTATTGGCCTGGGTAACCGGACGGGGCTCCGATCGCCATCGGGCTCGTCGCTTCGAGCTGTGGAGCAACGGGCGACTGATGACCGACGAGCCGACCGTCGAGATAGCTACGCGCATCCGGGCCCTCTCGCACCAACGCATAGTGATGCCAGCGCCCGTCGTCGACCCTCGGAGTTTGGTGTTCCACGTTGTGGAGACCCGCGGTGTCGTTGTAAGTATACGAACGAATTCGACCTTGGTTTTCGAGGAGCGGATTGATCGAGTACGCTGCATATTCTTCGTTCTGGGTAAAGAGTCGTCCATCTGGGTAGGGTCCCCAAGTCTCGGGAGTCGAAAACTCGTGATGGACTCGGATCCAGAACTCGAAAGTCCAGTCTGCGTCTCCGACACCGAAGCCGACGTTGGCGCAACTCAAGCTTGCTCGAAGAGATCGAGCCCGAATGGAGTGCGCGGGAATGACCGACTCGGAGGCACACTGGGACGAGCATCCGTCTCCATCGTCGACGTTCCCATCGTCGCAGGCCTCACCTTCGGCCGCCTGGATCGTCGAGTCTCCGCAATAGGACGCTGCTCCCGGGCGGAGTCGACAACCGTCCGTGCAGACGAAGCAACTGACCAGACCATATACACACTCCTCCGTCTCCCGATTCGCGTCGTCGCAATCCTCGAGGGCCGTCGAGTCAATGGAGCCATCCCCACAGAAGGAAACCGCGCCTGACCGAATCGTGCAGTCAGCGGCGCAGACCTGGCAGTCGGTTCGGCCGTATGCACAAGGCTCCGTGACTGCGTTTCCGTCGTCACAAGCTTCACCGGGATCCACGACGCCGTTGCCACAAGGGACTTGGGCAAGTGCATCTGGGAGGGTTACGTCGGGACTGTCGGCATCCGGCAGTGCGGTCGTGACGTCGGGAGGCGCGGCGTCAGGTTCGGAGACCGAGGAGTCTTCATGTTCGGCGGCGTCATCATGGACCGTTCCAAGGTCGGTCACGTCGAGCGAGGCCGCATCGGGCCTCCCGAGCTCCTCGACACCGACTCCGCACGAGACCAGGGAGCAAGCGAGGAGGCCCTTCAGGAGGAATCGCGGTAGGACGAGCTGTGTCACGCTGGGTCTGACACCGGACCGACGAGGAACCGGAAATTCGGCTCAGTCCGAGCACATTTCGTAGAGTGACCCGGAGTCATTGGCACATCCGCATCGCACGGCGCAGGCGTCGAAGAGGTCCCCGCACTTGGTCTGATCGAATCCGAACTTCTCCAGGTTCTCGCGCTGGCAGTCGATGCAGGTCGACGCCACGCAGCGCATGCGACTCTCGACGGAGTCCAAAGCGGCGCCAGGCTCCCGTGCTGCCGCGCGGCGCGCTTGTTCGATTCGCTGATTACACGTGGCACGACAACGCGCGCGCAGGGAGCTGAACAGCCGCTGGTCGAAGCCGAGTGAAGCCACCCGAGCCGGGCTCTTGATCGCGAGGCTGGCTCCGAGCTGACTCATCTGAGCCGGTCCAAGGTCGAAGCGATCGCAGACGCTCGGGTCGCGTTCTTGCTCGCACTGACGAGACGCGACCTCGACGAAGCTCTCCAGACGTTGACTGAGCTCTTCCTTGATTGCCGCGGTTTTCTTCCGGCACCCGGCCAAACAGAGCTCCTGGACTCGACGAGTCGCGGGCTTCGATAGGTTCTGGTTCGTCAATTCCATACAAGCAAACTCACCCTTTTCTTCGAAGCAGGCGTCCGTGGCCGCGAGCGCCGAGCGTTCGAGACCCGCTTGCGCGCGCGCTTCACACTCTTTCGGATTGCAGCGGGCCAGGACGGCTGCACTCAGACCAAGTGACCTGCACAAGCTCTGGTCCATGCGTTGACCGCACTGGTCGAGGATCTCCTCCACCGCCCACTCCACCAAAGGCTCGTGTACGTTGATCTCGCTCAGAAGTCCCAACAGCGCCGAGAAGGCCAGCCCGCGAACGACCAGTCGCTGCCCGCTCCAACGCAGCTCGAGCGCAGGATTTCTGCGAGCAATCGCCTCGGCAATTTGCTCCGGGCTCGAGCCGTCGCGAACTCGTACGAGAGTGGCGATGGGAGAAAGGCGAACCCATTCCGTGAGGATCTCTGGCCGGAAGGCGTCACCTTCGCGACTCAGGAGAGAGTCTCCAGCTTCGATCGCATCGGGCTCATAGGCTGGGCGTTTGCCCGGACCGCTCCTCGAACGCGCAGACTCCCTCGCAGGCCGAGAATCGTCGACCGCAGGCCGGGAATCTTCGGCCGCAGCCGCGCCTCCGCCGGACGGGCCCACCGCAATCGTCACGGCCAGCTTCCTCAAGCCGTCGACGATCGTCGCGACCTCTGAAATGGCTTGATCCAGCGTCGATACCGTCGTCGGAAGAGCAGCGGCGAGCTTCGGCGCCAGCAGAGGACTCGACTTGAAGTCCTCGACCGGATTGAGTGTCTTCGCAGCGTCCACGAGTCGCTCGCCCTCTTCCTTCACGGAAGGAATCACTTTCCTTCCGAACTCGATCAGAGGAAGCACGTGCTCCAAGGAGTAGTCGCCCCGCGCAATCCCCTCGAGGGTGAAACGGACCTGCTTGACGGTCGCCATGAGCCGAGCCGCGCCATCGAACACCTCCTGGTATTTCTTGTTCACCTGGTCGCACGGGTCAGTTGGGCCTCCACAAACGACGGGCCAGGAAACTCGGAACTCCTCGCGCTCGGGGACGCATGGCTTGGGATCCTTGCAGTAGAACGCATTCACCTTGGGATCCTCGCCGAACTGTTCGGAGAGCGGCTGACTCACGTCGGAGAGTTGCGCGAATCGAGCCGGCCCACCGCAGGCGCCGCACCACACGGACAGCCAAAGCACGGTGAATCGGAATTGGATAGGCATGGTGGCTCCTGCTCAGCGGCAGCAGAGGACTCCGCAGGACCCCTCGCAGGCCGGATATTGTTGCCGTCCCCAAGCCGTGCTCGAGCCGGGTCCGGTGCACGTCCCTGGGAAGCTCGCACGCACGGTGTCGAGCTCTGCTGAAAATTGTGAGTTACTAACGATATTCATCGCAAAACAATTCGCGCCGTCGTCCACGGTCGCCGCGAACGAGAGCAAGGCTCTCGGAAGTCCATCGTTGCGTGCGGTGAATTCGGAGCCCGTGCAGACGTGCCACCCGACTGCGCACTGCAAGACCGCGCCTTCGGTCACTCGCGGCGGGTTCGGGGCTGGAGTCGGGAGCTCGCAGAGCACGATATCTTGGCGGCCCCAACCGTCGAAGCCCAGCTCGACGCTCCCGTCGGCGCAACCATCCGCAGGCCGGCACGCTCCGTCGGATTGGCAGACTTCTCCGACAGTCCCCACAATCCCATCGTTGCAACTCAGGCCCACGTTGGCCGCGCCAACGCTGCACTGGTCCAGCGCTTCGTCACACGAGGCCTGCTGACACTGCGGCTGGGGAACCGGGGTGCCGGCGCAGCGGTCGAACGCGCCGCCCCGACAGAACCCATCGAGCTGACAGGTCTCCCCCGTCGTGCAAAACATTCCGTCGTCACAGGCAACGCCGACGAGCGGCTCGGCCAGACAGCGGCGGGTGGCTTCGTCACAACGAGCCCGCTGGCACGCCGGGTTGGTGAGAACCTGGGAACAGTCACGCGCTACTCCACCCCAACACGAGCCGTCCTGACAGGACTCCCCAACCGTGCAAAAGAGACCGTCCTCGCACGTTCCCTGGATGGGGTCCGCGTAGCAAGATCGAGTCGCTTCATCGCATCGGCCCACCTGGCAAGCGGGTGTCGTCACCGCCGAAGAACAGTCCCTCGCCGCGCCGGATCCACAGGTTCCATCCGCTCGGCAAACCGTTCCGCCGGTGACGCAGAAGCTGTTCCCGCATGAAGAACCCACGTTCGCAGGGACGACCACACACTCGTCGCTCGACTCGTCGCACGTGACCCGTTGACACTCCCCAAACTCCGTCGTGCCCGAGCAACCGTTCACCGAGCCGCCGCCGCACGTTCCGTCGTTGCGACATTTTTCGCCGACCGTGCAGAAGAGGCCATCGTCACAACTGACCCCCGGTGTCGAAGCGGAGACACATCGGTCGGACGACTCATCGCACGTGGACCTGATGCATTGAGTATTCGATGCGGTGCAGTCGCGCGGCCTGCCTCCGGCACACACGCCGTCCTCCCGACAACTGTCGGAGATCGTGCAGAACAAACCGTCGTCACACGGTATACCCACTCTCGGGCGCATCACACACTCTCCCTGAATGGGATCGCAGACGGACTCGACGCATGGCGAGGTTGCGGGCGGGCACTCTACTCGAGTGCCCTCCGTGCATACGCCGCCGACACAAATGCCTTCGCGAATGCAAGCGTCTTGGCAGCTCCCAGGGACCGGCTCGTGCACACACCCGCGGCCAGGCTCACAATACTCGGCGGTGCACTCGTTATCGTCGTCGCAGCCGTCTGGACAAAGCGAGAACGGAACACAGACTCGGCACTCGTCGTCGCACGCGCACTCTGGGTCGCAATCGGCCGAAAGGTCGCAGCCGCACGTGCCGGCGAGGGCAAACCGGCCGAGGCACACCAGACCGTCCGGGCAGTGTCCGTCCTGCAGACAACCCACCGGAGTCGAGTCGCC
This sequence comes from uncultured Myxococcales bacterium, assembly GCA_964463485.1. GTDB lineage: Bacteria > Myxococcota > Kuafuiibacteriia > Kuafuiibacteriales > Kuafuiibacteriaceae > CAYXDO01. The sequence goes on along the minus strand of CAYXDO010000030.1, from coordinate 58,907 downwards.
GGGATCCAAGGCTCGAACGCACGCGGACCCCAGCACGATCAGCACGAGCACGGCGATTCGAGAAGTACTCATTCCGTCACCATTCCGGAGCGGTGTTGTCTTCGAGGAGCCAGTGAATCAGCGCAACGCCCGCGGCCAACGCGCCGGCCCCCCCGATCAACAGCCCGACGCGTTGAGTGGGCCAGAGTCGCTCGTCGGAGTTTCGTGCGTTTTGGTACGCGCCCGCGTCGTAGGCACCGTCCGAACGAATACTCTGGCTCAGCTCCGTCGCCGCATTCGCTGACATCGCCGCCGCCGTCCCGTAAACGGCGCCGCCCACGAGAGTCACTCCGGCGCCGAGCCAGGCCACGTAGGGCCTCCATGCCGGCGCAGCCAAGTCGAGCCGGCTCTCCAACTCGCGCACTTCCGCAAAGTCAACGTCGACCTGAGCCGTCCAGGGAACGCGTCCCTCATGACTCACCTCGACGGAGTGACTTCCGGCGGTGACCTTCAAGATGAGCTCGCCAGTCTCCCCGACCTGAAATGTCGCTGGCTCACCGTCGATTCGCGCGGATGCGTCAGCAGGCGTCTTGCGGACCACGATTCGAGGTTGTGCCCAATCGACCTCGGAAAGGTCGACGGCGCCCGAGCCGGCGGCAACGACCCGCACCGGAGCTGGGCTCCTGTCTCCGTAGGCAACCCACGCCGTTTGGTCCTTCCAGCCCCCTGCCGGGAGCGTCAGCCATCGCCCTGCGCTTTGAATGGAGCACTCGTGAAAATCGACGATTCGATGGGTGCCGGCCAACAGATTCCCGGTATCTGCGCGGAACGAGGAGCTCGGCGTGAGTAAGGAGATCAGTCTCTGCGCGGCCATTCTTCGCTCGTCGTCTTGGCAAAGTCGGGCCAAGGACTGATAGTCTGCGGGTCGAAGCGAGTTGGCCGCTTCGAGCACTCCGGACAGGCGCGCCTCGACCAACCCAGACTCGCCGAGCTTCTCCTCCAAGGTCCAGACTTCCTCGGGTCCGATCAGGCCAAGCCGCGCCGCGTTCTGAAGCAGGCTGCGCTCCGCTCTGAGATCCTGGCGAGGAATCGTAGGGACCTCGAGCTCCAGCGCCACGTCCGTCTGTCCATCCAGCGCGAAGAGAATGGCGGCCTGAGCACAGGCCGGACCAGGCGCCGTCTTGCACTGGTCATACGCGGCAAGCGCGCCCGTGAATAGCGACTCCGCGGCCGCAGATCGAGCGAGGCTCAGGTCGCGGGGACCGACGGGGCTCCGACTCAGCTCGGAGAGAAGTTGAGTGCGAAGGACCTCTCGGCCCCTCTCCAGCGCCTCGCGAGCTTCATTCGATTCAGCTGCGCCCAGAGTGGGTCGCGCGAGCAAAACCCAAAAGGCCGCCATGGGTCCCACAAGTCCTGGAGTCCTTCGCACCCCCCTTGGACACCGCTCGACGCAAGGCGCGGAAATCACCCCCCGAGCTCAAGGACACTCGCCGGGGAGACCTTCGACCACCCCTGACCTCGCGACCCCGTCGTTGTCTCCGCCGGCTTCGTCGGCAATCGTCTGAACGGCGAGCCCGGAGCTCACGAGGTACTGGGACACGGTGTCCGCGTCGATGGACCATCGCTGAGTAGGCTGGAACCGATCCGCATATCGTGCTGCCCGAGAAATACGGATCGGACCCACGCTCACCGGGGCCGCTGGACTCAGCGATCCTTCTCGTCGTCCGAGGCTCAGCGGGGAGGTCGCGACGATCTGGGGGTCTGCGGCTGCGCTCGAGGTGAACGTTCCGTCGATGAAGGCGGAAAGGACGGACCCGTCGAAACTGCACGCGACGTGATGCCACCGTCCGTCGGCGACGAACACAAACTCGGTAGCCGCCCGATGAGCCTCGACGTCGTCGTAGACTGCGCATTGAATCCCACCTTGAGGCTCGAAGGCCATCTGAAAGGCTCCGCTCACATACAGCTCGTTGGAGGTGAGAAACAGCCCGGCTTGCAGCGGAAACTCGTCGTGGGACTGAAGCCATGCCTCGAGCGTCCACGGCTGTCCGCCGAACCCATAGCCCGTGGGCACGAAGGACACTCCGGCCTCCCTCCCGGTGAGCTTGATCGAATGGCAAGGAACGGCGCCGGAGATGTATTCTGAGGCCGACGCCGGGAGACCATTATCCATGCCATCGGAAGGGGTCACGGTGCAGGTCCACCGGGTACCCGTCTCAGTGACTCCTTCCGGAATCCGCGCGGTCGAGAAAGGCGCCAGAGTCCCGTCTTTCGTCCAACGATACGAGTAGGTCACGGCCTCGCCGTCGAAATCCGCCGAGGGCGTCACGACTGTACACGAGAGCGCCTGCCCGGCTGAAGGAAGCGCAGGCTCGATGGCGACGACCGGCGCCGTCGGAGGACGATTCTCGACGATACACTCGGTGAAAATGGGGTCGACCCACGTCATGCCTTCATTGGGGTAGGCCTCATCAACGCCATCCATCGACTGCCACGAGTCGCGGGCCACTCCTGCCGGTTCGAAGAGCAGGACGGTCTCGTCCGAAAGCCCAAACACTCCCGACGAGCTCCAAGTGAGCTCGTCCGAAGCCCGGGCGCGTAAGTGGAAGAAGAAGGGCGCGAATCTGAGCCAGCTGTCGCGCTTGTTTTCCTCCCACCAATACGAGAGTCGCTGGCCCAACACGAGGCCCGGGCCGCAGCGGGCAACCAACTCGGGTATGGACGAGGTCCCCGGGGCGGAATCAGCCAGGACTCCGTCGACGTACAGCGCGACCGAGCGGGGCGTCGCGCGATAGGATATCAAACGAGTTCCGGGCTCGACGTGGGCGGTGAGTCTCTCAGATCCCATGAACGGCTCTACGGATACTTGACCTCGCTCGGTGATGACGAAGCTGAGTCGCTTTCCGTCACAGTCGCCCCCGAGATCCATCAAGACGCCGGGCGAGCCACCCCAATGAAATCCGAAGTCGAGCGACAGCCCGTCCGGGTAGGTTCGCATGGCGGGGGAGCTCTCGCAGAAGACGACGTCACCGCACAAATTCATGAACTGATTGTATTCGTTTGCGCACCAACCACCGGTGTGCTCGCGGAGCCATGTCTGGATTTCGGCTGCTCGAATGCGAGTCGTGGTGCTGCTCGTGGAGGTCAACAACCCATCGCTAGCGACGACGATGCAGCTCCAATCTTCGTCAGGCATGGTCACTCGGGCTGGAACCGCAGACGAAGTGTAGGTCATGGCCGATCCGTTCCTCGTCCACGAATAGGTCAGGGTGAGAGAGTCACCGTCGGGGTCCGTTGCCGTGGCTTGGCAAGCAAGCGACTCTCCTTGACCCGGCTTCTCCGGAAGGATTCGGACCATCGGCTCGGTCGGCGCCCGATTTCGACATCGAGGCTCGAGCGCTGGACAACCGTCCTCAGACTCGAACTCGTCGAGCGAGTCACAGGAGGCCAAAAGAACCAAGACACCTGCCAAGCCGATCGCTGCCCTCATATCCCGACTCCTATGCCCGCAGACACGCTGACCGTCGACCCGAGCTCGAGACCGCTCGCACCTCGAAACCCGACGGCCCCGAGCTGAACGGCGAGCCTGGTTCGAAACGGGTCGAAGAACGGCGCTTCGATTCCGAACGAACCACCGACCTCGACGGCCACACTCTCGTTGATGGGGAATCGACGGACTCCCAACGCCCCCTCTTGAAAGAGAACGAGCGCGCTCGCGCTCAGTCGGAGCATCGCGTCGAGGTCTCGAGCCACCGGCCATCGAAGCTGGCCAAACACGCCGGCGCCGAGCTCGTCCAAGTCGACGTCGATTCCGTCAGCCCTTCGATAGCCCGAAGCGCCGTAGGAGGCTTGAAGGCCGAGGTCGAGGTCGTCGAAGGGGACGGTCAGCGAGGTACTCAGCGCATGAGTGAGGCCCGACTCGGCCACGAATCCGGTTCCAACCTCGTAAGTAACTTCGAAATGCCGGGATTTCGTCGGACCCTTACCAAGCGTCCTCGACGTGGTTGGAAGCTGTCGCACCCACACGTCGCCCAAGACATGTTCCTTCTCGGCGCCCAGACGAACGACCTGGGCGCGCTGAGAGTCTGTACCCATCTCCAGCACTTCATACTCACCGGGCTCGAGCGCAATTCGAGTTCTTCTCGCTCGGGGCTTTTCGATTTCGTTCACGATTTGATGCGCGAGCGATCGCACGAGGAACACACCGTCGAGCGCCTCGGGAAGGACGAGATACGCCTTGGCGCTCGAGAGCCACGTCAGGACGAGCTGGCCGCGACCGACGATGTTCAGATCCCAGGTCGGATGTTGCGGTCCGAGCAGCGTTTGACTCGTTCGGGTGAGCGTTCGCTCGTAGGCGTACCGATAAGCCTCTTCGAGTGAGACTCGACCATCGCTCGACTCATCGGCGGCACCCCGCAGGCCAGTCGTGAGATAGTGCGTGAAGAACGAAGCCTTGAGCTCATCTGACTCTTGGGCCAGCTCACCCGGAGCGCTCGAGGTGATAAACACGCCTCCTCGCGTCTTCGCGTCCTCCGCGTACACACCGACGTCGAGCACGGGTACCGGAATGCCGCCCTTCGCACGCGTACCTTCGGCGCGGCATGCATCGATGAATGCTACGAACAACTGAGCAGGCAGAGATCCGAGCCGCGCCCGGGCTGCTCCGACCAAATACCGAGATCCGTTCATCAGGAGCGACTCGGCATCGGCATGCCCCGAGTAATAGAAAAACACCGTCGAGGGCCTCGGATCCCTGGCCAGCTCCTTGGCGACGTCGTCAAAGGCGCGGTCGAGAGCTCGTGCATCGCGACCGAGCACGAGCCGCACCGAGTCGGTGCCACCCAACGTCTCCAACACGCGAGCCATCTCGGCCGCGTCACGCTCGGCGTAACGCAACTCAGTTTGCCCGCGCAGGCCCACGTTGTTACCCACGACGAGCGCAAGCCTTCGGGTCGCAGTCTGGTCCGAGCTGGGCGCGGCGAGCATCAAAGCCAGGAGTGCGACAAGGGTCATTCCGTCTGCTCCTTGCTGACGACCCAAAACTCCTGCGTCGCATCGAAGGGGAGCGGCTGTGACATGATCGACTTCAGGTTGCTCGTCGTCGACGCCCTGGCTTTGATTTCGTCCAGGACTTTTGCGGCGTCCAGCGGCTGGTCGCTGAGAAGGCCGACGTAGAGCTCGGGTCCGGGATAGTCGTCGAGCTTGACCCCTTGATGGACCAACTTCGAAGGGCCGGGGTCGATGCGGAGGCTACTCAGGCCATCTTCGGAGACCAAGACCTGTGCTTTTCGAGAGCCTTCGAGCCCAACCACGAGAAAAAACGAGTGCGTCGAGCTCGTACGAAAAATCAGCGTATCGCCCGCGCGCAGGGGCTGCTCACCGAGTCGAAGGGTTGAGCTCTCACGACGAACGAGAACCTCCACCTGGGAGCTCCCTTTAGGTCGAACGGCGGCCTCTGGCAAGACGAGGGCGCGCCCGACGAACAAAACGAGCAACGCGGCCGCGGCGACGAGTCCTTGAACCCATCGACCGCGTGCGGTTGGCGGAGGACGCGCGGATCGCGCGAGTGCCTTGGAGTCCGGAAAGCGCTGGACGAACGATTGCTCCACGACGTTCCACTCCCAAACCCGCTTCGCGCATTGGGCGCACTCTCCGAGGTGTTCGACCACCTCCGTGGGGGCGTGACCCGTACGTGCCCCATCCAACGCGAAATCCGATGGATGCGATTTCTCAGCCACAGCCCCGCCCTCCTTCGAATGATTGGAGTCCATCGATCTCCTGCCGAGCGCGCCCGATGGCCCGTGTCAGGCGGTTTCTCACCGTCCTTTCAGTCACTCCGAGCACCAAAGCAACCTCGGCATGCGTCATCCCGTCGCAAAACACGTGCACGAGGAGTTGAACCTCGTCCAAACCGAGGACCGAGAGGAGCTGACCAAGCAGGCGCCTGCGCTCCAATGCCAGTCCCGAATCGCCGGCGGAGACGTAGGCTTCCCTGACCTCCAGCCGCTCGAGAGCCCGCAGCCGTCTTCGATCCGCCCGAAGCCGATTGAGGCAGTGGTTCGTGGTCACTCGATAAATCCAAGTCCGAAAATCCGCCTCCCCACGAAATCGGGCTGAACCGCGCGCCAGCCGAACGAAAACCTCTTGCACGGCGTCCAAGCAGTCCTGGTCGTTCGCGAGGATCATTCTGCACCGGCGGTACACGAGCGGAGCGAAGGAGCGATACGTCGTCTCGATGTCGTTTCCGTCGGGCATTCGTTCGCCTTGGCACCGAGAGTCGTTGGTTAGACACCACGGAACGCAACCAGCGGAAAGCTCGTGCTGCTCACCGCCCTTCGGGGAACTGCTCTTCGATCACCGGTCGCCAGCGCATTTCGGCTTCGAATCGAGCACGGACCGCCCGCAGGGTCTCGGCGGCATGTTTGAGGTCTGGTTCGGACAGCCCAGCGCCTACGGCCTCTAAGACCTTGACGTCGGCGCGGTCCATTCGCTCGACGATCGCGCGCCCCGCGGGGGTAATTCGGACGAGCTTGGACCGCGCGTGATCGGGGTTGTCGACGAGCTCCACGAGGCCGTCAGCGGTGAGCTCGTCGACGACGGGCTGAAGAGTTTGGCGGCGAACCGAGCGTGCCTTTGCGAGCTGCGGAACGGTTCGCGCTCCATAGCGCTCCAGGCCTCGCAGGAGCCCGCGGCGCGCCAGGGAGCGTCCATCTCTTCCGTAGATTTGCTCGGCGACCCACGCCAGACGATGAAACAGCGCGATAGTCTCGTCCACCACCTCCCGAAGCTCCCCGAGGGCGTGTCGTTTTCGCAGTCGACGCGGCGCGCGAGTCATGGGACGAGTCCACAAGATGACAGGGAACCTGTCAATCTCACCGCATGGACACTTTGCAAGCTCGATCCACTGTTGGCAAACGAGTACCCAGAAAGTCATGACAGCCTCAGCCCTCGACCGATTCACCTTTCCTATGACCGAGGAGCAGCGGATTCTTTCGCAGGTCGCCAGAGACTTCGCGGCCAAGCGCCTCTTTCCGGGGGCCAAAGACCGCGACAGGGAGGCCCGATTTCCGGTCGAGCTGATGCCTGAGCTCGCCGAGTTGGGATTTTTGGGGATGAAGGTCCCCATCGAAGACGGCGGTGCGGGGACCGACAACGTGGGTTACGTGTTGGCGATGGAAGCGGTGGCCGAAGCCTGCGCGTCCACCGCGGTCGTGCTCGCCTCCAGCAACCTGGCCTCGAAGATCTTGAGTGATCATGGGTCGGCCGCTCAGAAGGACCGCTGGCTTCGGCCTTACGTAGCCGGGCGGCTCGGGCCGGCGAGCTTTGCGTTGACCGAGCCGGGCGGAGGGTCGGACGCGGCGGCGTTGCAGACGATGGCGCGTTCGGACGGTGACTCGTTCGTACTCGATGGTCAGAAGCTTTGGATCACGAGCGGAGCGCACGCGGGCATCCATCTGGTGTTCGCGCGGACCGACGGGCGAGGGAAACATGGGATCAGTTGCTTCGTAGTAGAGCGAGGCACGCCGGGCCTGATCGTGGGCAAGGACGAAGACAAGATGGGTCAGCGAGCGTCGGGTACGGTGGCGCTGACTTTCGATGGCTGTCGGATTCCGCTCTCGAACCTCGTGGGGGAGCGAGGCCACGGCTATCAAATCGCGCTCTCGGCGCTCGGTGCTGGGCGAGTAGGAATCGCGGCCCTATCTCTCGGCCTTTCGGAGGCGGCGTTCGAGGCCGGCCTGAATTACGTCAGCGAGCGGCGGGCGTTTGGAAAGAACCTGAGCGAGTTTCAAAACACTCAGTTCGTGCTGGCGGACTCGAAGGCGGAGCTCGATGCTGCGTGGCTTCTCACGCTGCGCGCGGCGCGGCTGCTCGACACGGGGGTCAAGGCTTCGGCGGAGTGCAGCATGGCCAAGCTGTTCGCGTCGGAGGCGGCGGGCCGCATCATCGACCGTATGGTGCAGCTCCACGGTGGGTATGGGTACTCACGCGAGTTCTTGGTGGAGAGACTCTACCGAGACGCGAGGGTCACGCGGATCTACGAGGGCACGAACGAGATACAGCGGCTGGTCATCGCCCGAGAGATATTGAAACGAGAGTTTTGAGCGTTCGCGGCCGCTGCGCTCGTGGTTCGAGTGTAGCTCGAGCACGGCTGGGTCGACGCGGCCAAGAGCGCGCTCTCGACGCAACGACCGAGACTATTTCGACCGGTAGCGAGCGAGAGTCTCGGGCCGATTCGACTCGCAGTCGAGGCCGATTTTCATCGCTGGTCGCTCTCAGCGGGTCAGCTGGAACAATAGCCACGCCACGGCGCCGATCAAAATCACGACGCCGATCCCTACCGCGACCCATTGGGCTTTGGACCTCGGAAGGGCGAGCTCCGGCTCGTCGACGGGCTCGATCTGACTCTGCGAGTTAGGGGCGCCGATGACGTGAGTGATGGTCTGAGCCTGGGGCGGAGCGTTCCGAACGAGGTGACCTGGGCTCGAGTCTGCGGTCTTGTCGGCGTCGGTTTCCCACGCTTGCTCCTCCATACGATCCGCGGCCGCGTTCAACAGCCCCGCGAGCTCCTTGGCTTCCGGTGGGAGGTGGGCAGTCTTGACGCTGTCGAAGCTCGGCGCGGGCTCGGGCGGAGCCGTTGGAACCTCCTCTTCGGCCTGGGGTGTTGGAGAGGATCCGAGGGCGATGAGTTGGGCGTGAGATGCGTCTAGGCGCTCCCGAACTCTGCTGTCGACTTTGGCCGACTCCAATTTTTTCTGAACGTCGATACGAGCCTCGGTGTCCATCTTGAACGCCCGAATCACGACTCCGCGCGCTCCCTTGGCCTGGGATGGGCGAGCTTCGAGCAGCTCGGACTCGATGGCGTGCTGAGTGGGTCCATCGAGATCGAGCTTCGCGCCGGGATCGACCAACCCCGGCAGCGACGCTATCGGCGGGCGCCCCTCTGGCTCGATCGGAAGGGTCTCTCGATCGTCCTCGAGGGGGGCGGAGCTGAGCTCGGCGGAGAGGGATCCCGCCTCGGTGGCGGCGGAGGGGATTTGGAGCTTCGGCTGAGCTCTCGGGCTGCTGAGTACGCCTTTGGCCTTGGACTCCATACGCGCGACCACTGCGCCCAGGGAGCGACTCAGGTCCTTGGCCAAGCCGGCTGGGTTGGAGTCGTCCTCGAGGCCTAGCTGCACGAGAACTTCCGGCGCAAGGTTGGTCGTCCTGATTTCCTGATCACTCTCGGACGGGGACTGCGGTCGGACGGGCGTGGCTGAGTCGGATGGCGGAGGGCTGATTACGCCAGGGTCTGTGTTGTCTCCGTTCGGAGGCAGGGTGGGTTCGTCCGGGTCGAGCGTAACTCGGTCGGGCTCGGGAGGCGGCGCGACCCCGGCGCTCGAGTGGGACTCGGCATCGGGATTCGGTCGAAGGGTCTCGTGGTGTGCGATCCACTCGGGGATGGGGTTGGGCAGGGTCGGATCCGCAGGCTCGTGCTCGTGCATCTCGGGCGGAGCATCGACGGCGGTCGGATCAGCTGGGATCCGTGGACCCAGCGCCCTGGGCCCGGGGCCCTTCTTCGTCCCGCTCCCGCGAGGGGTGCGGCCAGGCGGCCCGTCGCTCATGGCTGACACTCGACATGCTGGCACATGGCGATCCCGATGGCGAGATGGCAGCGACTTGCCATGGACGAACGACTCCTTGCGCGAGGCCGGTTAGGTTGTACGACGTGCCTCCTGCGCTCCAAAGGGGAAGCAGCCTCGGTGCCCGGCTGCTTGTCGATCTTCTCGCGCTCGTCGCTTTTTCGTTCGTTCTCTTCGCGCTCCTCAACTCCGTGGCTGGCCGACCCGAGGAGTTGCTCGTCACGAGTGATCCGAGCATTCGCGAGGCAGATCTCGTTCGCTTCGTGGACGAAGGTGGCCGAGATCGTTCCATCGCGCATCGATACATCTGCTGGTGGATCGGGCGCTCCGATCATGGCGAGCGCTGTGCCTACTGGCCCAGCCACGGGCTCCTCTCGGGGGATCTCGGTTGGTCGAAGGTGCATCAGCGCCCGGTGGTCGAGCTGCTCCGGTCGCGACTCGTCGCCACGCTCTCGATCACGCTGCCTGCGTTCGCGCTGGGGTTGCTGGTGGCGTTGGGGTTGGGGCTCGAGGCCATGGCGCGACGGAAAGGGGTCGTCGCGATGGCCGCGTCCGCATTGCCCGTCGTCGTGGGTGGGGTCCCGGTGCATTGGCTTTGTTTGACCGCGCTGTTGGTGTTCGCGTTGTGGGCGGAGGTTCTGCCGAGCGGCGGGTCCGGCGGGCTCTCCCATCTGGTGCTTCCCGTCCTCGTACTCACTGCGATTCACGCCGGTCGGTGGGTGAGGCACGTGAGGCACTCAGTGGGCATGGTTCTCGAATCCGAGCTCGCGCTGGCGATGCGAGCTCGAGGCATCGAGGAGCGCGTCGTTCGCCGACGAGCGCTCTTGAATGCCATCGCGCCGCTCCTCGTGATCGTGAGCGCGTCGGTGCCGTCGATGTTCGGAGGAGCCGTCGTCGTCGAGCGCGTCTTCTCCTTGCCGGGCATGGGCATGCTGATCTTCGAGAGTATTCGAAACGACGACCGCGCGGTCGCCACCGTCGTGTTGTGTCTCTATGCGTGTATTACGTTGGTGGCCATGGGGGGGCTCGATATTTTGGTCCGCTCGCTGGATCCTCGTTCGACCAAGGAGGAGCTCGCTTGAAGCTCTGGAGCAGGAGCGAGCGCGAGCCAAGCTCGAGCGGCGTGCAGGCCGGTCGAGCCGTGTGGCCGTTCGTCGTATTGGGTCTGGTCGCCGTCGCGTCGTCGATCGCGCTGAGTCGAGGCGCGGGCTTGGATGCGCTCGATCCGACCCTGCGCTTGGCCCCACCCAGCCTCGACCACTGGCTCGGAACGGATTCGCTCGGGCGCGATCTGCTGGGGCGGCTGATCAAGGGGACGGCCGTGTCTCTCGCCGTGGCCGGTTCGACCGCGGCCTGCGCGCTCTTGATCGGAGCACCGCTGGGCGTCTGCGCGGGATACTTTGGTGGCGCTTTCGATCTGGCCATACGAAGATTCGCCGACGGACTCTCCGCATTGCCCCGCATCCCGGTGCTGCTGTTTGTCTCGGCAGTCGACTGGGGCCGTAGCGTCCCCGCGATCGCGGCCTTGCCGTCACCGCTCTTCGAGATCGTGAAGCTCGTGATCGTACTGTTACCATTCGCCTGGGTCGGCTTCTTCAGGCTCGCTCGAACGACCGCGCGTTCGGCCAGGGAGCGCGAGCTCGTGATCGCCGCGCGCGCCATCGGTTGCTCTGAAAGTCGCATCCTCTTGGTGCACGTCCTGCCGCTCGCGATCCCGCCGATGCTGATCGCCTCGACGCAGGCCATCGCGGATTTGATTCTCTATGAGAGTACCTTGTCCTATCTCGGCTTCGGGGTGCCGCCTCCGTTCCCGTCGCTCGGCACGATGTTGTCGGCGCACCTCGGCGATCTCGAGCGGGCGCCTTTGATCGTGCTCGCACCCGGTCTGATGAGCTTGGTGCTCGTGGCGAGCCTGTTCGCCCTCGGGAACGAGGCGGCGCGCCTTGGGGCTCGCGCGTGAGCAGCGACGTGAGTAGATTGCGCGCCATGTCGGGCAAGCGCAGCGTCGTCGTCGTGGGAGCTCAGTGGGGTGACGAAGGCAAGGGCAAGGTCGTCGATCGCTACGGAGAGCGCGCGCACTGGGTGGTTCGCTACCAAGGTGGAAACAACGCTGGGCACACGCTGGTCGTTGGAGGTCAAAAGACGGTCCTGCACTTGGTGCCGAGCGGAGTGCTCCATCCGGGGACCAAGTGTGCCATCGGGAGCGGCGTCGTAGTCGACCCGAAGGTGCTCCTCGACGAGCTCGATACGCTGTCGGCCAGGGGGATCGACGTGCAAGGCAGAGTCGCGCTCTCGGCTGGAGCGCATTTGATCTTGCCGTACCACAAGCGGCTCGACCTTGCGCGAGAGCGCTTCCGTGGCGTCGACCGGATCGGCACGACCGGTCGAGGGATCGGTCCGGCGTACGAGGACAAGATCGCAAGGCGCGGCGTGCGCGTCGCCGATCTGTTCGACGCCAAGCGGCTCGAGGGCCTGGTGGCCAACCGGCTGGCGGAGCTGAACGCGATCTTGGTGGCGAACGGAGACCCCGCGTACTCATCGGCGGAGGTCGCCGAGATCGTGTCGAGCTACCTCGCGTTCGGGACCCGGCTGGCTCCGCTGGTGACGAACGTCGGTGCGAGGCTCGACGAGGCCGCGCGCCGGGGTGAGGTGATCCTGTTCGAGGGAGCCCAAGGTGTGTTGCTCGACATCGACCACGGCACCTATCCGTTCGTGACTTCGTCGAACACGGTGGCGGGCAACGCGGCGACCGGCTCGGGCCTTGGGCCGCGTCGACTTGGCGCAGTCGTGGGGATCACCAAGGCCTATACGACCCGCGTGGGTAGCGGGCCCTTTCCCACCGAGCTCCTCGACGAGACGGGCGAGCGCTTGCGCGCGACGGGCCAAGAGTTTGGCGCGACGACCGGGCGGCCTCGCCGCTGCGGCTGGCTCGATCTCGTCGCGCTGAGATACGCGGTGAGGGTCAGCGGAATCGACCGGCTCGCGATCACCAAGCTCGACGTGCTCGCTGGGATTTCGCCGATTCAGGTCTGCGTGGCCTACGAGCTCGACGGGGAGCGCCTCGAGACCTTTCCGGACAACGTTCACGACCTCGATCGGGTGAAGCCGATCTACGAGGCCACCGAAGGTTTCTCGGACGTCCGCGGCGCTCGAAAGCTCGAGGAGCTTCCGGGGACCGCACGCGCTTACCTCGACCGAATCACCCGCGACTTGGGAGTGCCCGCCGCGCTGGTTTCGGTCGGTCCCGGCCGGGGAGAGGACATCGAAATCTCCGACCCGTTCGACGCCAATTTTGTGTAGAACCTCGCATGGCCTACGAGCCGCAGAGAATCGAACCCTTCTGGCAAACTTGGTGGGACGAGAACGGGACCTTCCTCGCCAAAGAGGATCCATCCAAGAAGAAGTTCTACGCCCTCGACATGTTCCCTTACCCGAGCGGCAAGGGGCTTCACGTGGGCCATCCCGCTGGGTACACCGCTTCGGACGTCGTGAGTCGCCTCAGACGCGCCCAAGGGTACAGCGTCCTGCACCCGATGGGTTTCGACTCATTCGGGTTGCCCGCGGAGCAACGCGCCATCGAAGAAGGAGTGCCGCCGCAGGACTCGACCGCCGAGGCCATCACGACCTTCAGGCGACAACTCAAGCGGCTCGGGTTCTCGTACGACTGGACTCGCGAAGTCTCCACCTGCGATCCTTCGTATTACAAATGGACTCAAGCGATCTTTTCGATGCTCCATGAAGTGGGGCTCGCGTACCAGGGCGACATGATGGTGAATTGGTGCCCGGCGCTCGGCACCGTCCTCGCGAACGACGAAGTCATCAACGGAAAGTCGGAGCGCGGCGGACACCCTGTGATCCGAAAGTCCATGCGGCAGTGGATGCTCCGCATTACTTCGTTCGCCGATCGGCTCCTCGAAGGGCTCGAACGAATCGACTGGCCCGAACCCACCAAGATCCGGCAGCGCGAGTGGATCGGTCGCTCCACGGGGGCCCGGATCGCTTTTCCCGTTCAAGATCGGCCTGAGTCCATCGAAGTCTTCACGACTCGGCCGGACACGCTGTGGGGCGCGACGTACATGGTGTTGGCGCCGGAGCACCCGCTGGTCGAGGTCATCACTTCGGCCGCCCGGCGAGCGGACGTATCCGCCTACGTAGACAAAGCTCGCAGCAAGAGTGATCTCGACCGTCAGCAATTCAAGGAGAAGACCGGAGTAGCGACGGGCGCCTTCGCGATCAACCCGGCGACGAGCAAACCCATTCCGATCTGGATCGCGGACTACGTGATTTGGGGGTACGGCACCGGCGCAATCATGGCGGTTCCTGCTCACGACTCGCGCGACTTCGAGTTCGCCAAAGCGATGAGTTTGCCCATCGTGCGTGTGATCTCGGGGGGCGACGAAGCTTTGGCCGCCGTACACGAAGGCGAGGGTCAGATGGTCAACTCGGGTCAGTTCGACGGGACGCCCACGGCAGAGGGCCACGCGGTAGCCAAAGTCTGCGCGTGGCTCGAGGCCAATGGGCTGGGCCGCGCCGAGGTCACCTTCAAGATGCGCGATTGGGTCTTCGCGCGCCAGCGCTACTGGGGTGAGCCGATCCCGGTCTTGAAGGCGGAGTCCGGGGAGGTCGTGCGAGCCCTCGGTCCGGACGAGCTCCCGGTCGAGTTGCCTCGTGTGGCTCGGTACGAGCCGCTGGGCACGGGGGAGTCGCCGCTGGCCGCGGTCAAAGAGTGGGTCGAAGTATCGGATCCGAAGACCGGCAGAAAGCTCTTCCGCGAGACCGACACGATGCCGGGGTCCGCGGGGTCGAGCTGGTATTTTTTGAGGTATTGCGACCCTCAGAACCCCAACGAGCTCGCTGCTCGTGAGAAGACGGACTATTGGATGCCGGTCGACCTCTACGTCGGGGGGCCCGAGCACTCGGTGGGGCACCTCTTGTACTCACGGATGTGGCAGAAGGCGCTGTTCGACCGAGGTTTGGTGCGAGATGACGAACCCTTCGCGAAGCTGCGCCACCAGGGCATGATCCTCGGGTTCACCTATTATGACGCACAGGGTCGCATCGTGCCGCAGGAGGACGTGGAGGAGCGGGAAGGTCAGTCCTACCGAAAGGGAACCGACGCGCCGCTGACCGTACACGTCGAGAAGATGTCCAAGCGCAAAGGGAACGTGGTCAACCCAGACGACGTCATCGCTCGCTTTGGCACCGATGCGATGCGGGTGTACATCTGTTTCATGGGTCCGCTGGACGCCGACAAGCCTTGGCAGACTCAGGGTCTCGAAGGTCAGTTCAGTTGGCTCAGGCGGACGTGGCGGCTCTACTTCGACGAGAACGACCAGAGTCGAGTCACCGATGTCGCACCCACCGAGGCCGAGCTTCGGGTGATTCACAAAGCCATCAAGAAGGTGGCCCACGACATCGAGTCGCTCGATCTGAACACGGCGATCTCGGCGCTGCACGTGGCCACGCGAGACTTGTTGCAGCTCGGGACCACCTCCCGAGTGGCGCTCGAGCCGCTCGCGCAGTTGGTGGCGCCGTTCGCGCCACACTTCGCCGAAGAGGTGTGGTCCAAGGGTCTCGGCAAGTCGGGCGGAATCAGCTTCGTTCCATGGCCAACTCATGACCCGAAGTGGTCCGAGGAGGACACCGTTCGGATGGGCGTGCAGATTCTGGGCAAGACCAGAGGAGAGATCGAAGTGAGTAAGACCGCGGACGAGGCCACCGCGGTGGCCGAAGCGAAGGCCAACCCGGACGTCGCTCGCTATCTCGCAGGCAAGGAGATCACGCGCGTCGTGTACAAAGCGGGGCGGATTTTGAACTTCATCGTTCGGTGACACGCCTGGTGGCGGACCGACTTCCATCCCAATTCGGGTTCAGCGCGGACGCAGCACCTCCAGCTCGTTCGCCTTGACGTAGAGGCCATCGGTAGCTGACCACACACCCGCCTCGTAGTACTCGGCCGCTTCGAAGCGGGCCCGCTCGCCCGTCTCGAAGATCGCCGCGCACAGGTCCTGAGCTCGTACGGCTACGAGGGCGGAGCATCGCTCGAGCAGAGGGAACACGTATCCATCTCCTGCAACGAGACCGACGATATCCGCCAGGCTGTTCTTGCCGTCGGCGGTGAGGCAGGGCGCGAGCCTTGGCGGATAGCTGGGAGTCACCGTCGCCGGAGCTCCGAAATCGACTGAGCGTGCCATGTAGCCGCTGGTTCCAGCGAACCAAACCTCGATACTTCGGTCGGTCCGCGAAATCACCGCCAGGCCGTAGGCCCTCAGGTTCGAGAGTCCTAGGGTATAGGCGGTGAACTCTCGCTTCGTTTCCGAAAAGAACAACGCGTAGTTTCTCGAGGTCGCGACGAAAGGGACCTCCAAGCTCGGCGTCGCCTCGACCTCCAACACTTGATCGACGTCCCCAATCGGCAGCGCCGGTAGCGGGACGAGCTCTTCGGATCGAGTGTCGAACAAGTAGGTGGAGCTGCCGATTCCAGCGAGCAACAGGGTGTGTCCGTCGGGTCCCAGCGCGATCCGCTCGAGCCCATTGGTAGTCATTGTCGCAGTCTCCACTGGCCCGAGCTGATCGCCCGCGAGAGGGATTCGAAAGAGATATCCGGGCCGCTCTGGCGCGCAGTCGTGCGGATCGCTCAGGTGTCGACGACAACCAACCGCGAAGATCACGCCGAGAGACCGATCCAGCACGGAGTCGAAGAACACGATCGCCGGTTCGGGTGGGCCCACGGAGAGCTGAGTTGGTCCCTCCGAGACTACGTCGATCCGGTCTGGCCCGGTCACGATCGCGAGGCCCGGCACCGCGAGCGCCGGCCGCCCGAACGGAGACGATAGGTTCGGGCCAAACCGGACGGGTAGCTTGAGGTTTGGGCGGCAAAACTCGGGATCGATCTCCGCCGAGAGTGTGAGCTCCATTCGAAGCTCCGGGGCAGCGACAGGAGGGTCGAGCGGGTCAACGCGGAGGATCTCGGCATCTGGATGCAGGGGTCCGCGGACTCGAATCCGTGTGCCGTCACTCTTGGATTCGGGTGAGTCTGGTGGCGGCCCGACGTCGAGCGCGACCGCTCCCAAGAAGCCCGGGAAGGACTCAGCGAGTTGGGCGTGGGTGAGAGCGACGACAAAGAGCTCGTCCGGCGCGTGGTCCAGCTCAGTGCGCGCCGGAAAGTCGGCGACTGGCCCTGCCACCGAGAGCAACTCATCGTGGCGGGTGACGGTGAAGGCGACGTCCCCGTTGACTTCGACGTTGACGCGAGCGGGACTTCCGCAGGCGGCCAGGACAACCAGAAGGCGCCACACGTCGTGAACATGGGCGATCGGACTGCGCCGTGGCAATCGTCCGGAAGGCTCCCGTCCTCCGGTGGTACTCCGCAAATTCGCGTCTCGCACCGAAACCACAGAACCGAGGCCCGCCCTCGCTCGTTGGGCACGAGGTGCCCCCTTCATCGTGCACCGAGCTCGAGCGGCTCCGCTTCGCCCGGCTCCGCTTGGCCCGGCTCCGCTTCGCCCGGCTCCGCTTCGCCCGATTTTGAAGGGGCGCTCCAGCGCAGGCCTTCGATGACGGTCAGAGGGGTCACTCGCACTTGGAGGGATCGAGGCAGGCCTCGAACAGCATTCCGCACTCCCCCCCCACGGTGAGTACGTCTCCGACGCGTCCCAACCCCGCCGCGAAGTCCAGCTCTTCGACCTGAACGTCGCCGCGTTCGGCCTCGCAGTGCGCTCGCCGGGCCGCATCCCTGATCGCGAAGCCCTCCGCAAAAGGCACGAGACTCAGACAGAAATCCGAGTTGACGGTGTGAATTCCATCCACGCACTCCGCATGGAGAAAGAAGGCTCGGTCGTCGGCGCCGGAGATCGCCGTCGCGTCCCTTCGACTCTTGGGAACGCCGCAGGTGCTCGGAGGCCCAGAGGGGCAGCTCGACCACTCGGGCGGGAGCACGAGCTCGACGGCCTCGGCGGTCGAGCCCCGAACGAGGACGTGGGCGCCAAACGCACCGACGCCCAACATGTCCCCGCCGAGCGGAGCAAATCGGCGGTAGTGAATCTTCTCCGCCCGGTCCCCGAGCTCGAATCTCTGGATTTGGCTTCCGTCGAGAGACGCCAAGATGATTTGCCCCAGCGACCCCTCGGTTCCGAGCACCAGGGGGTACTCGCGATTTTCGGTGAGCGCGAGCGCTGAGATGTGCGCCCTGGTGACTCGAAAGGCCACGTCCGGCTCCTCTCCCCAGCGGCCCCGAAACACGATCCCAGTCGAAGACTCGGAGATATTCTCTCCTTCGGTTCCCGCGATCAGATAGGTTTCGTCGTCCAAGAAAGTCACGGCGGGCATCTCGCCCGCGCCGAGTGAAGAGGTGCGAACCTGTGACAAGCTCCCATTCGAAATCAACACCTGGAACAACAGCGTCTGACTCGACTCCATCAACTGACCTACGAGCGCGAGCTTCGCAGTGGATCCGCGGCGATCGATCGCCGCGTCGGCGATGAGTACGACGCCACCCTCCCTGCGCAAGAACAGGGGCGTCACCGTCGCGGTTTTCGAAGCATCCCGCGACACGAGATAGACCGCGGATCCAGCGTAGGTCAGCACTTCATCGGCGCTCAGGCGGATGACCTGGCGGAGCTTGAGCCCAGCATCGATGGTCCCTTGCCAGTTTTCAGGGAGCGGGAGGTCGGAGACGCGCGGAAACAAGAAGCCATCCCCCGCAAACGGGCGCAGGGTCACTCCGGGCAGGGAGCAAGGGTCCCGGAGAATGGGGAGCTCCAGCGCCATCTGAGCTTCGAAGCCCGGGGCCGCACCCTCCTCGAACTCACCGGTGGGCAGCTGCGCCGTCTGCCACTTGGCGCCCGGCAGCATGGAGAGCCTCAAGCGATTGACGCCCCCGACCCGCGTCGGGTCGGTACACGAAGCGGACCGGTCGAAGTCCGTTTTCGCCTCGGAGAGGCGAGCCTCGTCGAGGCCATGGCCCGAGGCGGCCAGCGCCTCGCTGACGACCGACTTCTCTAGCCAGGAGAAGTGGAGCTGAGTTGCGCTCGAGTCGAGCTCTTCGTCGGGAATCTGATCCTGGCCGCTCGTCGTGACTCCATTTTCGATGACGACCGGGCCGCGAGCCGCTCCATGAGAGCCGCTCCGATCCGTCATGATGAAGAAACCGAGCCCGTCGCCCACACTCAAGGAGCGATGTACGAATTCACTCCGCGAGCACGCCGCGAAGGCTCCCAAGGTCGTCGCGGCGACGCCTAATCGAACGAGGGCGCGACAGGCGGCGAGGCCCGACAATGGTGTGCGTTCCGCGGCATTCGGAGGCGCGTTGGCGTGCACGCACGACAGAATCGGGGCTAGCGTTCGAAAGATCAAGGCAAGCTCGTCGTCGATCGGCGGTCCGAGGACTGGTTGGCGGTCTGAACCTGAGAATCTGTCGTTTCGCTTCTAGTCCCCGCTAGTCCCCGCTTGGGTCGCTCGTACGCTTGCTTCACTCGCCGAGGCTCGGCGTTCAGCGACATCTGGAGGTGCCGATCAGACTCTACTCCTTCAGCTCCTCGGCGATGGCCTCTCCAATCGACCTCGGGTGCACCCACCGAGCCCACGGGGGGAGAGTAGCCATTCCGGACTCACTCACGACGAGCGCCCGACCCCGTTCGTCCAAACTCAGCACGTCTCCGAGCTCGGGCCACCGCGCGAGCTCCGGCAGGCGCGGGTCGAGCACGAACAGCCTCACGTGGATCATCGCGGCGCTCGCGCACAACGCGATCACGGTCGGGGTAGGAAGCACGAGCGCACCGCGATCGAGCGCCGCCACGAGCGCGCGGTCTCGGGCCGTGCCCGGCCTCATGGCGATCAGCACACCCTTTGCGTCTTGAGATTCTGCGAAGGCAGGATCGGGGTGGTATTTGAGAGTTGCGTCGCCGATCGGCGTAGGGGGAGCCACTTTCACGATGGGACTGAATGCACTCTGCCCGACGAGGCGTGCGATCTGACCGTCCTGGGGTCGCCGCCCGAGCCACTGACCATACAAGCCAAAGCGGTTTGCGTGGGTCACGCGCGCCTCGACGCGATGAAAGCCGGCCTGCAAAACCACACGGCTCGCGGACGGCAGCGGGAGCCACGCGTTCGAGACGGTGACGGGCATGGGGGCGTCGGTCTGGTCGTCGTCGAAGAAAGGCGACCGAGGAAAGACGCCGGTGGTCGCCGACTCGGCGCGCGGCGGAATTTTGGGTTCGGATGGATCGGGCAGGGGCGAGTCTATGACTCTGGGCTCGGGCTCTGCGTCGTTCTCCAAAAACCCGTCGGGGCCAATCACGAACGAGCCCGACAAGGCGTCCTGCGGAATTCGCTCGTCTTCCGGGAGGCTCTCCTCGAGATCGGTCGGCACTGAAAATACCGCGGAGAAGTGACTTCGGGAAGACTCACGACCTCCGCTCGCCGCCTTCGAGGCTTCGAGCGATTTGGTGGCTTGAAAGATCAGCCGCAGCGCTTCCGCGACGGAAGGCGGGTCGGTCGGCAAGGACACCAGGATCGCGGGCTCGACGACCTTCCCTCCAGCGCGCCTCACTGCGACCTTCGGTCGCGCGGCGTCCTCGTAATAGACGAGCTCAAGCTCCCCCAGCCTGGGTGACTTCAGGCGAGCGACGATCTGCCAACTCTCGGCATCGAAGGTGGCGTCGGAAAAATACGAGCGAGCCCTGGCGAGGGCTTGAGTCGTTCGAGCGGCAAACGAGTTCCAGCTCGCCTCCACGAATTTCAGGAGATGCTCGCCGTTGCGGGCGCCGACGAACTTGACGAGCCCGAGCAGTCGCAGAGGCGACGGCGGCAGGAAATGAAAGTGAGAGTCTCCGTGCAGGGCGAAGTCATGCCGACTGCCGACCCTGACTCCCTCTGGGCGCGCAAGAGACCGTCCGCCGAGGTCGAGAGAGCCCCGAACGGAGCCATCACCGACGAAGTTTGCCTCGATCCCAAGGCGCCGAAGCCGAGCGATGGATTCGATGCGCTCCTGGGTGGGGTCTCGCGTCGCCACGGGCGGAGCCTATCAGGTCGGGAGAAGGCAACCAAGCGCAGGCGCCGACGGGCCGAAGGCCGACGGGCCGGCGGGCGGTCACCCAGCTATTTCGGGAAGCAATCTCGCCGGCTGATCTCACCGAGTCACGAAGCCCAACACTTTGGCCCCCGCTCCGCGGGCCATATCGAGCGCGTGCACGACACGTTCGTACTCTGCCTCGTCGTCGGCGTCGAAGAACAGCACCTTCTCTCGCCTCGTCGCGAAGGCGGCCTCCAGCCGTTGCTTCAGGGCGTCCTCCTCCACCGGTTCATGATTCAGCTCGAGGGTCCCGCTGGCGGCGATGCGTAGCACCAGTTGGTCGGCTCCGACCTCCGGCGGTGTGGATGAGTCGGCCTTCTCAGGCACGTCGAGGTCGAGCTGCCGCAGGAAGATCGGCGTCATGACCATGAAGATGATGAGCAAGACGAGCACGACGTCCACCAACGGGGTGATGTTGATCTCCGCTCGGACTTTGCCAGAGCTGCTGCCGACCGACATCGCCATCAGCGGGCTCCTTTGTGCTCCTCGGTCCCGAGGGCGACTCCGGGCGCACCGGCCTTGTGAATGGCTTCGACGACGGGCCTGATGGTGCGATATCGGAGTCTCCGGTCGGCCTTGAGATGGACTTCGCCAGCCCCTCCGGTGGCTCGACTACCGGCGATGGCCGCGCGAACGGCTTCGGTCAGTCGCGGAGCGTCGACCTCCTCGGCCTCCACGAAGACACGTTCGTCCGCGGTGACGCTGACGAGCACTTCTTTTCCCGTGTCGTTCTGACTCTGGTGAAATCGAGTCTCGGGAAGCTCGACCTTGGCGCCCCTACTCAACATCGGAGTCACCACCATGAAGATGATGAGGAGAACCAGGACGACGTCGACCAGCGGGGTCACGTTGATTTCTCCGCGCAGCTCACCCCGCGGAGGTTTTGCGACTCTTCGTCGCCGCGGACCGGGGCGTCTGACCTCTCCCGCGCTCAAGCTCGCTCACTCTTCGGTGCCTTGGAGACGTACCCTATGAGCTCCGAACCGACCTCGGTGAGATCGACGGCGAACTCGTCGATCCTGCTCGTCAGGAGGTTGTAGACGACCACGGCGGGCACCGCGACGGCGATGCCGAACGCGGTCGTCACCAGGGCCTCGGCGATGCCTCCGGACACCGCGGCGAGGCCTCCTTGTCCGGAGGCGGCCATGGCTTGGAACGCGTTGATGATCCCCACGACCGTGCCGAACAGACCGACGAACGGCGCGGCGGAGGCGATCGTGGCGAGGCTGCCGAGGCCCTTTCTGAGTTGGGCGATCTCGCGTTCCTTCACGCGGTCGACGACTCTCTCGACGGAGTCGAGGATCGCGAACAAGTCCGCGGGGTGTGCTCGTCGCGCGTCACCGTGCTCGGTGAGCGCGAGCGCGACGAGCTTGGCGGCCGGGGGGTCGCCGGCGCGCTCGGCGAGACCCACCGCGCCGGCGAGGTCACCGCGGTCGAGGGTCGAGGCCACGGACGCGAGGAAAGCGCGCGAGGCGACTCGGGCCCGGCGGATGGAAACGAAGCGCTCGACCATCACGTAAATCGAAGTCACCGACATTCCGAGGAGCACGAGCACGACACCCTTGGCCAGGATCCCCATGCTCGCCCACATGGCGGCGAGACTGAAGCTATTCTCCATTGAGTCCTCTCATTCGACACGAATCACGAGCCGCACCGGGGCGCACAGCGGGATGGGTTGAGGTTTGTACTTCCAGGCGAGGATCGCCTCGAGCACGGCCTCCTTGGTACCAGGAACGGCGGACAGGATCCGCGTAGTCTTGGGATCCACGTCTCCCGCCGAAGTGGTGCACACCAGGATCGTCGACACGATTTCCTTGCCGCGGTGGGCAGAGAGAATGTGGGGCGGCACCTTTGGGTCGACACGGTACAGCAAGTTCTGCTCGAGCACGTAGGGTGCGACATTTTTCGGCTTGGGTGGGTCGACGGGCGGCTCGATGGCCGTTCCTCCGATCACGCCGCCCACTACTCCTCCCACGACGCCGCCTTCGACGCCACCCTCGACGCCGCCTTCGACCCCGGCACTCTCCGCGTCGTTCTCTGGTTCGTTCGGTTTCTCCGGCGAAGGCTCGAGGGGTGCGGTGACTGTGGGTTGCACGAGGGTGCTCGGCTTCTTCCTGGGCCTGGATGACTTGCGGCGAGCCGGCGGCGGCGGCGGCGGCGGCGGCGGCGGCGCTGCGAGAAAGGTCACCATGACGGACGGCGGGGCGACCTCGTCGACATGAATGACCGACCAAATCAGGAGCCCCACGAGGAGGATTCCGTGCGCTCCGACCGAAAACAACCACCACGCTCGGCGTCGCAGCCGACGAGGGTCGAGGTCGATGCCCCGGGCCGCCTCGAACATCAGGTTCCGCCGTCCTTCTTGCCTTGCCGTATCCGCGCTGCATCCGCATCCTTGGCCGCTTGGCTCAGATCCGTCGCGCGTCTTTCGCAACCTTCCGAATCGGTCGAGCCCGCGTCCAAATCACAGGTGTGGGCTCGAGCTCGTTCACGCCAAATGAGACCTCTGAACACGAGAGGCTCTGGCGCGTGTGGAGAAAGCTCGGTCGCGCGACTGAGGGCCTCGACCGCTCGATCGGCGAGCGCTAGCCGTCGCTCCGTGGGAACGTCGGCGTGCCGATAGAGGTAGTCCCAAATCAGGGAGCCTATCGCTTGGTGCGCAGCGGGGTCATTCGCCTCGACCTGAGCGCGCCGTCCGGCCAAGTCGAGCGCGTCGTCGAAGTGACCCACTTTTTGCGCGATTTGCGAAAGTACAGAGATCGCCTCGATGGACGGTCCGTCACGGTCGATCTCCGGCCCGAGCAGAATCTTGGCGTCCTCGTAGAGCTCTCCAGCCACCAGAGTGGCCAGGAGATACTCACGCCCTCGCGGATCGTTGGGCGCCAGCCGCGCGAACGTCCGAAACGACTCGAGCGCGCAGGACGCGAACGCCGGCCGCTGCGCCTTCACGAGCTGCAAACACGCAAAGCCGCGATTGAGCCACAACGTCGCGAGCTCGGGATCGCGGTGGGCCGCGGCGCCGTAGATCTCCGCGGCCTCTTCGTAACGCCCGCGCGCGTAGGCCGCCGCGGCGTCCTTCGCTCTAGCCCGCGCCTCGATGGTGTCACACGCCACGAGTCCGGCCGCAGCGACGAGGAACAACAAGCAGGTGCGGGCCACCGGCTCTCGTGGGGTGCCCACGCCCGGAAACTTGCATCGGCTCGAAACACACCGTCAACGCGTAGCTCGACCGTCCGCGAGAATCGGGGATTCGGGCGTCGTGGGATGCCCGCCTCCTTCGCCTCGCCGCCGGGTCACCGGTGCCCGGCGGGAATGAATCCCGCCGACCGGGCAGCCTCGCTTCGCTCGGCGCTTCATCGGCGCAGGCTCGCTGCGCTCGCCGCGGTTCATCGACCGGGATCACGTGCTTCGGTCCACGCGGCGAGCAAGCGCTCTGAACGAGTAAGGCACCGTGAGGAAATAACTTGCAGCATTCCTATCCTTTCCACGGATGCACTAAGGGCCCGTATCCTACTGTCCCAAGGCGACGGTAGGGATCCTTCGGAGCCATCGAAGACCGAGTTGATCCGGTAATTCTTAACGGGCCCTAAGCTCACCCGAGATCTCACGCCTGAGCCGCAACACCGCTGACTCGTCAAGGGCCTGAGCGGCCGCTTCTAGCTGATGCCCAAGGTCGCCGAGCCGAGGGAATCCAAAAGTAGCTGCCGTCCCCTTGAGGTTGTGACCGACCTTGCGCGTCGCCGCGAAGTCGCCGTCGAAGCTCGCGGCGATCGCGTTCCGTGTTCGTTCGAGAAACGCCGGGAGCAAGTCGACGAGGTCCGGGTCGAAATCCGCCTCCACGCGCCGAGCCTACGCGTTCCCGAAGCGACTGTCAGCCGCTCTGGGTCGTTCTCGCTCGCACGAGCTGCGAGACGATCGAAGCCCCCAAGATGACCCCCAACGAGACCCACAGCTTCCAGGAACCCCAGGTGAGTCCCACCGCCAAGATCACGACGACGAAGACCCCGTACGCCGCGCCCGCCGCCTTCGCTCCAAGGCTCGATCCAGGAATTCGAAAAACACAGCTGGCCGCCAGCGCGGCGAACACCATCAGAAACGCCGCCGCCGAAGTCACCACCTCTAGAACGCCGTGGGTGAGTACGAACAGCGTCGCGATCCCCCCTTGAAGCCAAGTCGCCAGGGTGGGTGACCCGCGCTCCGCCGTGCCGAGCGCCTTCGGCAGCACTCCGTCCTTCGCCATTTCGGCGTAGACTCTGGGACCCACTACGGTCATCGCGCTGATCGCGGACACGAACACCAAGATCGCCAGCACGGACACGGCGCTGCTCGCGATCGGGCCACCGAGCCGGCTCGCCAACACGTGAGCCAGAGTCACCCGGGTCTCCTCGTACGTGAAGACCGCTGCGGCGTCGCTCGGGGTGAGGTTCGCGACGAACACCCAATTCAAGCCGAAGTAGATCACCGAGACGACCAACAAACCGATCAACATCGCCTTCGGGACGTCTCGCTTGGGATCCCGAAACTCCGCCGCCGCATACACCGCGGCGTTCCACCCGCTGAAGGCGAACGCGATCCAGAACTGATTTTCGAAGATCGCCCGGGTCGGAAAATCGGCTCCACCCTTCGGCGGCGCCCACGTGGGCCAGGACCACGAACCCATCCAGAGCCCGAACATCAACAGACCCACCACGAGCGCCAACTTGATCGCTACGAGGCGGTCCTGAACGGACTTCGACAGGCTTCGCCCGCGCCCGTGCAGAAACGTCGAAATCAAGACCACGGCGACGCCTGTAACCACGGGGCTCGGCGCTCCTGGGACCAAAGTCCGAAGGAACGCTCCAATCGCCAGCGCATCGACCGCGATCGGGGCCGAGAAACCCAACACCAACGATCCCCATCCGGCCAGGTGACCGACGAACGGATGGATGAGCTTTTCGAGATAGCGATACTCACCGCCCGACTCGACCACCCCTGCGGCGACCGACCCGTACGCGATGGCGCCGAGGGTCGCGAGCACGGCGCCGAGCAACCAGGCGAGCAAGATCGGGCCGGGACCCATCCCTTGGGCCATGAAGCCCGTACTCAGGAGCACTCCGGCTCCGATCGTGTTGGCGATACACAGGCCCGCTCCGGACCACGCGGTCCAACGCGGAAGTTCCGACGAGCTCACGGTGAGCCCATCGGCGGTGCGGTGTCTGGGGTCAAGGTGCCCCTCAGGGCCGAGCGAGGTTCGGCCGACGTCGGTCAGCTCGTAAACCATGGTCATCTTGGGGCCTCGCGCGCTGCCCTGACGAACTCGTTGTGCCCGCCGATCGGAGTTGATAACTCCCCCCTAGATGAGCCTGATTTCGGCCCGAGATGTCTCGAAGCGCTACGGGACCCGCACCATCCTGGACAGCGTCTCGATGACCATCGAGCCTGGCGATCGGGTGGGGCTGATCGGCATCAACGGCGCCGGCAAGTCCACGCTCCTGAGAATTCTCCTCGGCAAAGAGGAGCCAGATGCCGGCATTGTTCAGCGAAAAAGGGGCCTTCGGGCCACGGCGATCGGGCAGAATCCGGTGCTCGATCCCTCTGCGACGATCAGCTCGATCGTCGAGCGCGGTCTTTTGGAGCACGAAGATTTGCATCGGAGGCTGGAGGAGGTCGGTCACCGACTGAGCTCCGCCCGCGACGAGGACCTTGCGGACCTGGTGAACGAGCAAGGGCAGCTCTCGGAGTCGCTCGAGCGCTCGGGCGGTTGGAACCAAACTCATCGGGCCGAGGCGGTGATGGAGGCGCTGAAGGTGCCGCGCGGTGAGCGGCTCGCAGGGACGCTTTCGCAGGGAGAGCAGCGGCGGGTAGCGATCGCGGCGGCGTTGGTGGAGGCGCCGGAGCTGTTGGTGCTCGACGAGCCGACGAACCACCTCGACGTCGAAGTCATCGAGTGGCTCGAGGAGAATTTCGTGGCCTGGCCGGGCTCGTTGATTTTGGTGACGCACGACCGGTGGTTTTTGGATCGTGTAGCCAACCGGCACGCCGAGCTGGATCGGGGCGACTTGAGACTGTATGAAGGTAACTATTCCGAGTATCTGGCCGCCAAGGCCGAGCGGGACGCGATGGAGGCTCGGGTCGAGCACAAGCGGCGTCGGTCCATCGAGAGCGAGCTCGAGTGGGTACGACGGCGTGCTCCCGCGCGAACGACGAAGCAGCGTGCGCGTCTGGAGCGCTTCGACGCGCTGGTGGCGGCGCGACCGAAGGCTGACTCGGGGGAGGCGCGATTCAGGCTCCCGTACCCACCGCGACTCGGCGGGACGATCCTGGAGCTCCTCGGTTTGTCGAAGGCT
This sequence comes from uncultured Myxococcales bacterium, assembly GCA_964463485.1. Classification (GTDB taxonomy): domain Bacteria; phylum Myxococcota; class Kuafuiibacteriia; order Kuafuiibacteriales; family Kuafuiibacteriaceae; genus CAYXDO01. Next base: position 31,911 of record CAYXDO010000030.1, on the reverse strand, counting down.
CTGGACGGCCGCCGACTGGTCGACAACCTCACTCTGAGGCTCAAGAAGGGTGACCGCGTCGGTGTGGTGGGTCCGAACGGAGCCGGCAAGACGACTCTGCTCCGGATGATTACGGGTGAAGTCACTCCGGACTCGGGATCGGTGATCGTCGGGCAGAATTCGAAAATAACATACGCGGACCAGCGACGAATTCTCGATGACTCGAAATCGGTGCTCGAAGAGGTCGCCGGGGACAACGACGTGGTTTGGGTGGGTGAGGAAGCGGTTCCCGTCTATGGGTTTCTGGAGGGCCTCCTCTTCGACGGAGTCGCCCAGCGCGCGCAGGTCGCGTCGCTGTCCGGAGGCGAGCGGAGCCGGGTGGCGCTGGCCAAGGCGCTGCGCGTGGCCGCCAACGTCCTGATCCTCGACGAGCCGACGAACGACCTGGATTTGCCGACGCTGAGAGTTCTCGAGGACGCGCTCGTCGAATATCCCGGTTGTGCGTTGATCGTGAGTCACGATCGTTATTTCTTGGATCGAGTGGCGACGGCGATCTTGGCGTTCGAAGGAAACGGTCGGATCACGCTCTACGAGGGCACCTACGACGCGTTTCGCCAGCGCCAGCGCGAGCTGCCGACCGAGCAGGAGCCGGAGAGTCCCAAGGTCGTCGTGGAGCGGCCGAAGGTCTCGGCGAAGAAGAAGCGCTCGTTCAAGGAGGAGCGTGAGTTCGTGGGGATGGAGGAGCGGATCTTGGCTGCGGAGACCGAGGTCGCAGAGCTCGAGGCGGAGCTCTCCGACCCTGCAAAAGTTCGGACGCTCGGGGCGGCGGTGGTGGAGCGCATCGGCCGGCTGGAGCAGCGCAAGCTCGACATCGAGGGTCTGTATCGTCGCTGGGCCGAGCTGTCGGAGCTCGGAGGGGGAAGCTGAGTAGGGCTTGTCGATCCATCGAGTTCAGCATCCTCCGGTGAATTTCGGTCGTGGACCGTGGGACGCTCGAACGCGGGAAGGCGGCACACCGACGATTGAGGGCTCCTGGCGTCCCTGCTAATTGGGGCCGGTGCGCTGTTTTCCGTTGCTTCTCGCTGGCTGCCTCTTCGCGTGTGACTCCGCCGGTCGAAAGGGCTCGACCACGCTGACCGGACGCGACGCGAGCCTTCGGCTCGACTCCGGCCAAGCCACGTTCGACTCCGGAGCTCGGGACGTCTCGGTGCCTTCGAGGTCCGATTTCGGACCCAACGACTTCCCCGACGTCGGCACCGTCGATCCGTTCAGGGACGTCGGCGAGTTCGACGCTGGCGGCGCGACGGAAGACAGCGACGCGCTCTGCTCTGATGGCGTAAGCAACGACGGCGATCGCTTCATCGACTGCGACGACTATGATTGCTCTCGCAACACTTCAGTCACCGTGTGCGCGTCTGTCGGCCAGGAGGACACCGACGCTTTGTGCTCGGACGGCATCAGCAACGACGGCGACACGTACGTCGACTGCGACGACTTCGACTGCTCGAGAAGCCCCAACGTGGTCGTTTGCAGCAGCGGAGATTGCACCACCTGCACGAATGACGCGACCGCCGGGCCTTGTGTCAGCGAGTTCACCGCGTGCGGCCAGAGCACGCAGTGCCAGGGGCTCCTGATCTGCGTCAGCGAGTGCACGGACACGGCATGTCACGAAGCTTGTCGAACCGAGTACGCAAGCGCAGTCAGCGCCTACGACGCGCTCATGGCGTGTGTCGACGGCGTGTGCAGCTCCGTCTGCAATTGAGTCACGACGCCGGGATCAGACCGGCGGTCGACGCTGTGCGAGCGCTTCTCGCAGTAAGTCCTCGAGCTTGGCCGACTTCCCAAGCTTCTCGATCGCGGCGCGCGCGGACTCCTCCGCGACCTGCGGACGAAAGCCGAGGTTCGTGAGCGCGCTGACCAAGTCGAGCACCAACGTCGGCAGCCCAGTCGACGGCACCAGCGGTCGAAGTGATGGCGTCCCGAGCGCCTCCAGCTTGTCGAACAGATCGATCACGATCCGCTCGGCCGTCTTCTTGCCCACGCCGGGCAGCGTCGCGAGCCTGCGCGCGTCCTTGGCCCTCACCAGCGCGATGAGCTCCGCAGGCGGCGTCTCCAATATCCCCATCGCCTTTACCGGCCCGATGGTGGGGACCGTGATGAGGTACTCGAAGAGCGTGAGCCCAGTCGGATCGATGAAGCCGAACAGAGCGAGGATGTCCTCGCGAACGTGCGTGTAGATGTGCAGCGACACCTCGGCGTCGAGCTCGAACTGGGCGCTCTTCGGAACCGTGACGAGATAGCCGACCCCGTGTACGTCGAGCACGATCGAGCCGGCCGTCCGGTCGACGATCCGACCGCGAAGCCGGCGGATCACAGCCGCGCTCCGAGCTTGGTGATCGGCGATCGCGCGCGAGAGGCGCCCGCGATCGCGATCGCCAGGGCGTCGGATTCGTCCCGCACTGCGCCGACATCACGACCCAAGATGATTCGCACCATGGCTTCGACCTGTCCCTTGTCCGCGCGGCCGTTTCCGGTGACCGCGAGCTTCACTTCGGCCGGAGCGATCTCTTCGATGGCTCGGCCCTCGAGCTGAGCTGCGAGCAAGATCGCTCCGCGCGCGTGTCCTAGCACGAGAGCGCTGCGCGCGTTCTTGTGATGAAAAAGCGACTCGAGGTATACGGCCTCGGGCCGATGCGCCACGAGGTGGATCGTGATCTCGCGAAAGATGATCTCGAGGCGCTTGGCCAGCGGGAGGTCCCCGTTCATGCGAATCACACCGGAGGCGACGTGCTCGTACGTGCTGCCGTTGACGCGGACGACTCCCCAGCCGGTCCGGAGCGATCCAGGGTCGATCCCGAAGACGATCACGCTCAGTCGAGCGCCGCGGCGATCTCGTCGGGCACCTCGAAGTTGACCCAGACGTTCTGTACGTCCTCGTTGTCCTCGAGCCTGTCGATCAGACGGAGCATCTTCCGGGCCTGCTCCGAGTCGGAGGCGCGCACGGTGGTGTTCGGGACCATCGTGAGCTCCGCGGAGCTCGACTCGAGGCCCTTGGCGTCCAAGGCTTCTTTGACGGCATGAAACGTCGCCGGACCCGTGTAGACGACGAAGCTGTCGTCTTCCAACACCACATCGTCGGCGCCCGCTTCGAGCGCGGCCTCCATGACTTGTTCTTCGGAGTACTTCGCAGCGTCGAGGCGGATGCTGCCTTTTCGGGCGAAGTTGAAGGAGACGGCGCCGTTCTTGGCCAGCGACCCGCCCGATTTTTCGAGGATGTTCCGCACCTCCGAGAGCGTCCGGTTCGAGTTGTCGGTGGCCGCCTCGATGATGAAGCCGACCCCGCCCGGCCCGTAGCCCTCGTATGTGATCTCTTCGATGGACCCGCCGTCGAGGTCACCGGTGCCTTTCTTGATCGCGCGATGCATCGTGTCGGAGGGCATCGAGGCGGCGCGCGCGTTGGCGATGGCCAAGCGCAGTCGAGGATTACCGGACGCATCGGCGCCGCCAATGCGCGCGGCGACTGTGAGCTCTTTGCTGATCTTCGTGAAAGCCTTTCCGCGCTTGGCGTCCTGAGCGCCTTTGCGGTGCTTGATGCTGCTCCACTTATTATGGCCTGACATGGCTTGGGCGGCGAATAGCACGTCGATCTGGACCGCTCAACGGCCACGAACGGCCATGTGTTGAACGGGAAGCCGTTCAGCGACGAGAGACGAAGGCCCGCGCCGAATCCACCATCGGCTCGGTCACGAACGCGGTCAGCAGCAGGCCGTCGCGCAGCCGATCGCGAAGCCTCTCCCGAGCGTCGAACCGGAACGCATACTTGGACAGGATCCCCACCGGTCCTGGCACGCGAAGCAGCTGATCGACCCGGTGCATCAAGCGGGCGATCGCGGGTTCGTGGTCGGCCTCACGGACCACGGCGCCATCGAGCTCTGCGCCGAGCCGTCGGCCAAGCGCCAGACCCAGCAACACGAGTCGGCGACAACCCACCGCCTCCGCACGCGCCAGAGTCCGAGCCACGACGTCGGGGCGTTCATGGGCGATGCGAGCGACATCCGAGATCCAGATCAAGCGCGCCCACTCATGGCGCGCGCCGTGGTGACACAAAAACAGGAGCAAATCTGCCGGGTCGAGCGCGAGCACCGATCCTCGCCCGAATGGGACCGGCGTCGCGCGACCCAGCACCTCGAAGATCGGGAGCGGCAGCCGAAAAAAGCGAGGCCCGAGCGCCGCGTGAATCTCTGTGAGCAACTCTCCCGGGCCCACCACCGTCACTGCGTGGAGCGACCGCGGCCCGCTCTCGAAGGCCTCCCCAGAGACGATCCCCCCGAGACCCACGAGGGTCCGAACCGCCGCAGGCACGTCCTCGGGCTCCACGAGGATATCCACGTCGGTGAACGGTCGAAGCTCGATAGACCCGTAGTAGAGGTGCGCGAGCAGGGGACCTTTGATCGGTGCCGCACGGATCCCTCGCTCCCGCAAAGCCTCGAGCAGCGAAATCAAGGCCTCGGTGCGCACCTCGTTGCGAACGGAGTGAAACGCGGCCCTTCGACGTAACTCTTGGCTGAGCGGATCCTTCGCCCGAGGATCGAGGCGAGCCGCTGCGAGCGCGACGAGCCCGTGATGTTCGGCGGCCGCCGCAAACGACGGATCTTCGACTCGAAGGGGTGAACCGCGGCGAGCGCAGCGAGCCTGCGCCGATGAAGCCCCCAGCTCGGCGCAAGCGACGAGCTCGGCCCAGGAAAGGGGATCGGCAGGGTCGGCGCGGTGGCGACTCGTATGTCTGGAAGTGGCGATGGTGGGTACGGAGCTTCGCGAAGTCGGGGCTCGTCAAGAGCGCCGAGTCGATCACCGTGCGACGCCGAGCTCCGAGTCGCGTGTCCACAGCGCGGCCACCGGCCGCGCTGTGCTCTCCGCAGTCAGAGGGCCAACGCATGGCGGCGATCCAGGTGTTCGAGGATGTTGACGTCGCCTGTCGCGAGCTTCCAACCTCGGCTCAATGCATGAGCCACGATGAGTCGATCAAAAGGATCCCGAGTCCAGGTCAGACCAAACGCCTCCTCGAACCAGGGAAGAACGGGGGGCTCGTCGACGATCCACCGACTGTCCTCGGCGAGATCACTGATGCTCGTCTTCATCCGAAGCCGACCGAGCTCAAGAAGGAACTGCAGCTCGAGGAGACTCGCCGGCGAAATCCGCAACCCACCCCGCACTTGCACCAGAACGCGACTCCGCGCGTGGCCCGTTTCCAGCCAAATCAGGGCGTTGGTATCCAGGAGGATCACTTGTCGAGCGCCTGGGTCCGGAGCGCGACCCCATATTCATCCCAGGACCAAGACCAATTGCCGGATTCGATCTCCGAATCCACTATCTCGATACGGGCGGAACGGGCCTTCTTGCGGCGCGGCGCTTTCATCACCTCGACCGCGAATTGGACTCCTCGTCGTTCGATCACGACAACACCGCGTTCGGCCTCGTCGAGGACCTCCGCGAGGTGCTGACGTGCGCCAGCCATCGAGTATCGCTTCACGATGTACATTGTACATGATCCCCGAACGGCGTGCCGGCATGGATCGATCGCTCGTGGAACTCGTCGATGATCACCGCACCCACCCCTTCGAACGTTGGGTCGACCTCGATGCGCTGGTTGAGGAGCCCCTCGGTGAGGAACGCGATCCGCGTCCGCTCGGACATGCGGGACTCGAACCTCACCTGGTAGCGACCTCGCCGCCGACCGGCACGCCGCGCTCCTCGGCTACGCGCTGAGCGGACAGCCGCGCAGCGAGCCTCCGCGGCTCGAGCACCCAGACGTTTTGATCTCCAATGATCTTGGAGTCGAGGATCGCGCTCGGCACCCGGGTGGTCTTGCTCGCGCCGGGTGGAGCAGTGAGGACCGCGCCTCGCTTCGCGCCGATGACTCGAATCAGCTCGTCGAGGACCTCGTCGACCGGCAGCGGGTCGCTGGCGGGCGCGAGCTCAGACGTCGAGCCGCGAGACGTCGAGCGCATGCCGCTCGATGAACTCTCGCCGAGGCTCGACCTGGTCTCCCATCAGGGTCTCGAAGATCGAATCCTCCGACTCGGTCTTGGAGATCTGAACCTGGAGCATCACGCGCTTCTCGGGATCCATCGTGGTCTCCCGACATCCTCGGCGCACTGAACGCCTTGCTCGACGTAGCCAAGAAGCGTCAGAGCATTCAGCGCTACGAGGGCCTCGGCGAGATGAACCCCGAGCAGCTCTGGTGCCGGCGTCTTGCCGCCGTCGCTACGCGCCCAGGGTCTCACGGATCAGAGGCAGAAACCGGTGCCGAGGCACACGCCGCTGCAGCACTGCGCCGAGCTGGTGCATGCCGCGCCCGAGGCCTGGCAAGTGGTCGCCTCGGCGGAGGTGGGCGCCAAAATGGACGCCACCAGGGGCACGGCAGCGGCCAAGCCCGCGATCCGCCCGAGCGCTTGGCGGCGCGTGGTTCCATCGCTGACCAAGAGGCCGATGCGGTCGAGCTCCGCCAACGCGCTCGCCACCGCATCAGACGCGCTCACGCCGGGGTATGCCGACGCCGCGGCGTTGGCCACCAGGAGCGCGAGCTCCTTTTCGGACCGCGAACCGTCGCAAGCCTCGAAAACTCGAGCCGCGAACGGGCTCAGGCAGTGAGCCTCGAACGTCTTCTTGTCGTAAGCGACCACCTCGTCTCCCACCGTGCGGAGGATCAGGTCGTCGCGTCGGGACATTGGCTTCGTGTTCATCTCGTTTTTCCCCCACTCACTGCACGGCCAGCTTGGACATCGGGTCGCCCAACAACGTGAACGCCTTCCGCTGGTCAAGGACTTTGGTCGCCCTCTTGGCGGCCAAGGCCGCGTCCCCGAGCGTCTGCCCGCTGCTCACCGCAGCCAAGAACGCCGCGGCGATCTCCGGCTGATCCTGAGCATCGGTGATGGCGGACGAAGCAAACACGGCGAAGGCGCCGCCGTTAGGTGTGTTGAATGCCACCTCGCCGAGGCCCGAGAGGGCCGGATCGGCGAACATGCCGTTCAGGCAGTTGAGCATCACGAACAAACCAGACTGGGCGTTCGGCGCCGCGCTGGGGAACGAGTCGTTCGACAACATGTCGCCGGCCCACCGATCGATGCCACCGTGGCCGTAGTACGTGACGAACGATGCGCCCGCGGAGAGGCCAACCTCTACGCCGGCCTTCACCTGCGCATCGGTCATCGGCCCCCGATAGAGTCGATCCACAGAGAGGCCGTTGGGCAGCGAGCTCACGAGCCGGTCGAGCGCTCCGGCGAAGTCGACTCCAGCGGTCCGATCCGCGACGAACAGAGCACTCGACGCGGGTATGCCCTCTCGAACCAGCAACTTGGCCAGGAACGCCTGCCCCTCGGACTCCGTACGGACTGGGATCCGTCCGATCGCGAGCTCTGCGACGCCGTCGCTGTCCATGTCGCCGAACCACTCGTCCGAGGTCGACTCGACACCGGACTCCTGGATGTCCACGAGCTTCGACGGAACCAAGTTCGGAGCGTCAGCGCCGAGGTAGTTCCGCGGGTCGAGGGTCGAGTCGCCGAACAGCGCGAGGTAGCGCGGCTTCACCGACCAGCGAGCGAGCGCGACCGAAACGAAACGCTTGAGCGCATCGGGCGTGGCTGCACCGTACCCGAACTCGTCGTAGATATCCTGGATGTCGACAACCGCGACCGAATAGCCCTGAGACCGCCGGTAGATGGCGAGCGCGTCGGCCGACGTGCGGACGTCCGCGTTCGTGATGATGACACCCTCGGCGCCCGAGAAACCAGCCCAGCTCGAACGCACGTTGCCGCGGATCGAGTGAACACTCTTCTCTGTCGTGGTCGCGTAGAGCTTGGCCGTGCGCGACGATCCGCCGAGCCGGAACTCGCCGTTGTCGTGGCCGACCTCGATCGCCGCGAGCGGATTGCTGACGTCGAACAAACGGAACGAGCCCGGAAGCTGTGCCTTGTTGGCCGAAAGCGACTGGGCCGAGAAGAACAACTCGCTGGCCGCCGTCGCGGCCCGTCGCGCGTACCGAACTTTGATCGCCGAAAGGAGCGACACGTCAGTGGTCGCACCGGTTCGCACCAAGCGGACGCTGTTGTCGCCCTCGACGAGCAGTCCGGCCGGGATGCGGAACTTGCCCACGCCGAGCTGTTTGTCCGCGAAGCGGACGGTGCCCATCGTGCGGCCCGCGAGCTCGATGGCGACTTCGTGGCTCCCGGCGGTTACGCCTTGAATCTCGATCTCGAGCGCGGCCGTCTTCGTGCCGTCGAGGCTCTCGAGCTTGACCGTTTTGTCGACCGTCCCGGCGATCACCGAGCCGAAGAAGTTGTCGCGCTCGCCGTTGGCGAGGCTGAAGAAGTACGTGTCACGCTCGCGAAGCTCCGCGACGTCTTCGTACTGCACCAGGCCGGTGCTCTTGGTCGCGGCGTTCAGCGTAGAGATCCGCTTGCCCGCACGATTGCCGACGGTGAGCCAGTAGGTCCGCTCGTTCGTCGAGGACACCTCGAGGCCGGTCCCGTAGAAGGACACGTCTCCGTTGACATCGACGTCGATCGCGACCTCGCGGCCGTCCACGAAGAGCTGGAGGTTCGTGAGGTTGGCGGTCGAGCTGAGCCCCGCAGCAACCAAATCCGCGTTCGTCACTTTGTACCAGCCAGCCTCGGTGACGCCGAGCTGCACGGCAGCACGGCGCGCCGCCGCGTACCCGTTGGTGAGCGCCGCCGAAGTGGCGTTCATCCGCACAGCCTGAGAGAGCTGGCCGTTCACCGGTGCCGCCGGGATCCCGACCGCGCGTACGTTGGGCAGCGGCGCAACCGCAGCGCCCTTCACGGCCGGGAAATTGTGCCGCATGACGCGACCTTCGAGGTCGACGTCTTCGATCCAATACCGGCTCGCCGTCGTGCCGCTGGCATCGACCCAGCCGTACTTGTACCCGGCCTCGAGGCGCGCCTTGGAGACCAAGCCCGCGCCAAGGATCACCTCCTTCGTCAGACGCACCGGAGCATGGCCGGGATCCTGACGCCAAACGTGATAACCGAGGTTGTTCGTCTCCGCCGCTGCATGCCACTCGAGCGCGATCCCGCGCTCCGTTTGACCGGCTTTGACCGACGACAAAGTCACCGGAGAGAGGACTGCAGGGAGAATCTCGACGAGCTGAGTCACCCAGTCCGTCGTCCCGCTCAACGTCCAGAAGTTGTCGACCTGACCGCCGCCCTCTTGCCAGCGGCACCACGTCGAACCCGCGGCGTCGAGCTCGGTCGCCGCGCCAAGCGTCGGATCCCCCGGGACCGCGGCGCAGTTCGCCGAAGATCCGCTGGTGTTGCAATCGAACTGCTCGGTCTCGTAGGCGACCGTGGGTGCGAGGCTGACGGATCCGTCACCGGCCGTGATGTCGAAGTAGAGCGAGTTCGTGCTCGCCGGCGTGGTCTGTGTGGCGTTGGCCGGCCCGCCCGACGTTCCGTTGCCGTTCGCGGATCGGAACGCCTGCAACGCTGCCGCCTGTCGCACTTGAAACGCCGACGTGATGCCCGCAACAGCCCGCGTCGACGATGCGAAGGTGATGGTCACGTCGTAGGTCGTGCCTGGAACCAGGCTCTGTGAGCGAACCCAAGACTCCACGCTGCGGTTACCAGCGCCAGGGTCAGTGAGCGTCGTGAGACGAAGCAACGAGATCGCGGCCCCTGGAAAACCCACGCCGGCCGTCGGGGTAAGCGTCACGGTCGAGACACTCGTCGTGTCATTCGTCGCGACGTTGACGACCACACCTACGCTCTGACCAGGCGAACCGACCGAGTGGGACCACGTGAGGGTCAGTCCGCCGGTCGGACCGGTCTGCGCGAAGGTCGTGTTGTCCCAGCTTACCGCCGAGTCATTGGCAAGCGCCGCGAACGAGGTCGGCCCGCACGGGCGCCCTTGAGGCACCGCCAGCGCCGTTCCAGAGGTCATTGCCGCACTAGCCACCAGGGCCGATCCCAAACTTCGCTTCAGTCTCTTCACGCAAATCCTCCCAGAGAGTCCCGGTCTAACGGGTCCCGTTCTCAGACGCAACCTGTTTGAGCACCTGCGCCGCGTCCCCCGCATCGCCCCTCGGTCCCGTGAGGCAAACGGCTGAAACGGCTACCTTTTCCAGCACTTCCAACGCGCGCTCGGTGTGGCTTCGAGCCGCCACCGTATTCGCCAACATCTCCAAAGCCCCGCGACCTGGCGAAACGCGCGTGGGCGAAAATTTAGCTCCGGGCTCGTACGTCGTCGACACCACCCAACCCACCGGCCGCGCTTCCGTCGCAGCCGCTCCGCCGAGCATCTCGACTGGCGTGGGCGTCCCGTGAAGCTCGCGGCCCGTTCGCAACGCCAACGGCCGCGCGTAGGGATGAACCAAGCCATTCGGATCGATCACCGCATACTCGTCGGAGAAATAGCGAGCGCCTGCTTTCACCAACGCCGCCGCCAAGGTCGACTTTCCGCTGAAGCTACGCCCCGGAAACATCATCACTTTTCCGTCGAGCTCCACGGCGCCCGCATGCACGAACACGAACCCGCGCGCATGCTCCGCCATCAACATCTGCGTCTGCTGTGCCAAGGTCTCGACCACCGCATTCAAATCCAGCGTGCGCTCCACCTGCCCGTTGCCCGAGTAAAGGAGATGAAATTTCTTGACCTTACGCCCCAGAGCAGCGTCGCCCACGATCCACGACCACAGGTGGTCGACCTCGGCCTCGTCGACCACCCTTGCCCCGTGCGGCAAGCAGGCCTCGACTCGGCTGAGCACGCCGACGTCGGTCACCCGCACGCCCAGCCGGAGCCCGAAAGCCTCGAACGCGATCCCTGCCGTCCAACCTAGACGGTCAAGCGACTCCATTCAGGACGACTTGGACGGAAAGTACGGAATCGACACGGCCGCGAATGCTAGGCACTCGGAGATCCGCAATCCAGAAATTTCGCTCGAATCTCTTGGAGTTGTCAGATCCGCAGGTAGCTGCAGAGCTCGATCCGATCCGGCCCGGTTTCCAGGTTCGGGTTTCCAGGTCGCGGCCGGTTTCGCGGTCCGTGTTCCGGTCCAGTCAGCCCCGGGACGGACCAGGTCGTCCTGGACGACGTTCCTCGGCATGCCTCGCCGTTCCGCTCGTGCTAGTCCCAGTGGGTCTTGAACCGCGTTACCCTCGTCGCCGTCCTGATGGGCCTCTGGATCGCCTGCCGGCCAACGCCCAAGGCATCCGCGCCGGCCTCTTCAGATGCCTCCGCGTTCATCATCAAGTCGACCGCCGACCTGCCCACCGGCCCCGCCGCATCCGCCGCGCTCGGCGACGTCCGGATGCAAAACGGCCAGCTCGTCGCCATCCTCGCTGCCGCCCAACGTGCCGTTGGCTTCGCGTACAGCGGCGGCAACCTCGTCGACCTCTCGAGGGTGGGCCGCGAAGACCACCTGAACCAAGTCTTCCTTTACCTCGACGATCACTTCCCGCGCCAAGCCCGCTACTCGACCCTCGACATCATCGAGCCCGGCGGAGACGGCAAACGCGCCGTCGCCCGCGCCCGCGGAGTCGACTCCGGGAACGCTCGGATTCTGGTCGAAACCGACTACGTCCTCGAGCCATCGAGTCGGTACCTGACTCTCGTCAGCCGCTTCACGAACACGACCACCACGACGATCAAAACCTACGAGCTCGGAGACGCCATGCAGTGGGGCCGCTCCGAACACCTTGCGCCCGGGCTCGGCTACGACATTTCCGGCAAGCGCTTCCCGTGCGACTGGATCGCCGGGCTCGGACGCGAATCGTCCTACGCGCTCGTCCGCACGGGAACGACACCCCTGGTCTCGATGAACGGCTCCGTCTGGAGCGACGCCTACGGGGACGCACCCGACGTTCCGCCCGGAGCCACCGTCGAGCACGTCCGTCACATCGCCGTTGGCCTCGGAGACTCCGCGAGCTTCATGGACGACGTCTTCGCCCTGCGCGGCGACGACCACGCCCGAATCCATGGGATGGTCACCCACAAGAGCGCTCCGATCACCGACGGCGAGATCCACGTGCTCGACGAAAAAGGAGGCCTTACCGGCGTCGCCCGCACGAGCGCGAAGGGCGAGTTCTCGATCCTCGTTCGCCCCGGCATCTGGAAGCTCGTCGCGTACGGTCGCGGCCGTGACCACGTCACGCCTACGCTCGGTAAGGACACCTTCGAGCTCAAAGCCGGCGAATCGCGGGAGCTCTCTTTCGAGATGGGACCTCGCGCTTCGATCGCCTTCGAGGTCTTCGACCTGAACGGCGCGCCGCTCCCGGCTCGCGTCACGATCGTCGGCGTCGACGGCACCGAGACCCCGGACCTCGGCCCGCTCTACGTCGCCGACGGCGCTCGCAACGTCGTGTTGTCCAAGAACGGCAAAGGCGAAGTTCCCGTCGGCAAAGGTCGATACCGCGTGATCGCGAGCCGCGGACCCGAGTACGAGATCTTCGATTCCATCGTGGAGGTCTCCCTCGGCGAGCTCGAGCGCTTCTCCGCCAAGCTCGAGCGATCCGTCGACACGACGGGCTTCGTCGCCGTGGACTCCCATCAGCACAGCGCTCCGAGCATGGACAGCGGCGTGTCTCTCCCCGACCGAGCGCTCTCCAACGCCGTCGAAGGCGTCGAGCTGCTCGTCTCCACCGACCACAACGTCATCATCGATCACGCCGCGAGCGTCGCCGGCCTCGGACTGTCTTCGCGTGTGAAGACCGTGATGGGCACTGAAGCCACGACCCACTCGGTCGGCCACTTCAACGGCTTCCCGCTCGCCCAACTCGCGTCGGATCCGCGCGGAGGTATGAAAGACGTCGAAGGTATGACGCCTAGAGAGATCATCGAGCTCCTCGGCTCGCTCGCTCCCCGCGGCGTCACGCCTTTCATTCAGGTCAACCACCCTCGGGCTGGGGACATCGGCTACTTCGACCTCATGAAGCTCGACCCCAAGAAAGGGACGGCCGCCGACCCCCGCTTCGTCGGAGGCTTCGATGCGATCGAAGTTTTGAGCTTCCGGTTTCGCGATGAAACCTACGACGTCCTCAACGACTGGTTCGCGCTGCTGTCGAACGGGCACGTGACCTACTCGGTTGGCTCGAGCGACAGCCACACGATCTTCGATCGCGAAGTGGGCTGGCCGAGATCCCTCGTGTGCAGCTCCACCGACGATCCCGAAAAAATCGATCCGGTGGAGATCGCCAAAGCCATGAAGGCCGGCTGCTCCACCGCCAGCGCCGGCATCTTCGCCACCATCGAGGCCGAAAAAGATGGGCGCCACACCAAGATGGGTGGCCTTGTCTCAGCCAAGGACGGCAAAATCACTCTTCGCGCCAGAGCCTACGCGCCCATGTGGGTCCCCGCCGACCGGATGTACGTGTACCGAGACGGAGCGGTCACCCACCAGCTCCGCCCCTCGAGCACCGGAGTCACTCGCTTCGACGAGAAGCTCGAAGTGGAGTGCAAAGCAGACTGCTTCCTCGTCGTGATGGTCGAGTCCGACACCAGCCTGGAGCCGGTGATCTCGAAGTACCGAAACAAAGAGCCCAAACCCATGGGCCTCACGAACCCGATCTTCGTCGACGTCGACGGAGACGGACGATTCAAGGGATCAGCCGTGCCGCCGATGGCGCAAAAGACTGCGAACGGAAAAGGATGAGTCCGTGGCGCGACTGGTGATCGGTTTGATCCTCCTGACCTTCGGGCTCCCGTTCTTCGTGAGAGGGCTGATCTTCACGCGTCGCCCCGACCACCGGCTGACGCTCAAAGCGAAGCAGCGAAATTTGAGGCTGGGCCTGGACTCCGACATGACGAGGTGGGGCAAGCGGATTCGCAGGTTCGGCTTCCTCATGATGGTCGTCGGCGGAACGTTGGCTGCGTTCGGCGCCGCAAGCCTCGAGTAGGCGGCGGAAGCGCGGACCGTTGCGATGCCCTGCCTGGCCTGCCGCATTCGAGGAGAGGGCTGCGTGGGCAGAGTACCAACTCAGAGCAGAACGAATCATCGGGAGCACGTTCCATAACCGAGCTCGGAGTAAAAGGTGCATCGATTGCTCGGACAGTCTTGGTTGACCAAGCAGTATGGGACGCACACCCCGTCGTTGACCAAATTGGCTCCGTCACACGAGAAGCTGTTGTCGCCGCAGCTGTAGGAGCTCCCTCCGTAGACGCAGACCGAGCCGGTCAGGTCCCACGCGCAGACGTAGCCGTTTCGATTGGGCACGTACGTGCACTTCTCGATTTCGAGGCAAGCTCCGGAGGTCCTTGGGTCGCAAGGCGTCCACTGCGTCGAGCAGTAGCGGAATCTCGAGTCGCTTTCCATCGGAACGCAGTCGCCGCGCGGGCAGGGTCCGCAGTCGACGACGGTGGGAGAGCAGCGATCGGAGACGTTTGCGCCACAGAGCCACAATGAGCTCGGAAAGAACCTGCCAGCCTTCAGCTCTCCGCAACTCTCGGGCTCGCAGCACGAGCCGTTCGAACAGCTATTCGAGGAGCAGTCCGAGCTTCGCACGCATTCCTCGCAAACGGGTTGACCGCTCGTGGCCACGCAATGTGGCCGAGCGCTCGGGCAGTCTGAGTCTCGAATGCAGGTCGTGCATGAAGACCTCGACACATCGCAGGTACCGGCCGGACAGTGAGTAGCCGACGTACACTCTACGCACGTATGACTCTGAGCTCTGCACGCTCCGAGACTGCCGGAGCAATGCGGGTCTTCGTTGCACTCGACACATCGCCCGGAGACCCGGTCGCAGGCGGGGCCTCCGCTCGATCCTGCGCAATCGAGATCGGAAAAACAGGCTGGGCAACTCAGCTCTCCAGGGTGTGCTTGCCGAGCGTGTTGGAGCCCGGTGAGGCACGCGGTCGAACATGTGCCCTCGGACGCGCTCGACCAGCACGATCCGGCCGGTCCGTAGGTCGCCAAGATCACCCCCAAACCCTCTGGAGCCGTGTGGCTCGTGCATTCGACATACGCGTCGCAGAGCTCGTGGCTCGTCACCGGGCCCGCATCCGGAGTCGGGGGCGCACCCGAATCCTCCGACGAGCCCGCATCCGAAAGCTGCGCAGCGCACGCCCCGGCCGATCTGAGCTGGGCGAGCGCGTCGGGGCACGCCGTCCGAGCGTCCTGCCGCCCGCGAAGCTCGTCGTAGTTAGCCTGGCATTGGAGGGCAAGGCCCCGGTCCGTCGACTCGAGCGCGCGGCAACACGACAGTAGGCTCTGGCATGGATCGGTCGCCGCTCGCGTGCGTTCGGTCGAGCACCCCGCCAAGGTCAGAGCGACGACGATGTGCGCTTTCGAGCGAGAAAGCATGGGCGAATTCGCTCCAAAAACATGAGCGCGTCAACGGGCGACGCGCTCCGTCTCGACTGCGCTACACAGTCGACTCAGCGCGCCCGCGAAGCTTGCTCGCCTCCGTGACTTCGAGAAGCGTTTCGAGAAGTCCGTGCGTTGTCTCCGGCCTCCTCCAAGCGTCGTACGCCTTTGTCCCTGACCGACTATTTGGGCTGTGTTAGCGTCCGCCGCGATGTCCAAGCTGAGTGGGATGTTCCGGCGATCGCTCGCTGTGACTGTTTGTTCCGCGTCGCTCGCTGCCGCGAGCGCGTGGGCTGCGGAAGAGAAGGGCGGTGACAAAGCCGAGGAGCCCGCGATCGCGACGGAGACGCAGGAGACGCCGTTCGTGATCCGGCGCGGATTCTACGCAGAGAGCGACTTGGGAGCGTTCTTCACGTTCGGTGGTTACAACACCAACATCCCCGAGCTCCCGGCCAAAGGGCTCTCGAACGTCCAACCCTACCTCGGCTTGGTGCTTGGCTACGACGTGATGAGCAAGCCCAAGACGAACCTCTCCTTGGGCCTCAAGCTCGCCGCGGGATTTTCGTCCGGAGCCGGTCGGCCGAGCGCGGATCAGCTCGCCAACGGCGACGTCGCCACGACGATCCCGAACGACTTCGCGGTGTATCAAGCGGGTCTGGCGGTCGCCTTCGGCTACTTCGTCAGCGAACGCGTTGCGCTCACGCTCAAGGTCGACGGCGGCGCGGCCATCGTCACGCCCGACACGACCATCGCTGCGGCCGAGCCCGGTGCAGGCGGCACCGCCGTGGGCGGCATGGCCGGCGGCGGCCTCGGAGTCGAATATTTCACGCTGCTCAACGACTTCTCCGTAGGCCTCGACCTTCGATTCGCCGCGATTTTCCACGGGGGCATGATTCCGTCGGCGAGCATCTCGGTCCCGATTCGGTATACCTTCTGAGCATGTCTTGGCTCGATCGGCTCGAGGAGGTCCGGAAGAACGACTGGGCCGCCGCTTCGCTCGAATCCAAACGCGAGACCGCCCGAGAAGTCGTAGACATCTGTTCCTACGCGGGCTCCCTCACCTCGCTGGTCCCGATCCCCATCGCCGACCTCGCGCTCCTCGTGCCCGTGCACAGCGTGATGGTCATGACGATCGGACACGTCTATGGCCGAAAAATCAACGAGACCGAAGCCAAGCGCATCGCGGTCGAGTTGGGCGCCGTCGCCGGGCTCTCGTTCGCAGGCTCCGCCGCGATCTCTGCGATCAAAAAGCTGCTCATGCCAGGGCTCGGGAGCGTGCTCGGCGTCCCCGCCACCTTCGCGCTGACCTGGGGCCTCGGACGCGCCTCCATCGCCTACTTCGAGAATCCAAATCTCAGCCGAGACGACCTCCAGAAGGTCTTCGACGAGGCCGTTCGCGAAGGCAAAGCAACCTTCAGCAAAGATGCCTTCGATCGCTTTCGAAAAAAACAAAGCGAAGGCGACCCCAATGGTTCGAAGGAAGAACGTTCGAGCTCAAACGAACACGAAAAGAGCACCGCCAAGTCCGACGTCAAGCCCGATCAGAGCACGGCCAAGCGTGAGCAAGCTCCAAAGTCCGAGCCGGCACGGAACGAATCCCCCCGCCCGGAATCCAGATCAGACGAACCCAAAGAGCCCTCGCTCAGACCCAGAAAACGAACGATGTAGCCCCGCTCGCCCGAAATCGTCCAAGCACGAAAACGGAGCGGCTTGTCGTCCGACCGACTAGATCGTTGGAACCGTCGATCGCGGGTCACTCAGACGCACGCGATCGGACGCAGACGATCTGACGCGGACGCAGACGATCTGACGCGGACGCAGACGATCTGACGCAGACGCAGACGCAGACGATCTGACGCAGACGATCTGACGCAGACGATCTGACGCAGACGCAGACGATCCGGCTTACTCTTCTCGGGCGACTCGCTTGGGTCGCCTTCCGCCGGCCAAGATCCGCTTTCGAAGCCGAATCGATTCGGGCGTGACCTCGATGAGCTCGTCTTCGTCGATGAACTCCATCGCCTGCTCGAGCGTCATTGGCCGAGGCGGGCTCAGGATCGTGTTGTCGTCCTTGTTCGCCGATCGAAAGTTCACGAGCTTCTTCTCTCGCGTCACGTCGACGTCGAGATCGTTCTCGCGGGTGTTCTCGCCCACGACCATGCCTTCGTACACGTCGACGTTCGGGCCGACGAAGAACACTCCGCGCGACTGCAAGTGAAACAGCGCGTACGGCGTCGTGCGGCCTTTCCGGTCCGCGACGATTCCGCCGTTCGGCCGCCGCGCCATCGCGCCCTTCCACTCGGACCAGCCGTCGACGATGCTGTTCAACACACCGAGCCCGCGCGTCTGGGTCAGAAACTGTGACCGAAATCCGATGAGCCCGCGCGACGGGATCCGATAGGAGAGCTTGGCGCGCCCGCCCGGCGTGCGGCTCAAATCGAGCATCTCTCCTTTGCGGTCGGCCAATCGCTCCGTGACCACGCCGATGAACTCCTCGGGCACGTCGATCGTGAGCCGCTCCATGGGCTCGAAGAACTTCCCGTCGATCTCGCGAATCACGACCTCCGGCTTGCCGAGCTGAAGCTCGTAACCTTCTCGTCGCATCGCCTCCACCAACACCGCGAGCTGGAGCTCGCCGCGCCCCGAGACCTCGAATCGGTCCGGGGTCTCTCCGTCCGCGACTCGGATCGCCACGTTCTGCTTCGCCGCCTTGAACAGACGCTCGCGCACCTTGCGCGACGTGACGTGTTTGCCTTCGGTGCCTGCGAACGGCGAATCGTTCACCAGGAAGCTCATCCGGATCGTCGGCGGATCGACGGCGATCCTTGGCAGCGCAGGCGTCTCTGCGGTGGCTACGACGGTGTCGCCGATGTCGAGCTCCTCGATGCCCGCGATCGCGACGAGGTCGCCGGAACGCGCCACCTCGATCTCTTTTTTCGCCAGGCCCTCGAAGCCGTAAAGGCGCATGACCTTGGCGGGCGAGGGGCCCTGTGTGTTGACGCGGAACAGCGCCTGGCCGCTCCTGATCTCGCCGCACACGATGCGACCGATCCCGAGCGTCCCCACGTAGTCGTCGTAGTCGGTGTTTGCGATCAAGATTTGGAGAGGCTCGTCGCGTCGGTCCAACGGGCTCGGCACGCTCGCCAGAATCGATTCGAACAGCGGCTCCAGGTTCCTCGAGTGATCGTCGAGCGACTTCTTCGCCACGCCTTCCCGCGCGATCGCGAACAGCACCGGAAAATCGAGCGCGTCCTCGTCGGCGCCGAGGTCGATGAACAGATCGAGCACCTCGTCGAGCACCTCTTCGGGTCGCGCGTCTTTGCGGTCGATCTTGTTGATGACCACGAGCGGCGGGAGCTTCTTCTCGAGCGCTTTGGAGAGAACGAAACGCGTCTGGGGCAACGGGCCCTCGGCCGCGTCCACCAACAAGATCACGCCGTCCGCGAGCCCCAGCACGCGCTCGACCTCGCCGCCGAAGTCCGCGTGCCCGGGCGTGTCGAGGATGTTCATCTTCACGCCGCGGTAAGTGATCGCGGTGTTCTTCGCGAGGATCGTGATGCCTCGCTCGCGCTCCTGCTCGTTGCTGTCCATGACGCGCTCGGGCACGTCCTCGTTGGCTCTGAACACGCCGGCCTGGCGCAGCATGTGATCGACCAAGGTCGTCTTGCCGTGGTCGATGTGAGCGATGATGGCGAAATTTCGAACGTCCAAGCGTTGGGTCACGGAAGCCTCGTGCCGCCAGCTACGCGGGCGGCGGTTTTTACACACGAAGAAAGGCGAGGCTCTGTACGAGATCGCGCGGTGCCTGTGACTCCGCCTCTTTTCGAGTAGGATGCGCCCGTGATCATGTTCGAGGGCTCGGACACGATGCCTGCTCCGACCGCGCCACACGTTTCCCCGCCGACCTTTTCGTTGATCGCGCTGCTTCGACGCGATCGCGAAGCGCTCGACCGCCTGGACCTGCAGGCCCGGGATCTCGCGCGCGCGCTCGCTGCGGCCGCAACCGTGGAGGCCGCCGACGGCGCTCTCTCCGAATTCGAGGATCGTTTTCGTACCTTGGCGAGCAGCCTCAGCTCACAAAACCCGATGGAGGGCTTTCGTTTGCGCTCCAGTCTCGGGGCGTTTGCACTCGCTCGCCTCGCCTTCGGCTGGGCTCCGCCGAGCGCCACCGAGCTCCGCGATGAGCCCTTGACGCCCGAAACTCTCGTCAAAGAGCTCGTGCGCTTTCGCGCCTCACCCGAAGCCGCGCGCCACATCGTCGCCTCCTTCGAGATCGACGAAGCCGCCCTCCGAGACGCCTTCCCTGAAGGCCTCGAACCCACCGATCTCGCCGGCCTGGCGGAGGGCTGCCTCACCAGGCGAGAGCACTCCATCGCCATGACTCAGGTCGCGGTCAGCCCGCGCTGTTTGGTTCGGCTCGCCACCACCGCGCGCGTGCTCGAGCAGACGCGCGCGATCCTGCCGATCTTGCCGAGCGAGCGCCTCCGGCTCGACTCGGCCTACACCGTGGGCATGGCCGCCCTCGCGCTCGGCCGGCCCGATCGCGCGCTCGCCGTCATCGGCCATCGCCCGAGCGACCCGCTCTTGGTGCCCATCGCCGAGCTCGCTGAAGTCTCTTGGCTGCTCGGCCGCGGCGACCCTGTCGAGCTGATCCACGATCCCACCCTGATGGCCGTCGACTACGAGGAGGCGTTGGCCGACCCCGCCGCCTTTGCGGACGCTCCGAATCGGCCCTCGATCGTCCCCACGCGGCCCGCAGAGCCTGGCGCTTTCGACGAAGGCACGCCCGACCTCGACTCCACCGTCGACATCCCCTCGCTCGCCGACGACGCCCCCGACGACGAGTACCTGGAGGTCGTCGAGGAACCCGTGGAGCAGCCTTCCGACCCAGGCTCCAACGGCGAGACCATCCCGCCGCCGTCGTCCGAATGGCGCGCACCTCGCCCCCCGACTTGGTCCTATCCTGACGGCGCGCAGCCCTCCGTGCGCGATCGTGACCTCAGCCGCTTCTACGTCGCCCGCCTCACCCGCCGTGCCACCCTCGCCACCACCGGGGATATGCTTGGCCTCCGTCTCCACGCCATGCCTCCGTGGATACCCGCGCTATCCATTCCGCCCGATCCGGCCACCCTCGCCCGAATCCTCTCGTCGGCGGAGGGGGATATCGAGGCTCTCAGTGGAACCGCCGTCGTGGAAGCCATCGTTCCCTCGGTCCGAGCCGTCCTCCGGATCGCCGCAGCGGCCGGCGAGGGCTGGACGCCAACCTCCCAAGCGGTTGAAACAGCAGGAGATTTAAGCTGGATTGTGCGGCGCGCGAGAGCGCTCGCGCTCGTCGGTCGCGGGGATCTCGAGGCTGCCCACCTCACCGTCGCCGCCCTCGGCGGCGTCAGCTCCCCCGAAGGTGCCCTCGCTCGCTCCCGCGAAGTTCGATTCGCCGGTCGCACGGTGCCCCCGCTCGACCCGTCGATCCGCAGAAAGGCGGCCGCAGCCCTGGTCCGCGACCTCGCCCTGGCCTTTGCCCGCACCGTGGCGGGGCTCTCCGTGTGAACGAGGGCCTCCGCAAGCGCGCGCTCGCGGACGCCGAGGCCGGGCGCTTCCCGCAGGCCGTCGAAGCCTACCGAGAGATCGTCCGCGCCGACCCCCAAGACGCTCAGGCGCTTCGACAGCTCGCCGACGTGGCCAAGAAAGCCGGCAGCCGGGAGCACGCCGCCCAAGCCCTGTCTGTCCTCGCGGATCTCTACGCCGCAGACGGCCTGGTCCTGCGCTCAGTGGCCGCTTGTCGCGAGCTCCTCGACTTCGACCCCGAAGGTGCAGAGACCCGACTCACTCGCATCGCCAACCTCCGCCTAGGGGAGCCCGTTCGAACCCAAGTGCCGCGCCCCTCCAACCCACCCCCCGCTCCGCCCGGCCGGGCGGCCATCCAGAAACTCATCACACCTTCCGACCGACCCGCACCTGCACCCTCCGGGGCGACTCGTATCCCGCTGTTCTCCGACTTGCCCGAGGAAGCCTTCCTCGAGCTCGTCACGCGTATGCCCAAGAAATCGTACTCACTCGGGGAGCTCATCATTCGGGAAGGTGAGTCCGATGGGTCTGCCTATGCGCTCGTCTCCGGCCGAGTCAGGGTCGAAAAGAAGCGACTCACCGGCGCACCCCAAGTCCTCGCTCACCTGAGGGAAGGTTCGATCTTCGGAGAGATGGCGCTCCTGTCAGATGCGCCGCGCACTGCCAGCGTGATTTGTGAAGAGCCTGTCGAGGTCTTCGTGATCGATCGGACCCTGCTCGAAGAGCTCTCCGCACGTCACCCGAACGTACCCAAGGTGCTGCGCGCCTTTCACCGCCAGCGCATGCTCGCGACGCTCCTGTCTACGCACCGATTTTTTGCTCCCTTGAGCGACGCCGAGCGCGACCGACTCAGAGGTGCGTTCAAGAGTAAGGCGTTCGAAGCCGGGGAGCTCGTGTTCGCCGAAGGCTCGCCGGGTACGGGCCTCTACCTCGTCCTCTCCGGCGAGCTCAAAGTCACCCGAGGCGACGCCGAAGTGGCCCGACTTCGCCCCGGTGACGTCTTCGGAGAGAGATCTCTCCTCTTCGAGCGACCCACCTCCGCGTCCGTCACCGCCGTCGTCGACGCCGTGGCCCTCCGCCTCGACAAGCAAGTCTTTCGCGAAGTCATCGAAGCCACCCCCGAGCTCGAAGAAATGCTGCGGAAGCTCTCCGAAGATCGAAGCCGCTGATCTACGCCCGCCTCGTAGTAGATCAAATCCCTCTGCGCGAGGTTGGACCGCAAGTCAGGTCGTCCTTGACCTTCGAGGGGGGATCGGAGGTGCCTATGAAGAGGAGCCGAGTGAAGCACTTGTCGCGGTCGTGGCAGACTCGAGGCTTGACCAACCCGAGCCAGCCGTCGGCTCGAGGCGCGAACGCGCCGACTTGCTCGGAGATGGGCTTGCATCGAGTCCAGCGAGGGTCCCGTTCGACCCAGAAGGCGATCCCACCGTTGCCCGTGACCAGGTAGCCCGCGGAAGCCCGTAGCACATGAGAGCCGTCCGGACCCGTATCCTCGGGGCCGGCGAACGTCCGACCCACCGGCCTCCAGGTCTGGTCGCCCGGATCTCGGACGAAAATGTCTCCGGCGCGGGTCGTCGCGATGGTCCGCTCGCCGTCTTGGTTGAGACCCACGACCTCTGGGAGCTCTGCGACCTTCCGGGTGGACGCTCCGTTCACCTCGACCAACACGCCCAAACTCACTGCGTAAGCTCTCCCGGCCCCAGCGCGGACCACGTACCCTCCCTCGCGATAGTCATCGACCAGGTCGGAAAAGTCATGAACTACGGTCCACGCCGCGCTCTCGCGGCGCGCCAAGATACCCCGCTCGGTCAAGACGTACATCTCCCCTGGAACTCCGGCCATGAAGGTGACCCGGTCGTCAGGAAGGTTGGTGCTCGACCTCGGAAGGTCGATGGTCTCGAGCACTTCGATCGTGCTCCCGAGGCGTACTCTCTGCAGCCGCTTGCCGCCGAGCCAATATATGTCCCCGCCCTCTCGGAGGCCCGCCGAGAGGACGTCGGTGGAAGTGCCTGCCCACGGAATCTCTGAGACAAGCCGGTTCTCCTCGACCCTGAAGAGACGGGTTTCCGTGCCGAAGATCGAGGTGCCTTCCCTGCCTTCGAGGACGAAACTAGGGAGCTCGCCGATCTCCGGACCTTCAGGCGTCGTTTGAATCTCCGGGCATCTCGGATCGATGATTTGAACGTCCGAGAGGATGCTTCGTCCGGGTTCTGGCGCGCGCCACGGGCCGACCTCATACCCATCAAACTCGGCGACGCGGACCCCATTCGGGACCGGCAAAGCTCTCCCGTTCTCCTGCACGATCTCGAGCCGTCCTTCGGGCAGGTCCAATTCCTCGAGAGTCTGTGAGTACGTGAGTACGGCCAGCTCGGTGGAAGCTGGAGGAGTCTCGACGATGCGACCCGCGCCGTCCTTCTCTCCGTAGGCACAGAGTCCGAACAGGCCGTGCTCGCCGAGCGCGAGGATCTCGCTCCTGGCCCCTTCGGGAAAGGCAAACCACGCGAAGTCTGTCGCGCAGCCCGTGAGTCCGAGGGCTAGCAGGGAACGCACCTGCGGCTTCATCGAATTCTCCCGGTGCAGTGCGAGGCTTCCGAGGCCTGGCAAAGGTACTCCGGGGCCGTCGGCTGAACGGACACCGCGATGACGACCGCGAGCGACGCCAGCACAGCCGCGCCACCGCCGAGCCACAGCCAGGGTGATTCGAGCAGAGTCGCCTCCGGCTCCAAGACGACGCGTACGACCCGAGTCTCGCCGGCGACGACCTCCGCTTCGAGCGACGCGGGGCGGCGTCCGTCGCGCGTGACCGAGACTCGATAACGTCCCTGGGGCAAGAGCTGAGCCGAGCCCGCGAGGTCACCCGTGGAAGACGCAACGATCACGAGGGCGTCGCTCGGCTCCGCATCGATCGAGAGTCTTCCGCCGAGCTCCAAACCCAGACTCCGGACCGCTCCCACTACCGTCTCGGTGACCTCGGCGGCCGTCGAGTCTCCGAGCGGTCGAAGGTCCAGCGCATCAGTCCATGGAGCCTTCTGGCCCCGCCGGTAGAGTCGCACCGACAACAGCGGCGGATCGACGGTGCCGTTCAGCGTGACCCGCAGGAACACGTCGATTCGCTCGTCCAGCTGCCTCGCGACGCACTCGTCGTCCGACCCGCAACGCCGGATTGTCGCACCCGGATCGGACTCGAGAGTGAGTCCCAGAATCAACCCAAGCCGCTCCCTGAGTCGGGACGAAGTGTCGGCGACCAAGGTCGCCGGTCCCGGTCCGGTGGGGTCGGCTCGCTCGACGATGATACCCATGCGCGCGGTCGCCGAAGTCTGAGCCTCCGCGCTTTGAGCTCCTTGCATGGCCGCGATCGAAGCGATCATGTGCCTCCAGCTCATCGCCTCACCTCCGCCTCGATCGCGCGCACACGCCTCTCGAGCTCGCCGACCCGGCTCGCGGCCGGGCTCCCCATCTCACTCGAAATGTCCGACTGCAGCTTCGAAGCTCGATTCGCGAGCTCTGGTCGGTCTCGCGCGCTCTTCTTGGCCGTTCGTGTCCGATTGAGCAAGTCGCCGAGTCGGCGAGTGAGCTCCCCGAGGTCGGAGCTCTCGCCATCGAGAGGCCCAGCGCGTGGCTCGTCGCCGAGCGCGGACCTGCCTTCGCCCCGTCGGTCCGATGCCCCACCGGAGTATGGGGACGCCCGAAATCCGTCGACGTCGGTCGAGGTGGCTTCGCTGCGCCGGGTCGCCGCGCTCCCTTTCGATCCGGACGACGGACGCGCCTTCGCGTTTCCGCGGCCGGGGGCCGTCTGGAGTGCGAGCTCGTCCGCGCAGGCTGGAAGGACCTCGAGCTTCGCACACATCTCGAGCAAGGAACGAGCCTCCGCCGGGTCCGATGCCCGATGCGCTCGGTCGAGGATCTGCTGAGCGACCTCGCCCAGCTTGTCGTTTGAGTTTGGCTGAGGGCCAAGGGGACGCTGCCCGGCGACCGAACCCTCGAGGCGCTCGGCATCTTGGGGAGTCGCTTCTATCTCGGGTGCCACCTCCAACACCTGCGCGGGCGCGTCGGACTCCTCGAGAAACCGCTGCGCCCAGCTCCCGAGGGCGAAGCTCCCGAGCATGATACTGATCGCTGCGGCCGCCAGGCGGCCGCCTGGGCGACGCAGCGCGCTCGATAAGCGCCTCGGGCTCGCCGGCTGATCTCCGGTGAGCTCGGTGAGTGTCCGCGATTCGGTGAAGATCCGCGTGGGCTCAGGCTCGGCCGGATCCGCCGACGCGGTGTCTCTCCGCTCCGCAACGGCGGTGAGCTCCGCGAGTCGGGTCACCTCGATCCTCGTCCTCTCGGCTTCGCTCGACAGTAGGGGTCCGATGAGGGACAAGATCGGCGCGCTACTCTCGGCTTGGGTCCGAGCCCCGCCCAGCGCAGCGGCGAAGTCGGACGCCGACCGGAATCGATCGTCCGCCGAAAGAGCGAGCGCTCGGCGAAGCAACTCATCCAGGCTCCGCGGCACGTCCGCTCGAAGGGTGGACGGGGCCCTGAACGCGGGCTGCGCGGAGCGCAGGAGCATGGCGGCGACCGGTCCACGCTCGATGTAGGGCTGGAGCGTCAGGAGCTCGAACAGCACGACGCCGACCGAGTAGAGATCGGCGCGCTGATCGACTCGTCGACCAACGGCCTGTTCCGGCGCCATGTATCCTGGAGACCCCATCACTGCCCCGGTCTGAGTTCTCCAGGTCTGAATCCGCGACTTGCCCAAGCCGAGGTCGATGATTTTGGGTCGGCCATCTTCCCCGACCATGATGTTGTTCGGAGAGAGATCGCGATGCACGGTCTCGAGCAGTCTGCCTCGACCGTCGCTCGCCGAGTGAAGGGCCTCGAGGCCTTCGAGCAGCTCCAGAGTGAATTGGACGGAGGACGCGATGGAATGTGGCTCGCTCGACTTTCGAAGCTCGTTCAAAACGCGGCTGAGCGTCCAGCCCTCGACGTACTCATGGACCAAATACAAGGTCTGGCCGGCTTGACCGGCTTCGAACAGCTTCGCGACGAAAGGGCTGTCGATTCTGCCCGCGACGGCAGCTTCGTGCTCGAAGCGCCGGACGAAGGATGGGTCCGCGGCAAGCTCCGGAAAGAGTCGCTTGAGTACGGCGCGCTGAGAAAATCCGTGGCTTGGCGGCTCGGGGCGCACCAGCCAGACTTCACCCATGGATCCGCGGCCGAGCGCCTCGAGGAGGACGTATCGCCCCAATCGCTCGGACATCGCGGAATCCTGTCGCATCCTCGGAAGCGATGTCAAAGGGCACCTGGCAGACCTGGCAGACCCGGCAGACCTGGCAGACCTGGCAGACCCGGCAGACTGGCAGTCTGGCAGACATCGGTCTTGTCACCCAGCAAGACACGCGCTATGGTGCCAACATCATGGTGGTGGGTGCAGTGAGGAGCGACCACTCACGGGTAACCACCCCCCATTCGACTCGCTCGCGCTTCGGGCGCTGCCTCTCCTCGCGACCCTGTTCGCCTGTCGCGACTCCCAACCGAGCGAGAGCTCACCCGCACCCCAAACGGGTGAGTCGACCCAAGCCCTGTCGAGCTGCCCGAGCTCAGGCTCCGGCGAGTCTGGCCTTACTCAGGCCAGGGCGAGCTGCGAGCCTGAGTGCGGCGCTTCCGGCTGCGCCAGCGCTTTGACCTGCGACCAAACCTACTCAGTGACCACCGCCGTAGAGCCCGCGCCCGACACGACGACCTACGCCTGGACCCTCTGCAAGCTCGCCGGGAAGGACTTGTCGCACGTACTCGTGGACCTCCAGCCGATCGCGACGTGCCTCGAGAGTCCGCCCTGTGGCTCGGACGACGACGACGACGATGATGACGACGACGATGATGACGATGATGACAGCGATTCGGACTCGGACCAGTCGGACGAGGACTCGGATACCGACGACGACTCCGAGACCCCTTCATGCGACCCCGCCACGCCCGCCGAGCGCATCGCCGCGGCCTACGTCGGCTGCTCCATCCAGGGACAGCGGAGCGGCGAGTCGTGTGGCCTGCACGTGGACTCACCCGATCCGACGACGCAACTCAGCGGCCTGAAAGTCACCGCCACCATCGGCGACGGCGAATGTCGCACGTTCTCGCTCACCCTCTCCAGCTCGGCAGCGACCGATGGGTTCGAGCTCGGCCCCGGCCCTGTGCTGGTGGCCGCCAAACACGGTCCCCAGGATGCGCGGAAGGCCAACAAACCTTTCCCCTCGCTCGCGTGTGCCCAGGGCCCCGTGTGCCGACCCATTCAGGTGAGGCCCGTCGCGCTCGGCGAATCCGTCGGGGTCGATGAAGACCAACCCACCCTCGTCAACGTGCTCGCGAACGAGCCCACCAACCAAGGCCCACTGAGCGTTCGTCTCGTCACGCCTCCAGCGCACGCGCCGACCGAGGTCGGTCCCGCGACCGGCGGGCTACTCATCCCGGGCTCGCACTTCCTCCTCCCGAGCGGGGAGGCCGGAATCTTCACGGAGCTGAATTTCAACGCGACCGACTCTCTCTGGTACGTCGTGGTGAATCAGGCGGGGCTCGAGTCCGATCCAGTCGAGCTCAGAATTCTCGTTCGTCCTGTCAACGATGCCCCGACGGGCGGCCCGATCGAGCTCCTTGGGCACGAGGACGAACCGCTGAGTCTGGCCGCGCCGGGCCTCGCCGCGATGGTGTTCGACGTCGACGGCGACCCTCTCGAGCTCCGTCCCATCGCGATTCCGACCGGTGACTTCTACCTCGGCGTCGACGGCGAGCTCTACCACCTCCCGCCGCCCGATGAGTACGGAGACTTCGTCTGTGACTTCGGCGCCTGGGATGGGACGACCGAGACCCGAATCGCGTGTGTGATCCACACCCTCCCGACCGAGGACCTCCCGCGGCCCCAGGACGACGTCTACGCGCTCAACGAGGACGAGGTGCTCTGCGTGCCCGCCTCGCAGGGCTTGGGAGCCAACGACGTGGAGGTCGACGGTCAGACGCTGACTTACGGCCTCGATGTTCCACCGACCAAGGCCGACGTCGACCTCGCCCTCGACGGTTCGTTCTGTATCTACCCGCGTCCGGACCTGAACGGCTTGGATGGGTTCGAGGTCTGGGTGTCGGACGAAATCTCTGTGGTGAGGTCGAACGTCACCTTGTCGATCGCGCCGATCAACGACCAGCCCATCGCCTTCGACCGAGACTACACGGTCGTCGCGGGTGACATCCTCTTCGCGAACGCGCTCGAGGGCGCCTTCGATCCGGACGGAGACCCGCTCCACCTGGAGATGGTGGACTTTCCGCCCGCAGGTGAGTTCGCGTTCCAATCCAACGGCGACTTCACGTTCCGCGCGGACAACTCACTGGCGAATACGACCCAGTGCTTCGTCTACCTCGCGATAGACACGGGCAGCGCCGCCGCCCGGGTCTGCATCCACGTGTTGCCTCGGGGCAACTCGGCGCCGGCCTTCACCAGCCTGCCGGTGACGTCGGTGGTGCAGGGCGGACTCTACGAGTATGCCTCGCACGCCGCGGACGCGGACCTTCAGGACCTCGTCACCTACTCGATCGACCTCGCCCCCGTGGGCGCCGCCATCGACGCGTTGACCGGGCAAATCACCTGGACCGTCGCGCGACATCAAGTGGGTCCAGGCGTGCAGTTCGTGATCCGAGCGACCGACTCAGCCGGGCAATACACCCAACAATCTTGAGAGGTCACCGTCACCGATCTCTCGGACCCGCCGTTCTTCGTCACCGAAGCGCCGAGCCGCGCCATCGCCGGGATCGAGCTCGCCTACCCGGCGCTCGCGATCGACCTCGATCCGGGCGACTCGGTGAGCTACTCGG
Organism: uncultured Myxococcales bacterium; assembly: GCA_964463485.1. Lineage (GTDB taxonomy): Bacteria > Myxococcota > Kuafuiibacteriia > Kuafuiibacteriales > Kuafuiibacteriaceae > CAYXDO01. The sequence continues at coordinate 3,218 of CAYXDO010000030.1, read as the reverse complement.
TCACCGGGCCCGCGGGTGTCTCGACCAACCCATCGACCGGCGACACGACGTGGACGCCGACCCTCGACCAGCTCGGCCCCAACACCCTCACGCTGACGGGGACGGACCTGGCGGGCAACCACACGGACCAAATCTTCGTCGTGAACGTCGTGGACTCGTATCCGCCCACGGCTGAGTTTGCCGTCGCGACCGGGCTCAGCGTCACGACCGAAGGCTCGATCATTTCCGCGCCCGGGCCGCTCGACGCCTCGGTGCTCTTGGCAGAGAACAACGCGACGGTGTGGACCGCGCCCGGGTCCCAGAACCTCTCGATCGTCGTCGACCTCGAGGGCGACCTGCCGCAGCGGATCGACCGAGTGACCCTCGTGAGCCCCCAACAGTCCCAGGCGGCACGGCGCTTCGAGCTCCGCGCGGGTGACTCGCCCACGAATGTCGCACCCATCTTGAACGGCGAGCTGCTGAACGACGCCAAGCGACACACGTTCACGTTTGCGCCGACGCAGGCGAAGGTCGTCGAGCTCTTGATCCTCGACAACTACGGCAGCCCGTTCCAGACCTCGCTCCTCCGGCTCGACGTGGCGGGTCCGCCGCGCATGGGCGGCGCAGTCTCCTACGCCGCCGCGGGTGCCAGCGTCGTCCGCGCGAGCCCTTCCCACGGCCAAGCGCCGCCGAGCCGACTCTTCGACTTCGACGACCCCACGACTCCGTCGATCTTCCCGACTGAGTGGCTGGCCACGACCGTGCCTGCCAACGTGGTGCTCGATCTGGCCGGCGACGTGCGGCGTATCGACTTCGTGCGCTTGCGCTCGGAGGCCGGGACCCCCATCGCGGTCAAAGACTTCGAGCTCCGCGTCTCGAGCACGGACTCTCTGCCCGAGAGCTTCACGACGGTCTTTGCCGGCACGCTCCCGGCCGACAACCGCAGCCATGCCTTCCGCTTCCCCGCGACGCCCGCGCGCTACGTCGAGCTGATCGTGCGCTCGGTGCAGGGACCGACAGCGACCCAAGCTTTCTTGTATGACCTCCAAGTGTATGCGGAAGACGTTGGAGGCCGAACGATCTCGTTCGAAGACGGCTCGAGCGACCTCGACGGCGAAATCGTGAGCCATCGTTGGAGCTTCGGGGACGGAGAAATCTCGACCGAGTCGAGCCCGACCCACACCTACGCGAGCCCAGGATCCTATCGTGTCACGCTCGAGGTCACCGACGACACCGAGCTCGCGGGCAGCAAGAGCTTCGTCTACGAGGCGCTCGAGTCGCCCGTCGCCGACTTTGGGACCGACCCGCTCGCGCCGCGCGACCTCGACGTCGTGACGGTGACTGATCGATCGACGAGCCCCAACGGTCCGTTGCTGTCCAAACGATTCTCCGCATTTGGGCCGCGAATCAGCCCGTCGGGCCTCTCGTGGACCGACTCACCGCACCCGCTCGCGCTCTGGCAAGGGACGTACACGATCGGCCTGGCGGTCATAGATCCGTATCGCCTCGAGTCCGCGACGAGCCGAGTCCTTGCAACTCCGGACGAGCCGGCCGAGGTCGCCGCGGGTCCGGACGCCCGAGTGTACTGGGGCGAGCCGCTCCTCTTCGACGCCTACTCGGTCATCGACCCAGCGGACCGGGACTTTCAGGTGTGTGAGGTCGACTGGGGCGACGGCTTCGTCGAGCCCCTCTCCTTTTGCGGAGCGAGCGGGTTGCACGCGTATGAGTTCCCGGGCACGTACGTCCTGAGCCTGACCGCGGCCGAGCCGCTCGGTGAGCGAGTGCGCGCGAGCAGCGAGGTGCACGTCGTTCCGAGGCCCTCTTCGGTGGTCGTCCTCGACGCGCGGCCTGCGCCCGGCACGGGCCTCACCACCGTCAGCGCCCGGATGCTGGATGGGTATGCGAGCGCGAGCTCCATGGAGGGGCGTGAACTCGTCCTGTCACTCGGAGCCGTGTCCGCGACGCGTGTAGCAGATGTCGACGGACGGATCGCGGTCGACTTCCCCTTCTCCGCGACGGAGAACGAGGTGCGGGCGTCTTTTGCGGGTGATACTTTCTACGAGCCGAGCGATGGGTCTGCGGTCTTCCCACCCGCCACGGTGGCCGAGCCGCCTCTCGTAGCGGCCTCGCCCAGCCGATTCCGCGGGCATGAGTTCATCATGACGAGCGGACCGACGGGCGGTGAGCGAACGCGGGCCACCCATATCTTGGTCGCGTCGGAGGTGCGGACCGTGGCCACGATCGACATGCCCTGGATTTCCGTCATTCACGGGAGCCTCGAGGTTCGGCCCGGTCAGCTCGCGGTCTTCGAGGTCCCCGACCTTCCGCTGGGCATCCCGGGCGCTTTGCGCACGATCTTCAAAGTCACCGCGCCGCAGGACGTCGCGGTGTGGGTCGAGACCGATCATGCCAACGACGGAGCGTCCGAGCTCGTCGCGCCGGTGAGCACACTCGGGACGGAGTATGTCGTAGTCAACGGCAACAGCGGGTCTTGGGTGCAAGCCATCGCGACCGAGGACGACACGACGGTGACCTTCGTGCCGACCGCAGCCTGTCGGGTCGCCGACGGCCCCAGCCTGGTCGCGGGCCAGGTCCATGTTGCGACGCTGCAGCGGTACCAAACGATTCAGTGCCAATACCTGTCGGAGTCTTCGCCGCGGCTGACCTTCACCGGCAGCACCTTCAGCGCCGACAAACCCATCGCGGTCTTCGCGGGCGGCATCCCTTCGAAGGCGTTCACGCCGGACACTCAGTTCGAGCATCTGCCGAGTATCGATCGGTGGGGCACGTCCTTCGTCGTACAAAAGGCCAACCGGCAGTCGCTGGACCGGATTCGGATGGTCGCCGCGTTCGATGGAACCGAGGTTCGGGTGAACGGCGCCGTGTACGCGCTGCTCGGCCGAGCTCAGTCGGCCGATCTTCTGCTCGACGCGGTCGACACGCGAGCGATCGTCGCGACGCAGCCGATCCTCGTGGCGCACGTGGAGGTCGATCCGAGCAAGACGTCGGACGAGCCCATGCTGGCGCTCGTGCCGCCGGTCGAACAGTTGGTGACGAGCGCGTTTGGCTTCACGGAGTTCACGGGACGCTTCTCGCTCGCGCCAGGGTTCGACTTCGACGACCTGCAGCTCGTGGCGCCCACCGGGTCGGTGGGTTCGGTGTTGCTCGACGGAGCCCCGGTCACCGCGGCCTGGGTTCCCGATCCTATCCTTGGCTACTCGATGGCCAACGTGACCTTG
>CAYXDO010000029.1:77131-81198 GCA_964463485.1 uncultured Myxococcales bacterium | reverse complement strand
ATGATCGGCGAATCCGCGGAAAGATTGCTCCCAAAATTTCGCACCGGGGAGTATGCCACTCGGCTCTTCGATTCATCATGAGCCACCCCGGGTGTGTTCATGGCGGTCCAGAGCGGAATCGCTACAGCGACAAGTATCGTCGGTTCGTGCTTGATCTTCGCACGCGGCATGGAGAGATACCGCTTTCCGCCTTTGCCGCCGCGATCCACGTCCCGCTGGGTACCCTCGAAGACTGGCTTACGAACGCGCCCGTGGCCGAAACGTCCGATGGTGCCGAAGCCGGTCCTGAAATCACCGACGGCGCCGAGCGACCGAGTCCAATCGTCGATTCCGCCGCGGTCGCGCAGACGGCCACGATCCTCGCCGAATGGAGTCGTTGGGAAGGAGGCTTCATCGCGTTCTGCAAGCACCTGGAAAAGGACCTTCGAATCGACCTCGGACGAGAATTCATAGCCGATCTGCTCGAAACAGAAGGCGCCCGACTCCGTAAGCGGCGTCGCGGCCGCTTACCTGACGAGAAGGCTCTCCGCCAGGCGTTCGAAACGGCCTTTCCAGGGGCGCAGTGGGTGGGTGACGGGTCTAAGTACGAGATTCAGCTGAACGGCGAGACTTTTCGATTCAACATCGAGTTGCACGTCGATGCCAAGACAGGGGCATTCGCCGGTGTGTCGATCAGCGACGAAGAGGACTCGGAGGCGGTGATCGAGTCGCTGCGGGACGGAATCACCACGACTGGGGCGGCGCCTGTGGCCGAGTTGCTCGACAACCGACCCTCCAACCTAACGCCCCAGGTAGAAGACGAGCTGAAGAAGACCGACACGATACTCATCCAAGCGACGCTTGGACGGGCTCAAAACAAAGCCCACGTCGAAGGAGCCTTCGGCCTATTCAAACAGACCATTCCGAATCCCATCATCGACGCAAGCACACCTCGAGCCCTTGCGGCCCAGATTGTCACGTTGATCGTGATGACGTGGGGACGGACGCTCAACAACAGGAAGCGATCCGATCGGGGAGGTAAGACGAGGGTCGAATTATACCGACAGGCCCGTCCCAGCGAAGATGAGATCAAGAAAGCGCGCGCGATGTTCGAACCCCTCCAATCGTAGAAGAGAAGCTCGTCCTGTTTGGCGGTCCAAACAGCGTCGGAAACGGATTCAGCACGACCGGGTCCCTCCCCCTCCGTGAGGCGAATGGTGGCTTTGGAGACGGAGGTCGATCGCGGAAACCGAGCGAGGACGGAACTAGCGATCCAATCGAGAGACCCTAACTCCCATGTCAACCCAACGCTCGTCGACCCCAGAGCGAGGTCGATCCGCCGGGTCACGAGAGGACGAAGACGGTTCCGACCGTCGTGCCGATGGGCTGGCCGAGCGTTTTCTGAACGAGGCTTCCGTGCTCCACGACCTCTGGCTCCTGCCAGGGTTGCTTGGGCTCTTTCCTGGATTCATCGCTCAGTTTGGTGTCTTCCATTCGGGCTGCATAACATGGTGAAGGAGGCCCTGCAAGAGTTGCGTATTGCCCCATTGCCCCGCACGTCAGCTCGGGATCCGACGTCGTTCCAGACCCGCCGAAGGTGTCCCTGCCCAGCTCGAGGACGACGAAGTCATGAGTGAGTTGCGCAAGCACAAGCACGAAATTCGCGACTGCATTTACAAGCAGCGACGATCAGACCCCCGTCTCGAGGGAATGATGACCGTCCTGCTCAACTGCGGCGCAACGTCCGCTCAAGAAGCTTCCGAGTTGACTCGTTGGCGACTGCGAGCGAAATCTTCTCGCACTCAGTGAAGGAGCTGCCAGCCAGCCCTTGACCCCACGGCGGTGCTCGATTCGACAGCTCAAGCAAGCGCAGCTGCTTCGCGCTCAGTTGTTCCTCCGTTCTGCCATCCGGGAGTAGGAGACCGTACTGCGCGCCACTCATCGCTCGCTTCCTCCGCAAGCTCCGACACGGCCCGTTCGGCGATCATGACGTGACAGCCCTTGAGCGGAGGTTCTATGTCTATGAAGAGTCGGTCCGGTCAGCGGTACTTCGACGAAGCTCGTTCAACGTCATTCAGCTCGAAACCATGTTCAAATCGGACATTTTTGTAGCCTCGGACGACCCATGGATAGAGTCGGAGCTGTCCAGGTCCCGTCCGGAGTCGATCGCTCGGCTCTCGTCCGTTTTGAATCCGCGGAGGACGTGCTCCTTTACAAACTTGTGTGGTTCAAATTGGGCAATGAAGTGTCAGAACGGCAGTGGAAGGACTAGCGATGGAATTTCCAGTACTCATCAAAGTCGCCCCGCTCCATTCAGCGCTCGAGTTTGGCGTTTGCGTGTGTAGGTGATAGATCGTTCGCTCATGCGCGTGGACGGAATCGAGGTCGAAGGGGTCTGAATCTCGACTTGGCGGACAAGCACACTTCCATGCACTTCCATGATGCGTCAGATCAGAGGAGACCTGAGGCTCCCGACGAATTCGCCAGTCGCGCCTCCGAGTGGACCGCCAACTATCTGCGGCTCCTCGAGCGAACTCCGAGCGCGTTCACGAGCGCCGAGGGTCCGCGAAGCTGACGCGTCCGGAACTGCACTCCGAGCAAGCGCAACCTCGAGCCGACTCAAGACCGATGCGGCTCGATTCTCACCTGTCGGACGACCCGGTGAGTTGCCTCCAACACCTCGATAGTCGCGCCCTTGACATCCAGCCGCGCGCCCCTTCCGGGTACGCCCCCCGCCAAGTGCATACACAACCCGGCGATCGTGTGAAACCCATCTCCGTCGGGCAGATCGAGCTCGAGGGCGCGGTTCAGCTCCCGAAGCGGCGCTTGCCCCGGAACGATCAGCCCATTTCCTTCCTTGGTGAAGAGCGCCTCGAGAGGTTCGTCTTCGCTGAACAACTCTCCCACTAGCTCCTCGATGATGTCCTCGAGCGTCACCATCCCAGCGACACTCCCGTGCTCGTCGATGACGATCGCCATCTGAGTGTGGCGCTTTTGAAACTCTAGCAGCAGCTCGCGCGCCAACATCGACTCCGGGATGAAATAGATGGGTCGAATGACGTCGTGCAAGATGACGAGCTGTCCCTGGTAGATCAAATTGATGAGATCCTTGACCATCAAATAGCCGACGATATTGTCCGGTGAGTCCTTGTAGACCGGCATCCGAGAGTGCCCTCGCTCCAAGACGATGCGTTGCAGCGTCTCTGGCGTCGCGTCGATCGGAACGGCGTCGATCTTCGCCCGAGGAATCATCACGACCTTGGCGGTGAGCGCCTCGAGGTTCAACGCCCGAGTCGCGATCTCACCCACGTACAAGTCCACGCTCCCAGACTTGCTGGCTTGCTCGACGATCTCCTGCAAGTCCTCCGCGGAGACTTTGCCTTCGGTGAACGTCGTCCGATCTCCAAACGGACGCAGCACGACGTTCGAGCTCGCCGTCAGGAACCACACCAACGGGCGCGCCGCCGAGGCCAACGCCAACAAGGGCCGCCCAATCCAGCACGCGTAGAGCTCGGCGTGGCGGAGCGCCAACGACTTCGGTACGAGCTCCCCAAGGACGATCGAAAGGTACGCCACCAGCGCCACGACCAACGCCACGGAGATCCCTTCGGCATACTGACCGACGACTGGCAGCGGAGCGAACAAGGGCTCGAGGTCCTCCGCAAACCTCGCGCCGCCGAACGCACCGGCCGTCGCGCCCATGACACTTATCCCCACCTGCACCGTGGCAAAAAGCAGCTCCGGCCGCGCCTTGAGCTCCAAGACCGCGCGCGCCCCCCCGCTGCCGTCGGCGGCCAACTGCGACAGCCGAGGTTGCCGGGCCGCCACGATCGCAATCTCCGCCGCCGCGAAGATGGCGTTGATGAGGGTCAGCCCAATGATGACCGCGAGCTCGAAAGCCAACATCACGAAGAAGCCCGTCCCAGAGAACCTTAGCACATCGACCTCGGTGACACCGCGTCACCGAAGGGCACGGGCCGCGATCGACCGATTCTTCCGAGGTCGCGCGGATCTGCGAGGGTCCGCGAGTCGCGGCTGACGGCCGGTCACTATGGAAACGACCGGAGGATTTGCGGAAACGACAGGAT
>CAYXDO010000029.1:0-77031 GCA_964463485.1 uncultured Myxococcales bacterium | reverse complement strand
CTACGGAAACGACAGGATCTACGGAAACGACAGGATCTACGGAAACGACAGGATCTACGGAAACGACAGGATCATACCATGGACCTCATCGATGCCCACCGGGTCCACGAGCTCGGTCGCGATCGGAGGCATCTGCTCGACACTCCTAATCGTGATTCTCCAACCGATGGCGCTCGCGTCCACGTTGCCGGGTAACAGTCGGTGAGTTACGCCTGGGTGTGACAAAAATTTCTCAGCCTCGATGTTCGCCGCCGTGCGGTATACTCCTGTGTCCTCGACCGCCCCGTCGTAAAACGATAGTCTCAAATTCATCGGGCGCAAGAACACCACGGCGCGCTCCGTTTCGTTGTGGCAGTTGCCGCAGTTCGCGTGTAGGTAGCCGAGCCCGGCGGCCACCTCGGTCGACCCCGGCGTCACGTGGTGACGGCTCGGGGGCTGACTCAGGTGGCCGTCCGCCGCGAGCTCGAACAGCGTCACGTCGCTCGCGTCATGATCGAGCTGCACCGCCGAAAAACCCAGGATCTGCTCCGGAGATCGAGAATGACAGTTGGCGCAAAAAGCGACCGCTGGTACGTCGTGCTGAGTCCCCCTCGCGTTCGGCATCCCGAGCGTGATCGAAATGGCTTCGCTCTCGTCGTCGACCCAAAGGTAGGTCGCAAACCAGAAATCGTCGTCGCCTGGACCGAACCTCGAGATGACCCGGGTCTCGATCCGTTTCCCGTCTCGCACGAACTCCTTGAACAATCGCGTTCCCACCGGCACCGACCAGTGATTCATGTCGGTCGTGTCGATCACCGAGCACTCCGGCAAGTAGACCCATCTGGCCTTTTCGGCCCCGTCCGACCAAAGCACGTGTTTGGGCGCGAAGGATCGAATTTGGGGCCCGAGCTGTTTGCCCACGATGTCCGAGTAGAGGCCGGTCGACGAGAGCGCGTCGGGCGGAGCTTGGCTGGGTTCGAGCCCCGAAGGCACCGAGCCCGGTACGCAGGGCATCACATCGGGAGAGTCGGCATCCATCGCCTCTGGACCCGCGTCGGGCGTGTCCCCGTCCGACGTGTCCGCGTCCGAGGTGCCCCCATCTGGCGTGCCTGCATCTGGCGTCGAGTGCTCGGCGTCCAACGGCAGAACGTCCTCGATTCCAGCGTCCGCCGAGTCCCGCAACTCGGCATCCCGCGCGACGGGCGCATCGCTCGGGTCCTCACTCGCGTCAGTCCCTGACTTTTCGCTGGCGCACGCCAACAGCAGCAACCACGCGAGCGAGAACCCCGAGCGACTCACGAGCTCAGATCCCTGCGCCGACGCACGCCGCGAGGTCCGTCGGCTGCGCGCATGTTCCCGCCGAGCACGTTTGGCAGACGCCGCAGTCTGCGTCGGTGGTGCACGAACTCTGACACTCACCCGTCGGTCCATACGGGCCGGTGTAATTGAAACACGTCGATCCTGTCGCGCAGTCCGCGGTCGTGTCACATCGATAGACCGGACCTGGAATGACTTTGTCTCCGGCAGGCGTCGGCAAACGGGTCAGATAGAAATAGATCGCCTCGAGATCGTCGATGGTGAGGTTGCCAAGCACGTCAGGCATCGGCCAAGCCACCATCCGATTCTCGTGCATCAGCTCGCCGCGCGTCGCCACCGCCAAGAACGCCTCGAACGAGCTGAGATGGCCATTTTCTGCACCAAGCAGGTTCTGTGAAGCGGCGCGGTTGTATCCGGTGAGTCGGTCGATTCCGGGAGGCGCCTCGAAGACGGCACCGCCCGTCAGATACGCCGCCGTGTTGATCTTCAGGAAAGTCGGCCCCGGCACCAAATCGCGCATCGGGTTGGTGTGGCAGTCGTTGCAGCTCCCCATCGTCACGAGATAACTCCCGCGTCCGTACATCGCGACCTCTCTGGCACCCCACGCCGGCAACTCGGCCGGATGGGCCAACGGGCTGATCGCCAACCCACGCTGCACGTTCCCCGGGTCGCGCCCGCTCGGAAGGTCTCGTACGACGTCCCCTTCGTCGAACATCGCAGGCAACGGGATCGGTCCGAGCGCCCCGAAGGCACCCTTCGCGTCGTCCGGAATCGGGTTCGCAATCGGCGGAATGACGCGCAAATAGGCATAAATCGATCGGAGATCCGACTCGTCCAGGAAGCGATAGTTGAACCACGGCATCACGATCAACATCTCGCCCGAGTGACCCGTCTTGAAGTCAGCTCCGGTCTGGAGCGCCGTGACGAACTCGTCTTCGGTCAGCTTGAGTCCGGTGGCCGCGTCTGGTGACAGGTTGCGCGCGTACACCACGCCCCCGCCCGGCAGGCCGAACGGATTGCCACCCCCGAGGAAGAGCGGCGGACCGGCCTGCTGCGGCGTGCCGTGGCAGCCGTTGCAGTCACCGATCGCGTTCACGAGGTAGCTGCCGCGCCCGACCTTCTCGAAGTCTTGAGGCGCGATCGAGCTCGTATTGATTTGCACCGGCGAGATGTCGAAGCCCTGCTTCGCCTCCACCGAAAGCAGCACGATGGGTCCGGGCGTCCCCGCCGGTCCCGCCGGACCCTGAGGTCCGCTCGCGCCGTCACTCCCGGCGGGTCCCTGCGCCCCATCGGCGCCCGCCGCGCCCTGGGTCCCGTCCCTTCCGTCGTCGCCGTCAGACCCATCCGCGCCCTTGGCGCCTGGATCGCCCTTCGGCCCCGCCTCGCCGGCCGGGCCCGCATCGCCCGCGCACGCGGCCAAGGTAAGCGCACAGCTTGCGCTGATCGTAAATTTTGCCAGTTTTCCCATGTTCGTCCTCCAATTGGGTGCAACGATTGCGCGACCAAATCGGACGAAACCCGACGGATGTCAAGATGAAGATTGTCAGATCGCTGGGGCCGCGACGACTACGGTCGGGCGATCGTACTCACGCCGAACTCAGCCCGCGAAGGACCGAATCGACTTGGTCCGCTTACCCACCAGCCCGGCCAGCTTGAGGATCGCGGAGATCTTCGAACCTATCGAACGCTCAACCAACGCCTCCCCAAAGGCCGTCAAGTCGGCCGTCGCCGGCATCCACCACGGGTCGGGCGCCTTCGCCTTGTCGACGATCACCGTGCGCCTTCGTACATAGGTCTGGTACGAGAAGCGGCTCGCCGCGATCCCCGGTCCCGTCTCTTTCACACCCGTCCACGCTGCGTCCGCCATGATTCCGGCGATCGCGTGGTTGTTCACCACCGAGACACCGACCTCCATCCGGCGCGCCAATGCGAGACCCTTGTCGATGTCCCTCGTCCATACCGAACCATTGAGGCCGTAAGAAGAATCGTTCGCCCTCTCGAGCGCTTCCTCCGCGTCTTTGACACGAGCGACTGCGAGCACGGGCCCGAAAGTCTCCTCGCGCATGACCGCCATGTCGTCGGTGCACTTGTCGAGGATCGTGGCCTGGTACCCGAGCCCCTTGCCGGTGCGCTGCCCGCCGGCGACGAGCACCGCGCCCCCCGCGATGGCCGCAGCCACGTGACGCTCCACGATGGCCAGCTGCGCCTCGTTTTGCAGCGGCCCAAGGTCCGTGGGTCCGTCGCCCGGCGCAACCCGCAATCTCTTGGCCATCTCTCCCAGCCTCCTCACGAACGTGTCCGCGATGGGCTCCTCGACGTACACGCGCTCGATGCCTGCACAGTTCTGACCCGCGTTGTGCATGCCCCACTGAAGGACGCCTGACAGCGTCCGCGAAAGGTCGCAGTCAGCCAACACGATCGCTGCGTCCTTTCCGCCGAGCTCCAAGGAGCAAGGAATCAAACGCTCCGCCGCCTTCGCCGCCACTCGCTTGCCCGTTCGCACCGATCCGGTGAACACGACCGCGTCCACGCCCGCAATCAACGCCTCACCGACGTCGCCCCGACCTGTCACGATACCCACCAGGTCCTTCGGCAGCACCGAAGCGCAGAGCTTCTGAAGCCACAACCCGCTGCGCGGCGTGTGCTCCGAAGGTTTGAGCACCAACGCATTGCCCGCGAGCAACCCCGGGAAGATCGACTTGACGAAGTTTCCGAGCGGATAATTCCATGGCGCGATGATCCCGACGACTCCCCGCGGTACCGCCTCGATGAATCCTGACTTGCCTGGGTAGTCGAGCGCAGAGATCTCGAGCGGCTCCTTGGCGAGCGCCCTACGCGCCACGCGCGCGGCCGCCTTGGCATACTCCCCAAGGCCAACGATCTCGCTCATCAAACACTCCGTGGCGTCTCGCCCCGTCTCCTCCGAGAGAATCTTCACGATCTCCGCCCGACTCTCGAGCGCCCGACGGGCCAGCGCAATCAGGCGCTCCGATCGGTCCTCGAGCGACGTTCGGGCCCAGGCCGGCTGAGCCGCGCGCGCCCTCGAAATCACCTGGGCCACTTCACCCGGCGGCGTCTGAGTGACGGGAGGAAGCGGACTTCCATCCGCCGGATTGGTCGTGCCTGGCTCGGTCATCCCGACCCTGTGCCTCAACTGAAAGGAGGGTGCAACCTCGGACTGCGCGGTCGGCCCTGAGTTGCCAGAATCGTGCGCTCGAACGAGCACGAAGGCGGACCCGCTCGAGCCGCTGGAATCGTTGGAACCGTGATTGGAACCGTGATTGTCCGCTGATCGCGAGCTATCCCGTGACGCTTGCCTTCTCGTTCGATCGGAACGACAGGAGGCTCGATGCCGAGCTTCCGCGTCGCCCTCGCCACCTGCGCGGCCTTGCCGGGCTTGGGTCCCGACGATCGTCGGTTGCTCGAAGTCATCTCGAACGCCGAGGCCGTGGTTTGGGAAGATCCGCTCGCCGAGTGGGACGCCTTCGACGTCGTGCTGATTCGCTCCTGCTGGGACTATGCTTTTCGGCGCGAAGTGTTCCTCGAATGGGTCACCCGAGTCTCCCGGATCGTACCCATTCACGCCTCGCCGGCGATTGCGAAATGGAATACTCATAAGTCATACCTCACCGAGCTCGCTGCCCGCGGCGTCCCCACCATCAAGACCGTAGTCGTCGAAAGAGGAGCGCCGAGCGACCTCGAGCAAATCGCAGAAGCGAACGGATTCGGTCCTCGCGTCGTCGTCAAGGCGGCGGTCGCCCAAACGGGTCGATACCTTTGGCACGGAGCTGCGTCAGACCCCGCCGGATCGCGCCACCTCGCCCGAGTCACCTCTCTGGAAGACGCCCTCGTTCAACCCTTCGTTCCGGCGATTCTCCAAGGCGAGCGCTCCTTGGTGTTCATCGACGGCGCACTCACCCATGCGGTGGAGAAACGCCCGCGCCCCGGAGCCGTGCTCGTACACGACGACTTCGGAGGAACCGTCGCTCGCATCGAGCCGTCCGCACGCGATCTGGAGGTCGCAGCGGCCGCCATCGAAGGCTCTCCGGAGCCTCCCCTCTACGCAAGAGTCGATCTCGTCTCTGGCCCCGACCAGCCGCTCCTCATGGAGCTCGAGCTCGTCGAACCCGAGCTCTTCTTTCGATTCGCCCCGGAAGCTCGCGAGCGCTTGATCCGCGGGCTGATCGAGCGCACGAAGTGACACGAGGCGAGCACCGGCAAGGCAAAGAAGCCGACTGAGCTCACGGGCGGAACTCGGCGAGTTGTCAGCCCCGGCCCTCGATTCCCGGACTGGACGCGGATCTTGATCATCGTGCGAGTCGCGAAGTCATAGCTCGCGAAGTGGCCGGAACATTCCCGGCCGTAGGTACTCAGCTCAGCTCGCGGGACGCTGCACGGTCACGACGGTGCTACAGATCGGGCCGCCGATATTCAGCGTCGTACCCACCTTCGCGTTGGCGACAGCGAGCGGAGCTGGGGTCTTTCCAGTGAGTTGCTCGTGAATCCATCCGACCATCGCTACGCCCGTGGCACCGATCGGGTGGCCTTTGGCGATGAGTCCGCCGGACGTGTTGATGGGGCACCTGCCGCCGGGCGAGGCGTGCCCGTCTTTGAAGAACCCCAACCCCTTCCCCTCGTCGGCCTGCCCGGTGATTTCGGCGGACAGCGCCGCCATGACCGAGAAGCAGTCATGGACCTCCTGAACGGAGATGTCCTTCGGGTTGATGTTGGCCATCTTGGTGGCGGTGTCAAACGCACGTCGCGCGGCCTTGGGGCGCAAGAGATCGGCGCCTCGCGACCCAATGGAGAGGCCGTCGGTGGCCTGGCCGAACCCCGCGAGCTCGGTCGTCTCGTGCTTCGGAATACCGAGGTCCGACAACCCTTGTTCGTCGCAAACGAGGATGCGGGCCCAACCGTCCGAAATCTGCGAGCACTCGAAGAGCTTCAGGGGGAGCTTCGGCTCGTCGAAGAGTCGGTAACTCTGCATCACCGCGTCGACCGTCACCGGTGACTTGGTCTTGTGCATGTGCGCGAGGGGGTTGTGGGCGGCGTTGGCGTAGAAGATCGGCGGAATGATCGCCATGTCCTCCTCACTCAAGCCGTGTGCAGCCATATAGCGCTGCATGATCACCGCGAACGCGTGCGGGAACGTGAACGGGTGGAATACGTCATCCTTGTGGGCCGCGGTGCCGAGAGCCAAGCCGATCGCCTTGCTGTCGAGCTTGCCCTCGCTCGGATGCATCTTCTCGAAGCCAACCGCGAGCGCCACATGAGTCTGCTCCGCGAGGATCGACCACGCGGCGTCGGTTACCGCGAGGCCGCCGGAATCGCAGGCGTTGCCCACGCCTTTGATGCTCTTGCCGCGGTAGGCCGTGTCCATGGCGACGAGCCCGGCGACGAGGGTCTGCTGCTGGAGAATCGGCGCCAGCAACCCTGCGACCGCGACGTGGCCGATCTTCGATCGGTCGACGTCGTTCAGCCCTAGCGAGCCGGCGTCGAGCAGCATGCGCTCGATAGAATGCTCCGGCAGCTTCCCGAATGGGCTCTGGCGGTATCGAGCGAGGTAGAGCTTCTTCACGTTTCTTTCCTCCTGCGTCACATCGACGCCCCACGAACTAAACCGATCGGGCGCCGTCTGGCAATCGGTAGGATGGGTGCGTAAGGCCCGAACGCCGGGGTTTTCGGCCGTGTCGCCGGGCGAAGCCTAATGAGTGTCGATGCGATCCTGACGGTGGATATGAGGGGCGAAGATGCCGAGAGAGGGCGCCCAAGGGGCCCGGATTCATTGAGTACGCACGAGACGATCTCGTGGCCTTGGCCCGGCACCACCGTGGTCGTGGACAACCTCGGGGTCGTCGACTGGTCCCGAGTCGAAATCGGCGATTCTGCCCTCGATCTCGCGATACTCACTCGCGGAGCAAGCCAGCCGTTCGGAAGTCACTCCGGCCTCCGCCAGGTCCTCGAATGCCACTCGAAGGCCGGTGGGCCTCACGTGACCGAACGGGACGTCTACGCTCACGAAGTGACCGAAAGTCGATAAGTCGATGGGGGTCCTTGACCGAACCGGCCTGACTGCTGCACGCTGAGTTTCGAGGATCGATCAAGATGTCCATGTGGATTCGGTCGCGCGGCGCCATCACTTCGGTTTCGTTCATCTGGCCGCTCTCGGGCTTGTGGGTCATGCTCGCGGTGCTGGCGATTCTGTTCGCCAAGGTGAGTTAGTGTTCCGGTCAGATCCGCTGGAGCCGGCCGGACGCCTTGACTCCCGGTTGCGGGCCTGCGCGTTCACCTTCCGTTGAAGGCAATTCGGCCAGACAAGAAGCGCCAGTCGTTTCGGGACCCGGACGGGAACGGGACCGGATCAAGCCCAGGACTGATAGGCGTTGCCGCTCGTACAGGAGAACAAAACATGAATCGTCGGCTCGTTCACTTCGCTGCACCCATACTTCTCATCGGCGCCTTCGCTTGCTCCGGATCGAGCAAGCAGACCGCTTCACCCGCAACTCCGGCCGCTGATGCGCCGGTTGCCACGAATTGCGGCCCGACTCAGTTCGTGGCCGGCGGGCAGTGTTTCGATAGCAGCGACGCCGCTTGTGCGACGTTGTCATGCCCGAACGGTTGTCTGAACCAGGAGACCGCTCCGGCCGTCGTCGTCTGCAAACAGTGAGTCCAAACGGTCCGCCCTTTTCGCCGACCGTCTTTGGTCCAAGTTAGGAAGCCGTCCAGAGCTCAGGCGACTGCGGCTCGCACGTCCCAGGCCCTGCCGGTGCTCTTCGCTTGTGCCGGACGCGTGAGAGGCGTCGTGATCATTCGCGTCCGCCACAAGCCGGGGTCGGACTTCTCAGCCAGACCTCGCGCGCCCGCGATCGCGCTCGCGAACTGCTTCTGACGCGCCGGCCTAGGCATAACCCCCCGATACACGGGCGAGCGAACCGAACGAAGCTGGGGCTCCTTGGCGAGTGTGTCCAGGAACGACGAAACCTTCGCTCCACCGAGGTAACCCAGGGCCCACACCGCCCCGTCAAACGACCAGTACTCCACGTCGTCCGCAATCACCATGGGGCCGAGCTTCTGTACCAGAGCGTCGGACGCCTTCATGGCCTTGCGACCCATGGCAGCCAAAGCCTTGGCGAGGTGCCCTAGGCAGAGCAGATTGGGCGCGAGCTCGACACACTTGATCAGCATATCGAGATGGCTCTCCTTCAGACGTCCCAGGCGCCCTTGCTCTCGAAGCGCTAGAGCGGCAACATCGGCCTTGTCCGGGCTCCCCGCCACCAGGTCGATATACGTGGCAAGGGTTTCTTCGACGGATTGATCCCGAAGCCGAACCACGATGGGGTCCTGAGCCGGATCTTGCGCTCGCATCGTCGCCATGTGTCCTATATCGGTGCCTATGTAGGACCGATGCGTATATTTCGGCAACATGTAGGCGAGTCCACCGAAAACGATTCCGTCGCAGACAAGCGACCAGGAGGAAACTGATGATCACTACGCGCAACGGGGTTTATCAACCCGCTCTTTCGAGGGCGAAGGACTACGACAAGTCGGGCAACACCATCAGCAAGAACGAGACCAAAGAGCTGGTTTCGATGATGAAGAACGCCCTCATCAATGAGTACGAAGGTTCCACGAGCTCCAAGGGCTTGGCCGCGGACCGCAACGTCCTCGCTCGCACCGCGAAGGCGATCGTCAAGAACTCAGATCACGGCAAGTGGGCCCTGACCGACGCCGCTCGCGCCGAGCTGAAGGACGCGTTCGGGCCGAAGCTCGATGGGAAGGCCGGCACGATCGCGGACCTGGTCAAGCAGATCCGGAACGACGTGAAGGCAAACTCCACGGGTTACTCGTATTGGGGCTGAGACCTTCCTCGCGTGACGCGGCCCGCCGGAGTGTCGGCGGGCCGTCGTCGGCGAATTTGGGCAAACTCACCCGAGCGGTCGCTTCGGCTCGTCTGAGTACGCTCTTTGCGGCGTCGCGCCTTCGTTTTCTTCCGACGAGTGAGTCCGGCCGACACCTCGTCGTGGCTATCGACGAGACTCGTTTCGCCAAGCTGCCCATCGATCCGCGTCGCACGATCGAGCCCGAGGTCCAGGCGATCGACGCCGCGAGGCGCTTCGCAAAGTCCAGCGAAGGACTTCGTGTTCCTGCGCTCGCGCCAACCAAGTCAGCGGACCTCCTCGTGATCGCACGAGCGCCTGGACGAGCGCGATCATCGTGGGCTCACTCGAACCTCGAGAGCGTCGGCAAGGCCATGGCTCAGCTCCACGAAGTCTCCTCCGACGGACTTAGACCGCTGCCAGGAGGGGCTACCGTGGCCAGCGTGCTCCGGGAGGCGGAGATCGTCCTCCAGCTGCTCTCGGATCGTGGTGTGTTGTCCGCCAGGATCGCGAATGTGGCGAAAAAGAGACTTCGAGGCGCCCGCCTGCGCGCCATCGACGACTCGGACGCCCCTTCGGTACTCTGCCACGGAGATCTTCGCCGTCCCAACGTGTTCTTCGACGGCGCCACGATCACGTTCATCGACTTCGAGCTCGCCGGTCGGGCCGATCCAGCGATCGATCTGGCGCGCACCGTCGCCTACGAGCGACTCGATCGGCACGGGACGTTCGTCTTGCTCGATGCGTACTCAGAAGCGTCGGGAGACGACGCGACCCTCGATCGCGCCCTTTCCATCTTGGATCCCGTCCGACTTGGGCTCGTCCTCTCTGCGATCCGATGGGTATCGGACGTCTCTGCTGGCCGCATCATGACAGCTCGGGCTCCGGACCCGGAGCGGGTCAAAAGCCTAAAGGCCAGACTCAGCGAGATCTTGGACGTCGAAGTGAGTTTGCCGATCGAGGGCCGCCCGTGAGGTTTCATTCCTTGCCGAGAGTTCCGCACCTCCCGAGCAGCCGGCGAGGCAACGACGACCTGGAGGTCCCGGAGAGTGAGCTTCCTTTGTTCTTCGCCTCGCCGGTCGTGATCGTCGAGAAGCTCGACGGAGTGGGTTTGACGGTGGCGCTCGACCCGGGCGGCGGCGTCGATGTCGACATGAAACGCGAGTGGCGCGAAGCGCTCGATGGACGAATTTTGAGGGCTGCGCGCCGTTGGGTCCGCGTCCACGAAGACTTGCTCGAGCCCCTCGTGCGCGACGGATCTCACCTCTACGGTGAGTGGCTGCTCCATCGACTCGTGCTGCGGTACGACAGCTTGCCCGCTGCGTTGGTGTTTCACGGGATCCGCGACCGGCGAGGGCGTCAGCAACCCAGGGACGAAGGCAACGCACGCGTGAAGGAGCGCGGCCTCGCGGTGGTCGAGCCTCACTTTCGGGGTGTGATCGGCCAGCAATCCCTCGGCTCTTTGGTCAAGAACCCATCCCAATTCTCGCGGGGGCGAGCCGAGGGGATCATCGTGGAGGCGATCGATCGTCAGGGAGCGCGTTGGGCAAAGTGGGTATCGAGACGCTACCGCCAGCCGAAGGGCCGCGAGATCGAGCTCCGCACGAACACGATTCGGTAGAGATGGCGCGGCCGGCTACGCCGGGTCATGCGATCGACGTGCCTCGCTCCGCCTTGATCTGCCGCTTGAGCTCTCTGGCCGCGGCCGCGTAGCCGCCGTCGCCACCGTCGATGAAGTGAAGGTGGCCGCCTTTTTGGAGCGACTGCACGAAGCAAGTCATGAGCGCAGTCTTGGACGCGTGCACTCCATAAAATACTCGGCCGGCGAGGTACTCACTCTGCAACAGCTGCTCGATTCGTTCGCGCATCACGTCCGTGCAGTCGATCACCATTCGCAGTGTCTCGTCGTATTTTCGGAAATCCGAGTGCTGCGGGATGTCGCGCATGTAGTCTTGAAAGCCAATTCCGTCGCTCTTGAGATTCCATCTTCTCATCACGCGGACCGCGACCATCTGGACGGCGACCGAAGCTTTGAAGAGGGGTTTCGGCCGGAGTCTCCGCATGGCGATTTCGAGCTCGGCTGCGTCTGCTAGGGACTCGGGCTCCAAGGATTCCGCGTTCGCGGGGCGGGCGTCGGGCGACGACAGATCGACGATTTCGTCGATGCGGCGGGCGACGGATCGCAGGGCTGCGTCGTCGTTCTTCAACCGACCTTTGATGAGAATCGAAAGAGTATGTCCGCGCGTGCTCTGAATGGGCGCCCAGCGGCATGAGAGGCCCCTGAGTGTACTTCCGAGGTCAGCCTCCGCGCCGGGCTCCAGCAAGTATTTTCCACCCTTTACCCACCGCTCTACCGCATCCACACCCTCGCCCCGAAAGAACGCGAGGCAGCGACCGCTGCTCCCGAGGGCGTGTTTGGCCACGCTGAGCTCTAGATGTGCGGCGTACACGTCGGCAACGGGGACGATCCCGACTCTGAGGTTGAGGCCGAACGCCTCGGTTGCGTTTCTCTGGACGGCTCGCAGCGCCTCCTTGATTCTCGGCAGCTCCTCTGAAGCCACGAGCACCGTCGCGCCGTCTCCGCCGAAGACAAACGGAAGATCCAGCGACTCGTACACATTCATGACGGCCGCGATCGTCGAAGCGCCGACCATGTTCACGACCTTGTAGCGACCGGCTTCGATCGCCTGAGTGCTGCCTTCGACGTCCGACACGATGAGGTGACCGTCGGCGGGCACCG
This sequence comes from uncultured Myxococcales bacterium, assembly GCA_964463485.1. GTDB lineage: Bacteria > Myxococcota > Kuafuiibacteriia > Kuafuiibacteriales > Kuafuiibacteriaceae > CAYXDO01. Next base: position 65,118 of record CAYXDO010000029.1, on the reverse strand, counting down.
GTGTGTAGACGTTCGCCGAGGCGAATTCGAGGAAGTCGGTGAAGGGCGTGAGCCCGCGGAAAAAGTCCTTCGTCACCGACAACTCCAACGCGAGCGACGAATCGCCTCACTAAGTACGGGTCCCCGCAAATTCGTGACCACGGGAGAAACCGCAGAGAGCACAGAGCCGAAGCCCACAGAGCACACAGATGGTGGAATGAGCAATAATCCGACGATCTGCGAACGAGTAAACCCGTCCGGACTTGGTGGAGCGGTCCACATCGAACGATCGGCGGGTTCAATTCGCCTCGACGATCGGCTATGCCGCGCCGCATGAGCGCTCCGGGCAGCGGGATCGACGTCGAGCTTGGCGATCGCTGTTCGGCAACCGCGTACCGCTGGGCGCAGCGCACGTTCGCTCAGCGTGCGGGCGGCGCGGGCGAGATCTCGGACTTCGCTGCGCCGTTTTCGGTCGGGATGAGATTTGGAAATCAGCGCCTGGCCATGACGTCGGATGGCATCGGCACCAAGATCGAAGTCGCCGAGCGCCTCGGCACCTATGAGACGCTCGGCCACGACTTGGTGGCGATGGTCGTCGACGACTTGATCTGCAACGGCGTCGAGCCTTCTTGCCTCGCGAATATCCTCGACGTCGATCATCTCGATGAGTCCACGGTGGACGCACTCATGCGGGGCCTTCACGACGCAGCGACGCTGGCGAAAGTCGCGGTCGCCGGGGGCGAGCTCGCCGAGCTCGGCGATCGGATCGGCGGGTATGGGTCGGGAATGCATTTCAATTGGTGCGCGACGGCGGTTGGATTATTGCCCGAGGGGAGAGATGCCATCGACGGTCGTCGCATAACAGCGGGTGATTCTGTGGTGGCGCTCGAATGTCTGGGGTTCCGGAGCAATGGGTTTTCGTTGGCCCGCAGGGTCCTGACCGCGGTTTTCGGCGAGCGATGGCACGAGGCGGCCTTCGACGATGGCACTCCGGTGGGGCCAGCGCTGCTCCGTCCGTCGAGAATTTTCTGCAGAGCCATTCACGCCGCGCTGACCGCAGGACTCTCGCTTCACGGCGTCGCGCACATCACCGGCGGTGGGATCCCTTCCAAGCTCCGCCGAGTGCTGAGACCCACTGGACTTGGCGCTTCTTTGGACTCGTTGTTCGATCCTCCGCCCGCGATGCGATTCGTGCAGAGCCTCGGATCGGTGTCTGCGCGAGTTGCCTATGGCACGTGGAACATGGGAAACGGGATGTTGGTCGTGCTGCCTGAGTCTGAGGTCGAGCCGCTCGTTCGAATTGCGGGTGAGTTCGGGTTTCCTGCGCGAGCGGCTGGAAGAATTCACGAGAGCCCGATGCTGGTGATCGAAGCACGAGGGGCTGAGTTGGGCCAGGTCGCCTTCGGCCCTTGAGCGGGAACGTATGAGTCGTGCCCCCATTACCTTGGTTCAACTGCTGCCCAGGTCCGACTCAGGTCGCGCGGGGTCTCGAGTGGCCGAGGCCGTGAGGCGCGACCTCGGCGTCGAGCTGGGCGCGGTCGAGCACCGACGGGTGTTTGCGGTCGTTGGCGAGGTCGAGCCTCGCTGGTTGCTCGAAGCGGCCACGGCAGCCTTGGCCGACCCTCTGCTGCACGAAGTGAGATTGGGCAGTGATCTGGAGTCGGAGCTCACCCGATTCGTGTTGGTCTCGCGTCTGCCAGGGGTCACCGACGACGAGGGTTCCTCGGCCCACACCGCGCTGGCGGACTACGCAGGTCGGTCCCTCGAGGAGCTTCGCGTTTTTGCGCAGGACCTATTCCTGATCGAAGCACCGCTCGACGCGGAGGTGCTCACGCGCGTCGCTCGCGAAGGTCTGGGCAACCCGCTCGTCCATTTCTTCCTATCCGGCCCACTCTCCGCGTTCGCTCCTTACGCGCCGATGGTGGAGCTTGCCGTCGATCCGACGGTGTTTTCCGTTTCGCTCGACCTCGACGATGAGCAGCTGGCTCAGTTGGCGAGGGAGCGAGTCCTTCACCTCGACCTGGCGGAGTTGAGGGCGATTCGTGCGTACTTCGCACGGACCCAAACTCGGTCGCGTCGTTCCGAGGAAGGATTGCCGAGTGAACCCACCGACGTCGAGTTGGAGGTGTTCGCTCAGACGTGGAGCGAGCACTGCAAACACAAGGAGTTCCAGGCGGAGATCCAATACGTCGACACTCATCGAGGGGAGCGTTTCGAAGTGAACGGGCTCTTCGATACCTACATCCGGGCGGCTACGCGCAAGGTGTGTGACGAGCTGGAGGCCCACGGGCAGAGTTGGGTCGTCAAAGTCTTCAGCGACAATGCCGGCGTGGTCAGGGTGGACGAGGAGCGACTCTTCGTATTCAAAGTGGAGACTCACAACACACCTTCTGCGCTCGACCCCTACGGCGGTGCGATCACAGGGATTTTGGGCAACAACCGCGACCCGCTCGGAACGGGCATCGGCGGAGCTCGGCTGCTCTTCAACACCGACGTGCTGTGCTTTGGGCCTCCTGACTATGGGGAGCCGCTCTTGCCCGGCCAGCTCCATCCAGCCCGAGTCATGCGCGGCGTGATCAAGGGGATCGAAGACGGAGGGAACAAGAGCGGCGTACCCACCGTGCACGGCGCGATCGTCTTCGACGGACGATTTTCCGGCAAGCCGCTCGTCTACTGTGGGACGGGTGCGCTCGTACCCTCGACGCAGGCGGGGCGTCCCGCGTGGGTCAAGGCGATCGAACCGGGCGACCGAATCGTGATGGTCGGCGGACGGGTGGGTCAGGACGGCATCCACGGTGCGACTTTTTCCTCGGCCGGCATCGACGAGAACTCTCCTCGGACCGCGGTCCAGGTGGGCTCCCCCTTCACGCAGAAGAAGGTCGCGGACCTGCTCGTCGAGGCCTGCGATCGGGGTCTGGTGAGATGTACGACCGACAACGGGGCAGGTGGGTTGTCGTCCTCCGTCGGGGAGCTCGCGACTCTCTCGGGCGGCGCCCGCGTCGAGCTGGCGCACGTTCCGCTGAAGTACCCAGGTCTACGGCCTTGGGAGATTCTGGTGAGTGAGTCGCAGGAACGAATGACGCTGGCGGTCTCACCAGACCACCTCGACGAGCTGTTCGAGCTCGCGACGGAGTTGGAAGTCGAAGCCAGCGACGTCGGCGAGTTCACGGACTCCGGACTGTTCGAGGTGCTGCATGCGGGCAAGCGGGTGGCGCTCCTCGACCTCGAGTTTCTGCACGATGGCGTGCCGCGAAAGCGTTTGCAGGCCGAGTGGGTTCCTCCGACCCTGGAAGCGCCTTCGATCCCCGGCCCGCAAGAAGCCAAGTCGCTCCTTCTGACCCTCCTCGAGAGTCTGGACATTCGTTCTCGCGAGGAGGTCATTCGGCGCTACGACCACGAAGTGAAAGGATTGAGTGTCGTCAAGGCGCTGATGGGAGGCAGAATGCGCTCGCCGCAGGACGCCGCCGTGCTGCGCCTAGATCATCATGGTCAGCGGGGCCTCGCGGTGAGTTGTGGGATCTGCCCGCGATTTGGCGATCTGAGCCCTTACACCATGAGCGCGCTCGCGTTCGACGAAGCGGTCCGCCAAATCATCGCGGTCGGCGGAAGGCTACCCAGGCTCGACGATCCGAAGGGGCCGTGGTGGTCTGCTTGCGACAATTTCTGCGTGCCAGACTCGGTCTTCGATTCGATCCGGAATCCTGACGGAAAGCAGAAGCTCGCCGCGCTCGTACAAATGTGCCGGGCGCTGTACGACGTCTCGACCGAGTACCTCGTACCGCTGACTTCCGGCAAGGACAGCATGAAGAACGACTTCGTCTCGGCTGGTCGAAAGATCTCCGTGCCTCCCACGATTCTGTACTCTGTCGTGGCGGGGCTCGACGACGTCGACCGGGTGGTCACCACCGAGCTGAAGGCAGGAGGGGACTTTGTGTACCTCCTCGGTGAGACCCGTGACGAGCTCGGAGGCTCGTGTTTGCTGCGGCTGTCCGGTCAGCTCGGGGACGAAGTCCCGAGGCTTCGGCCTGCCCAAGCTCGAGCATTGTACGTACGCGTTGGAGAGGCCACCCGAATGGGGCTCCTCGAATCGTGCCACGATCTCAGCGACGGAGGGCTCGGCGTCGCCCTCGCGGAGGCGACGTTCGGCGCTTCTCTCGGCGCCGAAATCGAGCTTGCGGGCGAGCTCGGCCTGATTCGTACGCTGTTCAGCGAGTCACCGAGCCGATTCGTCGTGAGCGTTCGGCCAGAGAATCGTACGTCATTCGAGGCGCACTTCGCGTCGATGGCCACTCCGCTCGGTCGGGTCACCGAGGAGCCGCGCCTCACGATCTCGTCGGATGGGTTCTCATTTGAAGTCTCGATTTCGGAGCTCTATTCGGCGTGGACGCGCGGGCTCGGAGTCTGATCATGCGCGCCGCGGTGCTCAACGGATTCGGGATCAACTGCGAAGTCGAGACGGCTGCGGCCCTGCGTATGGCCGGCGCAGAGGTGGATACTGTCCACCTGAATCGGGTTCTGCTCGGCAAGGCTTCGATTCGAGCGTTCGACCTCGTCGTGTTTCCTGGGGGCTTCTCATTCGGCGATGACCTCGGATCTGGGCGAGTGCTCGCGAGCAAGCTACGATTCGCGCGGCTACCGTCAGGCCGACGGCTGGTGGACGAGCTCGACGCGTTCCTCGCGGACGGTGGTCGCCTGCTCGGGATATGCAACGGCTTTCAAATCCTGGTGAAAGCCGGCTTGCTGCCGTTCGGGTCATCGGGTGGGTTCGTTCAGCAGGCGACCCTCGCTCCGAACGACAGCGGTCGCTTCGAGGATCGGTGGGTTCGATTGCGAGTGAATCCCAAGACGCCCGCGGCATGGCTGCGGACCCTGGGTGTGTTCGAAGCTCCGGTGCGCCACGGGGAAGGCAAAGTCGTCTTAGCGTCGGCGGTGCGCGCGCGGGTCGAGGCCTCGGGGCTGGACGCGCTGTCCTATGTCGACGAAGACGGTCAGCCGACGGAGCGCTACCCCGAAAATCCGAACGGGAGCTCGCTCGGGTGCGCCGGACTGACTGATCCGAGCGGCCAAGTCTTGGGACTCATGCCGCACCCCGAGGCTTTTCTCTCACCCCTGAATCACCCAGCTTGGCCGAGCACGAAACGGAGAGAAGAATGGATCGAGACCCCAAAGCGTGGGCAGGGGTATTCGTTCTTCGCGGCTTTGGTCGATGCGGGTCGAGGCGTTTGAACGAAGAAAGGCGAGCTGAACATGCTGATTCCCATTCGCAGAGTGCTCTTGAGTGTAACTGACAAGACGGACTTGATCCCTCTGGCGCGAGCGCTCGCACGGCACGGCGCGGAGCTCATTTCGACGGGAGGAACTCGTGCGGTTCTGGCGGAGGCGGGACTCACCGTGCGCGAGATCTCCGAAATCACCGGCAAGCCTGAGGCGTTCGGGGGCCGAATGAAGACGCTGAGCTTCGAAGTGGCGAGCGCGCTGTTGTTTGATCGGGACCGTGACGCGGCCGAAGCGGCCAAGCTGGGGATCGAGCCCATCGATTGCGTCGTGGTGAATCTGTATCCGTTCGAGAAGAAGCGAGACGAGGGCGTGAGCGATGAGATCCTCGTCGAGAACATCGACATCGGGGGACCGACCCTGCTCCGGGCTGCGGCGAAGAATCATCGGTACGTCACCGTGCTCTCCGACCCGAGTCAGTACGCCGCAGTCATCTCGGAGCTCGGAGCTTCGGGGGGATCGACTTCGCTCTCGACTCGAGCCAGGCTCGCGAGGGCGGCTTACAACCGGACTGCCGACTACGATTCGGCGGTCGCGATGGAGCTCGACCGAAGGGCCGGTACTCGGTCCTTGCGGCTCAGTTACGGAGACCCGCTGCAACTCAGATACGGCGAGAACTCTCATCAATCGGCGACGCTCTTCAGGCAGCGCGGCGTCGACAAGTCGCTCTGCGACATGGTCGTGATGGGGGGAAAGCAACTCAGCTACAACAACTTGGTGGACCTCGAGGCCGCGCTCGGTGCGGTCAAAGACTTGACGAGGCCCGGCGTGGCCATCGTCAAGCACACCAACCCTTGTGGGTTGGCTGCTGCGGATTCGGCTCGTCACGCGTTCGAGCTGGCCTGGGCCGGCGACCCCGTGAGCGCCTTCGGCGCCGTCATCGCGTTCAATCGACGCGTCGAGCTCGACGTCGTGCGCTTCTTGGACTTCGATGCGGAGCCGCCGCCGCTGCGGCGCCAAGACGCCTCGGCTACGGCTACTCAGCTCAAGAGTCTGCGGAAATTCGTGGAGATCTTGGCGGCGCCGGAGTTTAGCCCCGAGGCCGTCGAATACCTCCACAAGCACAAGGACCTCCGGATCGTCGTCATCGATCCGAAGAAGGTGGCGGCTACCCGCGACCTTCGATTTTTGACGGGTGCCGTTCTCGACCAGGACGCGGACGTGGAGCTCCTCGCGAGGTCCGAGGTGGTCACTCGGGTCGCGCCCAAGGAGACCGACGAGGAGTTGGTCCGGTTTGGGCTCGCGGCCGTCCGAAGTGTGAAGAGCAACGCCATCGTCTTGGTTCGTCGCAAGGACGGGGCCTTTCAGCTCGTCGGAATGGGATCGGGTCAACCCAATCGACTGAACTCGGTTCGCCTCGCCGTGGAGAAGGCGCGCGAGAATCTTCGACAGGAAGGTCGCACCGACGAAGGCGTCTTCGAAGAGATTGGCCGCGCGCTGATGGTCAGCGACGCATTTTTCCCCTTCCCGGACGGGATCGAAGTGGCAGCCGAGGCTGGCGTTCGGTGTGTCTACCAGCCGGGGGGCTCGATTCGAGACAAAGCGGTCATCGAGCGCTGCGACCAGCTTGGTGTTGTCATGGTCTTCACCGGGCTGCGACATTTCAAACACTGAAAAGGAGTCTTGCGTGGAATGCCTGAGTAAAGTCGAGACTCCGCAACTCCAGAAGCTGCATCGCGGCAAAGTCAGGGACAGCTTCCGCGTGGATGGGAGCACCCGACTGATCATCGTGACGGATCGGCTGAGCGCCTTTGATCGCGTGCTCGACTCGCCCATTCCGCGCAAGGGAGAGGTGCTCAACCAACTGAGCGGCTGGTGGTTCGAGCGCACTCGGGACCTCGTCGACAACCATCTCATCAAGACGATCGGACCCTCCGGCGCTCTCGTGCGCGAAGCGAGCCCGGTGAAGATCGAGATGGTCGTCCGAGGCTTCATCACGGGATCGATGTGGCGCGGTTATGCGAAAGGGGAGCGCGCGTTTTCCGGTCATACCGTCCCTGATGGACTGACTCAGAATCAGCGGCTCGAGCGCGCGATCGTGACCCCAACGACGAAGGAGAAGAGTGACCGACCGATCACGCCTCTGCAGATCGTCGCGGAGGGCTGGACGACCGCCGAGCGCTACGAGCAGATGCAGACGATCTCTCTGCAACTCTTCGAGCGCGGTCGTCGAATCCTCGCCGAGCGCGGCTTGCTTCTGGTCGATACGAAGTATGAGTTCGGCATCATCGAGGACCGACTCTGCCTGATCGACGAGCTCCACACTCCTGACTCGTCTCGATTTTGGGACGCGCGAGCTCATGAGTCTGACCCGGCTTCGGTCGATTCCCTCGACAAGGAGTTCGTCCGAAGGTGGCTGCTGGCTCGACCTGGGGCCATCGAGGCCAAGGAGGTCGTCCTGCCTGGGGACGTGGTCGCGGAGACCTCGCGGCGCTATCTCGAGCTCTTTCACCGGGTCACGGAACGGCAGTTGCCTGACACGGACGAACCCGTCGCGTCGCGGCAGCTCAGGTCTTTGGTGGGTGAGGGGCTCGTCAAAGACGCTTGGGTGGCGGTGATCATGGGGAGCCCCGCGGATCGCTCTTTTTGTGAGTCGATCGCAGAGCAGATTCGTAGTCGAGGCGTATATTGCGAGCTTCGCGTGATGTCGGCTCACAAGAACGGCGAGCGAATTTTGGAGGTCGCCGACGAGTACAATCACACGCTCGAGCCGGGCGTCGTCGTCGCGGTGGCCGGTCGTTCCAATGGCCTCGGGGGAGCGCTCGCCGCGAATCTCAACGTGTTGGTGATCAACGCGCCACCGTTCAAGGATCAGGTCGACATCCTGACGAACGTCGGTTCTTCGCTGATGATGCCGAGCAAGACTCCGGCGGTGACCGCGATCGGCGCGGACAATGCGGCGCGAGCGGCCGTGGCAGCGCTCAACCTCTCGCGTCTGCGGCGGCAGCGTGTCGAGGAAATTACTCAGATGAAGGCGGAGCTGCTCGCAGCCGATGGTGAAGCGCGGGGGCGCCGATGAGCTTGGAGATCTCGCCGCTCGACGGTCGGTATCGCGAGCGGGTAGGGCACCTCGGGAGTTATTTTTCCGAGTTCGCGCTGATGTCCGCCCGAGTCCGGGTGGAGCTCGATTATGCCGAAGCGCTCGAACGGACTGGGTTGTGGAAGTCGTTGAGCGTCGAGGAGCGAGCTCGGATCGAGCGGCTTCGGCGTGACTTTGGAGAGAAGGAGTTCAGGCGAATCAAGGAGCTCGAGGGGCAGACGAGGCACGACCTGAAGGCCTGCGAGCTGTTCCTGAGGGAGGCGCTCTCGCTCCGAGAGCCGAATCGTATTCACTTCGGCATCACGAGTGAAGACGTGAACAACCTCGCGTATAGCGCGTTGTTTCGCGAGTTCGTGCAGCGGGAGCTCCTGCCGCAGGTCAAGAAGCTGGTCGCGGGGCTTTGCGACAGGGCGCAGCTCTGGGCTGACGCTCCGTTCCCGACGCGCACGCACGGCCAGCGAGCGACGCCGTCTACAGCCGGAAAGGAGCTCGCGGTCTTCGTGTCGCGACTGACTCGGCACGGCAAGGTGCTCGCGTCGTTTCGATTCGCCGGCAAGATGAACGGAGCGACGGGTACGTACGGCGCCATGGTGGCGGCGAGCCCAGGCTTCGATTGGGTGAGTTTTTGCGAGGGTTTCGTCAGGGAGCTCGGCTTCGAGCCCAACCCCATCACGACTCAGATCGAAGATCACGATCGGTGGGCCGAGCTGTTCGACCTCGTGCGGCGACTGGCGAACGTCGTGTTGGACCTCGACCGCGATCTGTGGAGCTACCTGTCTCTGGGTTGGTTTCAAGAGACGGCGGAGGGCGGCCAGGTTGGCTCTTCCACGATGCCGCACAAGGTGAACCCGATTCACTTCGAGAACAGCGAGGGCAATCTGGAGCTCGCCGTGGCGATGCTGAGCGCGATGGGCGACAAGCTGACGCGCTCTCGCATGCAGCGGGACCTCTCCGACAGTACGGTGACTCGGAACGTCGGAGTGGCGCTCAGTCACGTCTGGATGGCGCTCGATGAGACGATCCGCGGACTGGCGAGGATCGAGCTCAATCAGGCTCGATGCCTTGCCGATCTGGAGGATGGCCCCGAGGTGTTGGCCGAGCCCATCCAGAGTATCCTGCGCGTGAGCGGTGTTTCGGAAGATCCGTATGAGTTGCTGAGGAGCTTCACGAGGGGACGGCGGGTGAGTCGGGAGGACCTCATGGAGTTGGTCGGGACTTTGCCCCTGGACGAGGAGCTCGGGAGACGGATCTCGGACCTTCGGGCGCGGCACTACGTGGGGGCCGCGCCGGACCTTTGTCGGCGTGCCATCGAGACGGCGCGCCGCGAATTTCTCGGAGTCGATCCGTGAGGATCGTCGTCGTCGGCTCGGGCGGGCGGGAGCACGCGCTGGCTTGGAAGCTCCGCGACCACGAAGTCTTCGTGGTCCCCGGCAACGGAGGCACTCGACCGACGCGAGGGCTGAGCCCTGAGGACGTTCACTCTGTCGCGGAGTATTGCCAAGAGCTTCGAGCAGACTTGGTCGTCGTCGGTCCGGAAGCTGCGCTCGATGCCGGGCTGGTCGACGTCCTGAGTGCCAAGAGGATTCGCGCGTTCGGGGCAACGCGTTCAGCGGCCAGGCTCGAGAGTAGCAAGTCCCACGCGCGACGGTTCACACGAAAGTACGGCGTCAGCATGCCGGAGCACTGGCCTTTCGAGAGTGTGGACGAAGCCAAGCAGTTGATGCGCCGACTCGACGGAGACGCGGTCCTGAAATTCGACGGGCTCGCGGCTGGAAAAGGCGTCTGGGTGTGCCGCACGTGGCGAGAGGCGGAGGCTGCGCTGACGGAGCTGGCCGACCGACACTCGGCTTCGGCGTCAGGTGTCGTCGAACGTCGCCTCGTCGGCAAGGAGGTCTCGCTCATCGGTCTGGTGGATGGCCGAGACGTTCGATTGCTCGCGCCGGCCCGAGACCACAAGAGGCTCCTCGACGGAGACGGGGGCCCGAACACCGGCGGAATGGGTGTGTTCACTCCGGTGCCGGACCTGAGCCCGTATTTGATGGATGACATTCGGAGTGAGATTGTCGCTCCTACCCTCGACGGATTCGTGGGCGAAGGGCTCGAATTTTGCGGCTTCTTGTATTTCGGGGTGCTGCTCAGTGAAGACGGGCCCAAGCTGCTCGAGTACAATGTGCGCCTTGGTGACCCCGAGGCGGAGGTCGTCCTGCCAGCGCTCGAGTCCGACCTCCTCGAGCTGATGGTCGCGTGCTTGGAGCACCGGCTGAGTGAGACCTCAGTACGAGTGTCGAGGGACGCCGTCGTAGACGTCGTGCTCGCCAGTGAAGGATACCCATCCTCGCCCGTCACCGGGCGAGTCATCTCCGGGCTCGATCGACTGAGCTCGGACACGCTCGTTTTTCATGCCGGGACGACCCGGAGAGGCGAACAGCTCGTAACTTCCGGCGGGCGCGTGCTCAACGTGGTCGCCCGAGCGCCGACGATCGAGGAGGCGCGGGCGAGAGTGTACTGTGAAGTCTCCAAGATCCACTTCGAGGGCAAGTTATTTCGGAGTGACATTGGGCTCGGCGCGAGGAGCTGACGCGATGGTCGCTCGTCTCGCCGTGTTGATTTCGGGTCGCGGCTCGAACATGGCAGCCATCTTGGAGTCCTGTCGCTCGGGCGTGCTCGAAGGGACCGCCGAGGTAGCGATCGTGCTTTCCAATATCGAAGGAGCAGCAGGGATCGAGCTCGCCAGAACGGCCGGCGTGGAGACTCGGGTCGTCGTGAGCAAAGGCAGGCCTCGCGAGGATTTCGAGGTGGAGCTCACGAGCGTCCTCGTTTCTCGTCGGATCGATGTCGTCGTCTTGGCTGGGTTCATGCGTGTGCTGACGCCGACCTTCGTCAGCGTGTTTCGGGGCCGCATCGTCAACATTCACCCAGCCGACACGCGGGTCTACCAAGGAGCCCATGGGTATGAGTGGGCGTTCGAGAATCGACTTGGATCGACTTGGATTACCGTGCACGAGGTCGACGAAGGCGTGGACACCGGCCGAGTGCTCGGTAGAGCGGCGGTCGACCTGTCGGGCGCGGCTACGCTCGAGGAGGTCAAGCGACGCGGGCTCGCGGTCGAGCACCGATTGTACCCCGAAGTCCTTCGCACATTCCTGCTGGGTTTATCTGCCGTGGGGGTCGAGGAGTCATAGAAATGTGCGGAATCATCGGAATTTTTGGTCATGAGAACGTGACTCCCGAGCTCGTGTTTGGACTGACCGCCCTGCAGCATCGAGGTCAGGATGCCGCGGGCATCGTAACTTTCGACAAGGCCTTTCGGACGAAGAAGGGTCTCGGGTTGGTGTCGGACGTCATCGATGACGAAGACGTCGTGAGGATGGCGGCGCCGGCCGGTATCGGGCACGTCCGTTACTCGACGGTAGGCAAGAACGAGGTGCTCGATGCGCAGCCTGTGGCGATCAGCTATCCGCTCGGGATCGCCATGGCGCACAACGGCAATGTCACGAACTACGACGCGTTGAAGGAGCACCTCTACAAGGAGCATCACCGACTCATCGAGACGAGCTGCGACCTCGAGCTGATTCTTTATACGTTCGCGAGCGAGCTCCAACAAAAGGACCTCAGGGCGCTCGGCGTGTCGGATATCTTCGATGCCGTGACAGCTACTCAGACCTGGGTGCAGGGTGCCTACTCGGCGATCGCGCACATCGCCCACCACGGGTTCCTGGCATTTGCAGACCCCTACGGCCTGCGGCCGCTCGTGCTCGGAAAGCGGGATACTTCGCGGGGTCCCGAGTACATCTTCGCCTCCGAGACCACTTGTCTGGATCACCTCGGGTTCGCCTTCGTACGGGATCTCGAGGCCGGTGAGGCGATCTACATCGATGAGTCCAGACAGGTTCACAGCCGGATTTGTCATCGCCACAGTCCGGCCTTCTGTGTCTTCGAATACATCTATTTCGCTCGCGAAGACTCGACGATTCACGGGCGCCTGGTCGCGGACGAGCGGATCCAGATGGGCAGAGCGCTCGCTCAATCGGTTCGCGAGCAGGGGCTGAAGCCCGATATCGTCATCGACGTACCCAGCTCGGCGTATTTCTTTGCCGCCGGGCTCGCCGAGGAGTTGGGCGTGCCGTATCGACGAGGGTTCTCCAAGAACCGGCATATCGGCCGGAGCTTCATTTCGCCTACTCAGAGTCTTCGAGAGCGGATGGTCCGCGCGAAGCTCAATCCGATCCGCCAAGTCATCCAAGGCAAGAAAGTCGCGGTGGTCGACGACAGCATCGTCCGTGGAACGACCTCTCGACACCTCGTAAGGCTTCTCCGAGACGCGGGCGCGGCCGAAGTATACTTCGTGTCGGCCTCTCCACCGGTCTTGTCTCCGTGTGTGTACGGAATCGACATGTCGATCCGGAGGGAGATGATCGCGGCCAACTCCACCGTGGAGGAGATTCGCCAGCAGCTCGGGGCCGATGCGCTCGTTTATCAGAAGCTCGAAGATCTGAAGAGGCTCGCGGGCCGGCAAGGCCGCTGCCACGCTTGCTTCTCCGGTGAGTATCCAACGGGAGTGACCAAGGAGCATTTGGAGGCGATCGAAGCCGAGCGGCAGGGAGCCAAGGCGCCGTAAGTATCGGTTGTGGACGAATCTGGGAGGCGCGGAGGCGCGCTGCGCCGAACCGGAGGTTTCGTCATGTCAGCCCGGATCAAGCTTCCTCGAAGAGCTCGTCTATTTTCCGAATCTGGAGCGCCCTTCGAATCCAACTCTCTAGACGCTGCGGATCCGAACACGCGAGAATTTGAGTGCGGGCCTTCTTTGTCACTCGGATTTCACGCTCGGAGAGGATCAGGAGGATCGCTGCGTGTCGACCCTCCGCCTTTCCCTCCGCCTTTCCCTCCGCCTTTCCCTTGGCTTGCTGCCTTTGGGCGAACTCAGACCATCGATACGTGCTGCTTTGCATGAGTCTCTCCAGAGCGATTCGTTCGTTTCTAGGCAAGCTCGCGAGTATGGTCTCAATATACATGTCGGCCCGCCGTTCGTCGAGGCGGTCCGCGGCGACGACCGCCCGAATGGCATGGTCGGCAGTCGGGTGGCAAACTGCCGACAGCACAGCAAGCTCCGGGTTCCCGCGCGCGTCTTGGATCGTGCGGATCCGCGCGACCTCGGAGGGTTGGAGCACTCGAGGGCAAAACAGGCTCCCGAAGGGGTCCAAGGGGATGGGTGTTTTGGCCCACACCCGCACTGCCGGGCTCGGGGCGATGACGAAGACGCCCGCCGAACAACGATACTTCGCACGCAGTCCGGTCGCGAATACCGGCCAGGTCCGGAGTTTGTTGGCGTCGCGGCGGAGTTGGACCTCGACAGCCAGCGCGAGGGCGAGGCTCCCGCCACGCCGCAAGAGGGCGACCAAGTCCGGATGATACTCCGAGATCGTCAACGCGGAGTCCTCCAGCGTCACCTCGTACCCTGCTGCGCTTGGACCGAGCGATAGAGTCGTCAACTCCGGTCGGTTGCGAACGAGCTCGACGAGACCCTCGTGGCGTCTGGAAGGCATGTCTTCATCATCGCGATTCGCGCGAGAAAGTTGCCGAGCGGAGCGATAATGGAGGAACGAAATTCGGACGATTCTGTCCGAAATTCGGACGAACCAACCTCGAGCTCCGGACCGTAATCATGGGCTCGCCATGGACAGGATCCGGCGCAACAAGACTGGCCCGCCGCACTCGACCAGGCTTGTCAGCGCTCGAGGCCCGGAGTCCGCGCAATCCGTCGGTCGGTCGGCTCGCCGAACTTCTTGCAGAACTCATAAAACGTCACGAACAGCGAGTCCGCTGGGGTCACGAGCTGCGAGGGCGCGGTGAGGTCGAGATTTTCCCACATGATTCGATCTTCTTCTAGTCCGCGGCGACTCATGGTGAGCAGGTTCTCGACGAATCGCTCGATTTTTGCCGCTTGCCTCGGCAGCGCGAGCCCGACCCGAATGGTGCAGCTGGTCGGGTCTCGGTGGGGCACTCCTCCGGTGATTACAGAGTAATTGTACGGAGGCTGTCCCGTCAGATCCGCAATGACGAGCCCAGGGCTGAAGGCTTGCGCGCGAAACGTCGTCCTCAGCTCTCCGGCGCCCGCATGCTCGAACCACCCCGAGCGTTTGATCCCGAAGATACCTTCGCTGATGATTTGGCCGGAAGGTCCGACCAGGCTCTCGAACTTCGGCTGCTGGGGCAGTTTGTGGACCGTTCGAAAGTGCGCAGGGTCCCAGCCGTTTTCGCTGACGACTTCGATGGGCGTCTTCATCTCCAGGGCGAAGCCAGGGATGATCTCGAACCCAGCTTCGAGCTCGTCCAGGGTCGCAGTGATGTCCGGCGTGTCTCGATCGGAGAGCCGAACGAACACCAAACCGCCGCGGACCAGCGTCTTGTACTCCTTGACGCACAGGCCGTCATGAGATGCGTGGGCGAGGCCTATCTTGAGGCCGTGGAAGGGGCAGGTGACGGACTCTCCGTCGAGGGTGCCTCCGTGCGACAGACTTGCTGCGCGGTGGGGGCACACGTCGTCGAAGACGCGGACTTTCGAGTCTCGGACGACCGCCATGAGTCGCTTCTGCCCGAAAGGGAGCGAGTTGATCGGTTGGGTGAGATCCTGGAGGAACGCCGCGAGGTACCAGCCGTGTTCGAACATCGAAGTCACTCCGACGGACCGAGCTCGGGCCATTTGACTCCGGTCTCGGACAAGATCGTCCCCGTGGCGAAGGCGAGGTCGACCATGGTGTTGTGGTAGTCGGAGCTCGCTTGGGCGAAGGCTTGGCGGGCAAGCGCGAGTGATCCGAGCGCGCGCAGGACTTCGGTGCTCGTCGTCTGCCCATACGCAAACTGAGTCTTCTCGGCGTCGTAGGTCTCTTGGGCGAGCGCGACGGCCTGGCGGTTCGCGAGGATCCGTTGCCAAGTCTGTTCGACCGCGTCGACGGCGTTCATCACTTCCTGCTGAACGGCCTGCGTCAGATCCTTCCTGCGAGCGAGCGTCTGACTCTTGGTGAGGATACTCTGCCTCCAAAGCGCTCGGGCGGCCTGGTCGGCGACGAGCGGCAGGTCTATCCGGAGTGACGCGGTGAGCTTGTTGAGATCGTCTTCGACGAGTCTGTCGATGGCGTCGCTGAGCTCTGGGCGCGCACCGGAGAAGGAGTAGGCGAAGGTGAAGCTCACGTCGGGCAGGACTTGGTTTCCAAGGAGCGTCTCCGTCGTTTCGTCGACGGCGACCTGGAGCTCGTTCTCGAACAAATCCATCCGCGAGGCCAGCGCGAGCTCCATGATGGTCGCTCGATTGAAGGTGAGCCCGACCGGTGAAGGAGGAGTGGCTGGGTGAATGACCGTCGCGGAATCAACGCCAAGGCCCGGAATGTTGAGGACCCGCTTGAGCGCGCGCTCGCCACGTCTTCGCTCGAGCTCGGACCGGATCACGCCTTCGAATTCGAGCGCGACACCGGACGCCGCCCGCGTGACTTCGATCTTGTTCCGCACGCCTTCCTCCACGAGTCGGATCGCGAACCTGAGTTGCTCCTTGGCGAGGTCATAGCGCTGGACCTGAATGCGGAGCGACTCATACGCCGCGTAGTAGCGCCAGTAAGTCTGTTCGCCGAGGGCGAGGGCTCGAATGGTCGCCAGCTTCATGCGGGCGTCCGCCTGACGCGCTCGTAAACCGGCCAGGTTGATAGAGGCGTAGTTCACCGAAAGCCAAGCGTTCCGCAGGAGCGGCTGACTGAGCGAGATCGTGAGGCCAGGGGTTTTGGTCTTGCCTTCAGCAACGGGGCCGCCAGGCCCGAAGATCGTCTTCTGGTCGCTATCCCGTGCCGAGTACGGCAGCGACAACGTCACGTCGCCTCCGAGCCTCGTCGGTACCCGAAGGGACGGCTCGATGAAGATGGTCTTCGCCGGATCCCCAGCCGCGTCGAAGTCCTTGGTATAGCTGGCCGTGGCGCCGAGGCGCGGCTCGAATTTCCAAGCGGCCGCTTCGTAGGTCTCGCCAGCGATCTCGGGTCCGTAGCGATCGACTCGGAGGCCCAGGTTGTTCTCGAGGATCGACTTACGCACTTCCGCGATCGTGAGCTCTCTCCCCTCGGGCTTCTGATCGCCGGCCACGAACATCTTCCGCGCTTGCTCGTGAATACTCTCCTTGGGTTCGAGGGGCACGTCCGCCAGCGGGACCGGCTTGTCTGCGACTTTGGTCGAGTGGTCGAAGCTCTCCAGAGTTTGAAGGCGCTGCTGCGAGTCCCCCGCGACGAGCGGGTGATAGCAGCAAGTCAAGGCGAGACCGAAGGCCGCCGGAGCGACCGCGAAAAGTCTGTTCGTGCTCATCTCAAAGCTCTTTCAGGATCGGAATGACGAAGGCGAGGGGCCTCACTTCGAGCGTATTGGCTCTCGCCGTACCCATGGTCCCCGCGGTGATCTTTGCGTCCGGGCCTCCGAATCGTTCCCACTCATAACCGGAGAACGTGTCGTCCGGCCTGAGATCAGCATAGACCTCGATGTAGTGGGCGTCCTTGGTCAGCGTGCGAGCGGCTTCGCTGTTGCCGATGGTGCGGGCGACGCCTTCTTCGGTGACGGGGTAGTTGGACACCGACTTGACGGTCGCGACGAGCCCGCCAAATCGCTTCTCGTCCACGATGGCGGGGATGATTCGAATGGTCATCCCGGGTTTGATCTTGTTCCCGTCGGACAGCTTGAAGTAGGCGACCGCGGCCAGAGTTGCTGCCTCATCGCGCGTGTCGATGCTTCCGAGGTTGATTCCTTTGGAAACGAGCTCTCCCTCCCCGGTCGTGAGCTCGATGACACGCCCGGCATACTCGGCGCGCACCTCGCGCTCCTCAGTGAGTTGCTCCTCGAACCGACCGATCGCCCGGCGAGCCTCGCTGGCTTCCATCTCCCGACCGAAAACGGCTGATTGAGTTTGCTCGCTGAGTTGAGCCTCCTGGCTCTCGAGCTCCTGGAGCTGATTTTCCAGGTCGGCCATCTGCTGCTCCTGTTCGGTGATCCTGTTTTCGGTCTCGAGCAGGGACTCAGCGGAACGCGCTTTGTCCAGGGACGCCTGCACCTTCTGAAGGTCGACGCCGGAGGTCCGATCTTCCTGGGCCATTTGCTGGCGCTTGACTCCGAGGACTTCGTCCTCCGATCTCAACCCTTGCCCGGCGAGCTTCGTGGCCAGGTCGACCTTCTCTGCCATCTGTCGCTCTCGCTCCTCGTTGAGCTTCTTCAAGGCCTCGAGGTCCTTTTCGTGCTGCGTTTGAAACGCCTTCTTCCGGGCCGCCACGGCCTGGCTGGCGCGTCGGCTCGTGTTGATTTGATCGCGAAGGACGTCGATACGAGACTGGATCGTCTTCTTCTTCCGATCGATCGCTTCTCGCTCGAGCTCGACGAAGACGTCCGTTTGAGCGGCGAGGGTTTGGTTCTTCGTCTCCAGATCCGCGAGCTTCTGCCGAGACTGCTCGAGCTGTTTTTTGATGAGCGGCTGTTCGAGCTCGCAGAGGAGCTGTCCCTTCTTCACGACGTCGCCTACGCGCACGTGCCAGCGGAGGATCTGGCCGCTGGCGGTCGCCTGAAACGGAACCACCGTGCCCGGAGTCAGCAGCATCGCGGTCCCCTCTACGGCGACCGGGATTCGTCCAAAAGTCATATAACCCAGAGCGATGATCGCCGCCGCCGCGAGCGCTCGAATCGCGTGCCAGTGGTGAGTATGG
Organism: uncultured Myxococcales bacterium; assembly: GCA_964463485.1. GTDB lineage: Bacteria > Myxococcota > Kuafuiibacteriia > Kuafuiibacteriales > Kuafuiibacteriaceae > CAYXDO01. The sequence goes on along the minus strand of CAYXDO010000029.1, from coordinate 47,109 downwards.
ACGACCCGAAGAATCTCGTGGACCGAGACCTTCTCCTCGGGGATCTGGGCAACCGCTGGGACCATGCGGATGACGCCGGTCCGCGAGCCCATCCGGGCGATCGGGATGCGACCTCCGGAGGGTGTGAGCGCAGGGGGAGTAGAAGGTGGCTTGGCAGGAGGAGGATTGGAGTTAGCCATGCGTGACCTCGTCAAACCATCTGGCGAGCCATGAGATCTTTGAACGTGCCTTCCGTTCGGGAGAGCTCATCGAAGGAGCCGCGTTGCACGATCCGGCCCTTCTCCAGCACGAAGATCTTGTCGGCGTTTCGGATCGTGCTGAGTCGGTGGGCGATGACGATGCGAGTGACTTTGCGTCGATCGAGCGCCTGGCTCACGACGGCTTGGGTCTTGTTGTCGAGCGCGCTCGTGGCTTCGTCGAAGAAGAAAGTCTTGGGCCGCAGAACCATCGCCCGAGCGATCAGCAGGCGCTGCCGCTGCCCTCCGGAGAGGTTGAAACCGCCCTCGGCCACGGTGGTATGCAGTCCCATCGGCATCGCGTTGATGTCGTCACTCATGCCGGCGTCGGTGATGGCATCCCAGACCTCGCCATGAGTCGTCTTGGCGTTGTTGCTGATATTGTCGATGATGCTGCCCTGATTGAGTCGCCCCTCTTGCAGGACGGTTCCGATCTGTCGACGAACCGCCAGAACGTCGAGTCCGGCGAGGTCCTTTCCGTCGTAGAGCACGCGACCGTCCTCGGGCTGCTCGAAGCCGAGCAACAACCTCAAGATGGTGGACTTGCCGGAGCCGGAGGGACCCACGAAAGCGACGTACTCGCCTGGATCGACCGATAGGGAGACTCGGTCGATGATGAGCGGACCGTCCTCCTTGTAGCGAAAGGAGACGTTTTCGAGCGCGATTCGGCCGCTGATCCGCCCAGGATCCGACGCGCCCGCTGGAACCTCCGGCTTCTCCTCCAACAGGGGTCGAATGCGAAAAATCTTGGCCGCCGAGTCCATGATTTCGACGATCGCATTCGACAAGTCCGTCCAACCCGTCAGGTAGAGCAGGAACGCGGTGTTGAAGGCGACGAAGTCTCCGATGCTGATCCGGTCTTCGTCGTCGATGGGAAGGTCGATGGTGAGCTCCACTGCCTTCCAGAACAGGATCGCGGTGGCGACCGGAATCAGGATGTGATTGACCAAGGTCATCGCATCCTTCCAACCCTGGATCTTCAGGTTCAGGGTCAGATTCTCGGTGTATTTGCGCATCCACTTGTTGAACGCGCGGTGCTCAGCGCCTGCGACTCGGATCTTGCTCACGCCACCGATGAGTTGAATCACCAGGCCCTGGTAGTCGCCTTCGATGTCGTGCAGGACGTGGGAGAGTTTGCGGACGAAATATCCGATGAACAGTACGATGACGAGCACGGCCAGGCCGATCCAGAGGGCGATCTCGGCGAGGTCCCAACTGTAGTACCAAAGCAGGAGCCAGTTGAGGAGGGCCATGATCCCCGAGAACAGCGGGCGCAGAGTAGCCGTGTTGAGTCTTCGGCTGATGTCGCTCACCGCCTCGACGCGATTTTGGAGCTCCCCGCTGGCAAATTTTCGAAAGAACTTGGGACTGGCTCGAAGGAGTCTATCCCAGAGGGACGACTGGGCGGCGTCTTCGGTTCGGATGCTCGTCCGAACCATGGTCATGACTTGAGCCCAAGTGAACGCGCCGTTGGCGACGCCCGCGCAGAACAGGATCAGGGCGAGCTGCACGAGGAAGGAACCTTCGGCGGCAGGGATCGCGGTGTCGACGAGGGAGGCGGTGACCCGCGGCGTAATCATGCCGAGCAGGGTGCCGAGGAGGGCCATGGCGACGATGAAGATGAGGTCCGCGCTCTTGCCCTTGAGGCTGAAGCGAGCGAGGTCCGCCACGCCCTGCATGGAGTCGGGAAGAGGCCGATAGATCACGTACCCATCCGGCGCGATCTTGTCCCGAACATCCGCGGTGAGCGGCTCGCGAAAGCGTTTGTCTGGGTCGACGAGGTCGTAGCCCCTTCCGCTGGGAATGAGTGCGACCGGTTTTCGCTCGTCGCCCACGAAGGCGAGGAACGGCCCATTGTCCGACTTCCACCATTCGTTGCCCAGGAGGATCTTTCGATGACGAACTCGGGAGGCCCGCGCGATTGGCTCGAGAGGGTCGTTCACGCGCGCCATGTCCTCGGAGGCTCTTGCGGGCAGCATGGTGACGCCGGCGAGGGTGCCCAAGACCGAGGCCGCGGTGAGGAGCGGATCGTCTCGGAGCGGGAAGTGTTCGACGGGGTGCAGGACCTGCGCGAGGTCTTGGACGGCGGCCTTGGTCTCGAGGTTTCTGAGTCGCTGGCTGTTCTTGCGTCGGTCGACCTCGTCGAGGTCTTCCTGCGCGAGCTTTCGCGCCAAATAGTGGGCAAAGAGCCCCTGCAGCTTCGCGAGACCCGACGTCAGCTTGGTGAGGTGTTTGAGCCCTGGCTCGTCGACGACTTCGATCTCTGCGCTGTCCGTCGCGATACGGAACCAAGTGTCTCCTGTCAGCAACACGAAACCATCCTCAGCGGTCAGCTCACCGTCGGGACGGTCCAGGATTTGGACTGCGCCAGACTCGACTTGGACGAGAAAATATCTGTCCGGCGCGGGCGCCAAGGCCTCGTCTTTGCCAAACTCGTAGTGTCCGCCATCGGGAATTCGCAGCAACGACGTGGGGAGGGGAGAAGTCCACTCCGTCGAAAGAATCTGTCCGAGGTGCTCGCACCACGTCTCCAGAACCTTCTGGGACGCTTTGTCGCCGGTGAGGGCCGAGGACAGCAGACTCACCAGTGGGACTTCTTGGATGATGGAGTCGACCTCCGCGATCCCGAGCCACGCTTGGTGGCCGCCCGAGGTCCGTGGATCGATGCCGATGGCGCCCTGAGCGGTCAGGAGCTTGAAGAGCGTGCGGCGCCGACCCACCGGTCCGAGCTCGTCGAAGCGACAACTCTGAAGCTCGACGCAGCCGTCGATCACGACGTACGCGCGACCGAAGGCGAACGGAATCGTCTGATTTCGTTTGAGCTTGATCTCCTGGCCCCCGTGAATGAGGGCCGAGAGTGACACCGAAATCTGGGTATCTCCCGTCTCGATCACGCTGCTGCTTCCTCTTCCACGGGCGCCTCACCTGCCTTGAGCAGGCCCGCATAGATGCCGCCAGCCTCCCAGAGTTGGACGTGCGTGCCCCTCTCGGCGATCTTGCCTTTGTCGAAGACGATGATTTCGTCGCAGTCCCGGATGGTACTCAGTCGGTGCGCGACGAGCACACAGGTGAGTCCGCGGCGCCGGAGCCGCTCGATCACGAAGGCCTCGGTCTCGGCGTCGAGCGCGCTCGTGGCTTCGTCGAGCACGAGGATGCTCGGGTTGTGGACGAGGGCTCGTGCGATCTCGAGGCGCTGTCGCTGGCCGCCGCTGAAGTTTGCACCGCCCTCCAACACTTCGCCGTCGAGCCCGTGAGGGAGCGCGAGCACGACCTCGAGGATCCCGGCGTCTTCGAGCGCGGACAGGAGGTTGATTTCGGGAACGGTCGCGTCCCACAGGGTGAGGTTTTCGCGGACGGTCCCCTGGAACAAGAAAATTTCCTGGCTGACCTTGGCGAACGAGGCGGTCATGAGTGGGCGCGGGATCGCATTCCTGGCGTGACCGTCGAAGAGAATGTCCCCCTTCCACGCTTGGTAAAGGCCGCACAGGATGTTGGCCATCGTCGTCTTTCCCGAACCGCTCGAGCCCACGAACGCGATCCACTTTCCCGGAGGAATGTCGATGGTGAGGGCGTCGAAGAGCGGCGCTTCGATCGGAGAGTAGCCAAAGGTGATTTGATTGAGCGTGACATGACCATCGAGCTGCAGCGGCCACTTCTCGCCAGGAGGGACCGGACGGTCGATCGCCTCGGGGTCGAGATCGGCGAGCAAGACGTCGTCGAGTCGCTGGAGGTCTCCATCGAGCTCCTGGAGGCTGCTGCCGAGGTCGACCATGTCTTTGACCGGATCCTGGAAGTTGTCCATGAGCGCGGTGAAGGCGACCAAGGTTCCGATCGACATGTCGCCCTCGATGACGGCGAGGCCGCCGAGCAGGTAGATCACCGCCGTATTCACCGAGCGCAACACGGGTGGGAGCACGGTGAGGGTCTGCGTAGCGACCTCGAGCTCCATCATGGTGTTGAGCGACTTGGCGTATCGGCCGGCCCACCGCGTGAAAAACGCGGACTCTTGGCCGGAGGCCTTGATCGTCTCCATGGATTGCAGGGCGGCGATCGAGTCTCCGGAGACCTTACCCATGTCCTGGCGCAGCCGCATGTTCGTGTCTTTGCGGCGGCGACTCAGAAACTGAAGCGCCCCAAAACCGATGGCGGCGAAGGCGATGCCCACCAACGTCAGCGCCCAGTTGTAGTAGAACATCAACAGCGCGTAGAAGACCATCATCATCACGTTGATGGCCGTATCCGCGAGCTTGCCGGAGATGATGTCGGCCAGCTTGTCGTTGAGCTTTTGGCGTGAGGCGATTTCACCGGCGAATCGCTGAGAGTAGAACCGCAGCGGAAGTCGCAGCAGGTGCTCGATGAACTCCTTGGACATCGAGGCGGACAGGCTGATCTTGAGTCTCCTCAGACACAGGTATTTGAAGGCCTCGGAGATCAACTTGAACGCCACCGTCACCAGGAGCGCCGCGATCACTGGCTTGTACCAATCCACCCGTTCTTGGCCGAGCACGTTGTCGAGGTAGATTCGCGTGTAGGCCGGAATCACCAACCCAGGGAGGGTGAGAATCAAGCCCGACGCGAGGAGGTACTTGATGGCCGTCTTGTGCTTGTCGAGGCGCTTCTTGATGCCGTCGGTGAGGCTGGGTCTCGAGCCGCCCGGCTGGAACGTGGGCGCTTTTTCGAAGAGGATACAGACGCCGGTGAAGCTCTCGTCGAACTCCTTCATCGTGATCTTGCGGTGACCATGCGCGGGGTCGTTGAGGAACACCAAACCCTTCGTGCGGTCGAACCCTTCCACCACCAGGAAGTGATTGAAGTTCCAAAAGACGATGAATGGGAACGGGCGCTTGAGCGCGCTCTGAATACTCTCCTTGAACGCCTTGGTCTTCAATCCGTAGCGCTCCGCGGCCTTCATGATGTTGAGGGCTTTGCTGCCGTCGCGAGATACGCCGCAGGCCTCCCGAAGCTCCGCGAGAGGCACGGTGCGACCGTAGTATTCGAGCACGATCCCGAGCGCGGCGGCCCCGCACTCCACCGCCTCGAGCTGCAGGAGGAGCGGCGTGTTCACTCGAACGAGCGGGGGCCCTTCGTCCACAGGAGCGCCGGGACTCGGTTGAGCCGGCTTGGACTCAGCTTTTGCTTCTGCCATTTCGGATCAAACTCCCGTCCACCCTCTGAGCTTCGGGATGAGGTAGGAAGCGGGCGTGCGTCGCTCCACCGTCGCCCACACTTCGGCGCCGGTGCCCGCGCCGAGTTGAACGTCCGGACCCTTTTCGGAGGTCCAGCGGTAGCCGGAGGGGGTGGCTGGGTTCTTCTCGAGCTTGACCACGACCTCGATGACGTACCCTCCCGCGGTGAGGGTCTGAGCGACCGTTCGGTTGCCGACGGCGGAGGTCACCGCTTCCACGGTGACTGGATAGTCGGACACGGACTGTACCTCGCCGATCAAGCCGCCGTGTTTCTTCTTGTCGACCGTCGCCGGAGTCACTCGCACGAGACTTCCTTTTTTCAGGAGCTTCCCTTCCTTGGTCCGAAAATAGGCGATGGCCATGATCTCGTCTTTCTCGGTTCGAGTGTCGATCTGGGCAACCCGCTGACCTTGGCTCATGACTTGGCCCTCGATCGCGGACAGCTCCAGCACTCGGCCGGCGTATTCGGTCCGGATCTCCATCGAGATTTTCAGTCGTTTCTGGCCTCGCTCGATGCTCTGTTTGACCTCTCGCACCTGGTCGGATCGCCGAAAAGCCTCCTCGCTCTCGGACTTTTGGAGCTGAGCCAAGATGTTGTCGAGCTCCCGAAGTTGGAGCTTGAGGTTGGTGAGCGCATTTTCACGCGTACTCACGATCCCCATCGAGTTTATGTTCGACTCTCGGAGCTCCACCTCGCGCAGCGAGAGCTCCTGCTCACGAAGCTGAGCCTCCTGGACTTTCATCTGCGCGTCCTCATAGTCCCTTCGCATGTCGCGAAGCTGCTCGTCGGAGATCAGCTTCTCCGAGTTGAGGCGCTCGTAGCTGGCGACTCGCTTCTTGAGCTCCTCTTCGACCTTGAGGGCGGCCTTCTTGGACTCACCCAGATTCTGCTTCTGCGTCTCGAGGGACTCCTTGTTCTTCCCCAGAGTCTGACTGGCGAGGCCGCGCGTGCGCCCGATGTAGCGCTCCATATATTCGATCTGCTTTTGGAGATGCTCCCTTCGAGTCTCGATCGAGGCTCTCCGGGAGGCCGCATACTGATTCCGGAGGTCGCTCACGACGCGGTTGCGCTCCTCGATTTCCTGGAGCTTCGTCTCGTCTTCTTTGATGGCTTGCTCGATCTCGATCTGCTCGACGAGACCGATCACCTGACCTTGTTTGACCAGGTCGCCTTCCCGGACGAACCAACGAACGATCTGCCCGGAGGCCGGAACTTGCACGGGCTTGATCGAACCCGGTGAGATGAGGATGCCTTGGCCGCGGCCCTCCTCAGGCACGCTCCCCGTGAAGCCCCAGGCTACGGCGATGATGGGGATCGATGCGGCTGCGATGAGTGCGACTTTGTTGTCTCGTCGGATGAGCCGCTGAGGCTCATCGAGCTTCTCTGGGGATTGGAGCTTTGCGAGCGCGCGTTGGCGAAACAACGTCAACCTCCGAGGAAGGTGCGGCGGAGCTTGTCGAACCGAGCTCCGGCGAGCCCCGACTCGTCGAGGAGCTCGGGCGCTATCTCGCCGTAGGCTTCGACGTCTTTGTCGAGCGCGCGTGCGTCCGTAGGCGCGAGCATCTGAACGTTTTGTCGCATTCGATCGGCGAGCATCACGCCGAGCGCGAGGTAGAAGCGGCTCGCGAACGCTGTGTCGACCTTGAGCTTGCTTCTGAGGCGCTTGACGGAGAAGGACACCACCACGCCTTCCGATTCCGCGCCGGTGACGGTGGCCGACGGAGGCCGAGAGTCCAAGAACGAGAGCTCCCCGACGACCTCGCCGGGGCCGATCGTGGCGATTTGTTTGTTCTTCGTGGAGACTGCGAAGCTCCCGGAGAGGGTGAGATAGAGCTTCTCCACGGGCTGCCCCTCCTGGATCAGGGCGCGTCCCTTACCAACGTCTTCGCGTGTACCTGCGCCGATCAGCCAGTCGATGTCTTGGTCGGTGAACTTACCAAAGAGGTAGAGGACCTTTCGCATGGAGGCACCGGGTGTTTGCGTCGAGCCGCTCCTCAAGTCAATGGTCACGGCAAGTTTGCCACCCGTGGTCGATCCGGTTGTCCTCGCGCCCTCGTCGTGTATGCTCCCGACTCCGCCGCGATGCTCAAACGACCGAAGCTGAAGAACCACTACCGCGCCTTTGTCGCCAAAGATCGGACTCTGTTGCTCCTCGACGAGCGGCAGGACGTCGTCGTGGAGGGTGAGATCTTCACAAAGCTCGCCCCGTTGCTCGACGGCACCCGACAGCTCGGCGACCTCCTGCGCGACTTGTCGTCGTTCCACATGAACCCCATTCTGTTGGCGCTCGATCGCCTCGAGAAGCTCGGAGTGCTCGCGGACGCCGAGAGCCCGCCGCCGGCGCCGTGGCTCGAACGGATCTCGAAACATGAGGGTGGGCTGGCTCGCGTGAAGGTCGTCGTGCATTTCGTCGGAGACCTTCCGCGGGATCGCATCCTAGAGGGGCTCCAAAAGAGCGGGCTCGAGGTCGTGAGCGAGTCCGAGCCCAACGCGATCCAGCTCGTCTTCGCTGACGACTATCTACGCAGGGAGCTCAAGGCGATCAACGTGGAGATGTTGGGTCTCGGGGCGAGTTGGATGCTCGTCAAGCCCCTAGGTAACGAAATCTGGCTGGGGCCGGTCTTCCGGCCAGGAATCACCGGCTGCTGGGATTGCGTCGCGCAGCGACTTCGCACGAACCGCCAAGTGCAGACTTTCCTAGGGAATGACTCCGGATCGCTGGTGACCTCGAAGGTGTGGTCGCCGCAGACCCTCGGCCTCGCGACCTCGTCGGTGGCGATCGAGCTCTTCAGACTCGCCGCCGACCCGGCCTCGTCGCCGCTCGTCGGAACCGTGGTCTCGATCGACCTCAACGCCCGTGCGACAAAACGCCACGCGCTCGTGAAACGCCAGCAGTGTCCTGCGTGCGGTGACGCCTCGCTCGTTCACCGACTCTTCTCCAGTCGGCCGGAGCTGAAGAGTACGAGGAAGCGGTTCCGGAAGGACGGCGGCCATCGCACGATGACTCCGGACCAGACGTATGAGCGACTCAAGCATCACGTGAGCCCGATCCTCGGCGTGGTCACCGAGCTCCGTCCCTCCTTCGGCCCCAAGATTCCCTTGGTGCCCTCCTACGTGGCGGGCCACAACTTCGCGCTGGGGTATCATAGCTTCACACTCCTCAAAGATAGTCTCCGCGGCATGAGTGGCGGCAAAGGCGCGTCCCAGATGCAAGCGATGGTGAGCGGGCTCTGCGAGGCGATCGAACGATACTCGGCCAACTACCAGGGGGACGAGCCGGTGAAGCGCGGTCGATACGCGGACCTCGCGCACGAGGCGATTCGGCCGAACGACTGCATGGGCTTCAGCGAGTCACAGCTCGAAAATCGGCACATCCCGCATCCGGTCGCACCCACCTCCCGCTGCGTCATCATTCCTCACCGATTCGACGAGACTCTCGAGCTCGACTGGTCGCCAGCGCATTCGCTCACCAACGGGCACACGCGCTATTTACCGGCTTCGTTCTGCTACTATGGCCACCCTGACTTTCGAAGGACGATGGCCATCTTCGCCGATTCGAACGGCTCTGCGTCGGGCAACACGCTGGAAGAGGCGTTTCTTCAGGGCTTCATGGAGCTCGTGGAGCGCGATGCCGTGGCGCTTTGGTTCTACAACAAGGCGCAACGCAGAGGCGTCGATCTGGATAGCTTCAAGTTGCCTTACGTCGACGCGATTCGTGAGTTCTATCGCACCATCAAACGCGACCTCTGGGTCATCGACATCACGAGCGACTTACCGATTCCCGTTTATGCGTGTGTGTCTCCGAGGCTGGATGGGGAGATCGAGGATATAATCCTCGGCTTTGGAGCCCACTTCGACCCCAAGATCGCGCTCCTACGCGCCATCACCGAGGTCAATCAGTTCCTGCCGCACCTGCTGCCGCGAAATCCAGATGGGTCGACCCGCTACCTGTTTCGAGACGATCTCGCGATCCACTGGTGGAAGACGGCCAAAGTCGCCGAACAGCGGTACGTCGCACCTGACGAGAGGCGTCCCTTCGTTCGCTTTTCGGACGTAGTCGACCTATCGAGCGACGATCTGATCGACGATGCCCAGACCTGTATTCGGCTCTGCCAGGAGAAGGACATGGAGGTCATTCTCATGGATCAGAGTCGGCCCGACATCGGGCTCAGCGTGGCCAAGGTCGTCGTGCCTCAGATGTGTCATTTCTGGCGGCGGCTCGGAAAGCAGCGGTTGTTCGACGTACCCGTCCGGGAGGGTTGGATCGACACCAAGCTCGACGAGGCCACCTGCAACCCGTACACGATCTTCTTCTGAGCCATCGAGGCACGCGAGGTAACTCATATGTTTCTGAACGAAGGACGGTCGGAAGACGTCCAGAAGCTCTATGAGCGCTATCCGTTTCCGCACGGCACGACCAAGGGTGCGGCCGATATGGTCTACGCGAGCACTTGGCTGCCGCATTTTCGCCCGGAGGCTCTGAACGGTCGACGCGTCCTCGAGGCCGGCTGCGGGACGGGCAACAAGCTCGTAGCGCTCGCGAAGATGTACCCGGGAGCACGCTTCGTAGGCGTAGACCTCAGCGGGCCCTCCTTGGCCGTGGCCAAGGAGCTCGCCGAGAAACACGGTCGAACCAACGTGGAGCTCCGGCAAGGAAATCTCCTCGAAATCTCGGAGATCTCCGAGTACGACGTCATTCAGTCGGTCGGTGTCATTCACCACTTGGAAGATCCGCAACGCGGCCTCGACAACCTCGCGCGCGCCCTCAAGCCTGACGGGACGATGATGATTTGGCTCTACCACCCGTTCGGCGAGCACGATCGATTGATTCGACGGGAGCTCCTGCTCACGCTTTGGGGTCCCGACCGAAGTGATCTGACCCAAGGTGAGCAACTCATGAAGGCGCTCCAGATGACCCTCGAAGCGGGACACTACGGGCCTCGAACCAAGGCGTCCGACGAGCTCGAGGGCGACGCCGACGCCTTCATGCATCCGATCGTCAACGCGTATAGGTTCGAAGAGGGCTTTCGAATGCTCAAGGAGTCGGGCTGCAAGTGGGTTGGGGTCGACTTCGTCAATTTTCGGTGGTCGGTCAAATACGTGAACCTCGGCGGGATGACGAACCCATCGGCAGAGCTCGCTCCTCCGGAGCCCTCGGCGATCGCCTCCCCGCAGGACCAGTGGATGGCGGCGATGCGAAACGCGTTCGACCTGAAGGTGAGCGACGTAGTCCCGGAGGGTCTCACGGACCGGTTTCAGGCCCTACCCGCTCGCGAGAAGCTGCGCGCGATCGAGCTCGCGCTGAAGCCGCGCGGCTTTTTGATGATCGCGGGAAAGGGTCAGATCGATCCGAGCCTCGGCAAGCGGATCCGCAGCAACGTGATCGCGCTCTGACTTCAACTGGGTCGGAACTGCGACTGCAGAAGACACCCGCTCAAGAACGTCAGAATCATCTTCGATCTCGCGAACGGCACGGACGCCTTCGACTCCACGGCCTTTCTGATGGCGAGCGGATCATAGAGGGGATGGTCGTCGAGCAGACGTGAGTACAAGGTGTCGCGGATCAACTCTCCGAAGCGGCCTTTGCCTTCGACGTCGGGCGCCATGAAGGCGAGCTTCGGGCGGTGGTAGATTTCGTCGGTGACGAAGGGCCTGGCGATTCGTCGCAGGAGGAGCTTGTCGAGGCCAGGCTGGAAGAGAGACCTGACGGGCGCGTCCTTGACCGCTTCGACGAAGGGGTGGTCGAGGTAAGGCAGGCGCGCTTCGACGGCGTTTGCCATCTCCATGCGGTCGCCGAGGACGTTGAGGTTGTAACTCACGAAGGTGGATTTGAGCTGAAGGTAAGCGCTTCGCCGAGCGGGGTGTCTTCCCTCGAGTTGGCCCTGGACGTCGAGCTCCTCGAGCAGTCTTTCGATGAAGTCGAGGTGTGTGAGTGACTCCCTAGTCTCCGGACGAAGGAAGCTCCGGACTTCGGGATTCATGAAGGTGGCGCTGGCGAGCCACAACAGGGATGGCACGGTACCGAGGACTCGTTTGATTCGAATCATCGACGGATGCCTGCCCCCGGCCAGCGAAGTGGCTTGCACACCCAGCACGACTCTCGCCGCCTGAGGTCCGAGCGCGCTCGTGAGCGCGGAGGGCTTCTCGAACCCTGGCGTGCTCTTCAACGAGTCGAGAACCAGCCACGGGTAGCCGAGAAAGATCTCGTCCGCGCCTTCTCCCGCGAGGACGACCTTGATGCCGTGCTCGCGCGCGAGGCGACTCAGGAGGAGCTTGGCGGTGCCGTGAGGGTTGTCGTGCGGATACTCGCTGTGCACGACCGCGTCCGCGAAGTGATCGGCGAGCAGGTCGAGGCTCGTCTCGAACGGAACGAAGCGAGCGCCTACGTGCTCCGCGGTTCGCGCGGCCGGGCCGCGCTCGTCGAGAGCCTCTGCGTCGAACCCGATCGTGAACGCGTCCAGTCGTCGCTCGGCATGCTGGGCGGCGATTCCAAGGATCGCGGACGAGTCGATCCCTCCGCTCAGATACACACCAACCGGGACGTCTGCGATCAGGCGAAGCCGGACCGATTCGACGAGGCGGTCGCGAAGAGTGTCGACCTGCTCCTCGGTGACTTCCGTCGGCGTGTCCGTGGGACTCGTCTTCGGAAAGTCCAAGTCCCAGTAGCGCACGAGGCGAGGGCTGCCGCCGGGAGCCACGAGCAGGAAGTGGCCGGGAGGGATCTGTCGGACTCCTTCGAAGAGTGTGTGGCTCGAACCGAGAGGCAGCAACCCGCACATGACCTCGGCGAAGCCAGTGCGATCCCAACGGGCCGATGCTCCTGCCGCGAATAACGCCTTGATCTCGGAGGCGAGCAGGAAGCCGTCGGTCGAGGTGGTGTAATGGATTGGTTTGATCCCAAACCGATCTCGAGCGGCGAAGAGGAGCTTCCGGCGCTCGTCCCATAGGGCAAAGGCAAACTCTCCCCGAAGCTCGCGCAGGCAGTGCACTCCCAGCTCCTCGTACAGGTGGAGGATGACTTCGCTGTCCGAGGTGGTTCTGAAGGCGTGTCCGCGCGATTCGAGCGCCTTCCTCTGCTCTCGATAGCCGTAGAGCTCGCCGTTGACGATCAGCTGCAGAGCGCCCGTCTCATTGGAGAGGGGCTGGCTGCCGGTTTCGAGGTCGATGACGCTGAGTCGCGTGTGAGCGAGCCCGGCCGTTCCGTCGCTGGCGATCCAGCGGCCGCGTCCGTCCGGGCCCCGATGGCCGATCGCCGAGATTCCGCGGTCGAGGAGCTCAGGAACAACGCCGCCGTCCGAGCGGAGAGCGGCAAAGATTCCGCACATGGGTTCAGGTCGTTCGACCGGCGCTCAGCACTTTCGCGGCCAACTCCGCGTAGGCGCGCGCGAGCGCCGCTTGATAGCGCTGGGTATCTCGGGCGGAGGGGACTTTCTTGTTGTTTCCCTTGGCCGCCGCGAATTTGGACGCAAAGATCCAATACAGGTCTTCGTAACGGCGCTCGAAGTGTTCCTTGGGCATTTTGGTGGGTGTTACGGCATGGTTGAGGTCGAAGTAGTCCCAATTCGGGCGACCGTTGGGTTGTTTCTCGGTGATTTCGATTTGACTATAGTCGACCGTGGCTGGGATCGGCGTCCAGACGGTGAAACCGGGATATTCGAGGTCGTTTTCGCGGACGAACTGAATCAGCCCGTCGAACTCGCGATCCGTGTAGTTTGGGGACACCACGAAGTTCGAGAGCAGTCGGATGCCGAGCTCGTTGGCCGCTTCGAGGCCTCGAAGAATGGAGTCTCGCGTCTGGCGTTTGTTGTACTCCTTGAGCTCCCAATCGAAGATCGTCTCGATGCCGATGAGGAGTCGGTCGATGCCGGCATCCTTCCAGAGCTTCATCAGGTCGCGCTCGCGGGTGAGGGTGTCGAGGCGACAATAGGCGAAGTATTTTTTCTCGACCTTCTTTCGGATGAGCTCCTCTGCGAGCTCCTTCATGCGTTTTTCGTTCACGAAGGCTTCGTCGTCGGTGAGGAGCACGAAGGGCTCGTTGATCGTGGAAATTTCGTGAGCGACGCGCTCGACCTCGCGGGTGTAATAGCGGCCGTCCATGATTCGCCAGAGCGCACAGAACGAGCATCGATAGGGGCAGCCGACCGAGGTTCGCGCGAGCGCGAGCGGCTTCATCCAATCGAGGTTGTACTCAGCTCGGTCTTGGAGTGCTAGGGACCGATCGGGGAGGGGAATGTCGTTCAGGTCGAAGGCGCGACCGGGTCCGCCGTCTCCGAAGACACCATTGACTCGAGAGCAGACCGCGGGGATGAGTGACTCGGACTCACGCCCGGCGACTTGGGCGAGGATCTGTCGGAAGGGGAGAGTTCCCTCGCCTTTGACGACATAATCGACCTCGGGCTCGAAGAAATCGATGGGTTCGAGGGTCGCGTGGTGCCCGCCGACGACGGTCTTGCAGGTGGGTACGAGGTCTTTGGCCTTTCGGCAGATTTCGAGGCATCGCAGGACGTGCATCGAGTAACCGGTGACGCCGACGACGTCGGGCTGGTAGTCGAGCAGGGTCTGGTCGAGCTCGTCGAAGTGCATGCGGAGGTCGATGATTCGAGCCTCGTGCCCTTCGAGCCGTGTGGCGGCCGCGATGTATTCGAGGGCTAGCGGTTCGGCGAGCGCGCCGTGGTCCGCCCAGTCCGAAATATCTCGATCGGCGCGGGGGTAGACGAGGAGAACTCTCATGGCCACTCCAATGGGTGAGTGGGGGCGTGCATGTGCACGACCCGGAGGGGAGGAAAGAGATGAATCAGCAGCAGCAGCTACAGCAGGGGGAGCAGCAGCAACAGGCGTCACCGCCTGCAACCGCGGCCATTTGCTCTGCGCTGAGCTCGACGCCCTCGGCGCCTTCAGGCATCTCTTTGGGATACACGAAGGTGATGGTACCGGACTGGAGTCCGTCGTTCCAAAGCTTCACGGCGCTCTGCGGCGTGCACAGTGCGGGATCTGGATTTTCGCGTGGCTCGATCACTTTGATCGTGGCCGTGCCGGCGTCGAGCCCAAACTCTTTGAGAACCTCGACGGGGTTGGCCAGGAAGCGCTGCTTCAGCGCGGTGTCGTCCCACGTGCGAACCAAGACGGTGCCGTAGATTTGGAGAAACTTCTCTTCGGAGACGGGGGCTGCAGTCGACATCTATTAAAAACCTCGCTCGTGATCTTGAATCAGCAGCAGCTGCAACACGGGGAGCAGCAGCAGCAGCAGCTATCGCCACCGGCGACGGCCGCCATTTGCTCCGCGGTCAGCTCCATGTTCTCGGGGCCTTCCGGCATCTCTTTCGGATAGACGAACGTGATGTTGCCGGACTGGAGTCCGTCGTTCCACAACTTCACGGCGCTCTGCGGGGTGCACATCGCGGGGTCGGGATGCTCTTGCGGCTCGATCACCTTGACCTTGGCGGTGCCGGCATCGAGCCCGAACTCTTTGAGCACGTCGGCCGGACTCGAGAGGAATCGCTGCTTGAGCGCAGCGTCGTCCCAGGTCCGCACGAGGACGGTGCCGTAGATTTGGAGAAATTTCTCTTCGGAGACAGGGGCAGCAGTGGCCATCAAATACCTCTCAGTTTCAGCAGCAGCTACAACACGGCGAGCAGCAGCAGCAGCACCCATCGCCACCGGCGACAGCAGCCATTTGCTCGGCGGTCAGCTCCATGTTTTCGGGCCCTTCCGGCATCTCTTTCGGATAGACGAATTGAATCGTGCCGGTCTTGAGCCCGTCGTTCCACGCCTTCACTTGGCTTTGTGGAGTGCACACTGCGGGGTCCGGATTCGCCCACGGTTCGATGACGTCGACCTTTGCGGTCCCAGCGTCGAGTCCGAACTCCTTCAAGACCTCAGCGGGACGGGACAGGAAGCGCTGCTTGAGCGCAGCGTCGTCCCAAGTTCGAACGAGTACGGTGCCGTAGATTTGCAGAAATTTTTCTTCCGAGACGGGCGCAGTAGACATGTTCCCTCCACTTGAATTGCGCAAGGTCGCGCGCGGTCCCCCTGCTTCACACGAGACCCAAGCTGATGTCAATGCGGGGCTCGATGTCTTTCACTGAGCATTCCACCGCCGCGCGAACCGCAAGGCGACGAGGGCGAACGTCGCAGTCATCGACCAAAGGACTGCCACACTCGGCCCCAACGCAGAAAGCGCGCGGGCCACGCCGTGGCTCGGATCGTCATACCAAAAGACTTGCAGATAGCCGTCGATGGCCCATCCGTTGAATGTGAAGTGACTCACAGTCTCCATGACGGGCGGCATGATGAAGCGCGGCACCATGGATCCGCCGGCCGCCGACATCACCAGGATCGCGAGTGTCGAGATCCCCGCGAGCTGTGCCCGCGATCTGCAGAGTGTCGCCAGCATCAGCCCGAACGCCGTCGCCGCGCTCGCGGTCGTCACCGTCATGACGACGAATCCGATCAGATGATTGAGGGTGAACAGGGGCAGCTCGAACACGAGCGCGCCGGCCAGAAACATGATGGAGACCTGAAGCGCGCCTAGCCCCGCGGAGAACAGAAAATAGGAGGCGAGCAGAGCTCGCATGGAGACGCCGCTCGTCAAGATTCGTTCGAGCGTCCCCCCTTCTTGTTCGGAGAGTAGCGCGCCGGCCGCTCCGGACACGGAGAACAGCAGGAACATGACCGCTATGCCGGCCGCATAGTACGCGACCTTATTCTTTCGATCGCCCCTGACGTTCGTCGCCTCGATCTTCACCAACCCTTCGCTCTGGCCAGTGGTGACGCGTTGCGCGGCGCTCTGGATCCAGCCCGAGACCATCTGGCGGGCGACCTCGGCGGAGGCGTCGAAGTACAGATCGACCGCCACGGACGCGGTTCGGCCCGGTTGAAGGCTGGGCCCGAAGCCATGGGGAAGTAAGACGGCGACCGGCACCTCTCCGTTTTCGACTGAGGCGATGGCCGCCGTCCGATCGACAGGTAGCCCAGGTTTCGATTCGGTCCGCACGGACAGCGTCTCTGCGAGGGCCAGCGCGTCCACGAAGGCGTGGCTCCGCGTCGAATCGTCTTCGTCGACGACGATGAGTGCGACTTTTGCACGTCGATCGGGCTTCGTCGAGCCGCCGAAGATGAAGGCGAAGATCGAGAAGAATGCCAGGGGCAGCAAGAAAGTCAGCGCCAGCACCAGGGGGTCGCGCCGGACCGAGAGCACGCTGATTCGAAGCAAGACGGAGATCATTCGCGGAGCTCCCGACCGGTGAGGTGGATGAACACCGACTGAAGCGTCGGCTGTTCGATGGCGAGGTTGAGGACCTTTCCGCCCCGAGTCTCGACTCGAGCGAGGATTTGTGGGATCTCGCGAGCGACGTCGCTCACCGTGGCCACGAGCTCGTTTCCTTGGGCGACTAAGCCCTCCACAGAATCGACGGGGCGTTCCAGGGTGACGACGAGCTTCGCGCCGGCGCCGATGGTTTTTCGAACGAGCTCGTCGAACGATCCGTCGGCGATCACGCGCCCGTGATCGATGATGACGATGCGCTCGCAGGTCTGTTGGGCCTCGTCGAGCTGGTGCGTGGTGAGTGTGATCGATGTCCCCTCAGCGCGTAGCTCTCCGAGCATCCGCCAGATCCGCTCCCTATTTTGCGGATCGACGCCGGCCGTGGGCTCGTCCAGCAGGAGGAGCTCCGGACCATGGAGCACGCTGCACGCGATGTTGAGACGACGCTGCATACCTCCGGAGAGCCTCGAGACTCGTTCCGCGGCCTTGTCCGTCAGGGCCGACCACGCGAGCGCGCGGTCGATGCGCAGCGTGAGATCCTTGCCGGACAGGCCGAAGAGCTCACCGAAGGCGCGAAGATTCTCGAGGGTGGTGAGTCGTCCGTAGAGGGCGATCTCTTGAGGCACGATGCCCAGGCGTCGTCGTACTCCGATCTGGTTGGGCTCACCGAAGATGCGGATCGTGCCTTCGTCAGGGACGACTCGGCCAGCGATCGCCCGGATCAACGTACTCTTGCCTGCACCATTGGGCCCCAGGAGGCCGAGCCATTCGCCTTTGTCGAGGCGGAGGTCGACGCCGCACAACGCCTCGACGTCTCCGAAGCGTTTCTTGACGCCCGCGACGTCCAAGACGGGGTGCACCTCGGCATGATACAGCAGACCCCGATGAGACCGAAGCTGCCCGAGAAGCCTCGACTGAAGTCGACGTTCGCGGTGCGAACGGACAAAGACGTCTTGTTCCTGCTCGCCGAAGACAAGCTGATCTACTTCAAGGGGCAGTCCTTCGTCGAGGTCGCGCCGTATCTCGACGGCGCTCGATCGATCCCGGAGCTCTTGGCTCTGGTCGGCAAGAAGATTCCGCTCGGTGAGTTCTTCAGCGTGCTCGGTCAATTCGCAGCTCAGGGATGTTTTGCGGACGGGCCCCCAGCGTCGGAGTTCCCGGAGCTCTGGGACGAGCTCGGGAATCCGAATCGAGCCGGACCCATTGGGCCGGTTGCGATCGAGGCGTTGGGTGTGTCGTCGGAGTTGCTCGCCGGGTCTCTGTCGTCACTTGGCGTGTCTACGAGCGCCGCGGCTCCTTTCCTCGTCGCTGCGGTGGATGACTATCTCGCGCCCGGGTTGCGCGAGCTCAACCGCCGACGCCACCAGGCTCGCGCGCCGTGGATGATCGTGAAACCGACGGGCCCTTCTCTTTGGGTGGGTCCGGTGATTTGGCCCGACGAGACCGGCTGCTGGGCGTGCCTCGAGGACCGTCTGTCGAAGAACCGTGATCTCGCGCGGTACGCGGACAAGTACGGGCAGCCGGTCTTTCAGGCCTTGCGTCCCGTCGAGTCCGGAGCTGCTACACCGTTCGACACGGCCGGTGCCAGCTTGGCGGCGCTCGAGATCGTCAAAACTTTGAGCTCAAAGGAGAAGGGGATCGGGGGCAAGATCTTCGTGCTCGACCTCCTCAGCCACGAATACTCCGAGCACGTGGTCGTGAAGCGACCTCAGTGTTCGGTGTGTGGATCGATCGACGCGCTCGAGGCCAAACCCATCGAGATTCAGAGTCGCCCGAAGATGTTCGCGGCGATGAGCGGGCATCGCTCGGCGCTCTCCGAGGAGACGTTCGCGCGATTCTCACATCATATCAGCCCTATCTCGGGCATCGTCACCAACCTCGGAGCGCGGGACGTCCACAACTCGGAGCTCGTCCACAACTACACAGCGGGTCACTATTTCCCGCTGTTCAGCGACGACTTCGAGCAAGTTCAAATCAATCGCTACGCGCGGAGCGGTGGGTGTGGACGCAGCGCGGACGCGGCGAAGATGGGTGCGCTCGCGGAGGCGATCGAGCGCTACTCGGGGATCTGGACCGGCGTCGAAAAGACGATCGTGTCGAGCTTCCTCGACCTCGGGTCGGACGCAATCCACCCGCGCGACATCCTGCTGTACAGTCGAGCTCAGTACGAGCGTCGGGCGATCACCAACCCCGCGGCGATCAGCAACCAGCAGGTCGTTCCCGATCCGGTACCTGACGATCTGCCGATTTCGTGGACGCCGGCGTGGTCCATGACCCACCACCGTTTCGTACATCTTCCGACGAGCCATTGTTTCTATGGGTTTCGAGAACAAGTGTTGAAGAGCATCTCCGACAGCAACGGCGACGCGGCCGGTAATTCGCTGGAGGAGGCCATACTGCAAGGATTTTATGAGCTCGTGGAGCGCGACGCGGTGGCTCTTTGGTGGCACAATCGCGTGCGACGTCCTCTGGTGGACGCGGATTCGTTCGGCAACACCGTCTGGGACGAAACCAAGCGGCATTATCGCGACGTGCTCGATCGCGAGCTGCACGTGCTCGACGTGACCACCGACCTCGGCGTTGCTGCGTTCGTGGTGGTGTCCCATCGCCGAAATCCAAAGTACCCGGATATCACGCTCGGGTTCGCCGCACATTTCGATCCGGAGACCGCGCTCCTACGCGCTCTCGGGAACGCAAATCAGTACTTGCCGGGAGTGTCCTTGCTCAATGCCGACGGCTCGACGCGCTATCGTTACTTGGACAAGGAGGCGCTCGCCTGGTTTAGGTCCGCGAGCTACGACTCGCAGCCGTACTTACTCCCCGACGCACGAGTTGCGCCTCGCTCGGCGACTGACTTTGCGAACCAAGCAGCTCCAGACATCGCCGTGGACCTCAGCAAAGCCATCGCAATCGTTCGGGGGCTGGGTCTCGAGATGATCGTGGTGGATCACACTCGGCCGGACATCGGCATGCCTGTCGTCAAGGTCGTGATCCCGGGGCTCCGGCATTTTTGGCGTCGGCTTGGCCCAGGTCGTTTGTATGAAACGCCCGTCAAACTCGGTTGGCTCGAGGCGCCGCGGGCCGAAGTCGACATGAACCCAGTCGCTTGTTTCGTGTGACTCGTGTAGGAAGCCCGGCGTGAGCCCACGTCTCGCGCTTCGCCTCAGCTCCACCACCACCTTCGAAGCCGAGGCCTCTGACGAGATCACCCTCGTTGGCGGCCTGGAGGGAGCGGCGTGGCGCCCGCGGGTGACTTTGAAGCAACTCACTCCGGGCCTGATGAAGGCCATCAAGGGCTTGGCCGCCGGAGACAAATCCGTGTCCGAGCTTTCCGCCAGCGTGATCGCCTCGGACGGGTTTGCGGCGATCGGCAAGCTGCGCGTCTTCTTGAAGAAGATCGAAGAGCACGCGTTCATCCAGTACGACCTGTTCCTCGACGACGGGCTCGCGCTCTCTTTGGTGCCTGTGTCGCTCTCGTTTCGTCGAGCCGAGAAGCTGATCGATCCCACGACGAAGTACGTGCTGTCGCGATTTTCCTACGAGCGCAGGGACGAGGCGGGTCGCCTCGTGGTCGCGTCACCGACCTCGCACGCGGTCGTTTACGTTCAGCAGCCGAAGATCGCGCTTGCCCTCTTCAAGCTCGGGCAGCCCGCCTCGGTGGAGGAGGTTGCGGTGGCCGCGGGGATGGACCTCGAGAGTGCGACTTTCGCACTCGAGGCCTTGGCCAACGCGGGAGCCATCGAGGCGGTGAGTGAAGCTGGGACCACTCGGGCGGACACGGATCCTGCGTTGGGACAGTGGGCGTTCGCCGATCTGTTGTTCCACACGTCGAGTAGGCTCGGCCGTCACTCGAACCCCTTCGGTGCGACGCAACGCAACGCGGCGCGCGGCTTTTCGGGTCTACCGATCCTCAAGAGCAAGATGTCCGATCAGATCACTCAGCTCCCAAGGCCGGACATGGAGCTTCGCTCGCAGGGACCGAGCTTCAGCGATGTGCTCGAGAACCGTCGAACCGTCCGCACCTACGGCGACAAGCCGATCACGCTCGATCAGCTCGGCGAGTTCCTCTACCGATCGGCTCGTATCAAGAAGGTCGTCGAAGCGGGTGGAGTGACTTGGCGCCCCTCACCCGGTGGCGGCGGAATCCACGAGACTGAGCTGTATCCGATCGTGATGGGCTGCGAGGGGCTCGGCGTCGGCGCGTATCACTACAACCCGATGGATCACACGCTCGAGAGGTTGGCGGCGAACGAGGGCGACCTCTACAAAGTCATCGAGATGGCTCGTATGGCGGCGATGCTCGATCAGCCCGCGCAGGTGCTCCTCGTGATCGCGGCCCGCTTTCAGCGCATTCAGAACAAATACGACTCCGTCGGATATTCGGTGATGATGAAGAACATCGGCGCGCTCTACCAGACGATGTATCTCGTGGCCGAGTCCATGGGCTTGGCCGGCTGCGCGCTCGGCGGCGGAGATTCCGACTTGTTCACGAAGATCTCCGGCACCGACTACTACGCCGAGACCTCGATCGGGGAGTTTTTGCTCGGCAGCGGACCCGACCCGAGGCCGGCTCCGCTGACGCCGCCTGCGCGCATGGCGCGCTCCTGAGGATGACCGCGACGAAATCTTTGGAGCTCCAACAGATTGGCGAAGGCCTCGCCGGGCGAGACACGCGAGCCGAAGGAGAGACCGTGCTTTGGCTTCACGGCTACACGCTCGACTCGAGCTCCTTCGAAGAAGCTTGGAGCTTCCTGCCTCGATTTCGTCACGTGGGTCTCGACCTGCCCGGCCACGGAGGCTCGGCGCGAATGACACCCGGGACTACGTTGAGGGACCTGGCCTCGCGAGTCGTCGACGTCGCGACACGCGAAGGTGCTCTGCACTTGGTCGCGCTTTCGTTTGGAACCATCGTCGGACTCGAGGTTGCGATGAGGCACGCCAAGGCTTTTCGGACGGTGACCCTCGCAGCGCCAGCGATCGCGGGAGGTCCGAGCGATCCGGAGATGGCTCGCGCCTACCAACGGATGAGCATGTTGTATCGTATGGCCGGTCGAATCCCCGAGCTCGTCCGGATGTGGCTCGCTTCTCCGGCGTGGCGGGGTGTCGAGACTCGAGAAGGGCTTCGGGAGCGGCTGGCGGAGATCGTTGGGCGACATGGCTTCGAGGAGCTGCTCGATCGATCGCGGATGAGCATGTTCACCGGGCCGCCGCAATCGGAGGTCGAGATCGCGGGCATCGACGCCCGGCTTCTGATTCTGCTCGGATCGAACGAGATGCCGGCGTTCAAGACGTGCGCCGCCACGATCGAGCGGTGTGTACCTCGGGCGAAGCGGGAGGAGCTGCCCGGAGTCGAGCACTTGTGCATTTTGCAGGCCCCGGAAGCGTGCGCGAGGTTGATCGAAGCCCATTTGCTCGCAGGGTGACCGATTCAAGGTCCTACGATCACGCTCGTTCAGCGGAGCTCGTGAGCGCCAACGGCGTGGCGCAGTCCGTTAGTCGGCGCTCGTGTTTGTGAGTTCGGACAATGTCGTGGTCCCCTCTGGTTCGCGGGATCATTGCGTGCCAGGATGCCGCGCCTAGAGGAGGCCAAATGAGCGACAAAAAATTCGGTACGATTCTCACTGCGAGCCTCGTCCTCGCACCAGCGGTCGCGTTCGCCGACGAACCGGTTTCGTGGACGGAGCCGAGCGGCACCGGATTCTCGATGGGGATCGAGAACGGGAGCTCTGGCGGCGCGTATTCGCAGGCGATTCGGTTTCGCCTTCCGCTCGGGGACCACTGGGCGCTCACGGCCAAGACGATCAGCATGCACACGTTCGGTCCGAATTATCGGCTCGACGTGGGCGGTCGCCTTGGATTTCTCGGCGGAAGTCGTCCGGTGTTGAACATCCTGCGTGTGTATGGCGGCGGTGGCGTGCACGTCTTGGTGCCCGCGACGGGCGCTCCGGATGGAGAAGGCGTGCGCTTCGGGGTCGGCGGCGAGGTCGGGATCGAGGCGTTCCTTTCGCCCGGCATGGCCGCGTTCATGGAGGTCGGCGGCCAGGGCTCGTTTGCGGAGACGGGGTATGGGTCCGGCGCGACGGTGTACGGCGGCTTTCAGTTCTACTTTTGAGGCACGCGAGTGACGAAGAACCTCCTCATCATTGGGGGGACGTACAGTCCCCACCGCACGGTCCTCCAGCTCCAGGAGTCGAAGCTCGCGGCCTTCCTCGCCAAAGTTGGCGGGGAGCGACATTTGGACGCGGGGTCCGATGAGGAGGGGGCGTACTGGTTCGAGCTCGAGCGAGCCTATTTTCCGTTCAAGAAGTCACCCATTCTTCAGCACCGGGCGTCTCAGGATTCGGTGACCGGGCTCGCCGAGCTGATCCTCGAACGAGAAGCCAAGGACCTAGGCTTCACGTCGAAGATCGTTTCGTTGGACCGAGTCCTCGACAACCGATGGCAGCTCATCGACAAGCGGATTTTCGACGAGGTGGAATTCGTCGCGGTGAGTACGACGTACATCCCGGCGATGCTCGTCGGACCGATCTTGAGGGCGCTCAGAGTCCCCGAGCGTATCAAGCTTTTCGTCGGTGGGCCTGGAGCCTACAAGCTCAAGGATCGAGACCTCGCGAGCACGCCGTTCTCGTACCTGCTCAAGTCGGAAGCAGAGGGCCGGTTTGCCACGTTGCTGCGCCACGCGACGGGGGACGACGTCGACTTGTCGTCTATCCCCGGTCTGACTTTTCGGCTGGGCTCGGAGCTTCGGTCTTCGTCGGTGCCGCGCACGTACGTCGACTTGGACTCATTGCCGCTTCCCGATTTTCGAACCATGGCTCGGGAGTGGGGCGGCAGAGTCATTTACGAGAGCACGCGCGGGTGCCCCTACCGATGTGAGTTTTGTGACTATCCATTCCTGATGGGGAATACAAAATTCAGAACGAAGAGCGCGGAGACCATTCACCGAGATTGGACGGCGCTTCACGCGGAGATGGGCGTTCGAGACGTGCTTTGTCTCGACTCGCTGTTCACCGTCCCGCCAGCGCGGTTGCTCGAGCTTTGCGACCGGATGGTCGACTCGGGGTTGAATCAGAAGATCCGCTGGGGCTGCTATGCTCGGCCGAACGACCTCGCCGACCGCGAGTTCGCGGCCCGCATGCGAGAGGCTGGGTGTGAGTACGTGTACGTCGGGTTCGAGTCGGGATCTCAGGAGGTCCTCGACTACATGAACAAGAAGTGCACCGTGGAGGAGAGCGCGAGGGCCATCGAGAACTGTCACCAAGTGGGTCTCCTGACTTTCGGGCTATTCATCGCCGGGTTCCCTGGAGAGACGCCCGAGATGTTCGAGTCGACGCGGACACTGCTCAAAGAGAATCCACCCTTTGCGATTTCGGTCGTCCCTTGGTTCCCCGATTTTGCAGACGACTCGAGCGTCCCGATCATGCGCCCAGATCGGATCGAGAAGTTTGCCATTCGGCCGGAGCATCCGTCGACCAAACCGGTGACGATGTGGCGGAACAGCGCGTTTCGGGCGCCCCTGACGGTTCCGTGGGGGTCCTATTGGACTCATCGCGGAATGGACCTTCAGGACGCCGTGGATTTGGTTTCTGGCGTGGTCGAAGACGTGTACTCGGGACGGATCCGAGCAGTGTCGGAGGAGCTCTTCTACCCTCGAACCCTGGACGATGGGTTGACCCTTTTTCAACAGTTGGGGCGAGATCGGGCGCTCCGGTTCTACCACGGGCTGAGTCGGGCGGTGCTGGACGATCGGCCCGACTCTTTCAGCGAGCTCCGGGAGTCAGTGGGCCTACAGTTCTCGCCGAGTCGGTGAGCGAACGTGGCCTCTTTCAGGTCGGATCTGGAAGATTTGCCACGATGGCCATTTCGCAGAGAGTCTCGATGGCCGCGACCAAGCTCGCAAGCTCGTCCTCGGAATCCACGTCGGGACTCAGCACGCCCGCGACGACGGCTTGGCTGATCTCGGGCTCGTTCGCGGGGTGCCTTCCTTTGGTTGCCTGAATTTCCACGAGCGTCCGGATCGTCTCGGCGACGGTCGTCTTGATCTTGGCGAGGGCCTCGGCTTGGTCCATGGCGGAGCTTAGGTTCGGGCCTCGGTCGGCCGGTCGCAAGTGACAATCTGCGGGGTCTCTTGCAGTCGCGACGCGACGGTCGGCTCATGTGCTCGTCGTGGATGACGCACGGCTTGGGCGAGGCCGGGTCCATGAGGAAACCCAGGTTCGGCCTTCGGTCAGGTGGTACGCAAGTGGCAATTTGCGGGGTCCCTTGCAGTCGCGACGCGACGCTCGTAGCCTCGGCGCGGGTGATGGATCGGTCGGCTCATGTGCTCGTCGTGGACGACGACTCGGCCATTCGAGTCACGCTCGGGGCGTTGCTCCGTCAAGCGGGCTACGAGGTGACCGAGGTCAGCTCCGGGGCGGCGGCTTTGGATGCGACTCAGCGTAGCGCGGTCGACTCGGTGATTACGGACCTTCGAATGCCGGGCATGGACGGAATGCAGCTGCTCTCGCAGCTCGTGGCGCGCTCGCCCGATCTCCCGGTGATCGTGCTGACAGCGCACGGCAGCATCCCTTTGGCGGTCGAGGCGATTCGGGCCGGGGCCGCCGACTTTCTTTCCAAGCCGTTCGAGCGCGACGAGCTCCTTCGAACGGTCGAGCGATCCCTGCTCAAGGCGAGGTCCGAGCCGCCTGCCGGGCCAGAATTCGCCGCTCCGGTCATGAAGGAAGTGGCGGAGCTGATCCGCAGGGCCGCGCGCGGTCATTCGACCGTACTCATTCGAGGAGAGAGTGGCGTTGGCAAGGACCGAGTGGCGCGAGAGATCCACGAGCTCAGCCCGCGTCGGGATGCTCCGTTCGTGAAGATCCACTGCTCGGCGCTGCCGGACTCGCTGCTCGAGAGCGAGCTCTTCGGGTACGAGAAGGGAGCGTTCACTGGCGCGAGCGTTTCGAAGCCCGGTCGGATCGAGCTTGCCGAGGGCGGGACTCTCTTTCTCGACGAGATCGGCGACGTCACCGCGGCATTTCAGGTGAAGTTGCTGAGGGTCCTTCAGGACCGAGAGGTGGACCGGCTCGGCAGCAACCGTCCGCGGCGCGTGGACGTTCGAATCGTCGCTGCGACCCATCGAGACTTGGAGTCGATGGTGAGCGAAGGCGCGTTTCGTGAGGACCTCCTGTATCGACTCAACGTGATTCCTCTCGTCATTCCGCCGCTTCGAGAGCGTCGCGACGAAATTCGCGCTCTTTCGACTCATTTTTGCAGGGAGCTCGCGCGCGCCAACGGCCTGCCGCGGGAGACGATCGACGAGGAGGCGGTGCAAGTGTTGCTGGGGCTTCCGTGGCCTGGGAACGTGCGACAGCTTCAGAATTTCGTGGAGCGCCTCGTAGTCTTGTCCGACGGTCCCGTCGTCACGCTCGGAGATGTGGAGCGGGAGCTCGACCGTCAGGGCGTTCGTCCGGTCGAGAGGGTCTCGGGCTCGCTCGTGGACGCTCGACTGCGGGCGGAGCGGGACTCTCTCGTGGAGGCGCTTCAACGGGCGGGCAACAACCGGAGCCTCGCCGCTCGAATCCTCGGGGTGAGTCGTCGAACTCTCTACAACAAGTTGAAAGAGCACGCGATCGAGTGAAACGGAAGAAGCGAGCGCCTGAGACTGCGAGACGCTGTGCTGATCTGGCGCGCGTGGAGCTTCTCCTGACCCTCGCGTCTTCGAGCGAGTCGTCGAGATGGGACCGTCGGTCGATGGCCAGACGATTCACGCGCTGCTGACTCTCGAGGGCCAAGGCGCCTCACGATGGGTCGGCTCCCTATCGAGTGTGCAGCACGTTGCACACGGCGGGCACGTCCGTGCACGCTCGGCGGGCGCTGCTCGCGTTCGCGGGTGAGTTTCCGTGTTGGCGAGTCGACCTGGCACGGAGTCTGCTCTTCCAGGATTCGTGAAGCAACTCGTCATCCTCATCGCAACACTCGCCCCGTGGGCGCCGGTCGCGGGCCGCGCGCAGTCTGACGGGCCCACCGAGAAGGAAGAACACACGACAGGAACCCAGGAGCTTCGCGAGTTATCCGAAGAGACTCGGCAGCTTCGTGCCCTGCTCGAAGCCAGAAAGCGCGCGCTCGCCGAGCGAAAGAAGAATGCCGAGCTCGAAGCAGAGATCGAGCAGTTGGAGCAGGAATCCGAGATTCCGGAGACCGAGCGGAGGTTCTTGCACGGCTTTCGCATGGGATATCTGTACCTCGCCAACATCGACCGTCCGCTGCCTTGGGATGCAACTCACAAGAGCCTGCGCGCTCGGTACGACATCGCCTCTCCCCACCAGTTTCTCATCGGCTACGAGTCGGCGGTACGAATCATCGGACACGACTGGCTCAACATGCTCGTGGTCGGCAACGTGCTCGTCGCCGGGCTCGAGCAGAGCCGTGTGTTCCCCAGTCTCAACCTGATTCTGGGGGCCGAGCTCGACGCATCGTTTCAGCTCGGAGCCGGAGTCAACCTTTCACCAGCGCGCGAAAATCCCGCGCATATGGTGATCGCGGGCGGGTGGATGCCGAGGTTCGGTGCCTTGCGCGCGCCCATCCACGCGTTCTTCATCCCGGATAAAGACGGAAATCATCGTATGGGTCTGTTGATCGGCTTCAACTGGTCGGTTTGAGAAGGAGACAATCATGAGTTCGTCGATCACCCTGTTCAAAACGAGCGAGGGCATTCGAGGGCTGACTCCAGGGAGTCACATGATCGCCCTGGTCGGTCTGGCGTGCGAGCCGTACTCCGGCGCGGAAGCAGTCGAGGAGGCTCCTCGGGCGCGCTCGTCGCCATGATGGACGGGGTCGAGCTCACGCCGTGTTCGGGCGTGTGCGAAGGTGGATACGAGTACGATGCCTCGCGGCAGGTGGTGACTTTGCTCGGGTCGGACTGTGCGAGGTACAAAGACGGGGAGACTCACCGAGTTTGGTTCGACGAGCGCTGAGCGTCTCTCACTCTTGCTTCGTCGGGAGGCGTACTCGCACTCTCGTGCCTTTCGATGGCCTCGAGTCGAGCGAGATGGCTCCGTGATGGGCGGCGATCACACGGCGGGCCAGGCCGAGGCCAAGTCCGCTTCCCCCGGCCTTGGTGGTGAAGAACTCATCGAAGGCTTGGGCCTGCTGTCGTGCGTCCATCCCGATCCCGGTATCCTCGATTTCGACGATGGTCCCCGTCGGTTCGACGCGGACGGTGATCTTCACCTCTCCATGTTCGGCGATCGCTTCGAGCGCATTTCTCAGCACGTTCTCGAGGGCGGCGGAGAGTAAGTCTCGATCGGCTTCCACGATGGCGGAAGGAGGGAGGTCGAACGAGGCTCGAACCCCAGGGCGCGCCGAGGCTTCGGATATGGGGACGAGGGTGTTCCTGATGAGTTGGCAGAGGTCGAGGGTCTCGAGCTCGAGCTCGAGCCGACCAAGGCGGCGGTAAGTGTTGGCCACTCGGTCCAAGCGATCGGCTTGATCGATGATCAGCTCGAGGAGCGGCCGGGAAGCGTCGGGGGCACGTCTTCGGGCGACCTCCTCGACGAGGACCTGGGCCGCTCCTTTGATCGCGGCGATTGGATTCTTGAGGTCGTGAGCGAGTTGGTCGGACATACGACCCATGAAGGCGAGGGTACGCGAGCGCTCGGCTCGTTCTGCGCGGGATCGTAGAATTCGCTGCAGACCCGCAACCAGGCCGAGAATCAGCACGACGGTTGCGAACACGAGCGCGCCGACGTGCTCGGCAACTCTGGGAACTACGGCGAGGTACGCGCCTATGGAGCTCGCCGCGAGGGCCATCGGTTTGGCCGCGTCAGCGGGTGCGAGATCGCCGAGGAGGCGTCCGCGGAGCGCGACGTCGGCCAATACGAGACTTCCGGCGAGCATTCCCAGGTTGGCCATGCGGGGCACAGGCAGTCCGGCGCTCGCGAGGAGGTCCGTAGAACCCAGCAGAGTTGCGATGCCCATGGCTCCGAGGACCCAGGTCGCTCGTTGCGCCTCCGCTTCACCGTTCCCGCGCCGATGTCGCAGCAACAGTGCTGCGAGGTGCGCGACGACGGGGACGGTGCCGAGGAGTACGGCGACAGCCCAGAGCCCCGAATCATGGAACACCGAAGCGCGGCGATCGAAGATCGGAATCAGGCAACTCACGGCCAGGGTTCCGAACCAAAGCCAGATGACCGCTCTGAGTCGCCTCCTCACGGCTCGCTCCCCCACGAACGCAAGCACGAACTCAGCGGTGAGAGGGACGGTGAGGGACGAACCGATGGTGTCGATCCAACCCCAAGTCGCGCCACCGGTGAGCTTGAAAGCCAGATCCGAAGCGTTGAAGACACAGAGATCCAGGCACAGCAGCGCGACAGGCGGCGCGAGCACGCTCGATTTCGCCCTGGTGGAGGCGAGGACGGCCAGTCCGAGAGTACCTGCAGCGGCGAGCCCGGTGAGGACATAGCCGAGCCAATCGCGCAGCTCGGGGGTTCCGGGAATCAATCGGAGCTCCGGAGCCCCAAGACCCGACCGACCTTCGCGAGGATCATCACCGCGCACGCGAGTGTTCCCGTGGCCGTGGAGGCCATGCGGAAAGGCGCGGCGGATTTCGTCACCAAGCCGTTCGAACGCCGGGAGATGACGATGACCGGCAGCGGCGGCCAGTCGCGGGCGAGATGAGTCAGCAGACTCATGCCACCCACTCCGGGCATCCGTAAATCCGTCAACACGAGGTCGAAGACTTTGTCGTTCAGTGAGCTGATCGCCGTCTCTGCGCTGATGGGGCAATGCCGCGGCATGGACGTACTCAGCACGCCGGTGCTTTGGACTCGCCTTCCCTGGCCACGGTGGTTAGCGGCGGTTGCTGTTGCCGCGAGCCGAGGAGGAACTCACCAACCGAGCTCTCTTCGAGGAATGGCAGCCCGGTGGCTTTGGCGAAGACGTCTGGGAAGCCGCTGCCCAGAGCGACCGGCGCCAGACTCATGGCCTCGGCTACGAGGTACATGGTCTGATAGAGCGCACCGAGATCCTTGAGGATGCTCGCGTAGGCGACGGAGGCATATTTGATCTGCGCCCTGGAGAACCGAGCGGTGATCGTGAAGACGACTTGGGGAGTCTCGTTGAGCAGGGCGACGCCGCTGTTGAGGCTCGTGAGTGTGGCGGTGTCCGGGCCTGGTTCTTTGACCAAGGTCAGGGCATGCTGGAGGGGGTCGTAGTGATACAGGCCCGCGGGAATTCCGTCGCATCGGTTGACGAGTGGGTACAGCTCGAGGGCGTAGATGCCGCCGCAGCCGGCGTAGGGTCTGAAGCTGACACCGGCATCCTCGCGCAGAGAGCGTACCCGTGCGGCCCGATACAGGAACTCACCGAGCTGAATCGAAGTGATGGGCTTTTCGCCCTGAGTACGAATCGTTCCGCGGGACTCGAGCACTTGCGCGAACGGAACGTCGACGGATTTCAGCTTCATCAGGTTCGGTCGAAACAGCGGGATGGGCTCGCCGCCGAACGTGGGTCGAGTGATCCCCGGTGGCTTGAGCTTGCCTTCGAACGGATCGAGGCCGGAGCTCTTTTCGATCGTGCGGCCGAGTCTGCTTCGCGCGTGAAACAGCAAGTCATGGAACGACCACGGCGCGAGCACGGGGTCGGTGTCCTCGAGCCTGCGATCGGAGGACGTCACGGCCGCCCCAGCGTTGACCAAGAAGGAAGTGAGGAGGCGCGCGGCGTCCGCAGAGAGGCCCGGGATTGAACCAGCGAGGTCGGCGACCGAGCTGGGTTGGTTGAGGCGAAGGAGCGCGGCTTGGGCAAGGGCGCTCTTCAGTCGAAGCTGCGCGTGGCCCTTCGGAGACTCCACCAAGAGGTCGCCTTCTTGCGAGCGGATCAGCGCGAAACGGGACAAGACGTAGGCTTCCTCGACCTTCACGAGCTCGTCGGAGTATGTGAGCCACGGGGAGATTGGCTCGAGGGATGCGATCATGACTTCGTCGTCGACGAGTGTTCGGGTGAGGAGGGCCAGGCCGTGGAGCTTCTGGACGTAGGCCCTCCACTTCATGAGTCCGGCAAACCCATCGGTCTTCATGACCTTGCCGTAGAGAGCGTCCACGGTAGCTCCGCCTTCAGCTAGCGCGAGTAAGGCAGCTTTGAGACCCTTGGACATCTGGCGAAGGGTGAGCGTCGGCCAGATCGAGGTCGAGGGAGGGGTGACGAGGACTTCGTCCTCCGCGTTCGAGAGGCTGACGCCCCGAACGAAGGCGAGATGAATCGACGTAGGCATGCGGACCTCAGACGAAGAAGCTGGCGAAGTGGTTGAAGGTGTGGAGGTTGACCAGCGGCAGGCACTCGAAGAACGAGCCTGAGTAAAAGTGCTCGTACAGTCGAGCGTACCCCCGTTCGAGCTGCTCGACGGTCATGAGCTTCGGCGTGTGGACCGCGTACGAGTTGTTGTACCGCTCCCAGTCTCTGGTGAGAATTCGCCCCTCCGCCTCGATCTTCTCGAACTGCGGACCGCCCGGCCACGGGGTGAAGATTTGGAAGATGTATTGCTCCATCCGGGTGGATTCGATGAATTCGATGGTGTCCTGGAAGATCGACTCGTCGTGGTGTTCGTAACCGAGCTCGAAGTTATACCAACACTTGATCCCCAGCTCCCGGGCGGTGTTGATCGTTTCGATCATCGATTTGAAGCGAGTCGGGTTGCTGGCTTTGGCCAGCGCGCCGGTCTCGATGTAAATACAGTCACAGCCAGCGGCGGCGATCTTCTCCAGGGCTTTGGTGTCCTTGAGCGCGGCGAGGACCGCGGCGCCCGTCCACTTCATCTTCAGGTCTGTGACCGCGTCGGCGAAGCCGACCATGTAGTCATTGAGATTGACCGAGCAGTCGACCACGGCGAACGAGCTCACGCCGAAGTTTTCTTTCAGCCAGCGGACTTCGTCGGCGGCTTTGTGAGGGTCTTTGGTTCGCACGTTTCGGCCTTGGAGGACGGGAGGAACGAGGCACCAGCGACATTTGAACTTACAGCCGCGCTCGAGGTTCACGATGGCGGGCATGGTGTAGCGGGATGGGTCCATCAGATCGAAGCGCGGCATCGGCATTTCGTTGAGGTCGAAGTCGACCGAGTCGTACCGGCCTTTGCTCTCGTTTCGCTCGAGATCTCGCAGGACGAGCGGCCACACTCCGTCGCCTTCGCCGACGACGACCGCGTCCGCGTGGAGCAGCGCCTCTTTGGGGTTCGAGGCGGCGTGGGGGCCGCCCATGACCACCTTGACACCGCGTTTCCTAAGCTCGTCAGCCACTCGATAAGACGCGTAGGCATGGGGGGTCAGGACGGACATGCCGACGACGCCATAGTCACCGTCGAGCGGAACTTGGTCCTCCCTCACGTCGGCGAGGATTTGAAGGTCCCAGTCCTTCGGGGTAGCCGCGCCGATGGCGAACAGCGCCATACGAGGAATGAACTGGCCGCCTTTGGCGGTGTATTGGGGCAGGACACCCACCGAGGTGAGTAGGACCCTCTTCAACATCAAAGCCCAATACACCAAGCGGCAAGATACGGACAGGTCTCAGACGGGTTCGATAGTCTCGTCGGAAATTGGGAGCCCGGAGAAACCACGGCAGAGAGGACCTAGAACAAATCAACGGCGAGCGAGCAGCTCGTTCATCCGGTGGCGCGACGGTCGGGCTGGCGTGCTGTTCGGTCGCAGGGACGTTCGACCGATGCTCACCTCACGCTCGAAGCCTACGATCTCAGGATGCGCTCGATGGCCCGAGGAGATCGACGGCAACTCTCGTTGACTCGGGTGGGCGGAGCTGCGCGACCCGCTTTTGGGGTCGCGAGCCTCTTGATAGGAGGCTTCGTCGCAGGCGCATGCGGATCCGGCGAGCTTCGTCCGAAGGCTCTGGAAACGACATCGCAAGTCCAAGATGCCGGCCTCGCGGACGCTCCGGATTCGGGCTTCGGGATCCAAGCAGATGCGGGGCCGAGCCTCGACTCCGGAGTCGGAGATGGAGCGGGCGTCGGCGCGGATGCCGGGGAATGTGCCATCTCCCACGAGTCAGTCTCCGAGCCTTCGCTGGTCATCATCACACGAAGGACTCTTGCGGACGAGTTCGGCGCGCTGGCCGAGCTCCACACGGCGCTGGGAGATGCAGCCGAGGTCGTGACCCTCGAGAGTATCTGCTCCATGTACACGTGCGTGGACGCCGACCCGGATCGCGACACGCCGAGGGCGATCAAGAGTTATCTGATGAGTCGCCCGAGCGTTCGTTACGTGCTTTTGGGCGGTGGGCTCGACGACGTGCCGGGCCGGTTCGTGCACGATCGGTACGACAATCCGTTCATCGCCGGGGGTGGATTCGAGGCGGATTTTCAGACGGACTACTATTACTCCGATTTCTCAGAGTGGGACACGAACGGCGATGGCGTCTATGCCGAACCTGGGGTGGACACACCCGACTATCGACCCGAGCTCGCGGTGACTCGGCTACCCGTGCGTACGGGGGCCGAGGTCCGGAGTTACGTGCGGAAGGTCCTGCACCACGTCCAGGCCTATGAAGCTTCGTCTGTCGATCAGGCCGTCTTGATTTCCAACGTCGCGGTCACTTTGGAGATTGGCTCCGGACTCAGAGTGGATTCGGCCTGGTATTTCGAGAACGCGGGGCGGACTTTCGACCTCTTGAGTCCGAGCTTCGAGGTGTCGAAGATCTACGCGACCGCGCTTCCCGATCGAAGCGCAGCGCGGACGAGTCCGGAGGCCGAGCGGGCCGCGCTCGAGGCTGGTCCCAACATCGTCGTTCACTCGGGCCACGCCGACTATGAGTTGTTGACGACGGAGGCGGACGGCAGCCTCGCTTTGACCGCAGGCGACGCTCGCTCGCTGGTGAACTCGAACTACCCCATTTTCTTGTCCTCGGGGTGCCTTGCCGGAGACTCGACGTACCGAGGCGCCGCGGGCGAAGCCTTCATCAACGCGCCGAATGGCGGTGCGATCGCCTACCTCGGCAACGTCCCGCTTGGCCTCGGCCTGGCAGGGGGGATGCAACTCATCGACGAGCTTCTTCGGGCAGCGGTCGCCGGGCGCGACGTACCGATTGGAGACGCCTATCTTTCGGCCCACCTCCATTTGCCGGTGACAGATGACTTTACCGTCCCGCTCCTCGGTCTGGACGTGCCGGTGCTCGATGCGTCGAGTTACGCGTGGACTCAGAAGGGCGTGACTCTGTACGCGGACCCGCTTCTGCCCGTCTATACGGAGCCTTTGCCCTCGGCGCCGGGACTCACCATCGAGTGGAAGGCAAACTCGTGTGGAGGTGAAGTCCACGTCGGACTCGATCGCGCGTTCAGCGGCACTTTGCGAGTGCTCGCGGACGGCCGAGTCTACGTGGTGGAGCTTCGAAGTCAGTCCGAGGCTTCGGTGACGCTCGCGGTCCGGCCAGCGAGTGTGTCGGCTGGGTTGCGTGCAGAAGGATTCTTGTCCTCCTTCACGACCCCGTAACCCCCGGTAAGCCCCGGTAACTCCGTATCCACGGGAGGTGGTGTTCGAGGCCCTCGCGTGGTACTTCAAGGCGGTCTCGGAATCGGGATCGCGTTCTCTAGGGCCTCAACCCACCTCGGACCCTCAACGTCCGTCAGCTTCGCAAATAAGGGCGTCGTTGGCGAAATACCATCCTCGTGAGGTGGCGGTCGAGCTGAGCGCCGATCTGACTTTGAACCTGCTGGAGCTTCGGCCGGTGAGTCGCCATCGGTACTGGGCTCGAGTGTGGCCCTCCTCGGTCGCTCTTGGGCAGTGGCTCATGCGGAGAGGGCGCGCCGAGCGCGGCGTTGGGGCGAAGGAGCTCGGGTGTGGCTTGGGACTCGTCTCGGCGACGTTGTCACATCTGGGCTTCGACACGGAGGGCACTGACATTTCGCGGGACGCGCTCTGCCTCTCGGCGAGGAACGGTGACCGGAACCGGATCGCCGAGTATGCGCTCACGGAGCTCGATTGGGCAGCGCCGCAGGGGGCCACGAGCAGCTTGATCGTCGGATCCGACATCGTGTACGACCCCTTGGCGCCGGGTAGGTTGTTCGATCTCATCGAGCTTCACGCGATGCTGGAACCCGGAGGCAAGTTCGTGGTGAGCGGTCCAAAGCTACGCTCGGATCTGCTCGGGGACCTTCGGGTCATGTTTCGCGATCGGGGTTACAGTGAGAGTACTGAAGCGCAATCGGTCGACTGGGAAGGTGAGGAGCACGCGATCGAAATCATCGAGCTCGTGAGGCCGAGGTGACTCGTTGGGCGACCCAGGCTTGGCCGACGCTGATGGCGCCGTCGCCTGGGGGGAGCTGAATGGGGAGCAGGACGCGAGCGCCGGCGCTCTCGAGCCGGCGTTCGAGCTCGCGAGTGAGATGGCGATTCGCCACGCACCCACCTGCGATGACGACGGTGTTCATGCCGGTGTCGACCATGGCTTGGCTGGTGAGCTCGGCGAGGCCGTGGGCGAGAGTTCCGTGAAACGAGTTTGCTCCGTCCGTAGGGCCCATTCGAACGAGTTGCTCGAACAGAGGGTAGAGGTCGAGGACTCGGTTTTCGATGGAGAAGTCGTGGTTGGACGTGGGCACCGTGACGAGGGACTCCAGCCTCATGGCGGCCTCGGCCTCGTAGGATTGGTGGGACATGGGGACGACGATGGCTGCGGCGGCGTCGAACCAGCGTCCTGCGGCCGTCGTCACAGGCGTCGAGATTCTTCGCTCGAGCATCGTCGAGAGCAGGTTCATGCGCGGGTCGGGCCACCTACGCTCGACGAGCTCGAAGCGATCGAGGTGGTGAAGGACGGCGGCCGCCAGGCGCCAGGGCTCCCTGTGCGAGGCTTCTCCGCCGGGCATGAGTAGCTCGGCGAGATGACCCCATCGCTCGAAGGTCGCGCCCTCGACTCGAAGCAACTCACCCCCCCAGGCAGTCTGGTCGGCTCCGAAGCCAAACCCATCGAGGACGAGCGCGAGCGCCCGCTCTTCCCCGTGCTCCGCGAGCACGGCGGCGGCGTGGGCGTGGTGGTGCTGCACCGCGAGCGTCGGGCGCCCGAAGGTACGAGCGGCGAGGGTCGAAGCAAAGTCAGGGTGGAGGTCATGGGCGATCAACTCGGGGACGACCTCCAGGAGTGCGAGATGGCGAGCGACGGCCTCGCGAAAGGCTCGAATCGTCGCAGGCCGATCCAGATCGCCGAGGTGCGGCGACACGAAGGCCTCATCGCCGCGAGTGATCGTGAAGGTCGACTTGAGCTCGGCGCCGAGCCCGAGCATCGGGGGTCCGGTGCGCGTGAGTCGAACAGGATCGGGGCACCATCCCCTGGCCCGCCGGAGCACGATGGGGCGATCGTCGAGGACGCGGACGACGCTATCGTCGGCGCGAGAGAGGATGTCTCGGTCGTGAGTCACGACGAGATCGGCGATCGACGCCAGGTCACGTTCGGCTTCCTCGTTCGAGATCACCAGGGGCTCGTCGGAGAGGTTCGCGGACGTCATGACGAGCGCGAACGGGACCGGTTGGGACATCCGTTCGAGGCCGCCAGGTCGTGCTAGCTCATGAAAGAGGAGGTGATGGAGAGGCGTATAGGGCAGCATGACGCCCAAAGAGGAGAGTCCGAACGCGACCGAGGCCGCGATGGGCGCGTCGCTTCGACGCTCGAGGAGCACGACGGGACTCCTCGAGGATTCGAGGATGAGTTGCTCGGCCGGGGAGAGGCGGGTCAATCGCAGAGCGCTGGCGGCGTTGGCCACCATGAGGGCGAACGGCTTCTTGTCCCTTTGTTTGCGTCGTCGAAGCTCGGCGACGGCGGCTTCGTTCGCCGCATCGACGGCGAGATGGAAGCCACCCAGACCTTTGAGTGCGACGATATGCCCGCGTCGAAGTCGCTCGGCGATGGCGGAAGGAGTCGTCGAGAGTTTGGGTCCGCAGGCCGGACATGCGATGGGCTCCGCGTGGAATCTGCGACTGTGCGGGTCCTCGTACTCGGCGTGGCAGGCTCCGCAGAGCGGGAAGCGGGCCATGGAGGTGTTCGGTCGATCGTAGGGCAGGGCCTGAGTGATGGTGAAGCGTGGACCGCAGTGGGTGCAGTTGATGAATGGGTAGAGGTAGCGTCGGTCGAACGGGTCGAAGAGCTCGCGGAGACAGTCCTCGCAGGTCGAGATGTCGGAGGGAATCATGGTGCGATTGGCACCGGCACGCTCGCTCGAGAGGATCTCGAAGGCGGCGTCGCGCTGCCTTCCGGATGTCGAGGCACCGGTGTGCTTCGTGGGTACTCGAGCGACTTCGACGGAATCGATTCGAGCGAGAGGGGGAGGATCTTCGAGGAGGAGTCGTACGAAGGTGTCGAGGTCCGGGCCCTCGGCTTCGATGAGCACACCCTGCTCGTCATTTCTCACGAAGCCGTCGAGATTCAAGCGTCGGGCCAGCACGAACACGTGGGGTCGGAAGCCAACGCCTTGGACCCGACCGCGAACTCGCACGCGAGCTCGTTCGATGAGTGCGGTCATTGGACGACCTCGGAGACCCGACTCACGGACAGCTTTACCTTCTGGAAGACGTCCGTCGTCAGAAGGTCCCTCGAGGCGACGGCGATGGCGACCGACGCGCCGGAAATTTCGCCGTCCGACAAGACGATTTGGTTGCCCACGCCGAGCTTCGCGGCGTGATCGAACGGCCCGACCCATTTGAACCGCGTCACCTGTACGTTCGTACCAAAAGTCACCGTGTGGAGGGCCACCTTGATGTCATTCTTGCTTCGACCGCATGGCGACTCTCCTGCCGCGGCTTCGAAGAAGACGTCGCTGATGTTCACGGTCGCGCCCTGCTCCGCTTCCATCGCGTGATGGAGGATCTGTTCGACGCGAACTCTCTTGACGTCCGCTGAGATCGAGGTCTCGAGGTCAATCGCAGCGTCAGGTGCGGCTGGCATCTCCAAGTCTTCGATCACCACGGTGCCGACGGTTCGGTTTCCCGCGGACACTTGGACACCTCCACCCCCGCTGCCCTCGATGAAGAGTCGCTCGAGCACGGGCGCCTCGGTCCCTTCGATGGACACCGCTGGCGCGCACGGGTTGGTATCATCTCGCTCGCGGTTGGCTCCCAGCACGCGGAGGTCTTCGACGACGAGCCTGTTCGAATTCAGGCTTTCGAATCGAGTTTGAGACTTCACCGCGATGTTACGAGCGTCCCGCACGAGGAGCCGCAGGATGGTGGCCTGGGCCCCGTCCTCGACCTCGAGGCCGTGTCCCGCGCGTTCCGCGACGACGTCGGTCGCTCGAAGCAGCGCACGCGGCCCCACGGCGTAGAGGCACTTTTTGCAGCGATCGCAGGACACACGAGTTGCTTCGACCTCGGAGGCGCCGGGGGCGTCGGTCGACGACTTGGCATGAAATCCGTGGCTATCGTCTTCGTCGTGACAATGCACCGACGAGTCGAGCGCCTCGACTCGAGAGGTCACTCCGGCTGACCTCGCGGCCTCCGCGACCAGGGCCTCGTCGCCCGTGAACGTCGAGCGAGCGACCTTGATGAGACTTCCACGGGAAGCGGTGAGACCACGCCGACTCTCGAACGACGAGTCTTCTACGGAAAGCTCGCTGCCCACGCTCGCGTCGATGCCTCGCTCCGGACTGGCGAATGCGACATTCGAAAAGGATCCGTGCGAGTAAGACGACGAGTGAATGGAGCGATTGCCCGCGAACAACCTACCGCCATCGATCGAGAGTTGCGATCCCGAGGTTCCGACTGCGCTTCTCAACCCGGTGACCACGACGAGGGCGCGAGCGCTGATCGTCGACGAATCGGCGGTGAGCGCGAACTCCGGTCGAGCTGCTGTAGGCAGGTGGGCGAGCTCGTCAGTATGAATCAGGACGGAGCTCGCGTCGAGATGCGATCCACGAAGGGAAATAGCGCCGGTCACCGATCGCTCCATACTCAGCAGCGCGCCTTCCGCGTCGATCCGAACGCCGTTGGCGACAGTCGCCTCGGAGAACGTGATTGTCGCGCCTTCGGAGACCAAGACGTCCTGAAAGGCAAAAGCGGAGGCTTCGATGTCGGCTCGTCCGAAGACCACCAGGGAGTGCGGCAGCTCTCCAGCCGGAGTTCCGAATACGCTCCGGAGAACCTTCGCGCTGGCCGCCGGAGCGATGGTGATGTTCTGGACAGTGAGTCCTTCGATGTCGACGTCTCCGCTTCGAATCCACAGCAGCACTCGAGTTTCCGCACAGGTGCCGAGGAGCCGAACCGATTCGTCGATGGTGGCGGAGTGGAGGCCCGGAGCGAGCGCGAGGGTCGAATGATTCGGCGCGATCGCCAGCGCAGACTCTAAATCGGAGAAGGGCGAAGCTCGGGAGCCGTCTCCTGGCTCGAGCCCGCTGGGGTCGACGTACACGTAACTCGGGTCCTGAAGGTCCCCGAACGGGTCTTCGGTACACTCGAGGTCCAGCGAGCGACAACCGTCGATGAACGGGAATTCGGCCGCCGCGCAAGGCCCCGCCCACGCGACGTCGCAGCCGAGCCCGGAGGTCAGGGGTGAGAAGCCCGGCGGACACGTCCCGGGTCGAGGCGGTTCGGCTTGGACCGGGTGGGCCGCCGCAATAGGCGGCTCCGGCGGAGTGATGACACACGCTTGGCATCGATCTCGGTCGAGGCACCATCCTGTACTCAGGCATAAGTCGGCGAGGGCTCCGGCGATACGAAAAGCCCTGGCTTCAGCGCTGACTTGGTCCGCGGGAGTCCACGAGCCTTGAGTTGCAAGGTACACAGCGGTCGGAGTCGGGACGGGCCGACTGGGCTCGTCGCCTTCGGCAGATCGAAGCACTCCGCTTGGGACGAGCAGCTCGGCGAGCGGAGTATCAAAGACGAGGATCTCGTCGACTTGGGCGCTCGATACCCAGACGCCGGGGGCATCCATGGCCACGAGCTCGGCAGTGCCATCCACATTCCAGCGGACGAGGATCGCGCTCCCGGCATTTTCTGCGAAGGGCAAGGTCGCGGGACCGCAGGCGCTGATGCAGATCGCTGCTACGCCAGTCCACTTTCGGGTGCTCATACTCATGGTTCGTCGTCGCCTCAGGGGTTTGAGTTGCACGAGTCGTCTGGCTCGATCATCACGACGTTGGGCGTCATGGGTACGGGCACCACGAACGAGCGCCGCAAGACGCCTATGAACCGAGCGTGGAACGAAGGGGACGCGATGGTATCGAGGCTTCGCGCGAGGTCGGAGCACTCTCCGACGCCCCAGATGTGTTGACTGAGGAAGGCGTTTCGATCGATCGCGATGAATCCGTCTTCGCGCGCGCCGATCGCGCGAACGCCTGCGCGCACTCGGCCAGAGCTGAGGAGCTCGCGGGAGCCGGAGGTCACGAGGGCGATGCCATGAGAGCCGGTACCGACGAGCACACCACGCTTTGGATCGAAGGCGACCGAGTCGCCGGTCGGTTGGATGTTCTCGAAGCGAAGGGGGACCAACTCGAGCTCGGCGCCATCGACGAGTCCCAGGTAGGGTGTGGCGGCCACCGCCGCGAGCTTCCCTGGGCCCATGTAGACGGCCCAGGTCGGCTCGGTGGGATCGTCGGGGAGACTCAGCACGCGAGCGTCGACGACTTCATCTACGATCCGATGGATCGAGCCCTCGCTGGTGAGCGCGAAGAGCTCGCGTCCGTCACGCGATCCTGTAATCATGTTGGGAGGGGGACCCAGGCCAGGGAGCCTGATGCTCCCGCGTGATGGGCACGGGCCGGGTTGCATGATGAGCTCGAACACCGATATTCCGGTGGTCGTGGTCACCGAGAACACCAGATCACCGGCCGAGTGAATCATGGTGGGTGTCGGAATCGAGCACCCAAACGAGACGGCTCCCCCTTCGCCGACGATCCCCAAGCGCCCGCTGGACATACTCACCAGGACTTCGGTCGGAGAGCGCTGGGCGGCGGACAGCACGAGTCCCTCGTCGGAAAGGTCCACGAGGGTGTCCGAAAGGACCTGGCAGCCAGTGCAGCGAACCCGATCGGGCAGCAGAGCTTCTTCGAACACGGCGATATCGCCGGTATACTCCCTCCAGGTTTGGTCGATGAGTGCGTTCTCGAGTGAGTAGGCGGCGGTCTCGTCGAGGAGCAGGCACGAGCGACACGGTTCGGGGGAGACGAAGCCTCGGCGGAGCCCCAGCGCCGTGAGCTCGGAGTCGAACGCGAGCGCGACGATCTGGACGTGGGCGTCGCCTTCCACCTCGAAGCTCACGGGTTCGTCGATCGAGGAAGCGGTGAGGTGCCCAGCGATCGCGTAGACCACCGATCTCGCGCTCTTTGCCGGCGGGACGGGCACGTGGAGAGTCACCGCGTCGTCGCAGCAAGTCATCGTCAGAAGGAGCGAGACACAGATGGCGCGGTCTTTGGCTCCCGGGTCTGCCGGGCCTGTGTCTGCCGGGCGCACAGGTTCGCGTCTGGCTTCGAGCGCGTCCAAGAGTCTCCAAGTCGTCATACCACGACCGCTGTGTCAGCGCACGTTCTGCGGACTCCTGGGAGTATGGCGTTCGCGGTGCGCAACGGAGGTCGTTTGTCGGGTTAGAGGCTCGGCGGAGCAGTCCTTGCACGCCCCCCTTGCATGAGAGCGCTCGTCCTCAGCGCGGTCGACACGACGAACGAGGTCATGGGCGGATTGCTCGCGGCCGTGGAGAAGGCGCTGTGGCGCAAGCACTCCGAGGTGAAGAAGATCGACCTCACGCAGACGAGGCTCGCCTTCTGTCAAGGTGAGTTCGACTGCTGGGTGAGGACTCC
Organism: uncultured Myxococcales bacterium; assembly: GCA_964463485.1. Classification (GTDB taxonomy): domain Bacteria; phylum Myxococcota; class Kuafuiibacteriia; order Kuafuiibacteriales; family Kuafuiibacteriaceae; genus CAYXDO01. The sequence continues at coordinate 5,678 of CAYXDO010000029.1, read as the reverse complement.
GGGGCGGTGCAAGGCACAAGACGCGGAGGTCGAGATCGTTCAAGCGATTCACGACGCCGACACTGTCGTTTCGGTCGGTCCGGTGTGTTTCGGAGGGTATGGGTACACGCTCAAGCGCGCCTTTGACCGCGCGATCTGCCTCATTGAGCCTTTCTTCGTGCGACGTCTCGAGCTGACCCACCACGAGGGTCGCTACGCTCGGTATGCCAAGCTCTTTTCCGTCGGTTGGATTCCCAAGCCGTCCGCTGGCGTCGAGCACACGTTTCGGGAGCTGAACGACGCCAATGCGATCAACCTGATGGCACCCGCTTGCGGCTCGCTGGTGTTGTCGGGCCCGCCGTGCTCCACGTGGGACGATAGTCTTCAGGAGATGCTGCTTCGGGCGAAGAAGCCCGGCGAGCGGATCTCATCGAAGGTCGAGCTGCGTGCGCAGCTGCTCGCGGCGGCCGAAGGTGAGGACTCCCGGTCAGAGCCCGTGAAGAGCGCGTCCATTCTCATCGGGAGCGCAAAGCCGGAGGGTTCGAGCGCGTCCGAGGTGCTCGCGCGGGGGGTCTCGCGGCGCTTGGAGGCTCATGGCCTGGCGCCGCGAGTTCATTTTGCCAAGGAGTTCGTTCACGACAACGAGGGCGCGCGCGCGAGCGCGAAGGCCATCGAGGGTACGGAGTTGTTCGTGTTGGTCACGCCGCTATACGTAGACTCACTTCCGGCGCTCGTGACTCATGGGTTGGAGATGATTTCGAGAGCTCGGGCGGGTGACGGTCAGAAGAGCTTCGCGATGATCGTGAACTGCGGGTTCCCGGAGCCCGAGCACATTCGGACGGCGCTTCGAATTGGCCGGCATTTCGCGGACGAGTCCGGGTACGGGTGGCTCGGAGGGCTCCCGCTCGGCGGAGGCGGTGTGATCGACCCGAAGCGATCGCTGGAGGAGCAGGGCGGACCGGTGACTCATGTGTCGCGCGCGCTCGAGCTGGCGACGCCAGCGCTGGCTTCTGGCCACTCCGTTCCGCGAGAGGCGATCGAGCTGATGGCCAAGCCCGGGATTCCGGACGCGGTCTATCGGTTCCTGGGAGACGTCGGCTGGAGGTGGCAGGCTTACGTGAATCACGTTCCGCAGCGGGAGCTTCGGGCACGGCCGCTCGATTTGTCAAAGGAGCCCGGGAGCTGAATGAGTCACCGGGGCGATCGCCGAGGAACTCACTTCGAATCGTCTCTCCCGGAGCGCCAAGTCGATCCTGGGTGGCTTTGCTGGACGGCTCGACGTTGCAGTTGACCCGCCTCATTGGACCCTACGGCGAACTCGCAGAGGCCGCGGGTGCGGGCTGGACAGGTTACGAGTCCCGAGGAGACGCCGCCTCGGCGCGGTCCCCATGGCCGTGCAACCGTTCCCGCGTGTCGGTGCTACTCACGGGCCTCGTGGCATTCCTTCCCTGGGTTTCGGAGGACCGGGCGGAAGCCCAGGAAAGGACCGAGGGTGAAAAAAAACAAATCGCCGTCGATGTGTGGTTGGTTTGGTGCCAACGATGCCTGTCGATGTTGAATCTCGTGCTCGACGAGCCCGAAGGGGCCAAGCTGTCCGAGGACCGCGTATGGCTCGAGGTGGATTTCGACAGACCGGAGAATGCTGGGTTCTTCGAGAAGTTCCCGTCGGGCTGGCGCGAGGCGGAGGCCGCGGTCATGTCGGCCAGGGACGAGATCGCCAAGCTCGACAGGGGATCGTGAGTCCCCACTGGAGGGGCCGGCTCGAGCTCGAGCAACAGATCGCCGGGGCGCGATCGAAGAAGTGACCTTGCTTAGACTTGGACCGCGCCGTCGCGGTCGGAAACGGTGAGTGACATGAGTGCCGAGGTTCGCGGCGCGTTGATGCGAGCGCTGGGCTGGTATGCGCTCGCGCTGGCGCTGCCCGGGGTCTTCTTGCTGGCTCGGATGTCGATGGACGAGTCGTATGGGGACCGACCGATGCTCGTGTTCTTCGTGTTCCCGATCGTCTTGAGCTCGATCGTGGGAGGCGTGGGCCCTGGGTTGGCGTCCACGGGCTCCTGTTTGCTACTCACCGCGTACTTCCTGCTCCCGCCGCAGCGCCAATTTCACATCGACCACCAATACGACCTGGTCCAGTGGGCGATGCTGGCGGGCAACGGCTTGCTGGTGAGTGGACTCACGGAGGTGTTGCATCGGCTCCGGCGGCGAGAGGCGCGGCGGCGCGGTGAGCAGACGAAGGCCGAAATCTTGCTGCGCGAGGCCCAGTCGAAGGCTCTCGAGGAGCAGCGAGCGGCCCGCGTCGAGGCCGAGCGGCTCATGGCGGAGGCGGTCGCGGCGAAGAATCGCGCCGAAGAGGCCAGTGGGGCGCTGCGCCGGAGCGAGCAGCGATTGATACTCGCGCAGGAAGGCGGGCATGTCGGCATTTGGGAGGTGGATCTGAAGACGCACGAGACTTACTGGTCGCCTGAGTGCGAGCGTTTGTATGGCGTGCGTCCGGGCGACCCGCGCAGTCCCCAGGATTGGCGCAGCCGGGTCGAGCTCGAGGACCTCGCCCGCATCGACGAGATCTGGGCGCAGCAGTCGTCCAGCGGTCGACCCGTCGAGTGCGAGTTTCGCATTCGCCGCGACGACGGAGAGATCCGGTGGATGTATGCCGTCGTGAGCGCTCGCAGGGACGAGCACGGCGTCCCGGTGAGTATGTCCGGCATCAACCTCGACATCACGGAGCGAAAGCAGGCGCTCGAGGCCGTGCGCAGGAGCGAGGCGAAGTATCGGCTGCTGTTCGAGTCTTCTCGCGATCCGATCTTGACGCTGGAGCCCCCGGATTGGCGCTTCACGGCCGCCAACCCAGCCGCCGTAGCGGCGTTCCGCGGCAAGAGCGAGGCGGACGTCCTGTCCAAGCACCCGAGCGAGCTCTCTCCGGGCACTCAGCCCGACGGGACCGACTCTCGCGCCAAGGCCAAGGCCATGATCGAGCAGGCGCTGCACGACGGTACGAACTACTTCGAGTGGACGCACCGAGGCGTCGACGGCTCCATCTTTCCGGCGACCGTGCACCTCACGCCGTTCGAGCTCGACGGGAGGGTCGTGCTCCACGCGACGGTCCGGGACGTCTCGGAGCAGCAGCGCGCCCAGCAGCGCCAAGTTCGGCTCGCCACGGCGGTGGAGCAGGCCGGCGAAGCCATCGTCATCACGGACGCCAGGGGCCTGATCGAGTACGTGAACCCGGCGTTCGAGCGGATCACGGGCTGGCGTTCGAGCGAAGTCATCGGCCAGACGCCGCGCGTGCTCAAGGGCGGCAAGGAGGACCCCGCTTTTTACGAGAACCTGTGGCAGACGATTCGGCGGGGCGAGGTCTGGGTTGGCCGATTCACCAACAAGCGGAAGGACGGTACTCTGTACGAGGAGGAGGGTACGATCTCGCCGCTGCGCGACACCGCGGGCAAAATCGTGAACTACGTCGCGGTGAAGCGCGACATCACCAAGGAGGCGCGTCTCGAGGGTGAGCTCCGTCAGGCCCAGAAGCTCGAGGCGATCGGGCAGCTCGCGGGCGGAGTGGCGCATGACTTCAACAACATCCTCGCGGTGATCCTGATGCAGTGTGAGGTCGCTGCGTCGGTCGAGATGTCGCCGGACGTCAAGGAAGCGATGGGTGAGATTCGGGACGCCGCCAAGCGGGCCGCGAACCTCACGCGGCAACTCTTGTTGTTCAGCCGCCGACAGGCCATGCAGACGCGGGAGCTCGACTTGAATGACGTCGTGCCGAACCTCGCGAAGATGCTCGGGCGTGTGATCGGCGAGGACATTCGGTTGCAGATCGAGCTCGGCCCTGGGCCGCTCACGATTCGGGCCGACGCGGGCATGATCGACCAGGTGCTGTTGAACTTGGCCGTGAACGCGCGCGACGCGATGCCGAGGGGCGGCAAGCTCAGGATCGAGACGCGGCGGTTGGAGCTCACGGAGGCGGAGGCCGACGCCAAGCCCGGGCCCTACGTGTGTTTGAGTGTCTCCGACGAGGGTGTAGGGATCCCGCCGGAGATCTTGCCGAGGATCTTCGAACCCTTTTTCACGACGAAGGAGCCGGGGAAGGGGACGGGGCTCGGGCTGGCGACGGTGTTTGGGATCGTGAAGCAGCATGCGGGCGCGGTGCTGGTGGACAGCGAGCTCAACAAGGGGTCTCGGTTCCGGGTGCTGTTGCCGTCGGTGGAGCCTGGGTTGGTGGAGGTTATGGCGGGGGGGAGGGTCAGGCGCAGGGGAACGGAGACGATTCTCCTGGTGGAGGACGAGCCCTCCGTGCGGAAGCTGACGCGAGTGTTCCTCGAACGGAATGGGTACAAAGTCTTCGACGCTCCTCACGCGCTGGAGGCGCTGCGGCTGTTCGAGTTGCGCCAACCCATTCACCTGCTGCTCACGGACATCGTGATGCCGGAAGGAGTCTCCGGCCTCGAGCTGGCGTCGCTCCTCAAGGCGCGAGATCCGGCGCTCAAAGTGATCTTTGTGAGTGGCTACAGCACGGAGATCTCGGGCATCGATCTGGATCCGAAGACGGTGCTGTTGCGGAAGCCCTGTCCGCCCGAGGAGATGCTGGAGTCCGTGCGCGACGCGCTCGACGGGCGGTGAATTGCGAACTAGCGCGATGCGCGTGATCTCGGGCCTGACGCCGGCTTCAAGATCCTCCCGGCACGCTCGCTCCGCACGACTCCTGTTGCATTATTCCGTGAGGTGACATAATATCACCTTCATGGAGCACCCGCTCCCGATGCCCGAGGCAAAGGAGGTGATTCGTCGGATCGCCCTCTTGCCCACAGGTGTCGGGCTCCGCTCCCACTGCCAGATGCGGATGAAACAGCGCGGACTCGACGCCCTCGACATCACGAGGATCCTCCGTAACGCCGAGATGTTCGAGCCAGCCTACAAGCGCAACGGCGAGTGGCGTTATCGCGTGACCGAGCGTCCAGGGAATGCGCCACCGGACCGCCGGGGCGTTCACGTCGTTGTCGTGATAGTCCGGGACGACCACCTACAGGTTCACACCGTTTACAAGACGAAACCAAGGAGCAAGAGATGAAGTGTTACAATTGCGGCCAGGCTGAGCTTCGAGCGCAGCGAGGGGTCTACGAGTACGATCTGGCGGGACTTCCGTACCCAATTGTTCTCGTCGGAGTCCCGTTCGATGTCTGCCCCGCGTGCGGCGAACGGGCCGTAACGATCCCCGATCCGGAGGGGCTCCATCGCCTGCTTGCGTTGCACATCGTCGAGGCCGACAGACCTCTTCTCGGCCAGGAGTTGAGGTTCCTCCGGAAGTTCCTCGGCAAGTCGGCAGAAGACATGACGGCCTTGCTGGGCGTGGATACGAAGACCTTGTCCCGCTGGGAGAACGGTCGTCAGAAGATGGGGAAGGTCGCGGAGCGGCTTCTTCGACTACTTGTCCATCAGAAGCTCGTCCCCGAGGCTTCGACTTTCGCCGAGGACGTGTTTCCCGGACTCCAGGAAGAGGGTGAGGCGGTGGCCGTGACGTTCACGGCCTCGGAGGGAGGCTGGAAAGAGGCGGCCTGAGCCGCCTGGCGGGCCACTGCTTTGCGGAACCTGTGCCACGAGGCTGTACCTCGCGGACTCGGGCTCGGTGATGGACTGGACTCGCTCCGACCCGGTGACGGACTCAGACCCGGTGACGGACTCAGACCCGGTGACGGACTCAG
>CAYXDO010000028.1:0-81959 GCA_964463485.1 uncultured Myxococcales bacterium | reverse complement strand
ATTCAGACCTCCGATTCAGACCTCCGATTCAGACCTCCGATTCAGACCTCCGATTACTTCCGGAGCACCGAACACTGCTCTCGCGTGCGCGTGACGCGGGCGGGACCGAAGGCAGTCACTTCGGCGTACCGAGCTCCTTCGCGAGCCCGGCGGCCGCCCCCATCGCGCTCTTGGCTGCTCCATCGGAGTGCCCGCTGTAAAGCCAGTCCCCGACCAGCCAAAGACCCAGCTCCGGCTCGCGCAGCCGCGCATGCTGCTCGTCGAGCGGGGACCGCCCCGGCGGCCACACCGCGATCGAACCCGGGTGGTACCCATAGACGTAGCTGGACTCGACGTATTTCGAGAACCCCGGCCAGTGCTCGTCCATCTTGTCCATGAGCTCCTTGAGCTTCACTTCGCGCGGAACCATGTGCCACGCCTGCGCCGCGTAGCCATGGACCAAGAACGAAAAGACCTCGCTCTTCGACTCGGGCGGAGAGTCACTCATCACCCCGTAAATCACACTCAACGGTCCGTCCGCGAGCACCGGGAAGGGGCTCACGCCGTTGATCTCCCAAACCTTGCGCGCCTCTTTGGACATCACGAGGTGGACCACCGTGTACTGCCCCCGCATCAGCGAGTTGATCGCGGCCCAGCGATCGGCGGACAGCGGCGGCGAAAAATCGATCTGATGCAATCGCCAGAAGGGAACGGCCACCACCACCCGCTTCGCGTCGATCACTCGTTGCTGGCGTGATTTCAAGTAGTGAACCCTCGCCGAACCGTCCTTTCGCTCGATCCTGGACACCATCGCCGACAGGGTCCCTCGATCTCCGAGCTCCTTCACGAGCGCGTCGATCAGCCGGCTGTTGCCCCCTTTGACCTTGTAGTTGGGCTCCCCGCCCTTCAAGAACACGCCGAACTCGACCAGACCCACCAGCCCGCTGAACGTCGTCCACGGGTAGGCCAGCTCACACTCGATGGTGAGTCGGATCCAGTCGTTCACCCGCTTGGTCATCTTGAAGCTCTCGACCCAATCCTTGAACGACAACTTCTGGATCGACGCGATGTCAGCGGATCGGAGCCCGTCCTTCAACGCGAGCTCGCGGAGCGCCGTCGCCTTCTCCATCCAGCCCTTGAGTTGCTTGACCTCCTCGGGGCTCATGAGCGCCGCGAAATAGGCGTCGGTCGTGTCCTGAGTATATGGGTACACTTTGCCTTCGAGGATCATACTCGAATACGGCGCCTCGACGTCTCCGTCGAGCTCCACCCCGAGGTCTTTGGCGACCGACAAGAGTGGGTTGTCGCCCCAAATCTCTTGGAGCCCAAACTCACCGTGGAGCCCGGGCCCGTACTCGGCAGTCTGCACGCGCCCCCCCCAAACGTCACCGCCCTCGAGCACGTGCGTCATGATCCCGACCTTCTTCAACTCATGCGCAGTGACGAGTCCGGCGAGACCACCCCCGACGATCACCACGGGCGCGTTCGCCGGAGCGAACGTCGGCCCTGCCGGCTGCGGATCGACCTTTGCCGGTGGAGGCACTTTGGGCAGGTCCTTCGGAGGCGCTGGAGGGGTGCAGGCTGCGAACGCGCACGCTAGGGATGCGAGCACACTGGAGAAACCGCGCATCCGAAGCCTGTACCCCCTCTCGCGCCAAACCGCCACTTTACGAGCGGGAAAGCCTTCGGCAAGCACGGACGTTGAAGCTCTGCGCCTCCGACAAAAGGCCGATGCGACAAGGCCACACCTATGCGACATTACGCGGATGCGAAAGCTCGTGGCGCTCGTCGGTGTCCTCGGCGTTGGGTGCGGCGGTACGACGGTCTCCGGACGGACCAGCGCAGATGAAGACGTGGGGCGCCCGCATGTCGCCGCGCTTTCGACCTACGAGGCCAGCGTCGGCACGCTGGTCGAGGTCTACGGCAGCCGGTTCGCCGAGGCCGCCGTCGGTCGCACCGAGCTCGTGTTCACGGGCGTCTTCGACGCCGAAGACGGATCGACCGAACCCGTCGATCTGGTGGTCACGCCGCGCCGCATCGACAGCGGAACGCTGCGCTGGACGGGCTTCGGCCCCTTCTCCAACCCCTTCAGCGCCAGCGGCACGAAGGTCGGCCACTTCGAAGGGGAGGTCTCCGCGAGGATCGTTCGCCCAAGCGGAGAGATCGTCGACGGCGCGGAGTCCACTCGCGTCTCCTTCAAGGTCAAGCCCTCGCTGATCGTCCACGAGCTCCAACCGGCTTCGGCGAGTTGCTCCGGACCGGTGAAGCGAGCCCTCGGGGGCGCCGCCTACCGCCTCAAGGTCGAAGCAGCCGGCTTCATGCCCGAAAGCTTCACCTACTCCCTCAGCGCTCCGGCGTTGGGTGAAGACGCAATGTCGATTCGTCATCTCGCTGATGGCCGCCTCGACACTGTCGGTGAGCGCGGCGACTTCATCCTCCCAGAAGTGCCAAAGGGACTAAACGCCTACGGCGCGATCGTCACCGTGGAAGCGGCCGCCGCCGATGGCCAGCGCTTTGCCAGCGCGTTCGGCCTCGCCGTCCACCGTCCCCTCGAGATCTTCTACAACGGCAACGTAGACGTCGCCGAAGTGTACCCGCCCTTCCCCGTGTCCGGCTGCATCCCCGGAGGCCAAACCGGTCGAGACGTCTCTTACAACGAATCCGAGACCGAGACCCGCGAGCGCAGCTTCAACCTGAGTTGGAACGAGTCATGGCTCTCGAGCCACACGGTCTCCAACGAGACGTCCGAGACCATCGGGCTCTCCGAGCAGAATGGCGTCGGCTTCGCCACCACCAACGGCCAGAGCTTCAATTGGTCACTCGGCGGCGAAGTCAGCGGGAGCGTCAGCCTCTTCGACCTCGTCGAAGCCGGCGTCACCGTGAGCGGCTCGCGCGGCGGCGAGACCTCGAATTCCAACGAGCAAAGCTACAACCGCACCAACGGGCTCGAGCGCGCCTCCACCACCACCGAGACCGAGTCCGTCGCCGAAGAGCACGGAACGTCCGTGGGCGGTGAGTTCGCCTGGAGCGTGTCCTCGGAGCGCGCCATCGGCCAAGATTTCGGCGGCAGCGTCATCGCCAACCGCTACGGCGTCTTCTACCGCCAAACTCTCCGACTCGTCCGCCGAGCCGCCGTCGTCACTTACAACCAGTGCGGTGCGCCCAACGTCGTCGCCGATCTCGACTTCATGGACTGGACCTGGTCCCCCGACCTCGCCGTCGGAACCGAGTGCCCGCCCCTTCCAAAGAGCAACCTTCCAGCCGCCCAGTGCCTGGTCGGACCCTGCCAAGGGGAGTGAGTTGCCCGGTTCGAAGCAAATCCGCGCGGGGAGGCGATGAAAGAGGCTCGCCGACTCGCTCGGCGCCCACGTATTTGAAGAAGCCTTGAAACCTCGATTCCCAATCTCGCTGGCGCTCTACTGCTGCATGTGCTGCTGCATCGCCTGCGGAGACCCCACGCTCGAAACGCCGGACGCCGGCACGACGGACGCCGCCGAACAGCCCGTACCGACTCCCGCTCCAGACCCCTTGCCCGCGCGGGCGCCCTACACGCTGACCACGATCCGCGGCCACGCGAGCGGCGCCAAGCGAGTCATCATCCGCGGCGGAGCCAACCCGCTCGCTACCACCGTCGTACCCCAAGACTCCTCGTTCTGCCTCGACGTACCTACACTCGTCCCTGGACCCTACGCTTTCGAGCTGGTGTCGCAGGCCGCGGACGGGCGACTGTCCGAGCCCGCCTCAGTCTCCACGACGTTCGATCCGGCCGCTCCGGCGATCGTTGGTGCTCAAACCTGCGCTGGAGCCGACCCGGCGGGTTGCTCCGGCCGAGCCGAGATCTGCGACGGCCAAAGAGACGACGACTGCGACACGCTCTCGGACGCCAGAGATCCGGACTGCGCGACCTGCGAGGACGACCCGCTCGAGCCCAACGACGACGCGAGAGCCCCGAGGATCGAGCCGGGTCGCTACGATGGGCTCACCTCATGCCCCAGCAACCCGGACTGGTATGGCCTCTTCGTGAGGGCGGGAGAGCGGCTCGACGCCCGAGTCTTCTTCCTGCACGCGAACGGCAACCTGGATCTCGAGCTTCAATCGGAGAACGGAGAGGCGCTGGCGAGGAGCGTCTCGCTGGACGACGACGAAAGCGTGACCTTCACTGCGACGACGACCGCCCAGCTCGAGCTCCTCGTGTTCGGAACGCTCACGGCTCCGAATGAGTACGTCCTCGACGTGTCTCTGACCGGTCGCTGACGAGGGCTCCGCCGAGACTCATCAGGCCGTGGCGCCGAGCTCAGTTCTGGGCGATGTTGAGCACGTAATTCCCGATCGCAGAGCCGAACGCGTCCATGACGATCGACACGGTCTGAGAAGCGCCCAAACTCACCGTGACCGTCGATTGCAGCCCGGGCCCTCCGTCGTCGTCACAGACCAGCTCGGTCCCACCGCAGACCGCGTCCAAAACGTACACGACCGTGTCGTAGTCCGAACCCACCGAGTCGATCGTGTACGAACCGGCCGCGGGAGCGGTCCACTGGAACACCACGTCGGCACCATCGTTGGGTGTCGAGCATCCGGCGGACGGATTGAACTGGGACACGTGACCGCCGTTCGAGCCGCTCGCGACGGACGGGCCCACCGCAGAGCCGAGATCGACGTCTGGGCAGACGAGCTCGACCTGGCACGTATCGGAGCAACCGTCGCCCGAGGTCGTGTTTCCGTCGTCGCAGGTCTCCGTGCCTTCGATGGCGCCGTTGCCACAGGTCTGCTCGAACTGACACGTGGAAGAGCACCCATCGCCGTCCGCGGTGTTGCCGTCGTCGCACTGCTCCCCAGTCTCGGTCACGGAGTTACCGCAAACGTCCGCGGCCACGGAGTCGAGCACTAAATCATAGTGTGGAATCACCGCCGGAGCTCCCGACCACGACTCGACCGAAACGAAATACAACCCTGGATCGAGCCGCTGCGCCGTGATCTTCGAGCAGCTATTCACGCCTCCCTCGTCGTTGTTGGTGATTTCGTTCCCGAGGGCGTCTCGAATACGAATCACCGTGTCCGCGACGTCGCACGTGCCCGCTACCGCGTCTTCGAAGGTCTCCGCCGAAAAGAGCGCCGCCGCCGCGATCACGACCCGGAAGGAATCGACCTGAGTTTCGGGGTTGATCGAATCACCAAAGACCGCTGGCCCACCGGGTGGGAATGTATAAGTTCCCAGCTCTTCGACGATACAGGTGGCCGAGCAGCCGTCGCCGGGCGTGATGTTGCCGTCATCGCACTCCTCCGGCGCTTGCACGACGCCATTGCCACACAGGAGCTCGAGCGAGCACGTCGACGAGCAACCGTCGCCGTCCGCCGTGTTGCCGTCGTCGCACTCCTCGGGTGAGTCGACGATGGTATCACCACAAACGACCTCTCGAATATTGAGTGAGTAATTTCCTTGCGCGGAGCCGAACCCGTCCACCACCACCGTCACCTGAGCTCCCGAGCTCAGCGCCACCGACAGCTGAGACTGAGTGCCTGGACCCGAGTCGTCGTCACACGCCAACGCGGCGCCCCCGCAATTCCCGTCCAGCACCGACAGCACCGTGTCGAAATCGCTGCCCGCCGTGTCGAACACGAACGTGCCGTCACGCGGCGCAGTCCACAAATAGGACCCGTCACCGGCCGCGCCCGCGGTCGCGCAGGTGGGCGCAAACAGGTTGGCCATTGCGCTCGTGTTGCCGCCGGCGACCGGAGCGCCGAGGGCCGACGCCAAATCACCGGTCGGACACGCACCTTCGAGCTGACAAGCGGCCGAGCAACCATCACCGTCCGTCGTGTTCCCGTCGTCGCAACTCTCACCCGCCTCGATCGTACCGTTTCCACAGACGGGCTCGATTTGGCAGAGCTCGTCGCAGCCATCGCCTGCCGTCGTGTTGCCATCGTCGCAAGTCTCCGGTGGCTCGACGACGCCGTTTCCGCAGCCCGGCTCGATCCGACAGGAATCCGAGCAGCCGTCGCCATTGGTGGTGTTGCCGTCATCGCAGGCTTCGCCCGCGTCCACCGTGCCATCTCCGCAAGTCGTGATGTCGCGAATGTTCACCACGACGTTGCCCGAGGCCGCGCCAAACCCATCGACCAGCAACGCGAATGTTTGTCCGGCGGTCGTCGCGATCCGGGCTCGCGACCTCAGGGAACCCGCGCCGTCGTCGTCACAAACGACCTCCGACCCGCCACACCCGCCGTTCAAAACGGTCAAAACCGTGTCGAAATCACTCCCTACTGTGTCCACCTCGAAGGTCCCCGCGCTCGGAGCCGTCCAGCTCAAGGATAGGTCGGGCGCGCCATCACTCGCCGCACACGTGGGTTCGAAGTCATCACTCGCCGCCGTCGTCGCTCCCGTGAACACCGCGTCGCCCACCCCAGAGCCGAGCTCGGAGTCCGGGCAAGTCGCGTCGAACAAGTCACCCACGAACCTACCCAAAAAAACGAAGTCGCCCGAGGCCGTGTTGTCGAACACGACCGTGCGAACCGCACTCTCCCCAGGCGTCAACAGCCCGGCGCCCGCATAACGCCAAAATCCGAGCGACGCGCCCGGAGTAGGTCCAAACCGCGCCTCATACTCGGGCGTGAAAACGTCGCTGTTCAGCGCCGCGCGCCCGGTCGACGGCGCCAACATGCGGATCTGAATCGCGGCATTTCGGATCGGTCGATCGAAAAAACTCTGCACGGCCAGCGGAGCGCAATACGACACCGCGAAACCTTCACAGGCCGCGGGATCGTCCACCGCCACGGCGCCAGCGTCGCGAACCTCGATCGTGTCGGCCGGGTTGATTCCAGGCCGGCCATCCTTCACCACGGGCAGCGCCCGAATCAGACCCACCGCGGCAACCCCCAACTCTGAAGCGCGATCCGCGGGCACGATCCGTATCCCGTCGCTGCGACTCATGTGACCGACGAAGTCGGAGGTGACGACCGAAGGAGCCACGACGCCCTCCTTCGTCGGGTTCCGGCCCGGATCGCTGCACGCAAACCCAGCCGCGCAAGCGGCCGCCGTCATCGTTCGGAACGAGGCCCTCGTGATTCTCATCGAACACCTCCGCACTCAGTCGGCCCGAAAGTGGACCTCCCATAGTTCTATCCGCCGACCGGAGGATCCGCAACCTCTCCGCCCATATTGCGCGGGCTTCGATCCCGAATCGGGCACGGGTGCCCGTGTGCCCGATTCGAGAGGCACCGCGCACGAACTCACTGAGCGCTGTACGAGGACGCCGCGCTCGCTAGTGCTTCAAGCGCCGCGCGTCGAGGCTACGCGCGATCGCCCGTTGCACCTCATCCGACTCACTCGCGATCCGAGCTCCGATGAAGTGCATTCGACCTCGCGGCCGAGTCTCCGTCACGGTCGCCAACACCGATCGACGCTCCGATTCCTCGGGCAGTCGAAATGAGATCTCGAAGTCCGTCGCCTTCGGTGCGCTTGGAAAGTCGAAGCCGACACCCTCGACCGACAGATCCCCCATTCGCTCGACCCAGTCCCGATTGGATCCCAAACCCCGCACGAAGAGCAGCATGGGCATCCGATCACTTCCTCGTTTGTCGTCCATACCCTATGGGACCAGAGGAACGGAGCTTGGTCAAAATCGCGGTCAACGCATTGGGACGCAAACAAACGCGGCCCGCGAGTTGTCGAATCGTTGCTTCCCTGCCAGCTTGGTCGGGTGCGCGCGGCCATGCTCCTGCTCCTGAGCTCTGCGTGTGCGCAAGACTCGATCCGAGTCCAAGCGCCGGACCTCGGACCGGAGCTCTCGTTCGTAGGCTTGCTCTTCTTCGATGAGTTTGACCGATTCCTCGAGGGTTCGGAAGTGGTCGAGCAAGTCGGCGCCAAGATCGAGCTGGACGTAGAAGAGTCGACCCTGGACGCTTCGACGGTCTGGGTCGTGGGCTTCGAGGCCGATACCTTGGCAGGATCCCGACCCGATGCCCGACCGATCAAACCCAGCGCGGAGGACGAGGCCGGACTCTCTCCCGACTTTTCGGCACGCGGCATCCTGGAGGGGTACGTCGTGTCTGCGACGCCAGAACCCATCTCGTTCCGAGTCGGCGCAGACTGGCTTCCGGACTGCGCTCAGCCCGTCCTGAGCCCACAAAACCTCGTGGCCGACACGAATTGCGCATCGGGAGGCTGTCTCGCGACGGTGAGCTCCGATGGGTGCCGGCTCGATGTCGAGACCAGGAATTGCGACCTCGAATCCTTTCGCGGGCGAATCACACCCTCGGGCTTGGTCCTGTCGGCTCCAACGATCGCCGACTGCGTCCCTGTACCCGCCGAGGACGCCGACGACGTCGAAAGGAGGTTCCAGTGTGGCTCGGGAGAAGCGCCGTGCAGAGTCGACATTCTCCGCCGCCCGTTCCAACCCTCCTTCGAAACGAAGACGGTGACGATAGGTACGGCCGATCCGGTCCGAGGAACGACTCTGTCCCCGTTGCAACCCGCGATTCTGTTCGGGCCCGCGGTGATCGAGGACCGACTCGCCTTCGCCTCGTACTCGGACCCGGTTTCTCCGGCCGATTGCACGGACCAAATCCCGACCCTGGTTCACCTGAACGCCGCGCTCGAGCAAGTGTCGACGTCGACTCTCCCCCCGTGTGTGGTCGACTTGGAGGCTGATCTCGGAGGCGGCTTGCTCGCGCTCGCGGTGCGACCGGCGAGACTCCTTCGACTCGACCCCAACGGCCGAGTCTTACGCGCCGTAATGGTTGCAGGAGACTTGGCGGCCCACCGCGTGATTCGCGGAGCAGGCCGCATCTACGTCGTCTCCCTGCCAAGAGGGTCCGAAGCCGGTCGCGTGGCCGCGCACCACCTCGAGACGCTCGAAGAAATCTGGTCCATCGAAGTCGATTCCCCCTTCGCCGCGATGCTCGGCGCAAATGACGACATTGGAGTGGTCGATGGCGCGGACGTCCGATTTTTCGACGTCGATTCAGGCCAGGTCACCTTCTCCGTTCCGGTCGAAGGCTTGTGCGGCGGTGATCTCGAACCCAGCCAACTCCTCGTGTTGAGTGAGTCCTTCATCCTCAGCACCATCAGCGAGACGGCCGGCGCTCGCGTCATCACTCAGGCAGGCTCGGCCCTCTGCTCCCGCGCGTTTCCGCTCGAGCCTCAAGGCGCCGAGCCTTACGCGATGACGTCGGTGCCCGGAGGCCTCGTCGCCGTTGGCCTCACGAGCCCCGACCGCGAAGCCTTCGTCGCGCTGTTCGACCAAGCCACACCTCGCTTTCTTCCAGGCGCCGTCCAGATCGGCTCCGGCATCGTGTCGCGGTTGGTCGGCCTGGAGGGCGACCTTTATGCTGCGATGGGATGGTCCGGCGAGGTCGCACGACTTACGCTTCGCTGATCTCGAGCTTGGCAACCGCGTTCATTTCGATAGAGCTAAGAATGTGAGCTCCGAATCCCCAAAACGCCCCTGGCCCAAAGAAAGCTCTGAGTTGATCGGCGAGCACCGGATCCTCCGCGTTCGCCGCGACCACCGCGTCTCGCCCAGAACGGGCGCCTCCCACCCCTTCGTCGTTCTAGAGATTCCAGACTGGGTGAACGTCGTCGCCCTCGTCCCCGGTGGAAAGGTGATCCTCATCGAACAGTGGAGAGCCGGCTCCGACGCGGTGACCCTCGAAATTCCCGGAGGGACCATCGACCCCGGAGAAAATCCAGCTCGAGCGGCCCGTCGGGAGCTTCTGGAAGAGACTGGATACGCGTCCGATCGGTGGATCAGCCTCGGCTCGATCGAACCTAACCCAGCCATCCAAACGAACCGCTGCTACACCTTCGTCGCCGACGCCGCTCGCCGAGGCGGCGCTGCTCAACAAGACGCAGGCGAAGACATCACCACGCGCGAAGTCCCGCTCGGAGAGATCGACGAGCTCCTCGCCCGCGGAGAAATCACCCACGCCCTCGTCGCCGTGGCGTTCCAGAAGTTGGAGCTCTGGAGGCGCGGGCTCCTCGCCGGCGAGCCCAGCATCCTGTGACCAGCGCGGACAAAAGACGTGTCCGGGATCGCAGTCACTCTGGAGCTCCCTCTTGAGTCTCCGCCGCAAGCCCCCTACCTTGACCTCAAATGTCGACGATCCGGGCAGCCTCCTTGGGCCTCGCTCTCCTCCTCAACGCATGCTCCAGCAGCACTCCACCGCCCGCCAAACCGGCGGAGCCCGCGCGCCCCGCTGCGCCTCGAGGCCCCACCAAGACCGACTTCGAAGACATCGCCAAAAAACTCATGGCGCGCTGCGTCAGCGGCGGATGGATCGAACGCTGGCGCTCCGAGCACGAAGACGTCGACGTCGCCAAACCGAAGATCTACTTGGAGGGCTTCGACGACCAAACCGGCCACAACCTCGATCCAACCTACCTCATGTCCGTGCTCGAGAAGAGAATGCGACTTTCTGGTGTCTATGACTTGGTCCCGGACGCAAAAGCCGCCGACTTCGTCGCCCACGGAAAGCTGCTCCGCCTCGCCGAACGAACCGGCGGCAGTCGAGTCAGCGTGTACACCGCCATCCTCAACCTGCAGCCAGCGTCCGGATCGGCCGCCGCGAGCTGCGAAGCCACGGTGCAAGGAGAGCTCTAGGCCAGGATACTCATCGGCGTAGAGTCGACGGTCTCCGATTCGGCGCGCCTCGCCGATGACTGCGACATCGTGCTCGGAGTCGTGGGCCCGTCGGCCGCGCTAGGACTCCGCCCTCTTTCGACGACTCGGACGGGCCTCCGCCACGTGCTCGAGCGCGTCCTCGATGATTCGCGCGACGTGGCGGTCTCGCAGCGCATAGAACACCTGCTTTCCCCGGCGCGAGGTCCGCACCAACCCCGCGTCTCGAAGCCTGCGCAAGTGGTGACTCATCGCCGATTGCTCCGACCCACAGAGCTCGGCGAGCTCACCGACGGACACCCCGGAGTCGTCGACGCCCTCCGATCGCCCCAACGCGACGAGGACCATCAGTCGATCTTCGTGAGTGATCGCGCGAAAGAGCTCGAGCGCTCGCGCCATCAGCGCTTTGTTGGGCAGCACCTCACTCATGGCCGAGGGCCGGACACTCTACCTGCGCGCAGCCCGGCCCCTCGCAGGGATCGACCTGAATCGTGGTGTGCCCGACTCCGATCGCCCGGAGCGCTTGCTCCGCTCGCTTCAACACTTCGAACGGACCGGCTCCTTCGGCCGCAACGAGGTGCGCGGTCACCGTGGCCGCTCCGCTCGTCAACGCCCACACGTGAACCTCATGCACGGCCGCCACGCCCTCGATCGCTCCGAGCGCCCGCGAAATCTCCGAGCTGCCCAAACCCGGCGGCGCAAATTGAAGGAGGATCCAAACCGAATCCTTGAGTACGCTCCAACCGCTCGCCAGGACCAACACGCCGATCACGACACTCACCACCGCGTCGGCCGCAGCGTATCCGGCCAAGACGAAGCACGCCGCGACGATCGCGCCGACACTTCCTAACGCGTCCGCGATCATGTGGGCCAAGGCTCCGCGGATGTTGATGTTCGAACGATCGCCGCGGAGCAGCGCGAGCGCGCTGCCGACGTTCACGATCAAACCCAGCACCGCGACGATCAAGACGGGAAGCCCGGCCACTGCCGGCGGCCCCGAAACCAACCGTTCGAACGCCTCCCTGAAGATCAACCCGCACGCGACCAACAGCGCGAGCGCATTCAGGAACGCCCCGAGCACCTCGGCGCGGACCAAGCCGAACGTACCCCGCGACGACGCTGGTCTCTGGGCGAGCCTGGCTGCGAACACCGCGAGCCCCAACGCCAGCACGTCGCTCATCATGTGCGTGGCGTCCGAGAGCAAAGCCAACGACCCCGTCCAGAGTCCAGCGGCCCCCTCGGCGACGAGGTACCCAGCGTTGAAGACCAACGCCCACACGAGCGGCCGCGATCCCTGCCCAGGCCGAGGAGAGTCCTGGCGCTGATGATCATGGGGATGATGCTCATGATCGTCATGATCGTCATGACCATCGTGGGTGTGACCGTGCGGTCGAGTGTGAACGTGGCTGAGGCCCACGCCAAACATATGACAGCGCCATCATATGAAGGCAAGATCATTTGTTCGGCCCCGAGGGTTCTCCGGGAGTGTTAGTCGAGCACCGGCTCCCCGCATGAAAACTGCTCAACCACGACCGACCTCGGATCGATCACATGAGTGCTCGAGTCTGCGGGAAACAAACACTCATGTCGCACTCGCGCCGGCAAAGCTCCTCACGGGGCAAGGTGAGCTCCTGTCAGGCGACGCGCGACGGAGTCTCGTCGCGAAAAATGGCAACGCCACCCAGGATCACTCCGTTCTCGTCCAAGAGCGGACGCGAGCTGACACTCAAGCACACTTCACCGCGCGGGCGCCGCGCAAAAAAGCGTTGCCCATTCGTGGACTCACCTCGGAGCGCCCGCAGGAGCGGCGTCTCGGCACGCGCGCACGGCGTGACCTTGTCCTCCAAGAAGAGAGGGCACTGATCGATCCACTCATCTACGGAAAATTCCCGGAGACTGTCACGTGGCGGCGAATCATCACGTGGCGGCGAATCATCGGGGTGCGTCTCTGCGGAGCGAGGACTCTCCGAGAGTTCGCGGGCCGTCGTCCCCGGACTCACCTCCGAGGTCCCGGCGGTAGACTGTTCGCGTCTACCGAGCAAGGCTTCGGCCGCTCGATTGCAGAAAAAGACTGTCCCGGTTCCCTCGACCGCAACGATCGCATCGGGAATTGTCTCGGCCATCAAGCGAATCAACCTCGCGGTCCGCTCGTGCTCACTTCGGGCCTGACGCTCGGTGCGCTCCGTTTCGCACTGCTCGATCACTCTTTCTATGGCCGATGGCAGAGCGGAAATCCGAGCTTTGCTGAGAAAGTCCCGTGCGCCCGCGCGCAGCGCCGCCGCGACACACTCCTCGTCCGAGGTCCCTGACACGACGATGAGGGGAGTATCGACCGAGCTCTCCGCAAGCACCGTGAGCGCCTCGCGCGACGAGAACTGAGGCATTGAGTTGTCCGACAAGACAATGTCCCAATCCTCCTGGACGAGCGCCTCGCCGAGGGCCGCCCGCGTCTGGACTCGTCGATGCGCCACGACGTACTCGCTCCGCCGCAGAGCTCTGAGCATCAACTCGGCGTCGTCGGCGGAATCGTCGACCATCAAGACGCGAAGCGAACGTCCCATTCTTCAACATATCTTCGACCCGAAGGCGAATGCCAGGAATTTCTGCTAGATTTGATTCCTATCGTGACGTAAGATCCGACGATCCTCTGGTGCGCGAAGGCGCTTGAGTGACCTGTCGAAATGCGCTTCCGCGGAGGGCTTGTGAGTACCTGGCTAAGTGTATTTTTGCTGATCGGCGCTCCAAGTGTGGATACATCCACGGGCGCGATTCGACCGACGAGCTCGAGCTCGACTTCGAGCTCCGGGGCCGAGCCTGGTGGGCCGGCGGAAGCTTCGGCGCCCCAGGCGACATCGGTCGTGGACGAGCTGCTCGAGGTCGAGATTCACGGGTTCGTCAGCCAGGGGGTCATCAAGTCGACGGCCAACAACTTCCTCGCGGAGTCGAGTCGAGGGAGCTTTGAAGTCACTGAGGCCGGTCTGAATTTTACGAAATCGCTGACCGACAAGCTCCGAGTTGGTCTTCAGCTATTTTCGCGGGACCTCGGACCCATCGGTAACTATGACGTGAAGCTCGACTGGTACTATCTCGACTATCGGTGGTCGGACTGGTTTGGGCTGCGTGCGGGGCGGACAAAGGTCCCGTTTGGTCTGTACAACGAAATCAGCGATGTGGATTCGGCACGCGTACCCATTTTATTGCCGCCATCCATCTATCCGTCGCAGAACCGGGACTTTCTTTTGGCTCAGACTGGCATCGACGTTTACGGCTACGGGCGGCTAGGTGCTGCCGGAAGCGTGGAGTATTCGCTCTACGGCGGCACGATATTCATCGATGTGCCCCGCGCGAACCCGTCGGCCGCGTTTGAATTCACGGAGCTCGACACACCCTATTTGTTGGGCGGCCGCGTGTTTTGGAGCCCGTTGGAGGGACTCCGCCTCGGCGCGAGCCTTCAGGCGTTGGAGCTGGACGCGACCTTGTATTTCCAGACCGCCGCACAGAGTCCGTCCACGGGCGTACTGTTGGAGATTCCTGCGGTCCTGTGGGTGGCATCTCTGGAGTACACGTCCCAGGACTTCCTCTTCGCGACTGAGTACAGTCGTTGGCGTACGGAGGCGCGATCGAGCGACCCAGAGAGATTTCCGACCGCGTCGACCACGAGCGAGCGCCTCTATGGAATGGCGTCTTACCGAGTGTCGGGCTGGTTTTGTCCCGGAGTTTTTTACGCCGTGTTTTTTCCGGATGCGCAGAAGCGAGAAGGCAGATCCGGGTCGCAGCAGCAGGTCGCACTCACTCTTCGATTCGATCTCAATCCATTCTGGATCCTCAAGCTCGAGGGGAGCTACATGCGTGGAACGGCGGGGTTGAGCTCTAGCCTGAACGATAATCAGAAGCTGAGCGAGCTCGTTGCGGATTGGGGCCTCTTCATGGCCAAGACGACCGCATACTTTTGAAGGCGATGATGAGGCGAGTCGGGTGCAGATTGACGCCGCTGCTCCTTGCGGCCTGGAATCTTTGCGCGGACGCCGTGTTTGCTCAGCCTACGCCCGCTCCAACCTATCGACTGATAGTCCATCCGGAGAATCCTGCGACCAAGGTCACCCGGTCGGTATTGGCTGACGCATTCTTGAAGAAGGTCACGCGATGGCCCGACGGCGAGTTGATTCGTCCCGTGGATCTCCACGTGGAATCGCCGGTGCGACTTCGATTTGACGAGCAAGTGATCGGCAAATCGATCGCTGCCGTGAAGAGTTATTGGCAGCAGCAGATCTTCTCCGGCCGCGATGTACCTCCGCCCGAGCTCAACTCGGAGGTGGCGGTAGTCGAATACGTGCGGACGCACCGTGGCGCGCTTGGGTATGTTTCTGCGGCGATCGACATCGGAACCTGCAAGCAATTGAGTCTCGAGTAGGCGATGGAACCGGGTCGCGGGCTCACGCTTCGCTCGAAGCTGCTCTCGATCGTAGGCGTTGCGGCGTTTGCTTTCGTCTTGATCATCGTCCTCGGACTCATGACGACCGCTGGGATCGAGCGCGAGCTCGCGAGTGTCGAGGCGCGGCATCTACCGCGGCTCGACCTCGGACATCAGCTAGATACCGAGCTCGTGCAAATCCATCGCGGGCTCCAGGATGCTGTGGCCGCGCAGGACTCACCGGCGCTCGCGAGGACACGAGCGCAGAGGGATGCGTTCCTCGAGCGGCTCTCACGGGTTGGGAGCGAGGTCTCAAAGGAGGAGGCCGCCGCGCTTCGAGCGGCGATGACCGAGTATTACGCGGTCGCTGAAGAAGTCAGTCGAAGGATGATCGCGGGGGAGACGGGAGAGGGGGTCGTCGAGGCGGCCGCAGAGATGCAGCTGCGGCACCGAGCGGTGACGGCAGCGCTCTTGAACGCGACCTCCATCGACCGGGCACAACTGGCTTCCGCGTTCACGACCTCGCGGAGAGCGTGGCGACAAGCCGAGGCTCTTCGGATCGGAATCGCGATCGCCTGTCTTGCGCTCGTTCTCGCGCTGTCGTTGTTGATCAGTCGCGGCGTGCTGCGATCGGTCGACGAGCTCTCCAATGGGTTTGCCAGATTCGGTGGGGCTGACTTTCGCCCGATGCGCGAGTTGTCGACGGATGAGCTCGGGGAGGTCGCGCGTCGAGCGAACCTCATGGCGGAGAGGTTGAAGGAGCTGATCCACCAGCGTGACCAAACGGACTGGATCAAGACGGGGCAGGCCGGGCTCGCCGCTGAGCTGCAGGGGGAGCTCGCTCCGTCGGAGGTCGCTCGACGGGCCGTAGTCTTCGTGAGTCGCCACGTGGGCGCGGTGGCCGGGGTCTGTTACGGCGCCGGCGCGGGCCGGCTCACGCTGTTGGCCGACTATGCGGGGACGGGAGTCAGCTTCACCAAGGACCCAGCGCCCGAGTTTCGAGCGGGCGAGGGTCTCATCGGCGAGGCCGGGCTGGGGACGAGCATTCTGGCGATCGACGACCCGCCAGCTGGATACTTTCAATTGCGGTCCGGACTGGGAGCGTCCCCCCCACGGAGTCTCGTGCTCGTTCCACTCCCCAACCCCGGCAGCGTGTCGTCGGTGCTCGAGCTCGCCCTGTCCGCTCCCGCCTCGGCGCCGCAAAACGAATTTCTCGAGGCGATTCGCGAAACCTTGGGCACGTCGCTGGAAGCGGCGAGGATGCGAGAGGCGAGACACGAGTTGCTCCTCGAGACTCAACAGCAGTCTGAGCGACTTAGAGACCAGGAAGAGGAGCTTCGCGTCGCCAACGAGGAGCTCCGCGAGCAGCAGGAGGAGCTCCGGCAAACGAACGAGGAGTTGACCGATCAAACCCGTGAGCTCGAGACGCAGCAGCGCGCTCTCGAGTCTCGAAACGCCGAATTGGAGGATGCGCGACAACGCCTGCAACAAAAGGCGCAAGAGCTTGCCGCTGCGAACGGATACAAGTCGCAATTTCTGTCCAATATGTCCCACGAGTTGCGCACTCCGCTGAACAGCATGCTCCTCCTCTCGAACATGCTCGCGGAAAACGAAGGCGGTCGACTCGACGAAAGACAGGTCGAGTTCGCCCGCACGATCCATGTCGCCGGAATGGACCTGCTCGCACTCATCAACCAAGTGCTCGATCTCGCCAAGATCGAGTCCGGGAAGCAACAGATTCGCCTGGACGATGTGCCCCTCCGTGATGTTGCGGCCCATGCGATGCAACTGCACGGGCCGACCGCCAAGGGGAAGGGCCTCGAATTCTCGGTCCAGATTGATCCGAATGCTCCACGACTCATTCGGACCGATGGTCAACGGCTGGACCAAATCATCACCAATCTCCTCGGAAACGCCATCAAGTTTACGTCGCAGGGCAGCGTCCGCCTCATCATGGCGCGCGACCCAGAGCATGACGGCGCCGTATCGCTGGCAGTCTCGGACACCGGAATCGGTATCCCTCCCGAGCACCAAGAACGGATCTTCGGACCGTTCGAGCAACTCGATGGATCTGCGGATCGACGCTACGGAGGGACCGGCCTGGGACTCGCCATCGTCCGCGAGCTCGCCCGTCTCCTCGGTGGATCGATCCGGGTCGAAAGCACTCCGGGCCAAGGGAGTACGTTCTTCGTGTCTCTGCCCGAGCGCGGTCCCGAAACGCCCGCGGTCGAAGGTTCAAAAAAACCCGCGACGAACGCCCAAAGACAAGCCCCCACTTCGCGAGCTCTCCTCGTCGTGGAAGACGACCAGGCTTTTGCGCAGTTCGTCGCCGAAATCGCAGACGACCACGGCCTCGAGCCAGTCATCGCCAGTGATGGCGCGGCCGGTCTCCGACTCGCGGCCGAGTTGAGGCCCGGCGCGATCATCCTCGACGTACGGCTGCCCGATCTGGGTGGGTTCGAAGTCATGGAGCAGCTCCGCGCCAACCCACTCACTCGTGATATTCCCGTCCATTTCGTCTCCGCCGCCGACGAGCATCGAAGCGGACTCTCCATGGGTGGCGTTGGATACATCACCAAACCAGCGACGCGAGACGACATCGCCGCAGTCGTCGAGCGCCTGGTCCCAGACTCTCGCGACGTGCGACGGTTGCTGGTTGTCGAGGACGATCCGATCCTTGGCGATTCGTTGGTCGAGGTGCTCCGAGATCAGCAGATCGAAGCCGTCCGCGCGCCGAACGCCCACGAGGCGCTCCAAGCCCTGGAGCGCGGCCGCTTCGGGTGTATGATCTTGGATTTGGGCCTGCCCGACATGGACGGCCTCGAGCTCCTGGATGTTCTTCATGACCACCCAAGCCTTCGAGCCTTGCCGATCATCGTTTATACTGGACGAGCCCTGAGTAGAGTCGAGATTCGACGAATCGAGTCGTACGCGGACTCGGTCGTGCTCAAGGAAGGAAAGTCCACCGAAAAGTTGCTCGACGAAATCCGCCTGTTCTTTGGAACGCTCCGCGGCGGTTCGTCTCGACGGCGCACGGGGCTTCAATTGCACGACACGAGCCTCGAAGGAAAGAGACTCCTCGTCGCCGACGACGACATGCGAACGATCTACGCACTCAGCGCGCTGTTGCGGTCCAAGGGCTGCGAGGTCCTCGTTGCCGACACTGGAAAGGTCGCCCTCGATGTCCTAAACGAGAATCCAGACGTCCACGGAGTCCTCATGGACATCATGATGCCCGAGATGGACGGGTACGAGGCCATACGCCGAATTCGTGTGGACTCACGATTCAGGGACCTTCCGATCATCGCGCTCACAGCCAAGGCTATGAAGGGCGACCGCGGCAAATGCGTCGAGGCCGGAGCGAGCGACTATCTTCCAAAACCGATCGATGGCGACCGGCTGATTTCGATGCTCCACGCTTGGTTGACCGAGGAGCCGCAAAAAAATGCTCGCAGCGGATGAGACCGAGCTCGACTCGTTCGTGGAGGCTGTGTACTCGACATACGGTCATGACTTTCGAGGTTATCGGCGCGCTTCACTGAGTCGTCGCTTCGAGAACGCACTCGCAAAATCCGGACTTTCGAGCCTCGGGGAATTGCGAGCAGTAGTGCTTGCGGATCCGCTCGCCTTCTCGACGTTCGTGGATGACGTCATGGTGCACGTGAGTGAGCTCTTTCGCGATCCAAATTGCTTTCGCGCCCTACGGGAACACGTGGTTCCGTTCCTGAGAGCCTATCCGACGGTTCGAATCTGGCATGCCGGATGCGCCTCCGGTGAGGAGGTCTACTCGACCGCCATTCTCCTGAGTGAAGAAGGTCTTTACGACCGAGCCATGATCTATGGAACCGACGTCAGCGAGCTCTCCATCGAGCGCGCCAAGAAGGCGCTCTACCGGGCGAGCAGAATCCGCACGTACAGCGAGAGTCATCGCAGCTCGGGCGGAACGACCTCGCTTTCGGAATACTACAGCGCTGCTCACGGTCAAATCATCCTCAAGGAGTCCATCCGAAGACACACGTTCTTCTTCCAGCACGACCTGATCTCGGATCATTCCCTCGGCGAGATGCAGGTCGTCTTCTGCCGCAACGTCCTCATGTATCTCGAGCCGAGGACGCGAGAGCGTGTCGTCGCCAAGCTCGCCGGAAGCCTCCCCCTCGGCGGCTTCCTTTGCATCGGGGCGGGCGAGCACCTTCCTGTTGTCGAGTGCGAGCATTCGTTCAAAGAGATCGTGCCCGGGTCGAGAATTTATCAAGCTCGCTCGCCACTCCGGTCCGTGAAGTATAGAATTGAATCCGATGCAAACGCATCTGCCGAGAGTCTTGCTCGTCGATGACCTCGAAGCGAACCTCATCGCCCTCGAAGCTACGCTTCAGCGACTACCGTGTGAGCTCGTGCGCGCGCAATCCGGGAATGCGGCCCTCAAGGAGCTCCTCAAACGCGACTTCGCGGTCATGCTTTTGGACGTACAAATGCCTGAGATGGACGGTTACGAAGTCGCGAGCTACGCGAGATCGAATTCACGCACCGCTCACGTTCCCATCGTCTTTCTGACCGCGACTCATCAAACCGAGGATGGCGTGTTGAAGGGCTACGGAACCGGAGCCGTCGACTACGTGTTCAAACCGATCAACCAGCACATCCTACTCAGCAAGGTTCAGGTATTCCTCGACCTGTATAACGACCGTCGGCGGATCGCAGACGAGGTCGAGTCTCACAAGAAGACCATGCTCGAGCTCGAGAGGGCGAACGACGCGCTCCGACAGTTCAACCAGGCCGCCTCTCATGATCTGCGCGAGCCGCTTCGTGTCGCGGTGGGCTTCCTCAATGCGCTCAAAGACGAGTCCGCACATACGCTCGGTTCGGAATCCGCTCACTTCTTGGAGCGATCACTCAGTGCATGCGGGCGCATGTCGAGCCTGCTGGACTCTCTGTTGGCATACGCTCGTCTTCAGAAACCAAGCAGGATCGAGGAGGTTGACGTATCGGCGGTGCTCGATCGAGTTCGGTCCGACCTTTCGCCCCGCATCACGCTGGCCCATGGAGCGCTCGTCGTGGAAGAGCTCGCCACGGTGCGCGGCGACCCAGATCGCCTCTATCAAGTGTTTCTGAATTTGGTTGGTAACGCGCTCAAATTCGCCAAACCGGACGAAGCTCCGCGAGTGACCGTCTCCTGCGCGAGGGAACGAGGGTCGGCGACCTTTTGCGTCGAGGACAACGGCATTGGGATCGAGGAAAAGCATCACGGGGAGGTCTTCGGGGCATTTCGGCGGCTGAATTCCGACGACAGGTACGAGGGTTCTGGACTGGGGCTCGCCATCTGCCGTCAGATTGTCGAGCAGCACGGCGGAAAGATCTGGGTCGAATCGAGGCTCGGGGCGGGATCCAAATTTTTCGTAAACCTGCCTCAGCCTCGAAGCGGGCTCGCTTCTCCGTCGGGCTCGTAAATGGCGGTGAGACCTCGTTCGAGCGCGTGACTTCAGGGCTTGCTCGAGAACACGATCACCTCGCCCCCTCGGGATGCGGTGACCAAGTCGGTCCGCCGATCTCCGTTGAGATCCCGACAGAGGAGCGGGCCACCCACCAGCCACGCAGGGATGGCCACTCGCACCGGCGCGGAAAGTCGCGGGCCGGACCTGCTCTCCAAGCTAGAAAGGAAGACGTCGATCTTCGAGGTCGAGGCAGAGGTCACCGCCACGTCAGTCACGCCGTTACCGTCGAAGTCACCGAGGCAAATGGCGGTGGGTTCGAACTCGAGCTGTCTGCGCACACACGAAGTCGCCCCCGTCCAGTCGCCGCGTTCGTCGAACGACAAGACACCGAGGCAGCCGCGCGCCTGTGATCTCGACTTGCCGAGCGGGCACACGGCTTCGAGCGGCCCGCCCACCGGACAAGGCGAAGTGTCGATCCAGGCCAAATCATACGATGAGTCCGAGTCGAGATATCCGAGCTCCACGTCACGGACCGAGCCAACCGAGAGCGTACGGTCGAAGCTCACACCCTGCCCTCCCTGGCGAAACATCGCGATCCCGCGATCGGTCGCCACGACCAAGTCGTCGCCCTGGTCCGATGCCATCGGAGCGACGTCGTAAGCAACCGCGGCCTGCCCAAACGCTCCCACCCGAGCACGGATCGGCACTTCACACCCACAAGAATCGAGCTCGCAGGGAGCGTCCGGATCGCCTGCGCACCCGCACGTGGATCGAGGCTGAGCACCCCGACTGCACTCGAGCAGCGGCTCTTCACACGAAAACCGCTCGACCATGAGCGGCCTCGGATCGATCACACTGAGCGCCCGAGTCTGCGGGACACAGACACCTATGTCGCACTCACCCCGCGGACACTGACAGAGCTCCTCCGGAGGGCACCCGCACTCCTCCAACCGCGGGCACACGTCGTGAGGAAGGCACATGTCCCTGGTCGAACAAGGTCGATCGTTGACGCTGCGACCTTGCCCGAGCGTCACCAGCGAGCTCGATCCGAGTACGTCGCTGCGGAACGCTGCGAGCCCGACTGCGTTGTCCACACTCAGCCGATCGACGGACCAACCCGACGGGTCTCCGCCCGCGTTGATCACTCTGATCTCACTTCTCTCGCACGCAGGCGTAGCGCAATCGGCGCTGCGAGCGTTGACGACGACGACGTCGTCGTGGTCGCGCTCGGAGAGCGGCCCAACCCACAACCCCGAGCCGGCCCAGCCGAGCTCGACTCCGAGCGGCTCCCCTCGAGGCGACGCCAACAAATCATCGAAGACCGTGAGGCGCGTGCGGCCGAGCGGAGGACGCGCGGCGGCTCCCAACCCACACCCTTTGGCGTCCGCCGACTCACACGAGAGCGCCACCAGGTCGAGGCTTAGATCACCGGTGACTTGACCGAGCGCCAACGCCACCGGGCGTGAGCCTTGCGCGCCGGTCAGCACGATCGGCGCGGCGAAGTTGACACCACGCTGGCCATCCGTAGCGCGAGGAGCGAAGATCGAGAGCTTCGAGCTCTCCGATGCTCCGCACACGACGACGACGTCGTCGCGCCCATCGGCGTCGAAGTCACCCATCGCCAAGTCCGCGCGCACGGAGTCGCAACGAATGGGCGCTCCGACGATCGGCGCCATCGATCCGCGCCCGCGCCCGATCCAGAGGTCGAGGCGCGCCTTCTGATCGCGATCATGCGCGAGCACGACGAGATCATCGAACCCATCTGCATTCACCTCCGCCACGGCCATCGCGACCGGGGTCGACCCGTCTGCCAGCATTTCGTACAAACTCAGCCGATGGCCGTCCTGTAGCGCGTCGAGGCGACCGAACAGCACCGAGAGCTCCGGTCCGTTCGGGCTCTCGAGGAGGACGGCCAGGTCGTCCTCGGTTCCGCTGTCGAAGCGCCCGAGGGCCAGCCCTTGGACGGGCCCGCGATCCAATATCTTCGTGGGAACGTCGCAGCCGAGCGTCTGGCGAGTGCACAGCCCGGAGCTGCTTCCAGGAGCGCTTGGAATACACACTTGTCGTCCTGGGCAATCCGCTGCACCGACCACGCAGGGAGTGAAGCAGGTGCCGAAGGGGTCGTCACAGCGTTGCACACACTCCAGCCCCGACTCACAGGCGCGCGTCGTGAGTGAACACCGCGGACCGGCGAGCCTCGACGTCGAGCCCTGAACGAACAGCCCATCTTTGCTGCCGAAGAGGATCGTCGGACCCTCGCGTTCTCGATAGTCGAAGGCGACCGCTCGAAGCGGAAGGAGCTCCCCACACTCACAACGGTGGAGCACGCCTTCCGACTCGGCGTCGGAACGGTACACCGAAAGCGCTCCGTCTGGAGTCGCGAAGGCCAAGTCAGCCCGACCGTCGAGGTCGACGTCCGCACCGAAGAGCGTCGCGCTCGTCACTGACTTGGGGCACATTCCGCGATCACCGCAGCTCTCCGCGCATACTCTCGTACAAGACCCAGAAGCGGTGGAAACGACCGTCAGCGATTCGACCCCCAAAGTGGCTCGAAACGCTCGCAGGATGGCGTTCTCGGTGGGTCCTCGGGTGAGGAGCGCGAGGGACGATCCTTGGTTCTTCTCTCCTCTCATGGAAAGGGGCTTCTCACCCGGAAAGTCAGCCGACGAGGTCGCTTCAAGCCGATCACCCAGGCGAAAGAGCTCGACCTCGGTCGCGCCGTCGGCGTCGAACGCCACCGCGATCCCATCTCGGTCGTCGGCGCGTACGGTCGCCAGCAACGGATCCGAGTCGGAAATGACCTGGGTCGCTACGAGCTGCAGCTCGACTCTCGGCGTACACTCGATGGGGACCTCGATCCGCGACTCAGGGCGACCGGGAATCTCGGCCGACAACGAGAGCTCCCCGTCGCAGGAGTCGATGTTCGAGCGCGGAACCACCATTCCCCTTCGGTCCGTTACCTGAGCTCCTACGGCAACCCTGCCCGGAGGTTCCGAAGTGATTCGTACGGTCGCGAAGGACAAATCACCGAGCTCCTCACAACTCTCGGACGAACACTCGTAACAAGGCTCCGACCCGCCCGTACCGCCGCAAGGCCGCGGCTCCAGACAGATCCCCGGACGAAGTTGGTGCTCCCCGGTCAGACCCACGAAGGCCTCCGCACCGCACGCAGTGAGCTCGAAGCCCTCTGGCACTAGGGGCTCGAGGCCCACGTCGAACGGGCCCTCGTCGAACCTGCGACATCGCCTGAGCACCTCGAAGTTGGCATCGACGTCCTCGGAAAGGCCGTCCGGGTCGAAGCGGGCACAAACGCACCCTTCGAGCACGGGCAGACCCTCTTCGCTGAGCGCTTGGACGTACACGAGGCCTGCACCCCATGGGTTGGCTGGCACCTCGAGCGGCAGTCGAATCAGCTCAGAAGGACGAGCGGCGAGCTCCTTGGCGGCGTAGGACGCGAGTGAAGAAAAACCGCTCGACGGAACGTAACGGTGGACCGGCCGGAAGCTGCCTACCTCCGAACACGACACCACGTGCGCTCCATCCGCAGCGTCGAGCACGCGGATCGAAACAACGCCGTCGTAAGCCAAGCGTACGTGGGCCTCGGTCTGCAACAACGCCACGTCGCGGGTGCAGGCCGATGAAAGACCCGCCACGAAAGCCGCGACGCCCAGCCATCCACCACGGCTCATGCTCACATGAGCCGCGAGCTGCCCGATCAAGCTCGACAATTGTTCAAACACCACAAGCAGCGGTCCGGAGTCCGCAGTCAAGCCCGAGCCGCGACCGATCTCTTGGTGGCGGAAATGAGATGCCCGGATCGGATGAGTGTGATGAGTTCGCGGTGCCGGCCCTCTGAATCCCGCAAAGCAGCTCCGCTCGGCGCAAATCGGAACGGAGCGTTGATCGGGTGCAACGAAGCTCGACTCGGATCCGACGCATGAGTGCTCTATACACGGCCGCGCGGCCATCGTAGATTCCTCGCGATGCTTCGCCCGGGAGTCGACGTTCGGCGCCATCGCGGCGTGCCCGCGTGGCTCACCTTCCTCGCCCTCGGCTGCTCCGCGGAGACCCGAGTCCTGCCCCTCGAAGACGGCGCCGTCGCCATCGTCGTGCATCTCGGCGCGGGTCAGCAAGCAACTCGAGCCGAGCTCGTCTTCAGCGGAAATCCGCCCACGAAAATCACCGAAGAATCAGGCGACGGTCCCCGAACGATCACCTATTTCATTCAAGCTGGGGAGATCCAGGCCGCCAACTTCGACGCGCCCCTGAAAGAGTTGGGACTCACACTCTCGATTGGCATGCGAGACTGCCACCGCTGCCGAGTCCCGACCGACGAGCCTGCCCTGCAATTACTCGCGGGTGACACCTGCCCGATCCCAGAGTTTGCGCCGGCCTACGTGGACGGAGTGCCCGCCGATCCCTCGCTCGACCCCCTCGTGGAGCGAACGCGCAAGTCGGTGTCCGTGGGCCTCGATGGCCCTTGCCCCTGCGCACCGCCGACCGGGGCCGAGGGTCACGTCGAGCGCCGCACCATCTGGCCGGCGCCGCGCCTGCTCCCGCGAGGACTCATCGCCCAGACCCCCGAAGGTGCGATCGCGCTGTTCGAGGACCGAAGTGTCGCGCTGATTTCCGGCGACGGAGGGATCGAGACCATCACACTCGATACCGAAGTCACCGCGGCGCTCGGCTTGCCGGGCAAACGATGGCTCCTCGTACAACCCTCCGACGAGGAAGCGGCCTTTTTTCTCCTCACTTCGGGCCAGGCGCCGGTGAGACTGAGGGCGGACCTCGAGAAGCGATTCCTCCCTCTCACCCTCGTCCGTTCCGGGCAGACGGACCGTTTCTACGCTCCAGGTTATGTCACCTC
The DNA here is from genome assembly GCA_964463485.1 of uncultured Myxococcales bacterium. Lineage (GTDB taxonomy): Bacteria > Myxococcota > Kuafuiibacteriia > Kuafuiibacteriales > Kuafuiibacteriaceae > CAYXDO01. Next base: position 56,657 of record CAYXDO010000028.1, on the reverse strand, counting down.
GCTCTCGGGGGAGCAGTACGTCATCGCCGAATGCTCACTCGAGAGCGACGCGGTCCGGTGCGGAACGCTCACCGTCTCGGAGGTCGGCACGGCCGTCGAGGTCGAGCCGGGCCGGTTGTTGGCCGCCACCGAAGGCACGATCAAGGGCGTGGATCTGACGACGAATGGCGAAGCTGAGGTGACTCACTTCGCTGCTAGCGTTCCACGATTCCCGCAACTCCTCGCGACTCAGGGGCGACTGTGGCACGCCTCTACGTACACGCTGAGCTCACGACCACGCCCAGCTCCTGGAGGCCCGGTCGATGAAGCCTGGGTCGTAGACGCGGAGTTCACCGAGCCGATCAACGGACTCTCCCCGGCCGACGAAGGTGCCGATCGAGTGAGAGTTTCGTTTTCGGGGAGCTTCATCGAGCTGGGCGGAGGCATTGCGCCCAGGCGGCGAGAATATGGCGAAGTTGGGCTCCCTTCGGAGACCTTGCGTCTCTTCGAATCGATTCCTGGGTGGGCGATCGCGGAGACCGCCGGTGGACGCCTGTTCACTCGCACGGGGACTTCTGCTTTCAGGCTCGTCACTTCGGAGCCCGAGCGAGAGAGGCTGGTGGGGCTCGCGCCGGTCGGAGACCACGAGCTCCTGCTCCTCGGCGCTCGCAATATTCGGCGCATCGACATCGAGGGTGCGTGGGTAGAGACGGCGAGCGTGAGTTGGCGACTCGGCGAGCCGTTTGCGGTGAAGGCCGACGCACGAACCGACTCTGTCTTCGTAGCCAGCCCGAAGGGTGCCGCGGTTCTCCGAAATGACAGGCTCGAGACAGTCCTCGAGGCGACGCTCGAGCCGCGTCTGGGGCTCGCGACGATCCCCCGAGGCCTCGTGATCTCGACGGCGCACGGCGTCTGGATCGTCGGAGGTAGAGGCACTCAGGAGCTCTCAGTACCCACCTGTTTGGAGGGCGGCTCTGCCGCAAGCGTGGATGGGCTCGCGTGGGTGGCGCACGGCGGGGACAACGCCTGCACGCCTCAGATCGCGCGCCTTCAGCCCACGAGAGAAGGTGACTTCCGCCTGCGCAAGATCACGACGAGCGGTGACGACCAAGGGCTCGGCTCGTCTGGTCGCCTGTTCGCGCAGTGCCCTGATTCGCTCGTGATCGGGCGACACTGGGGCACGGGCGTTCGGTTCGAGGCCATCACCCCCGATGGGTCAGACTCGAGTCAGTTCGATTCGATCCTCCTCACTCAGCAGGCCACGGCCCTCCCCTACGGGATCGAACCGGTCGAGCTCCTGACCCTGGGCAGCCAAACTCTCGTCGTTTCACAGGCGAAGCCCTGGCCGCCGCCGACGTCGGCTGACTTTGGGGAGCTGGACGCGCTGGGTACGGCGAATCGAAGACTTTTCCTCGGAGGACGCATCGTCGGAGCGGTCACCCAGGCCGGAGCCGCGTTCGTCGCGTTCGCCGACGGGAGAGTCATTCGAATCGACGTCTCGAAGTAGAAGAATGCGAGTACGAGAAACACGACTCAACCCGACCGTCGTCGCATCGAGGCCTCGAAGCAGAAGTGATTCGCCCCCGCATCCGGCGACGAGACGGAGAAAGTCACCGTCGCGGTCCCTACGTCGGGCGTCACCAGCGAAAAAGGACGCCAGTGCTCGGACAACCCGAACGAGTACACCTGACGACCCACTCCGCTGATTTCGATCTCGAGGTCGACTCGCTCCCGCGCGTGGAGCGAAGAGTTGAGCGTGTGCCCGGCCCGTCCCGCCAGGATCCCGGTGAGCGGGACGTCTCCGAACTCGATTCGAAGCCGGCCCGAGTTGGGCGGGTGAGCCCAAAGACAGAGTCTCGGGTGGTCCCCCATGCGATGCCACTCCTTGCCCACGTAGAACCACTCAGCGTCGCGGCGACACGACCACCTCCCCATCGCACCCCCGCGCCCGAACTCATCGGTGTAGCGATCGCAGGGCTCGAGCTTTCCGTCCGTTTGCTCGTAGGTGACTCGCGCTCGTTTCAGTTCGTCTCTAAATGAGTATTCGATCGAAGTCGTCGCACTCACCGAGTAGGTCGCGATCGTGATTCCTTTGGTGGGGCTCTCGACCTTGACCCTACTCAAACCCATCCGCAAAAACGGCTCGGCGAGGGCCTCGGCGGAGCCAAACAGGCCGAACACGTGCACCCGACGGTGTGTCTCGAAGTCCTCGAGGAGGGGATTTTGGGGCGCGACCGGATCGAGATCTCCGAGCCATTCGCGAGCCCTCGTCGCGTAGAACGGCTGGATCAAGATGAGGTCTCCGGGCTCGTAGGCCGTCCTGAGCTCGCGAGCTGCCGCCTCGATCGCTTCTGCGCTCGGACCTCGATCGCGAAGGAGCCAGAACGCGGTGCCATACGAGCCCGCCGCGATCGTGCCGAGCACGGTGAGGATGCCGAGCGCGCGCGAAGTCCGCGAAGACAAGGCGCCGGAGGTTACTCTGGAATCGATCTCACTTTCTCGAAATTCGCGGCGCATCGGCTCTTCGAAATGCGATGAATTCGAAAACGCAGGCCGGAGCGAATTTCCGCTTCGCCAGTCGGCTCAGGCGCGATCGAGCTCGTCCGCGATTCGATGGGCCAAGACCCGCAGTCGCTCTCGCCGAGTCCCGAGCCGAGCCAGCTCGGGAGAAGGCGGCGGCGGATCGGTCTTGGTTCGGTCGGAGTCCGAAGCGAAGGTCAGCGTGAAGTCCCCGACGTAGACCCGGTCGGTCTCGGAGATCGCGCAAGGTTGCAGCACGCGCTTCCCGTTGACGAAGGTCCCGTTCGCCGATCCGAGGTCGACGACGAAGACACGACCGTCCTGAACGCTCACGCGGCAGTGCCGCTTGGAGATGTTGCCCTTGGGCAGGCAAATCTCGTTCTCGGGTCCGCGGCCCACGTAAAGCTCGCGGGCCTCGAAGGACTCGACGATGTCTTCAGCGTCCTTGGCTCGAATGGTCACGGTCAGCATTCGAGACCTGCTCGTAACACGAATGTGGGCCCGCCGAGTCGGCGCGGGTTACGATGCGTTGTGGTTCGTCCCGGACAGTTCCTCGAGCGCCCCGCGATCATCACGGTCAGCGACGAAATCACGCTCGAAGGGCTGTTTCACCGCGGCGACGAGACCCCGGGGCTCCTCGTTTGCCCGGCGGTCGACCCATCCGGAAACGCCGGGCTGCACGCGCCAGTGGTGGCCGAGCTCGCGTTCGCTTGCGCGCGGAACGGCCGTCCGTCGCTGCGCTTCTCGCATCGCGGGATCGGCGCGTCGATCGGCGCGCGAGACCCGACTCGAGCGCTCGAAGACGCCGAAGCGGCGTACGCTCACCTCGAAGAGAGCGTAGGCTCGGACCTCTCCATCGCGGGCTATCTTTCCGGCGCCACGACCGCGACCGCCATCGCCAAGAAGGTCGGACGGTGCCGCCACCTCATCCTCGTCGCACCGACCGAGCCCCTCGAGCTCAGCGAGCTCGAGGCGTCCGTATACGTCATCCTTCCCGAGGAGATGGACGATCGCGTGAGGTCGACGTTCGAGGCCAAGTTCGAGACCCGCCCCGATGCGATCGAAGTGGTCGCGGGCGCAGATGCTCGGTTCTTGCGTGGCCTCGAGGACCTCTCGCGCAGAGTGAGCGAATGGCTCGCGGGCGGCCTTCGAACCGAACGTCGCCGCTCCGAGTGGATCGAAGAGGCGGCGTTGAGGATCGCCGGCCCGTCGATGTCCGACGAGCTCGGCAGGCGGACGCGAATCCGAGATCTCGACTGAAAAAAAGCCGAGACGGCGCAATCCTACAGACGCAAGGGTCCGCGCCCAGCGCTGACTAGCTCTTGGCGATCGCCACGATCTTCGCCATCGCGTTCGGATCGTGGATCGCGATGTCCGCGAGCACCTTTCGGTCGAGCTCGATCTTCGCCTTCTTCAGCCCGTGCACGAAGCGGCTGTAGCTCGTGCCACCGAGGCGTACGGCGGCGTTGATACGCGTGATCCACAGCGATCGGATCTCGCGCCTTTTCATGCGTCGATCTCGATACGCGTAGGTCAGGCCCTTCATCACGGTCTCTTTGGCCGGCTTCCAGACCGTGCGCCGTCGCGAGAAATTGCCCTTCGCGAGCTTCAACCACTTCTTGACGCGCCGGCGGCGCTTGAATCCTCTTTTGACCCTAGCCATACGGAGCTCCTCACCAATTCCTTGATCGTCCGTGAACTACTTCTGCGAGTAGGGAAGCATGCGCAACAGCGAACCCTCGTTCGTCTCGTGAACGATCGAGTTCCCGCGCAGGTGTCGCTTCTGCTTCACGGTCTTGTGCGACATCATGTGGCTGCGGTAGCTGCTCTTCCTCTTGAACTTGCCGGATCCGAGGACCCGGAAGCGCTTCACCGCGGCGCGCTTCGACTTCATCTTAGGCATGACAATTTTGCTCCGTTCGATCTGAACCTTCAGGCGCTCGGAGAGGCTTCGCCGTGGGCCTCGTCCCCGCCATCTTCGTCCTCGTCCTCGTCATCTTCATCTTCGAGGATCTCTTCTTCGTCCTCATGCTGAGCCGGCCTTTCCTTCTTCGGCCAGGCGCCCGGCTTGGGACCGATCTGCATGTGCATGTTGCGACCCTCCATCTTCGGAGGGTTCTCGACGACGATCTTCTCTTTCAACGCTTCGAGCACACGACGCAATACGACTTCGCCGAGGTCGGGGTGAGCCATCTCTCGGCCGCGGAACATGATCGTGCACTTCACTTTGTCTCCCTCGCCCAAAAAGCGAGAGACATGACGAAGCTTGGTCTCGAAGTCGTGCTTGTCCACCTTCGGCCTGAACTTGACCTCTTTGATCTCTACGACGACTTGGTTCCGCCGTTTCTTCGCCTCGGTCTTCTTCTGGTCGTACTTGAACTTGCCGTAGTCGAGGATGCGGCACACCGGCGGACGCGCGTTCGGAGCCACCTCTACGAGGTTGAGCCCTTGCTCCTGCGCCATTCGCTGAGCCTCTTTCGTCGGTATCACTCCGAGGCTCTTGCCGTCGGCATCGATCACGAGGACTTCCGGAACCCGGATCCTTCGGTCGACACGCTGCTCGTTCTTTTTACGGTCGTCCTTGCGGCCGCCCTTCTTGGACTTCGCGGCCCGATCTTCAAACGCATCCGACAATCCGACTCTCCCTCATCTCGCCCTTCGGCGTGGCGACGCGTTCTTCTGCCAGAGGCGCGCGCGCTTTTACAAGAGCAACGGCGCTCTTGCTCGTTCTGATATACCCTTTACGGAAGAACAAGTGCCTCCGGCGAAGTCGTGGCGACGCCCTCGACCCAAGGCAGCAACCGGACCCCGATTTGTCCTGGCTCGGTCCGGCGGGCCACCAAGAGGTAGTCGCCGGCCTTGACCCTCACGAGACGACCCTTGTCCAAGTACTCGTCAAGCTTGGTGCGAAACGGATCGAGCCGAACTTCGCCGAGGCGAGGGCCATCGGACGCCTCTGGCGGGCCGACGAACACGAGCCCCGATGACACGCGGAGCTTGAGCTTGAGCCCGGGCTCGTCGGTGACACCGTCGGCGGTCGTGAATCGGATCGAGGCGCGCTCGTCCGGCGCGAGGGAGAACCAGGCGAGATCACCCGCGGCAATTCGCTTGGGGTCGTTGCGGACTCGCCCCCCTTTGACCAGATCCGCGGCGAGCACCGCGGGATCGAACAGCGCCACCGAGTGCCAGGCGAGCTCGACCGTAGTGTCCGTGGCCGTAGGCGCGTTGGACACCGCGAGATGCTCGGCGATAGAGGCGCGCCGGAGCTCGTACAAATTCGTCGCGACCTGCGGCTTCAGGGCCACGAGCTTCTTGCCGAGCTCCACCAGGCCCGCGTGGCGCTTCTCTTCACCGATTCGAGTGACCGTGTAGGACGCGTCGCGGCCCATCATCGTCAGCGTCGTCTCGGCCTCGGGAACGCCTTTGATGAAGTCTTCGGCCAGAATGTCGATCAAACGCAGATCACCCGCGCCCGCCCCCTCTTGCCGATCGTCACCGTTCTTCGGAGCTTCTTGGGCTTCTCTGCGAGCCCGTTTCTCCCGCGATTTCTTTCCCACGCGCCGAAACGAGTGCCACGGCTTCTCACCAGCGACAAGCCCTACGGGACCTCGATGCGAATGCCTTCGAAATCGATGCGATACGCACAGCTTCGCTCCGTATCGACCACGTCCCTCTGCCCTTGGATCGTCAGCGGGTCGTTCAACGAGATTTGGAAGAACTGGATCGTCATCGAGGGATCGGCCATCTCGACGCCCGCGGACAGGCGTTGAATCGCGGTCACGGTGCGCGTCGAGAAGTCCATGGACCCGATGTACATCGCGGGCTCCGGATCCATCGCGGTGTGAACCGCGACCGTACGCGACGACTGGATCAGATTGATGCCCCACCGCGGATTACCGGGCTGCTCGACGAGGCAGCCGACCGGATCTTGGATGTTGCGAACGTTGAGCTCGTAGACGCCGCTGAAGGAGTAATCGAAGTCTTCTGCGAACACGGCGGTGAGCGACGCCGAGAACGGACGGCCGTCGTCGCGACAGCTCGTGTGATCGATCGTGAGGATCGATCCGTTGCGATCGTACATCCCGCCCACTCGCGCGACCTGACAACCCGAGCGAAGCAGCGGCGGAGACACGGCGTCGAAGCGACCTTCTGCATCGACGAGCCCTAGATACACATAGGGATGCTGATCGAGCACGAGCGACACGAAGCCGCCGACCTCGCGAGCGTAGACGACCGTTCCATCACGCGTGCGAAAGATTCCGGTCAGCGGATACGACGGACCAAGGCCACCATCGCGCAACACGATCTCGGAGGCATCCCTCGACCCCAAGTCTCCTGGGCCTGCGTCCGAACCGTCGGACGACACGCCCGCGTCCGTGCCCGTGTCCGCGCTGGCGTCGACGATTTCGTTGGCGTCCAAAGGATTCGAAGCGTCGGGATATTCGGGCGGGCGGCCGACTCCAGGGGAGCAGCCTACTTCGACGGCGATCGCCGCGAGGAGCGCTTGGAGGGCTCTTTTGACGCAGGCGCAGCGAGAGGCGGCTCGCCGAGCCGACAGATGGCGCGAATCGGGCACCCCACGCAGCGTACCGGATCGCGGCGTCGTGGACACGATCCACTTACGCCAAGATGGCACAGCGCCATGTCGTAGGCGACGGGGTCGCCCGGGCGCAAGCGGGCCAGGTTTCCGGTGACCTCCCGAGCCATGACCAGATCCGAAGACGCGCGATCGGTCAGGCCCACGTAACGCGCGATTCGCTGGACGTGGGTGTCGATCGGAACGAGCAAGCGACCGGGATCGAACGAGCCGAACGTACGCCACGTCCCGAGATCGATCCCGTCTTCCGCTCGGATCATCCAGCGGAGGTAGAGCCAGAGGCGCTTGGCCGCGCCGGCGTTCACGCGTGGGAGTAAGAATTCGAAGCCGCGGCTCGTGCGCTGTCCGCGAGCTCGGAGCGTCTCGACCCACCGATCGAGCGCCGCCGCGTAATCGGCTCCTCCTGGGTCGAGCGCGAGGAGCGCGCTTCCCAAGCTCCCGAACTCCGCTCTTACTCCCCGAATAGCGCGAGCCAACGCGGGCATGTCGTCGTCGCGCTGAAAGCGATACACGAAGCCTTCGAGGCCAACGAAGCGGCCCGCATCGATGGCACGCGCGGGCCGATCACCGAGCGCGGCGAGCACACGGGAAGCGGCCGCCCGAATCGACGCGACGCGCCCGTAGGCGAGGCTCGCCACGAACAGGCCGGCGACCTCTTGATCATGCGGGTCTTGGTAGACCCTCACGAGCTCCACGGGGTCCGAATGCACGAGGGCTTCCCTGTTTTGACCCGCGAGGAAGGCATCGAGCGCGCTGCAAAGTGTCTCGTCGGCCGCGCGAGGTCCGAAAACCAGGGTCTCGGGCTGGGTTTTCGAGTCCACGAGAATCGGCCGATCGTCTACTTCGCCAGTCGGCGGCTTGAGGAGTGACCTGCGACCGCGATATGCTGTCACCGCGCCGGAGACTAAGATCCGGCTCGTGTCAGATCGAGGACGAAATGCCGATTCGTGTCATGGTGGTAGAGGATCAACCGCAGATCCTCAAGGCTCAGGTCAAGTTGCTCGAGACCTTCGAGGAGATCGAGATCGTGGGGTCGGCGCTTTCAGGTGAGAGCGCGATCGAAGAAGTCGAGATGTGCAACCCCGAGGTCATTCTCATGGATCTCGGGCTCCCGGGCATGAGCGGCATGGAGGTTACCAAGCAGGTCAAGGCCAAGCACCCGGAGATCGAAATCCTCGTCTTCACGATCTTCGATGAAGAAGAGAAGGTCCTCGGCGCGATCCGCGCGGGAGCTGCGGGCTATCTCCTGAAGGGTGCGCCGGTCGAAAAGATCGTGGAGGCCATCAAAGACGTCCGCGCCGGCGGGTCGGTGATCCAGCCCAACCTCGCACGTGCGCTCATGAGGCTCCTGCCCGTTCAGGGTGAGGAGCCTCCGAAGACGAGCAGCGGCGGAAAGGCCGGATCGCCGCTCACGGAACGCGAGCTCGAGATCCTGCAGATCATCGCCAAGGGCCTCTCGAACAACGAGGCCGCGAAGGTCCTCGGATTGTCGAAGGCCACGATCCGTACCCACCTCGAGCACATCTACGAAAAGCTGGACGTGACGAACCGCGTGGAGGCCGTCACAGAAGGCATCCGCCAAGGAATCATCAACATCTAGCGTTCTTGACTCCGTGTTGAACGGAGTGCGCTGTCGAATCGCCGTCGTGCTCAGGCGCCTGCCCTCCATCTCGCTCGACTCGCCGCTCCGTCATGTCGGCGCGGAGACACTTCGTCGCGGCCGTACGTCGTGGGCCGTAGGTGTCGTGGTTGGCGTCTTCATTTTCGGTGCCGAGATCGCCCACGCAGCTCCTGGCTCGGAGCTTCTTCTTCCGCTGACGATCGACGAGGCGAACGTGCTGTCGCTGTCCATTCAGGCCCGCACGGCGTCTTCGGCGGTGCCGATGCTGATCCCTGCGGCAAAAGCGTATGCCGAGGCCCGCGCGCTCCTGTCGCGAGCCGACGCGGCGGGTGCGCTGCGAGTGCTCTCGCAGCAGACGGACCCGCTGCTCGCTGATCGAGAGTCTCTGATACGCGCGGACGCCTTACTGGCTCTAGGTCGAAAACCAGAGGCCCTCGAGGCGTACAAAGACGCTTTCCGCCTTGCTCAGGTCCGGTCCGTGCGACTCGCGGCGGCCCGCGGGCTCGTCAACGTGCTCGGGCAGCTCGACGCTCCGGCCGCGCAGCTCGCCGTGCTCGACGCCTTGCTCGCCAAGAAGCGAACGATCGAAAACCGCGCCGGGCTCCTGCTGGAGCGAGCGGTGATCTACGAGAAGCTGGGTCAGGCGGAGCGCGCCTCCAAGGAGGCTTGGAAGCTGCTCTTGGACTTTCCGGGATCCAAAATGGCTCAGCAGGCCGAGGTGCTCATGAAGCGCTTGGAGGCCAAGGGTGTGAAGCCCCCGGTGACCAACGCTCGCATCGAGCTCCTGCGAATTCAAAACCTCGTTCGCTCCGGAGCGCTGACGGCGGCGCACAAGGCGCTCGGAGAGCTCGAGAAAAAAGCTCCCGAGCTCTCGCGTCGCATCAAGCTCGAACGCGCCAACGTGTACCGGGAGCAGAAGAAGAGCGCCGAGGAAGAGACGACCTTGCGAGGGCTCTATCAGACCGGGCTCGACGATCCCGACGGGCCTGCCGTGCTCGAACGCCTCGGACAGCTCCTCATGAACAAGAACGACAACGAGGGCGCGATCGTGATGTTCGACGAGCTCGCGAGGCGATATCCGAAGTCGAAACGCTCCGCCGACGCGCAGTACCTCGCCGCCTGGCTGCCTTACAACAGCGGGAACTTCAAAGAGGCCGCCGCGCGCTTCCTCAAGTTCGCCGACCAATTCAAAAAGTGGGACCGCCGACCGGAGGCCTTGTGGTTCGCCGGTTGGGCCGCCTACCTCGGCAACGACTACGCCCTCGCACGACGCGCCTTCTCCCAGCTCCTCGAGGAGCACCCCACCAGCGAGATGATCTCGTGGTGCCGCTACTGGATCGGACGCATCAAGGAGCTCGAAGGTGATCGACCCGGAGCGCGCGAAAAATACAAAGAGGTCCTCCGAGCGGCTCCCCTCAGCTACTACGGCGCGTGGGCTCGAATGAGGCTCGAACGCTTGGGCGACAAGGTCGACCTCATCGTCGCCAAAGACTCCAAACGATCCACGCTCGAGGAGGTCTTGGTGCTCCTCGGTCGCGAGCGGCCCATTCACGTCGATCGAGCCATCGCCCTCAACGGCGCCGGTCTCCAAAACCTCGCCGTCGAAGAGCTCGACGAAGCGAGCCAGCACCTCGCGCGCATCCGAGATCAGAAGAGCCGAGTGATGGTCGCCGAAATGCTCGAGACCCTCGGGGCGCACTACCAAGCCTTCCGCTTGGCCACCGCCATCACTCAAGACGGCGCCGACCTCCTCAACGGCGAACCGTACGCGTGGCGCGCATGGCGGCTCGCGTATCCGCAGGCCTTCTGGAACGAAGTCCAGGAGGCCGCGAGGGTCCACAACGTCGACCCGTACTTCGTCCTGTCGATCATGCGCACCGAGAGCCACTTTCGGCCCAACGTGAAGAGTCACGTGGGCGCTCGCGGGCTCATGCAGCTCATGCCCGACACCGCTCGTACGATCGGTAAGCGCGCCAAGGGAGCGCGAGCGCACGCGGCGCGCTACACGCAGCCCGCCTCCAACATCTGGCTGGGCACGTGGTACCTGCGCCAACTTCTCGATCGATATCAGAATCAGCCTGCGCTCGCCGCGGGCGCGTACAACGCGGGCCCCGCCGTGATGGATCGCTGGATCCAACAACACGACGGCAAGGAGTTGGACACGTTCGTGGAATCGACCTCGTATCGAGAGACCAGGCGGTACATGCGACGCGTCATGGAGACGTACGCGGTGTACGGCCGCCTCAGCGCCGCGCCCGGCCCAGATCTGAGCTTCGTCGTGAAACAAGCTCCACCACCCGAGGGCTCCGTCGATTTCTGATGGTTGCGATTTCTGATGGTCGTGGACGCTCGCAAATCGGAATGAACGGACATTCTCCGTCCCTTCCGTACGCAGTCGACTTCCCATTGCCTTGACACCGATACTGAACGAACGTACGGTCCCTCCATGGAAAAGAACGAAGACCGATCGAAAGACCCGAAAGACGCCCGAGGGGGCCGCGCAGAGCGCGAACGCGCGATTGAGCTGACCCTCGGCACCATCGAAAAGCAGTTTGGGAAGGGCGCGATCATGCGCATGGGCAACGAGCAGCCGCTCCAGAAGATCGAGGCGATTCCATCCGGATCGTTGTCCCTCGATATCGCGATCGGGATCGGTGGCATGCCTCGCGGCCGCGTCGTCGAGGTGTTCGGTCCGGAATCGTCGGGCAAGACAACCCTGACGCTCCATGCCATCGCCCAGGCCCAGAAGCTCGGCGGTGTCTGCGCCTTCATCGACGCCGAGCACGCGCTCGACGTCTCGTACGCGAGAAAGCTCGGCGTCGACGTCGGTGACTTGCTGATCTCCCAGCCGGACACCGGCGAGCAGGCGCTTGAGATCGCGGACATGCTCGTGCGATCCAACGCCATCGACGTCATCGTCATCGACTCGGTCGCCGCGCTCGTACCCAAGGCCGAGATCGAGGGTGAGATGGGTGACGCGCACGTCGGCCTCCAGGCGCGCTTGATGAGTCAGGCGCTCCGCAAGCTGACCGCGTCGATCGCCAAGTCCAAGACGTGTGTCATCTTCATCAACCAGATCCGAATGAAGATCGGCGTGATGTTCGGCTCGCCGGAGACGACGACCGGCGGCAACGCCCTGAAGTTCTACGCCTCCGCGCGCCTCGACATCCGGCGAGTGGGTTCGATCAAAAAGGCCGAAGACACGATCGGCAGCCGCACGCGCGTGCGCGTCGTGAAGAACAAGCTCGCGCCGCCCTTCAAGGAGTGTGAGTTCGACATCCTCTACGGCGAGGGCATCTCCAAGACCGGTGAGCTCGTCGACATGGGTGCCGATCTGGGCATCATCGACAAATCGGGCGCGTGGTTTTCTTACGAGGGTACGCGGATCGGCCAAGGCCGAGACAACGCGAGGATGTACCTCGTCGAGAATCCGGCGATGGCCGACGCCATCGAGCGCAAGGTGCGGACGCACTTTGGTCTCCCCATCGATGAGTCCGACAAACCCATCGAGCTTCGGCCCGCCGACGCCAAATCCGAGAAGGCCGAGAAGACCGAGAAGACCGAACCCAAAGACGGCGACGAAAATGCCACCAACGGCAAGAGAGTCCGCCGAGGAGCGCCCCCGCCAAGCTGAACCGCTGGGAGGCCTGCGCCTAGCTAGCTAAGCTTCGCGGACCCCTGGGAGCGCAGGCATCTTGCCTGCGCCTAAGCTTCGCGGACCCCCGGGGACCGCGCCTAAGCTTCGCGGACCCCCGGGGACCGCGCCTAAGCTTCGCGGACCCCTGGGTCCGCAGGCAGCTTGCGTGCGCCTAGGCTTCGCGCAGTCGCCAGGCAGCGCCCCAATCCTCCAGCCGGGCTGAGTCCCTCCTCAGCCTGGGCCATCCCGCCCTGCCCGTCCGTGCCCCTCGCCAAGGCACGGACGGGCAGCGGACGTGTCCGCACGCAAAGCGCGAGGTCGTCCCGTTCCTGACGTTCCGCTCGAGCGCTCCTGCGATCCAGCGCGAGTGGTTGCGTACCACCGCGACCATGCGAAACTGACCCCCGCGTGGCGGCTCAGCCGGGATTCGGAGGACGCCGCTTCGTCCAGAACCTCGCCACTCTCGCCATCGGCGAAGGGCTCACGCGTCTATTCACACTCATCGCCTACGTCCATCTCGCGCGGAGCCTCGCGCCCGAGGCCTACGGCCACCTGGAGCTCACGCTCGCGATCCTCATGTTCGCGACGGTGGTCGTAGACCAGGGCCTGCCAGCCATTGGTACCCGCGAGCTCGCGAAGAACCCCGCGGAGGCTCGAAAGTGGATCGAGTCCATCGTCCCCGCGCAGCTCTTCATGGCGATGATCGTCTCTCTCGCGATCACTCTCGTCGCGCGCTTCTTGCCCGGACCGCTCCCTTTCCTGTTGGCGGTCTATTCACTCACCTTGGTGTCGCTGCCCTTCGTGTTGGGCTGGGCCTTTCAAGGCCTAGGTCGGATGCTCTTCGTGACGGGGCCGCAAGCGCTGAGACAGGGCCTCTTCCTCGCTGGAGCTCTGCTCTTCGTCTCTCACCCCGAAGACGTCCGCCGCGTGGCCGTGGTGGAGCTCGCCAGCGCCAGCATGACCGCGCTCGTTTCCTTCGCGCTCTACCAATCCCTCGGTCATGGCTTCTCGCTTCGCCGCACGATCGATCGGACCCTGCTGAGAGAAGCTCGACCCGTCGCCGTGTCGCTGTTCGTTTGGTCCGCTCGAATGTACCTCCCGGTCGTGGCGCTCGGCTCGCTCGTGAACGCGAGCGACCTCGGTCAATTTGGCGTCTCCCATCGCACGCTCATGGTCGTGCTCACGTTGATGGGTGTGTACTTCACGAATCTACTCCCCACCCTCAGCGCCGAGTCGAGCGATCCGAAGAACCTCACGCGATCGCTCGTGTGGTCGGCTTCGCTGATCGCCGCGCTTGCTTTGTTACTCGCCGTAGGCGTCGCTCGTTTTTCGGCGGAGCTCTGCGCGCTGCTCTACGGCGAGGTCTACGCTCGCGGGACCGCTCGGTCGATCCTCGCGACCTTGATCTGGGCGGTTCCGATCTTGGCCCTGCGAAGGCATGCGAACACCGCCGCGATCGTCCTCGGAACGCAGCGCGCCGACATGGCCGCATCTCTGTTCGGAGCCTTCGTGACCATCGTGTCCTTCGTGCCGTTCGTCTCGACCTTCGGGCCGATCGGTGCGGCGTACGCGATGGTGCTGGGCGAGGCGATCGGTGCGGGCGCGGCGATCGTGTTCGCTTCGCGGGCCCTCGGATCGAGGCTGCGACATTCTTCGCTTCGGAGCTCGTGACTCAATTTTCGTCAGGCACGTCCGACAGGCGCGTCGCGATCACGTACGACGCGTAAACGAAGAACGGGGCGGCGAGCACGTCGACGGTGTAGTGAACTCGTTGAATCAGCACCGCGAGCCCCATCGAGATCGTACCGATCAGAAAACCCGCGCGGAGCTTCGGGCGCTGCGCGGTGAGATACAGAATGAACAGCGTCGACGTGTGACCGGAGAAGAAGAGGTCCTTGGTGGGCGCCGAGGTCGCACGAAAAAAGAAGGTCGTGATCGGATCGACGAGCACGATGGCGCCCTCCGGATCGTCGAGCGGCGTCACGAACATCACGACCCCGCGAAACAACGTCGTGATCGTCCAAACCTGGAACATGAGTAAGACGTGATGAGGAGAGCTCCTCGCGCCGATCAACGCCGCGCCTATGGAACAGTAGACGAGCAGGAAGATCGGCCAAGTCAGATCGACACGGGGAAGCAAGGCGAGGATCGGATCGACGAGCTCGACGCCGGGGCGAGCCTCGACGAACCGGACGAGCGATGAGAAGCCGACCGCGGTCACTGTCAGAGCGAAAGCGGTGAGACCCAAGAGCTTCTGAAAGCTGCGATCCCGAAGGGCCGTCCTCCAGCGCTCACCGGGCGTTGCCACGCGCGCACCCTAGAGGAATTCGAGCCCGCGGTCGCGGGGGACTTCGACAGGGAGCGTCTGAGTACTCGTCCTCGGAGGTTTGTGACCATGCAGAAACCACAGAGGACGCGGAGAGAAGAGGGTGCACGACCGACCTACGGCGATTCAGTTCAACCTCCGCATGAACCACGGAGAGCACAGAGAAGGAACACGGAGGGCACGAAGGACTTTTCTCCAAAATCCTCTGTGTTCTCTGCGTTCCTGCTCTGTGTCCTCTGTGGTTTGCCCAGCGCCGAGCGTGGTCGTGCACCCGAGAGAAGACACGGAGGACACAAAGAATGGCCCATTGCATCATCTGCGTGCTCTGTGGGCTCGGCTCTGTGCTCGGTGGTTTCTCAGCGGGTCACGAGCTTGCGGGGACCTGTACTGAGTAGCGCCTGCGCACTTTTTGTCGACGCCAGACCCGCGCGAGGACGAGCGCGAGCACGAGCCCGGGCACTGACACTCGCGAGACGGACTTACTTGGAGACCGTGATGAACGGATCGACATGAACCGCCACGATTCGCGTAGGGCGCCCACCCACCGAAATCCCCGTAGCACCCACCCGCGGCCGAGGACTTGGACGCCTCGCCACGTGCGGATGGAGGCCGAACGTGCATCCGATGAATCGACGTCGCCACTCGAGCTCGTCTGGTGCCTGCTGAGGTGGTGTGGTGGCTATGACGGCGTGCCACGCGATCCCGAGGATCACGGGGATGGTCACCGCGCGAAGGGTTGAAGGTCGCAGTCCGTGAGACTTGGGGACCGCAGCTTCGACGAGCTCCGACCGGAGCTCCACGCGGAGCCGACCTTCGCAGAAACTCATCGTTTGGGCGTCGGGGAGGAACCAGCGACAGAATGGCTTTCGCGTATGCGGTGACCCATCGAGGGTCACGTCGTGAATGTGTCGGGGAAGCTCGACGAGCCACCCGCGGAGGGCCCGCGAGGCTCGGAGCCCAAAGCCAGCCTCCGGGCCTTCGAGCCGCGCTCCGTCTCGAAGCGATTGCGTCGAGAGCAGAGAGTCGCCGAACCAGGTCCAAACGGACAACCGAGTCTCCACGAACTGGTGAACGACGCAGGGGTGAACGAATCGTCCCTTGGTTTCATGACGAACGTCCGGCGCGCGACGTGGCAATCCTGCGTTTTCGGCCCGAGAATATCGCCGGCCTATCTGAAGCGCCGAGTCTCGACCCGGGCGACATGGATGATCCATCGCCTTGCAGAGCGAGCGTCAACTGGGGCCGAATGACCGCGACGGCCCGCCTATTTCCGGGAGATCACGATCTAAACTCAGACTCCCGCACCTGCTCGAGACGAGTTGCGTTCGTCTACTCGGAGTATGTCGGCGCGACGAAGCACAACCAAGGATCGGACCGATTCTCGCCGCCCGCGTAGCGCGCGACCATGTAGTACGGAGCGGCCCAGTCTCGCCAGCCAAGCTTGATGTTGCTCGTCGTCGTTTTCCCGTCGTGCCAGAGAAAGTACGTTCCCTCGTAATACCATGAACTGAGATCGAGCGATCCATACAAGTGAACGGCCGCGATACCGCAGTTGCCTTCAGGGTAGTCGAGTCCATTACAGTTGTCCTTGTTATCGTAGAGCATCACGGAAACCCCGTCTATGCCCTTGACTCCGACTGTCCTTTCGAAAACGACCCATCCTGTAACGTTGGTGCCCGAATCATCGTGGGTACAATAGGTGCCATGATTTGTAAATCCATAGCCAGGGCACCAAAAATGACATCCATCTCTCGACGAAACGAGAAGTTGGGCACACTGACTTTCTGGATTCTGATAGTCGGTGCACATGCCTTCTGCCAGGATTGGGTTGTTCACGCAGCTAGATTCGTAGTAGTCATACCCTCCGTGAAGAGGCCCTGCCCACGCATCGGAGCAAGAGATCGTGAGCACGAGAAATGCCCACAAGCGGCTTTTTGGCTGTCCCGTCGTTATACTCATCTAGTCCAGCCCTAGCTACTTCCGATAGAGTTTCGACGAAAAACACATCCATGGATTCGAGCGGCTCGAGTCACCCGCATAGCGAGCGATCAAGACCCATCGGTAGTTCGGCCATATCGATGCGAATTTCTTGTTTGGCGTCGGATCAGTCCCATCGTGCCAAAGGTGCACCGTCGACAAGTGAGTCCACGCCATCGACGAATCGTAGGTCGGGGCGTTGGACCCATAAACGTGAACAGCTGCGATCCTGCAATCACCGTTGGGAAAATAAGAACCCCTGCAATCGGCCTCGTTGTCGAAGAGCGACACGACGAATCGCTGTTCAGGGTCGGAATCGCCAGTCCAGTCGAGCACCAACCAACCTGTGATGTTCGTAGACGAAGCCTGATGCGAGCAGTACGCGTTGTTGTTTCTGCTGGTAAAGTTATGCGGGCAGGTAAATCTACAGCCAGCCTGGCCGTTCATTCGTAATTTTGCGCACTGACTCCAAGGAGCGGCTCCGTCGGAGCAAATAGTCTCTACGTTACGGGCAAACTCGACGCAACTGCCCGCCCGCACCGTGACTGTCGAAATCGGAGGACTCGCCAGGGCCGTTGTGGAGGATTCCATCGCGCAAAACGCAAGAAACAGGGGAGCAAGTCGTCCCCTGCCGCCCAACGCTCTCCGGCCCCAAACTCTAGCATAGTGCATGCCAACCGCCGATCCTGGTTTAGGTCACCCCACGCCATGGCAAAGGACCAAACTAGTTCCAACTATACTCCACACCGGCACGATAACGCAATTTCGAGTCACGTATTTCGCCAAACCTGCGCTGAACGAGCCGGAGCACGAGAACCGTCACGGTGAGACATGCGCGCTTTGTTCCGGCTGCGCAGGCCAGAATCGGTGGAAGGATCCACATGGACCGCGGCGACGATTCGCGACGGCTCTACGCCCAGGGGCGAAGCAAATCAGGCACCCGAGGTCGATCCGGGCCGAGCCGTTTGCTGGCGCTGCGGCGCGCGCCGTACGGCGAGTTCCGGGTCGAAAACGGCGAAGGCGTCCGTCATCTCGCGCGACTCATTTTCCCAGCAGAGCACGCGGGCGGCCTGCAGAGACTTCCTCTTGAACGCATCGATCATGGCTCGATCGAGCCTGTTGATGGTCGCGGCTATCGCGGTCGGTGTCGCATCGGGCACGAGCAATCCCACTTCGTGTTCTCTCACGACCCGCGCCATCTCAGGGAGATCGGCGACGCAGATGGCGAGTCCCGCCATGATGTACTCGAACAGCTTGTTGGGGAGTGTGAACCGTTTCTGCTCCGAAATGTCGGCTTGGACGAAGAATCCGATGTCGGATTGGTTCGCGGCGGGAATAAGCTGCGAGAACGGGACCGCGCCCGGAATCGAGACTCGTTCGGCGACGCCGTGTTTGGCAGCGAGCGCCTTGAGGCTCTCCACATAGTCCTCTGGTCCGTGTCCGCGAATGATGAGTCGAAACTCTGGTCTCCAGGACTTGACGCTTTCGATCGCGGCCTCGAGCCCTCGAGCGTGTGCGAGGATTCCGTGATAGAGCACCTCGATGACTTCCCCGGTGGCTCGAAATGGCATCTCCACGTAGGGAGGGGTGCTGCGAATGACGGTCGGTTTTTTTTGCAGCCCGTAGTCTCTTTGCAGCAGCTCCGCGATGCCTTCGCAGACGGTCGTGATGACGGCGGCCCTTGGGTAGAGTGTGCGCTGAAGACCGTGAATCCACTCGCGTTCATTCTCGACCCAGTTTGGGTCGTGCATGTACTGGGACCGCGCGTACTCATGACAGTCGACGGCAAAAGGGACTCCGTTTCGCGCGGCCAAGCGAGCTGCTAGGGGTGCGGTATAGTAGTCGTTCGCGAGCACGACATTGGCCCTTACGTTCGAGACGCGGTGGAAGATCTCGTCGTAGTTGAACGCCCGCCAGTAATATCGCTCGGCCAAAGCCGGCAGCCACTTGGCGCCTTTCTTCATCAGGTCGAACGTCTCAAGCCTCAACTTCGAGGCCGGTACGCTCGAAGGCTGAACAAAGATGATGTCCCAGCCGTCAGGGTGCGGTGAGCGGCCACCCGCCAACCCGACGACGGTCACGTGGTAGCCGTGGTCGAGGAAGGCGGAAGCTTGTCTACGGACGCGCGGCTCGTCCGTTGCGGGCGTAAAAGAGAATATACACACTCGCCTCTCACCGATCGGTCCCCCGAGCGGACCGACGCGCTTGGGCTTCGCGGAAAAGGAAAGCTCCGTCGGATACATGCCGAAATTGATCGCTTTGTTCACCGCGATTCGTCCGGTGACCACGGCCCGTCGCGGCAGACGCTGAATACCTGCCCTCGCATCGGCGAGATAGACCGGGAGCTTCGGCGGGTGCCGCTCGTAAGATGGGTAGTCCCAGAATGTCCTCTTGGGCAGGTCCATGATCTGTTCGAACTCACGCTCGGTGATTCCGAGCTTCTTGATGACGAAGGCTCGGTCCTCGCGCTCGAGCGCCTCCGGAATCGGCGGCTTCTGAATTTCACCCAGAGCCTTCTCGCGAGTCATCTGGCCCGATCGAACGAGGCAGGAGAGGTGAGGCCGGCGCTTGTCGAAGCCAAACTTGGTCGGCAGAATATAACCCTGAAAAAACCGAGTGTAGATCGACTCGTAGTGTTTGCCTCCGTACGGGACCCAGTTGAACTCTCGCTCGAGAGTCGCCATTGCCTCTTTCTTGTCGTAGTCGACGTAATTGAGAATCTGGAAGCGCCTCACCGGCGAAATGGACTCGAAGCGGATCCTGCGATCGAAATCGGAATAGTGCGGATAGGTCTTAAGCGGCTTGCCACCAAACTGGGAGTTGACCGTGCGAATGTATCGCCAATCTCCGTGACCATGAGACCAGGTGGGAGGCACCATGGCCTCGGTGACGATGTTGGACCCTTCGATGACCCACTCGAGCTTGTTCCTGACCGCCGTCCAGTAGAGCGATGAGACGATCGCGTGGTCCGTGGGAATTTCGGAGTCCGGGGTCGAAGCGCGAAGGAAAGCCAGCTGGAGTCCTCGGAACTCGTCCCAATCGAGGACGACAGTGTGGAGATCGATTTCGAGAGCCTTGACGATACTCTCGATGTTTCGGACGGCCAGCTCGGAGTTCCATCCGTTGTCGAGGTGCACTCCAAGGGGGCGAAGTCCGAGCTTCTTCCTCACGAGGTACGCGACATAGCTGCTATCCACGCCGCCGCTGAGCCCGATGACCGAGTCATACGGCTTCTTCTTGTTCGCCTCCTTGACTTGACTTGCGAACTCCTCGAGGCGCTTCCAGCCTTCCGCAGCCGGTATGACGGCCTCGTGTACCGCAGCGTCATAGTCGCGACAGTGGTTGCAGATTCCGTGATCGTCGAACGTGATCTCGTGGTCCGATGTATCCATGATGCACTGAGTGCAGATTTGATACTCACGCACAGTAGAGAAGAGTTTGTCGCCGCGGCGGCGATCGAAGACATTGTTCATTTTGGATAACTCGATTTTGTTGGCCTGTCTTTCGAACCCAGCACGGCGATGAGCGATGCATCGTCTGGAAACGAGATCAGGACGGCCCTGTGGGGCCCCTGAAAGACGAACATGCTCCCTGCGGCCGCCGCCGAGGCTCGGCCCCTCGTGATGACCAAGCCGAGGTCGGAGACGGTCTTGGCTCCTCCGCATGCTATCACGGGTACGTCGACCACAGAGGCAATGGACTCGCATAGCTCCACGTCGTAGCCCTCGAACGTTCCATCGCGGTCGACCGAGGTAACGAAGATCTCGCCGACACCCTCTCGCACCAAGGCCCGAGCCCGGCTGACGGGATCTGTCGGCCACTTTCGAGTCGCGCTCTCGCTCACCACACGCCGGCGGCCGAGGAGGTCTCGCTTGACGTCGATCGATCCGACCACGCTCTGTGAGCCTACGACGCGCGCGATCTGACCGACTAACGACGGGTTCTCGAGGGCAGCCGAATTGATCACGACCTTCTCTACGCCGAGGCTGAGTATCTTCCTGGCTTCGTCGACGGTCCGAATGCCGCCGCCGTAAGCCATGGGCATGAACGCTTCACCAGCAATCTCTTCGATCAGCGGGAGCTTGGGCGATCGGCGCTCCGGAGTGGCGTCGATGTCGAGCACCACGATCTCGTCCGCGCCCTTGTCGTTGAAGATCTTCACGGCGATGCGCGGGTCGCCGACGTATTTCGGATGCTTGAACCGCACGGTCTTGTGAAGCAACCCATTGCTGCGCAAGAGGAGCACGGGGATGATTCGGGGTCGATGGGGATGCGAAACCAATCGCGATGGCTCGGTCACGCAGACGCTCCAGTGAGCGGATCTGCCGCGCCAGGCCACTTCGCAAACGCAGACAGCAGCCGCAGGCCGAAACGATGGCTCTTCTCGGGGTGAAACTGCACTCCCACCATATTGTCCCGCGCAAACGCGGCACAATACACGATTGGGCCGTGAGCCGCGTCTGCGAGAACGTCCTCGCGGCGGTCACAGACAACCTTGAAGCTGTGGACGAAGTAGAACCTCGAGTCTGGAGGCACCTCTCTCGTGAGGGGGTGCTCACGAACCCAGTCGACATAGCTCCAGCCGATGTGGGGATATTTGAGTCGCTCGGCGCCAGGGGGTGCGTCCCTGCGGAGGTGGACCGTCTCTGCCTGGACCCAGCCGAGGCCCGGCTTCCTGCCCTCCTCGCTGCCCCTGGTCATGAGTTGCATCCCCAGGCAAATTCCGAGCACCGGGACACGGTCTTCCATCACTTTCTTGGTGATCACTTCCACCTGCTCTCGACTTTCGAGATTCGACATGCCCTCGTCGAAAGCACCAACGCCGGGCAGTATCAGCTTGTCCGCGGCTTCGATGCGTGCCCTGTCGGAGGCGACCTCGGCCGGAACATCGAGCCTTTTCAGCATGTTCCGAATGGATCCGAGGTTACCCATTCCGTAGTCTACGACTACGATCACCGCGCATGCATCGCTTCTGTGTGGAGCGGTGTCAAGAACCGCCGATGTCCAACCGGCGCTACAGCTCCCGGTAGTAGCTCAGCAATCGCTGCTCCTCCATCTCCCAATGATACTCTCGCTTGGCGGCGTCATAGGACCGCCTGCGTTGTTCGTCGAGCTCGTCGGGCCGAGCGATCAGCGCCTCCAGCGTTTCGGCGATCGCTTCGGGCTCGATGCTCGGGAACAGCGCTCCGTTCGACAGCTCCTGAGTCAACCTGCGGAGCTCGACGAGGTCGGAGCTAGCCACGGCCAGCCCTGCCATCATGTATTCGAAGTGTTTGTTCGGTAACGCGTACTCGGTGTTGAGGCACGCGGAGGGAAATGGATTCAGGCCGATGTCGCACTCAGATGCCGTGGCTACGAGCTCGTCGACCGGTACCGCCGGAGCGATCGTCACCCGATCCCGAACCTCGGGAGCCGAGGCCAAACGACGCAACTCCGCTTCGTGATACCCCAGACCCCGGAGAATGATCCGACCGCTCCGCAGGTGCCGAGCCGAAAGCACGACGTTCTCGAGCCCGCGATTCTTGAAAAACATACCGTGGTACAGCGCCACCCTCGGTGAGCTTCTTCGAAGAAGGATCGACTCCGAAGGCTGAAATCGGATCGAAGGCACGTTGCGAACGGTGAGGAACGGCTTCGTGGCGTACCGATTCTGAAAGTACGTCCCGAGGCTGTCGCAGACCGTCATGCGACCGTCCGCTTCCCGAATCAAGACGTCCTCGAGCGCCGTGAAGAATCCGTGCCAAATCTCGGTTCGTTCGTGGGTCGGAAACTGCTCCGGATAGATCTCGTGGGCGTCGTAGACCAGCTTCGCTCCGTGTCGGCGCTTTAACATCAGCCCAGCCAACAAACTGTTCAGATCGTTTGCGTGGATCACGTCGGCTCGGAGGTGCTGGCCCGCCCGGTACATCTCCAGGTTCGTCAGCACCATGGATCGCAGCTTCATGTACTCCGACTCGTCTTCGTCTCCGAACAGGGACACGAGTCTCCCAAGCATCGAAAAGGTGTGCCCGGTGAGTTTCCTGGCCCGTCGAAGAGTTCGCTGGCCGACTCGATGAATTTCCCGTCG
Source organism: uncultured Myxococcales bacterium (assembly GCA_964463485.1). Taxonomy (GTDB): domain Bacteria; phylum Myxococcota; class Kuafuiibacteriia; order Kuafuiibacteriales; family Kuafuiibacteriaceae; genus CAYXDO01. The sequence continues at coordinate 33,933 of CAYXDO010000028.1, read as the reverse complement.
AGTGCGCTCGGTCCGCGAATAGCCCCCCTTCGCCAACGGGAGAAGGATAGCGTCGACGATGCCCGCGGCCTCCGGCGACGCAGACTCGAGCTGCGCCATCGCCTTGACATCCACACGCCTCGGCCCGTCGAACCGCCGGATCTCGAAGTTGTCGACCTGTGATCGACGCTCGCTCGACTCGTACGTCGGAGAGAGTGCAATGACTTCGAAGCCGTTGGCCGCCAGGCTCCTGGATACTCGCCTAACCCGAGGGTCTCGGGAGGTCTCCGACACGTTCAGCATCAGGACGGTCTTTTTCACTCCCGCGCCTCATGTCCACGAAGCCCGGCCATGTTCAAGAAGTATCTTTCGGTCACAGGGGTCATCGAGGGCTCGCCTTCTCCCTTCGGAGAGACTCGATGAGTCTCAGCGTGAGCGCGTCCCGACCGCTCGCCGAGACATGAGCCAGATCGTAAAAAAACTCGTCTCCGATCGAAGTCGTCAGGTCGACCCACTCCCCTCGCCGCCCTTCGGCGCCCAACTCCATCCGCGCCAAAGCCACCACCGACGCGAGCAAGCCCCGCGCAGAGGGCGGCACACGCTCGCGAAACTCGGATTTTTCGGGCAACCCGACGATCACCAGCCGAGGCGTCTTCGACCCGAGGCTTCGAACGAGCCGCAGAAGCGCTCGCGTTTCCGGACCCTCCTCATACCGCGCGGCGTCGAACCAACCCCGCTTGGCCCACTCGACGCGCTGGGTTTCGATGTGACTCGACGGGGCCGACCCCGAGTAGAGAATGCGATCCGTGAAAGGCTGCTCCCGCGGCGGGTAAAGGGCGGAGATTGGACTTCCCAGCCCCGTTCGCCACGAAAATCGCAGCCGATGGCTCAGCAGATCGAGACCAAGCCGAAGTGAGTTCCGATTCGCCATCACGAAGGACAAACTCGTCGGCGTCCGCGGAGCGGCGCCGGGCCCGACCGAAGGTTCAAAGGTTGGAACGGCTTCTCGCGCCAGCCACGCGGCGTGGATCCCGAGCACGATCACCTCGGGTTCGAGGCTGCTCGCAAGCAGCGGCCGAGCATACTCGAGGAGCTCGGTGTAGCTCCCACCCGATGCGCCGAGATTGACCCAACGCATCTTGGCCTCGAGCTCCGCCTCCTCCAGGATCTTCGACGAAATCCCTTCTCGGGCCGTCGACAAACCCATCACGACGCCCAACGGCGCCCCGCTGAGCTGGTCCTCGATGCCGGCGACCCGAGAACCAAGGAGCTCCCGCTCGGATGGAACGACACGCCCCAAAGCCTCGAGAGACGCCGCCTTTGGCAAGAGTTGCCCCGCCAGGAAGTCGACGACGACGAGGCCGAGCGCAACCGACAGTATGACGAACGCGGGCTCCTTCAGTCGCCCGAGGTCGACCCGCTTCGTTGGCAGCATCGCCGTCTCCAACGCCTAGAACCCCTGATAAAAGAAAACGACGCCGCGCTCCATCACGGCGACGGCGGCCAATACTCTAAGCGAGATCCAAACGACCCTGAAGACGTACTTCATCTGGTGACCCCGGGCGCAATCATCGCCAAAGAGAGTGCGACAAATTCGAAGGTGACGACGCGCGAAACGAATCTGATTCTCGCGTCTTCCATATATCGCTTGAGCCCAATCCGACCGAGCCGGGCGCTCAACGCCGATCGGTAGGCGTTCACGATCACCAGGGCGACCGCGTGCATTGCTCCCCAAGCGAGGAACCGGAGCGTCAGCCCATGCCAGAGGCCGCAGAGCACGAAGGCCAGCAAATACGCGAGCGAGGCATTCATGAGCGGATGCGCCCCGCGCGACCGTCGGGCGAGCCCGAGCTGAGTCGGAAGAAAAAGATTTCGGCGAATGAACCGGGAGAGGGAGATGTGCCAGCGCTCCCAGAATTCGATCAGGTTACGAGCAGACAGGGGTCGGTCGAAGTTTTCGGGTGCATGAATGCCTGTAAACCGACCTATCCCCACGGCGATGTCGCTGTAAGCGCTGAAGTCGAGGTAGACCCACAGGTACAGAGCCTGGACCTCGACCAGATCCTCCAGCCAGTTTCCCGAAAATCCATCGAGAAAACCACCGAACACCAGCTCCGCGAGCACGAGCTTCTTGAAGAGCCCTGTCGCTATTCTCTCGGCACCCTGGAGCGCTTCGTCTCGGGAGAGCACCGGCGGAGGATAGGGTCGAGCGCAAAACTCGTCCCACGCATCGATGGGTCCGGCCGCGAGCATCGTGAACGGAAACAAGTAGCGGGCGAGGTCGAGGATCGAAGGTGCCGGAGATCGCCCTTCGGCCACGGATCGAAACACGTCGACGGTGCGGAGTGCCACGTACGAGAAGCCCACGGCACCCAACCAAGCTTGGGCGAGCGCCAGCGATGGTCGGTCGTCGAGCTTGTGAGTCACGAACGCCAACCCCACGACCACGACCGAACCCACGAAGACCTTCGCGCGGAGCGCCGGGCTTCGCTCGAGGACCACGACCGCCAGCTTCACGAACAGCAGCCACACCAGGGCCAGCGCGACACCTCCCTGTCCGAGCAACCATCCGATGAAGACGAGGTTCAGCGCCGCTTCCAGCGCGCGGCGAGCGGTCGCGGAGCCGAGCGGGCACAACACCGCCACCGCCGCTCCAAACGCGATCCAAAACGGCGGGGCGCCGATATCGACGGCCGGGCCGGTCACCGCGCGGTGAGCCGGACATGAGTCTTGGGCGCGGTCCCCGGAAGCTCGAGCGAATAGTCGATCCGACCGTTCACTTCGCGTTCACGTCGAAAACCGAGCTCGTCGAACAGCTGTGCAACCGGCGCGTTCTTCGACGTGGGTAGGTACTCAGCCTCGATGCGCGCGTAGCCGAGCTCGGCGGCGCGCTCGAGGAGTCGCCCGAAAGCGAACTGCTCGAGCGTTCTTGCCAACACGCGGCAACTCATGAGCCAAGTATCGATGAAGAGCGCGTCGTTCGAGGGACGCGGCACGGCGAGGAGCACCGAGACGAGCCCGTGCTCGCCGAATTTGTCCGACAAAGAGAAGCAGAGGCCGATGGAACGGTCGACCGCAAGCATCCTCTGGACGTCGACTTGGGTATGTCGCACGCTCCGAACGTTGAACTGATTCGTTTTCTCGATGAGCTGAGTCACGCGCGGAAGCTCTTCTTCGGCGATTGGTCTTACCTCGGAGCTCATTTCGAGCGACGCGAGGTACCCATCGAGGTCGACATGGTCACTCCTCGACCTCGCTCGTTCGGCCTCCGCGGCATAGGATGCCGTCCTCGCGAGGTCTTCGCCCGTGAGCCGCGCGGCCTCGAACCAACCCGATCGCTCGAGGGTTCGGACATACTCGGCGGGCTCGGCTGGGACGTCGATCACCGTGACTTCGGGAAGGAGCTGCCGAACGAGCTCGCGCTCGGCGGGGTTGTCGTCGAAGAAGACGAAGGAGTCGAGGCCTAGCTTCAATTGGGCCGAGATCTCCGCGAGCATCTCACTCTTCGGCTCCCACCCCGCTTGGAACGAAGCGAAATCGGCGAGTCGAAGCCCGACGTCCGGATTGACGCGGAAAGGCTCACGAGCGTCCGCCGGGTTGTTCTTGGACGCCACCGCCAGGAGCACCCCCCGCTCGGAGAGTTGCTTCACGTATCGCCTAAACGCGAAAAACGACTCACCGGAGGCACTCGACCGCACGTCGATACCGAAAGGTCCCCGCTCCGCGACGACCCCCCCCCAGAGTGTATCGTCCAAATCCAAGACCAAGACTTTCTTCGGACCGAGCAGGAGCGAACACAAGGCAACGGCGAGCTCCTCCGCGAGCGCCTCGAGCCCGAGCTCCGAAAAAGGCTGGTGCGTCCAGAAGTGTCGCCGCGGGTCGTAAAATCTCGAACGCCCAACTTCTCCGGACAGCGATTCCAGATCCACGAGCCAGATGCCCTCGGCGCTTGCGGCGAGCGCTCGGTTGACCTCGCGAACCAACGCTATGTCACCGCTCCGAGCGGAGAGATGGCGACCGTGCGATCCAGGCCCGACGTAGTCATGACTCACTTGGACGACTCGGCCTATGCCGAGCCGCTGGGCCTCGACCCATGCTTCGGTCCAAAACGCAATTTCCTCGCGCGCTCGCTCCTGGGGCCGGCCCTTCCCAAACAGAAGTCGATCCGACCAGGGCAGAAGGACCAAGGCGTCAGGCGGGTCCGGCATTTGAAGCAGCGCGGGCAGAATGACGTCGTACTCTCCTGTGGTAACTGACAACGCCAACCCGCGAGCCCACGCCTTCGCGACCAACGTCGGCCCAAGCCACTGAGTTGCCACCTGGGCGAGAATGCGGACCCTGGGCATCTTTTGTGCTCGCGTCTCCGGCCTGGCCAGCGCTCGCACGAGAAAGCGACCTACACGCTCCCAGTCGATGGGCTCGCGGTCGCGCTCCGCCCCTCTCAGAGCCGGCCGCAGTCGCTCGAGGGCAACCTCCGCCGAGCCGTCTCGCAACAGCTTGGCGCACTCGGAGAGTACCGGTCCCAAACTCAAGGAAGCGACCGCTTCTCGACGATGAGCGACATCGAGCGGGGAAGAAATCGGGCCCCCTTCTGAGTCCGCCGAGGCGACACCGAACGAGTCTCGATGACTCGTAACCCATGCTGCTCACACAGCAGGACTAGCTCGGACTCTCGGCGAAGCTCCAGGATGTGGTCCGGCTGCGCGGCCGTGAGCGCCCCGCTCACGAATGCCCGTCTGCCTGGTCGCAAGACGTGGGCGATCGAAGCGAAGAGCGGCTCCGGTCGCTCCAGGTGCTCCACCAGGAAATTCGAGATCACCGCGTCGGCGACCTCCGGCTGAGTCGCCAGCTCGAGGACGTCAGCGCGCTCGTATTTCGCTCGCGCACCGAAGCCCGCGGCTCGAGCAAGCGAGGTGGCCAAGTCGAGGGCCGGCTGGCTCACGTCGTACCCAAGCAAGGTCGCACCTGGAAGTCGAGAGAGCGCAAGCAAACCCCATGCGCCATGCCCCGGCGCAAGCTCCACGATCTGCGCCTGAGGCGCGCCGATCCCTGGGACGAATCGATCGAGGAAAAGGCGTGATAGCTCGAGGTGGTGCGCCCAAAGTACGTTGCTGAGATAGACCCCAAGAATGTAGTCATCCATCGCGGCCTGATCAGAATAGAGACTTCGCTCGACGTCCTCGAAGGTTCGGCTCGGATATCGACCTTCGATTTCGTAGCGAGCCTGCGCCAAATTCACCGACGCCACGAAGCGGACGTAGGATTCGACCGCATCGGGAATCGCGGTCGAGCCGCGCGCTCCTTCGACCCACTCGAGCAACGTCTCGAGCAACTCGTCGAAGAGCTCGGGGTCGGTGGCCTTCGACTCATCGAGACCGTGCGACGATCTTGGGTGTCGACTGGCAACGTAATCGAGCAGCGCACGAACACGAGGCTTCGCGGGACGATTCATCGGCGCAGGCTCGCTACGCTCGCCGCGGTTCATCGGCGCAGGCTCGCTACGCTCGCCGCGGTTCATCGGCGCAGGCTCGCTACGCTCGCCGCGGTTCATCGGGCGGCGAGCTTTCTTTTGACTTGGTCCACCAGGTCGCCAACCGTGGAGAGCGCTGCGACCTCGGCGCTGGTGAAACGGACTCCGAAGGCCTGCTCGACCTTGATGATCAAGGTTACGTGCATCACCGAATCCCAGCCGTCGACGTCCCGCGCGGTCGTCGAACGACTGATCTCGAGCCCGTCGTCGTCGAATACGGTCCGAAAAACACCGGTCAGTTCGGCCAGCAGGTCCATCGGCTGAGCCGCGTACCACGCGGGCACGTTGGGCGCCAAGCCCTGGCTTTGGCGCCAAGCCCCGGCATTGCTGGGAGCCTTGCTCTGTGTGGCCTCCCACGTCGATCCGGTCCAAGATCCATGGTCCGTGTGAGTACGATCGGCCTACTCCACCGAAGAGCTCAACGCTAGCCTGGGCACGCGCTCGAAGTGTTTTCGGTTTCTCGTGATCAGCACTCCGCCGTGACGTCGACAAATTCCAGCGATGAGACAATCGGCCAGAGCAATCGGCGCGCCCGAGGCCGACAACTCTCTTTGGATCTCAGCGGCCTCGCTCGCCGCCGTGTCGTCCAGCGGCAGGATGTGGAGTGCGTCCAATAGGATCTCGACCGCATTGAGCCGCTTCGCCGAAGGAGCGCCGGCTCGGAGCTCGAAGGCGTTGACGACGGTCGTCGCGAGCCGCCCGGTGCTCAGCTCGAGCTCTATCCGCGCCGCAGCACCTTTGCCGCGAAGGTAATCGATCAGCACATCGGAATCCGCCACCATCATCGCCAACTCGCTCGAAGCTTCGTTACGTTCTGATCGAACTGATCGGCCTCGCGGGTCGAGAGAATCCCCTGAAGGCCAAGCGCCGCTTTCACGCTCTCGTCCTTGTCGCCCATGTGATCGAGATAAAACGTAATGGCCTCGTTGATGACCGCCGAGAATCCCTTCTGGCCTCTGTGGCTCGCGATCTTGAGGAGCTCCGCCCTGTGCTCGTCCGATATCTCCACGGTCGTACGCATACGCATTTCATGGTCTGCATGCACATGCATGTCAACCGATCGCGGGGTCGGACGGCTTCGTCCTCAGGCAAGCCCGCAACGGAACACCTGCCACCCTGCGCGCGGGGTTCCGCCCAGCGGACGGGCTCCTCATGCGGACGGCCGCGAGCAGTTGCACGGATCCAGTCGCCTTGACGCTCGCCTCGGCGCGAAATTCGAGAGACGCTGTTCGAGGAGACTACTCATGAACACGCGACCGACGGACTTGGCTCTGCTGTTCATTCGACTGTGCGTCGGGGGCATCATGCTCACTCAGCATGGCTGGGGCAAGTTGACCCGTTATTCGGAGAAGAGCTCGACCTTCCCCGATCCGTTGGGCGTCGGCCCGGAGCTGAGTATGGCGCTCGCCGTCTTCGCCGAGGTCGCGTGCAGCGCGCTCTTGATTTTGGGACTGCTGAGTCGATTCGCGGCTTTTCAGCTGCTCTTCACGATGATGGTTGCGGCGATCATCGTTCACGCCGACGACCCATTCAACAAGAAGGAGCTCGCGCTCTTGTACGGTCTCCACTTCTTCGTGCTGCTCCTTGCCGGTCCAGGCCGCTTCTCCGTCGATGGTCGTTTGAAGCCTCACTTGCCGGAGCTCTGGCGGCGCTTCGTGTGAGGATCGGGTCGCCGAGGCCGAACGACTCAGTTTCGTCGGCCCCTCCCCTTGATCCGTAGAGTCAGAATCGTGGCCTCGCACGGACAATTCACGCGAAAGGGCACCCAATGACCGAGCCCCGCGGACGTATACAAAACCGACTCACCCTCTCGGTATAATCCGAGCAAATACGCGTCGGGAAACAAGGGCTCGAGGACCGACCGGCCGAAGAGCGCGACCTGCAACCCGTGGGTGTGCCCCGCCAGCGTGAGCTTGATGCCACGCTCTTTGGCGGCCACGAAGCCTCCTGGTCGGTGGGACAGCAACACGTCGAAGTCGACGTCTGCCGGACGCCCTTCGAGCGCCAGGTCGACCACTTTTCGGTGAAAATCGACCATGAACTTGCCGGCCGGATCGTCGGAGCCGGCGATCCAAATGTTGGCCTGCCCTCGCTGCACCAAAGTCCCTTCACGAACGAGCAGAGACACCTTGGTGCGCCGGTAAATCTCCGCTGCGGCTTCTCGGCCGAGCGCATTTTCGTGATTTCCAAAAACGCCGAAGGCCCCGAGCGCGGCCCCGAATCGCTGCACTTCCAAGAGCGCCGGCTCGAGCAGCGCGTAGTCGTCGGCCACGTCGCCGGTGAGTACGATGAGCTCCGGTCGGTGAGGTCGCGCCAGGTCCAAGGCGCGAGTCACTTGATCGACTCCCACGAAGGGCCCGAGGTGCACGTCGCTGAGTTGAAGAATCGAGAGCCCATCCAGGTCCGGGTGCAGGCCTTCGTATTCGAGCTCGTGAACGCGGAGCACGGGGCCCAACGCAGCGCCCGTTGCCCCCACGGGCCCGGTGCTCGCGGTCGCGAACGGCACGGCGACCGCCGCTCTCCCGAGAAAGACCCGACGACTCCGATTCGGAGTCGGTTCGGAGGCTTTGGCCGCGGGCGCCCAAAAGAGGCTCGATCCGAACAACAGCCCGGAGCTCGCCAAGAGCGGAAACAGAAACCCGATCCCCAAGAGGACTCCGGCGTGCCCGCCCTGGGCGAGACCCAGTCCAACGCCTGCGCAGGAACACACGGCGACGACGAAGAACGCGGCCCGTAGCCAGCGAACCCATGCCTTAGGCCAGGTCCTCCACGCAACGAATGCCGCGCCGCCGAGTGTGCCCGCAAAGCAAACACCCAACACCGCGAGGAGCGTGGTCACGCGACGAGCTTGAGGCGTTCGCACGAGCACGGCAACCGCGAGCTTGCACGGCCGAGCTCTCGACGTGTGCGCTACACTTGGAACGCCAGAAGAGGCAGGTCGTCTCGATCGACGGAAATCATCCTGGCGAGATCACCGATCCGTAGACGGCAACTCTCGTCTTCATGTCTTGAACCGCTGGCTCGGGTAGGTTTGGGTGAAGGGTGCTAGGGCCGCTCGGAAGAGTGCTGGGCGCACGGCCTGCCCGCGCCGCGACGCGGGCTCGACAGGCTGCGGGCCGTGCATTAGGCTCACCAGGTGAGCGAAGCGAGGCAAGTCATCGGTGATCCCGGGCCGTTCACCTCCAGAGACCTCCCACCGGGCTCGGGCTACGAACTCGACGACGGCCACCCGGTGCTCTGCATGCCTTCGGGCGGAGACAGCGCTCGCGGCGCCGGCGCAGCCTTCCAGGTGCTCGACACGGATCCGGGCGTTGAGGAAGCGGGCTTCGATCCCGGCTACGAGCTCGGCGAGCGCACGGTGCGCGCACCCGATATCGGCGTGGGCAATGTGCCCGCGGCGCGGGGGTGGATCTCGGGAGTCCCTCGGCTGGCCGTGGAGTATGCAAGCAGCGGGCAGGACGAGGCGAAGCTCCAAGAGAAGATCGAGCTCTTCCTGACTTCCGGAACCGAGTGGGTTTGGGTGGTCAGGCTGCTCGGGCCGCAGAGAGTCGAGGTCTACCAGAAGAACAAGGCGGTGCAGGTCCTGTCTCCCGGCCAACTCATCGAGGCCCCAGGCTTCTTGAAGAACCCCGTACCTGTGAAAGCGATGTTCGATCGCGACGAAGCCCACGAAGTGGCGCTCTCCAACCTCCTCCAGCGGCGAGGTTACTCGGACCTGAGCGAAGTTGGTAAAGAGGGACGTGAAGAAGGACGCAAAGAAGGATTGCGGGCCGCGCTCGTGAGCGTCCTGGAGGCGCGGGGGCTCGAGCCGACAGAGGCCCAGCGACACCTGATCGCGTTCGAGTTGAGCGCGGTCCGCCTCGAGCGCTGGGTGCGCGCGGCGGCGCTCGCCGAAACGGTGGATCGAGTCCTCGCGGACTCATGAGTCCTGCAGCAATTTTTGGAACGCGGTCTCGCGCCTAGACACGACGCGAGCAGCTTCATGGCGAGCTTACTCAGCCTGGCGAGATCACCGATCCGTACACGGCAACTCTCGTCTTCAAGTCTTGAACCGCTGGCTCGGGTAAGTTTGGGTTCTGGAGGGAGACGAGATTTCCGCGGATCTCACGAAGAGAGTGCAGACCTTCGAGCGTCGAAAGCGCCTGATTCTCCGAGAGCTCCAAGTCGGCGCCCACCACCTCCAGCGATCCCGCTCCGCGCATGCTCTCGAGCCGTTCCTGGCGAACGACTCGCATACTGCCGGACACAGTCGTGACTTCGCGCAGCCCCTCAAGGTCGGTGAGCCGACCCTCCGACAAGATCAAGTTGCCTTCGACCTTCTTCAGCTTCGACAACTGGAGCTTCTCGATTCGGTCGTTGTCGTCGACGCTGACGTCTCCGCGAGACTCTCGACCTCCGACCTCCTCGAGCTTCGGCGCGTCCATCGCTACGAGCGCCGGGTTGCCAGACACCGATACGGAGCCGCCGGTTTTTCTGAGACTCGGCAGCGCGACGTCGCCAAGCGATGGGTTGTCGGAGATCTCGAGGTCTCCGCCGATCGAGTCGAGCTTCTCCAGGCCTTCGACCTTGGAGAGGGTTCCGTTCTTCGCGACCTCGAGCCGGCCTCCTACTCGCTCTAGATTCGAAAGGCCCGTCGTGGTCTCGAGCGCGGCGTTCTCGCGAATGCGCACGTCTTTGTCGACGTGCTTCAACCCTCGAAGCCCTCCGAGCAAGGCCAACCTCTTGTTTCCGCGGAGCTCCACGGCACCAGCAGACTCGATCTTCGCGAGGCCCTCGAGGTGAAACAGCTCCGTGTTCGCGACGATCAATCGACCCGTGATGCGCTTGGCGCCGGAAGCCGACAGCTTCTTCACATCGTCGGCCGTCTTCACGATGACGTCGCCACGCAGCGTTCCGTCCGCATCGACGTGGCCCACCGTTCCCACGCCTTGAACCAGCGCCCCCTTCGGCGACGGCTCGAGCTTGTCGGGAGCGTCTCCACGTTTCGTCGCCTCTGCGGACGCAGATATTTCAGCTCGCTGGGTCTGGGGGGACTCGACCTTTGGACCAACGCCCAAAACCATGGGATCGGTTTTCCCGGATCGAGGGGAGACTCGTCAAGATCCCCAGAGTGGGTCAATCCTCGACGTGAATCGCTCCGGACACCGTGGTGATGCGGAGCTCGGTGCTCCCTTTGCCGCGAACGTAGCTGCCTTTCGACTTCTGCGGGGCCTGTTCGGGAAAGAAGATCTGTCCGGACTCGGACGTGCCCGCGACCTTCAGCCCTTCGGCTCCGCCAGCGGTCACGACGACGCGGCCGGTGGTCGTTTGGATCGTCGCCGTCGACTTCGACTCGAAGCGGCCGTTGAGCGTGACCAAACCCGTGCCCCCTACGACCTCTAGGGCGTGCGGCGGACGCTCCACGCGGATCTCGCCTGCCGGCGCCTCGATGCGCGTGCTCTCCGAGAGCCCCGACACTTCCACATCGCCTTGTCGCGTGACGATGCTGAGCTTGCTGGTGACCCCCGCGCAGGAGACATCACCGCGACCCACCACGACGTCGACCTCCGCCGCCTCCACCGTCATCGACACGTCGCCGTCGGCGTTCTTGGCCGAGAGACGCCCGTAGCGTCCCGAGAGCTCGACGGAGACCTTCTGCGTCTCCACCGTCAGATTCGAACGCAGCGGGATTCGAAACTCCGCGTACCCCTTCTCGAAGCGCACCTCGAGCACGCCGTCCTTCTCCTCGATCTTCGCGTCGGGGTCGGTAAGGTCTGCTTCCACGACGCGGTCCGCGGACGCCCGCACGATCAGCTCTCCAGCCTTGCCTAGAATTCGAATCTCGCGAAGACGCTCGGCCGGAATCACACGCGGATCGGCCCACGCCAGCGATGGGACGAAAACGCACGCCAGGACCGCCAAGATACGCATGTTCGGACGGTAGCTCATGGCGATCGGAGAGTCGAAGATGGCAGAGACGACGACCGTCCAGTTGTCGAAGCAGAGGAAGGTCGAGGGCAAGCGATCTTGCCGGAGGGGTCACGAACCGCTTCGACTCGGATCAGGCCCGCCCGCGCACGACCGTGTTCGGACCGATCACGAGCTCTTCGCGCAGGGCCTCGTTCCGCGCCCTAGCATCCATCGCCGTGAACGCACGGTCGACGATCGAATCGACCAACCGATCGAGGCCTGTCCGATCGAGCGCGGACACCGGAATGCCGTGGGTGACATGAATGAGCGCGGCCACGATCGGGCGGGGCGCCTGATCGATCTTGTTGATGACGACGAGACGATCGATCGCGTCGAGGCGAAGCTCGGCGAGGATCGACTCTACAGACCGCATCTTTTCGGATGCGTTCGGGTCGGCCGCGTCGATGACGTGGAGGATCAGATCGGCCTCGGAGAGCTCCTCGAGCGTAGCTTTGAAGGCGTTCACGAGGTCCTGAGGGAGGTCGCGAATGAAGCCCACGGTGTCGGTGAGAACGACCTCGTGGTCGCTCGGGAAGCGGACCCTTCGCGAGGTGGTGTCGAGGGTCGCGAACAGCTTGTCTTCGGCGAGGACGTCGGCGTTCGTGAGCGCGTTGAGCAGCGTGGACTTGCCGACGTTCGTATAGCCGACGATGGCGACCATGGGGACCTTCGAGCGACGCCGATGGGCCCGTCGAACGCGTCGTTCGACCGCGAGCTTCTCGATTTCTTTTTCGAGGCGTTGGATCCGCTCGCGTGCGCGGCGACGGTGGATCTCGAGCTTCGTCTCGCCGGGTCCTTGTCCCCCAATGCCTCCGGTGAGGCGACTCATCGCGGTCGATTTTTCGACGAGCCGCGGCAGGGTGTATTTGAGCTGCGCGAGCTCGACCTGGAGCTTTCCGTCGCGGCTCTTGGCGTGTTTGGCGAAGATGTCGAGGATCAGCTGCGTGCGATCGAGCACGCGCAGATCGGTCTCGTTGGTGATGGCGCGGAGCTGAGAGGGGCCGAGATCTCGATCGAAGATCAAGACGTCGGCGCCGAGCTCGAGCGCTCGGAGCGTGAGCTCTTCGATCTTTCCTCGGCCGACGACGGTGCGCGCGTCGAGCTCGCGGCGGATCTGGATCACCGTGTCGGCGACGCGGACGCCGGCCGTGCGGGCGAGCTCGACGAGCTCGCGCATGGAGTCTTCGGCGAGCTCGCGGGTGCGCGGTCCTGCTTTGGCCACACCTACGAGTAGGACGGCCTCCTGTTCGAGTGCCCGCGGACCTCCTCCGAAGAGCCGAGTGAGCTCGTTTTCCGCTTCGAGCACGAGCGCCATCGCGTCGGCTCGGACGATGTGAGGCGCATCGAAGCTCTCGACCTCCGGATAAATCGTTCGCTCGCGTGCGTCCGGAACGAGGTGGGCCCAGTGCGTACGACGAGCCTGGCCTTGCGCGTCGACATCGAGGACGACGACCGCGTCGAGCCGGAGCTTGGAGAGGTCCGCGAGATCTTCGTTCGACACCGCCTGCGCGCGGAGCTCGGTTCGGATCAGCCGAAGGCCTCGCAGACGCCCAGCGCCGGCGCGCGCTCGGCCCAGGTCCGGGAGATACAAACGCGAAGGCTCGCCCAACACGACGCGCTCGACCTCGCCGACCCGATTGAGCAACACGCCGACCTGACGGTTCAAGTTGCGGCTCACGACGGAGAGACTCTTGACCAACTCCGTGGAGAACAGCGCATGGGAGGGAGACTTGCGGCGAAACAAGGCGAGCAGCGCTCTGCTCTCACTCGCCTTGAGCCCCTGGGTTCGACCGTCGAGCTTGTGCATCAGGACAGAGGTCCGGCTCCTTCTGCCCTAGGAGATCCCGGCCGACGACGCAAGTCACCTCCGGCAAATTTCCGGGCGAGCAAAGGCGCGAAGACGACCTTCGACGAAGCTCCGGCCGGCCCCAACGACGAAATCCGGTCGCCGCCATCGGAGAACGTGCTCTGACGGCTCAGAGAGGATAATAACGGGCCATGGCGTTGGCGGACCGCTCCGTCGATCGGCGCTACCGGATCGGGCGTCGCGTAGCGGTCCGCATGAATGCCGAAGTTTACGACGCGGAGTCCGTCGTGGACGGCAAGCGACGTGCGATCAAACGGATCATCGGAAAGGCCGACGATGAAGAGCAACATCAACGCGCGCTTCGCGAAGCCGCGGTGATCGCCACGCTCGACCACCCGAACATCGTGGAGGTCGTCGACGTCGGCCAGGGCGGCTCGGACTTCTTCCTCGTCACCGATTTCATCGACGGCCCGACGTTGAGCGAGTTTCTCGACGCGCTCAAGGCGTTCAACAAGAAGCTCCAGGTCGAGGTCGCGTGCGGAATCGTCGGGCAGATCGCGCGCGGGCTCTCCCACGCGCACGAACGCGAGCTCCCCGACGGCACGGCGCTCGGGATCGTCCACCGCGATGTATCTCCCGACAGCATCATGATCGGGCTCGACGGTGTCCCGAAGCTCATCGACTTCGGCGGCGCCACCTTGGCCGGCCACGGCCTCACGCGTCCGGGCGTCGTTCGTGGCCGAGCGGCCGCCATGTCCCCCGAGCAAGCTATCGGAGGGTCCGTCGACCGACGCACGGACGTGTACGGTCTAGGCGCGCTCATGTTCGAGCTGCTCGCGGGCGACTCTTTCTGGAAGGGACAGAATCAAGCCGAGATCCTGAAGAAGATCTCCGTCGGCGCGGTCGACCCGATCGGACCGCGCATCCCCAACGTCGATCGTGACCTCGTCGCGATCATCGAAGCGTGCACGCAGCGCGACCCCGAAGCTCGCCCCCACAGCGCTCGCGACGTGGAGAGGAGACTCGACCGCTTCCGCGCAGCGCGACAGCTCCGCATCGACGCTGCCGCGCTCGCCAAGCTCGTCGAAGAGGCCCGCCCCTTCCTGAAACGAAAGAAAGGCGACGGTCGCGGCGAGCTCGAGAACAGTGAGCTCGTGCTCCGCGCGGAGGCCGGCCCCTACGACTCCATGGACGGCAGCCTGCCGGCTTCACTCCCCGGAGTCGTTTCACCCTCGGCCGACCGCGATTCACACGAAGACGACCACGCCGTCGCCGAGACCGTTCCCGCCGTCCCCGCCGAGCAGAAGCCCAAGAAACCAGCACCCCCGCCCGACAAGCTCCTCAAGCGTTTGATCATCCTCTGCGTGTTCCTGCTGGTCGTGGTCTCCGTGCTGGCGTCGATGCTGATTCTCGATCGGTGACTACCAGCGAATGAGCGCCGCGCCCCACGTGAAGCCGGATCCGAACGCGGAGAGCGCCACCAACATCCCAGGCTGGAGCTGCCCGGTGCGCACACACTCTCCGAGCGTGATGGGGATCGTCGCGGCGGTCGTGTTGCCGTAGCGCTGGATCGTGTGCGGCACCTTCTCTGGAGGGAGCCCGAGGATCTGCTGCACGGTTTGATTGATGCGCATGTTGGCCTGGTGAAACACGACGAGATCGAGATCGTCGGTGGTCACTTTGTGTTGCCAACAAATCCCGGCGACCGACGCGACCATCTTCTCGACCGCGTGTTTGAAGACTGCGCGCCCATTCATCTGCGCCCACATCATCTCGGGCTTCACGACGCCGTTGCCTTCGGCGTCGAGCGGAATGAACGGCCGCTGGCGGGTGTCCCAAATCCGCTGGGCGAGCATGTCTTTGTAGCGACCGTCCGCGCCGAGGACCCAGCCGAGGATCTTGCGCTCGTCGGAGCTCGCGCGGGACACGACGACCGCGCCCGCCCCGTCGCCGAACAACGACGAGATCGAGCGACCTCGCGTGCTCAAATCGAGCGCCGCGGAATGAACCTCCGCGCCGACGACGAGCACGTGCTCCATGGCGCCGGACTCCACCATCGAGGTCGCCGTGCTGAGCCCGTACATGAACCCGCTGCACTGATTGCGAATGTCCATCGCCGGAATGCCTTCGAGACCCAGCTTCTCCTGCAAGAAGACCCCGGACCCTGGAAAGGCGTACTCGGGTGACAAAGTCGCGAACAAGATCATCCCGATGTCTTTGGGCTCGAGCCCTGCGCGTGAAATGGCTTCTCGCGCGGCCGGCTCGGCGAGATCGGACGGGCCGAGGCCCGGCTCCGCGAAGTGGCGCTCTTCGATACCCGTGCGCGTGACGACCCACTCGTGGGTGGTGTCGATTCCGTACTTCTCCGCGAGCTGCTGATTCGTCACGACGTTGGGCGGGACGAAGAATCCAGTTCCAGACACGAATGCGTTGAACACGCTTCCCCATGGCTCACCGCGCGGGGATTGCGCAAGCGGCCCGAGACGAACGAAATTGACGGCGGCGGCCCACCGGGAGGAAAAAGCCCGATCATGGCGTCCAAGCCCCGCCCCGCCCCGAAGCGCCCGCGCAAGAAAAAAACGGCTCCCGTGGACGAGCCCTCGAGCGCAGAGCCCACGAGTCCCGAGCCTACGAGCCCCGCCATCGACGCCTCCGACATCGAGCTCGATCGGGCCACTGCCGAAGCCGCCGCAGAGGCCAAATTCGATCACGTCGAGAAGGCGCTGGAGGAAGCCGCGTTCGAAGCCCTCGCGGAAGCCCACGCACGAAGCGAAGCGGCGTGGAAGCAAACCCGTCAGGACGAGCTGCGACGCGAGAACGAACGCGCGCCAGCGGCCGTGCCCCGAAGCGCTCGAGGGAACCCTGCGGACGAGCTGCTCGCCCGCCTCGTGATACTCGACTCCGTGCCGGAGAGCTTCGCTCGGGACCTCGCGGGTGCGTCCCTCGACGAAGTCCTCGGCGCCTGCAAGGATCGCGGGTTCAGCGAAGGCGCGCTCGCCCGAATTCTCGCGTCTCTCTCGATCCCCCTCCCGGGGGCTCGCCTCAGGCAGAGCGGATCCTACTTGGATCTCCTGGGCCTCGGGCTCGGCTTCGACCCCACCGAGCTCGCAAAAGCCCACGCGCGCGCTCGGACGGCGGCGGCGAAGATCCCGGACCCCAGGAGACGCCGCGAGCACCTCCAGCTCCTCGACGAGGCGCTGACCGTTCTCTCCCGCCCAGACCTTCTGGACCGCCTGCGTCAAGCGCTTGCGGACCCCCACCCGCGCAACCTACATTTCTGAAGTGGCCATCCTCGACATCCTCACCTACCCAGACCCGCGCCTGGCCGAGCTGTCCAAACCCGTTGTGCTCGTCGATGACGGCACACGCCAACTGATCGCCGACATGTTCGAGACGATGTACCTGAACGACGGCGTCGGCCTCGCAGCCCCTCAAGTTGGCGTGCTGCAACGAATCATCGTCGTCGACGTCGCCCCGCGCGAGGACGAGAACGGCAAGCCGACCGAAGCGAGGCAACCCGTCGCGGTAGTCAACCCGGCCGTGCAGAGCAAGAAGGGCCAAGTCTCTTGGGAGGAAGGCTGTCTGTCCGTGCCCGGCCTCTCCGAAGAAGTCTCGCGCGCGGCCGAGGTCGTCGTCACGGGATTGGATCCCCAAGGTCAGCCTCTACACATCGAGGCCAAAGGCCTGCTCGCCGTGTGCCTCCAACACGAGATCGATCACCTCGATGGTGTGCTCTTCGTCGACCGCCTCTCGCGCCTCAAACAGTCGCTCGTGAAGAAGCGCCTCAAGAAGCGCGGATCCGAGCCAAACCGCGTCGCCCTCTGACGCAAGATCTTCGCGACGTGACCCGAATCCACCTCCCGCCGACGCGCCTTCGACTCGCGTTCTTCGGCACGCCGCAGCTCGCGCGCACGATCCTCGGCGCGATCCTCGATGCGAACGAAGACGACGTGGTGCTGGTGGTGTGTCAGCCCGACAAACCCAAAGGACGCGGCCAGAAGCTCGAGCTCCCGCCCGTCAAGGAGCTCGCGGAGGCGCGCGCTCTTCCTGTTATTCAGCCGGTCAAGATGAAGGACGGGGTGGTAGCCGCGAGGCTCAGGGAGTCGAAGCTCGACCTCGCGATCGTCGCCGCGTTCGGCCGAATTCTCCCGCCGGACGTCCTCGACGCTGTCCCCAACGGGTTCTGGAACGTGCACGCGTCCCTACTGCCGCGCCATCGCGGCGCCTCTCCGATTCAGTATTCGATCCTCGAAGGAGACTCCGAGACAGGCGTGACGCTCATGAAGCTCACGCCAGGGATGGACGAAGGTCCGATGCTCCTCAAGCGAGCCATTCCCGTCGCGCCTCGAGAAACCCAAGCGAGCCTCTTCGACAAAATGGCGTCGCTCGGCGCGGAGCTCACGTTGGAAGGCCTCCGCGCGGCAAAGACCGACGGGCTCTACGCGGAGCCTCAAGATCCAGCGCTCGCGACCTACGCGCCCCTCATCGAAAAAGAGGCCGGCAAGCTCGACCTCGGCGACACGGCCGCCCGCCTCGAGCGTCGCGTGCGCGCCTTCGATCCATGGCCCGGCACCTTCCTGGTCCTCGACGGGCAGCCGCTCCGCGTCCTAGAGGCAGAAGCGATCGCGGGCGATGCGCCGGCCGGCGTAATCACTTCGGTCGAAGGCGCGCTCGAGCTCGGCACCGCGGAAGGTCACCTCCGCATCACCCGCCTGCAACCCGCCGGAAAGAAGCCCATGAGCGCCGCCGACTTCCTCCGCGGCGCCGGAAGGGCGCTCGCCGTCGGCCGCAAGCTCTAGGCCACAGAAGTGAGTGACCGGCAGAGAAACCACAGAGAGCACAGAGCCGAAGCCCACAGAGCCCACGGATGAACGACGGTGTCGATCCGGCTCGGTGAACGGTTCTCCGTGTTCTCAGTGTCTTCTCTCCGCGTCCTGTGTGGTTTCAGCAGCATCGCGAGCTCCGAAGCGTGTAGTGCCGCTTGAATCGCGGGCCCGTCGCGCCTATCTCAACCCATGCCCCCGCCCGATCGACCCCCGTTCCTCGCGTCCGGCGTCATCACCCTCACCACCGACTTCGGCCACCGAGGACCGTTCGTCGGAACCATGAAAGGTGTGATGCTCGGACGATTCCCTGGAGCTCAAATCATCGATCTCACCCACGAGATCGTCGTGCATTGGCCCGCCGAAGCCGGCTTCTGGCTCGAGCGGTCCTTTCGTTACTTCCCCAAAGGAACCGTTCACGTCGCCGTCGTCGATCCAGGCGTAGGCACGCAACGCGAGATCATCCTCGTCGTCCACGAAGGCCATGCGTTCTTTGCTCCGGACAACGGGCTGCTCGCTCCGCTCTTCTCGAAGAGCCACCTCGCCTACCGTCTCGATGTAGGGCGCTTCGATCGGCTCGGCCTGTCGAATCCGAGCGTTACCTTCCACGGCCGCGACATCTTCGCGCCGCTCGCCGCCGACCTCGCGGCCCGCGCCATTCGGCCGGAGGACCTCGGCCCGCACGTGGAGGAGGTCGTTCCCTCGTGGGTCGACGACCCCATCGCCACCGAGACCAGGCTGTCTGGCGTAGTCATCGCCGTCGATCACTTCGGCAACCTGATCACGAACATCGAGGCGGAGCTCCTCGCGAGGTTCAGCGATCCCGTCGTCCAGGCCGGATCGATCAGCGCCCAGCTCCGGAGGACTTACGGCGACGTGCGTCCGGGTGAGTACCTCGCGCTCGTGAACTCATTCGGCGTGCTCGAGGTCGCGCGCGCCGAGCAGAGCGCGGCAGACGGGCTCGGACTCTCTCGGGGAGCTCCGATCTCGGTCGAGGAGCGCCGGCGTGGATGAGCGCGTCTTACTGCTGGTAGGAGGCGTGTTGCCGGCCATTCTCTTCGGCCTCGACGCGGTGTGCTCGAAAATCGCCGTCCGGGCCGGCATCGGAGCGGCGACGCTCATGACCCTGACTGGACTCGGCATGACTTGCACGGGGCTCGTGCTCACGCGAGCCCTCAAGGAGACTCTGCCGAGCCTACCAGCTGTGGTTCCGGCCGTGGCCAAAGGTCTATGCGCAGGGCTCGGAATAGGGCTCGTGGGCTTTGCCATCGCCCGCGGCGCGCCGCTGTCCAAAATCACGCCCATATACAACGCCAACGGGCTCGTGGCCGTCTCCATCTCGCTCATCGTCTTCGCGGAAGCCGCTCACCTCAGCGTCCCGAGGCTGATGCTCGGGACAGTCTGCATCGTCGTTGGCGCCGCGCTCGTCGCGTCGGCCTGAGCTTCGGCGAAGGTCCACAAAATGTTTGCGTTCAGTCCTCCATTTTCAGCTCTTAGCTCGGTCGTCTTGTGTGGCCGAACCTCCTCGTCTCGTGCGTCGCGCCCTACCCACTCGGCTTGATTCTGGGGTTGCCCTCGGCGCTCCCAGGGTACGATGAGCCTTCGCCGAGTGAGTGAGTGAGTGAGTGAGTGAGTGAGTGGCGCAGTTCATTTCGAGGCAAGCGCTGCTCCGGAGAACGACAACTGGACCTTCGCCACAGCTTCGAGGCCGTTCGATTCGCGATGACACGCTCTGTCATTTTCAACACAACTCCCGAAAATCCGGAGATCGACTAGAGTCGACGAGCAGACATGACCTCCTGGAAGCGCAAGCTGCTCGAAGCCCTGGTGGTGAAGGATCTCGAGGCCGCGGCCCGGCGCTACGGCGTCCGGGGCAACAATCAGCTTCGTAAGGGCCCGATCGTGGAAAAGCTCGCCCGAAGCCGTGATGTCAAGCTCGAGGTCGTGCTCGAGCGCCTCTCGCGAGCGCGCTTGCTGAACATCTTCACCTCGCTGGGGCTCGAACCCACCCAGACGACTCGCGAGGGGTTGATCCAGGAGCTGCTGCGAGGCAACGCGCGCGCGAGAAGGCGGCCGAACGCACCCGCACCTCCGCGGCCCCCCTCGTACAACCCGGAGGAAGCGATGGCCTTGATCCGGGCGTGCTACCCCGACGTGGATCAAATCGAGCCGGTCAAAGGGTGGACTGATTATTACGTGACCAACGATGGCCGAGTCCTGTCCACCAAAGCGACGGATCCCCGAGTGCTGGGACGAGGCCTGGACGGCCGCGGCATGCATCAGGTCACGCTCTCCAACGGACCCGTCTGTCGGAGGATTCCGATCGCCCACCTGGTCGCGGGGGCGTTCAACGAGATCCGGCCGTCGAAGAGCTCGATCGTCCTTCACCGAAACGGAGATGTCGCGGACGATCGCGCGACGAACCTCGTATGGTCGACCCGCCTCGGGTCTGCCGCACAGCGGCTCAAAGGGCATCGGGCCCGCGCGCGGGAATTTCTCAAAGATCCCGTGCCGGCGCTCGAGAGAGTGAGAGCCGCGTTTCCGGAGGCCGGCCGGCTTGCGCCCATCGAAGGCTTCGACCGCTATGTGGTCGACGATCGCGGGTCGATTTATTCGACCTGGAACGACCCGCCTCATCGGATGGAGATCCTCAACGGGGACGCCATGTGCTCCTTCGTCGCGCCGAACGGTGAACGAAAGGCCGCGAGCGTCGGGAACATGGTCGCCCGGGCCTTCCTCGGCCCGCCACCGGACTCTCAACATCGGGTCCGCCACAAGAACGGCAACCCAAACGACAACCGCATCGAGAACCTGGTCTGGAGCCGCTGGTCTGGTGGAGGAACCCGGAGAAGCGCGGGAAAGGGACAGCGGAGGCTCTCTGACGAAGCCGTGCGCGCCGTCCGCTTCCTGCTCGCCCGGGGCGAGTCCAAGGTGAACGTGCAACGGATCTTCGGATTGAGCCCGAGTTATCTCACGACCTACTTGGAGACCGCCTACGATCATGTCGAAGGCGAAGGCCTGGAGGGTCTGACGCCAGAGCTGAGATCGAAGATCGAACGCGAGACCCGATGGGGAGCCGGGCTGAACGGAAAGGCGCCGATCATCGACGCGATCCGACAATGCCACCCAGAGACCGCTCGAATCGCCGAGATCGCGGGATTCGATGACTACTTCATTTCCGACGATGGCACGGTCTTCTCGACCCACCATTGGCCCATTTGTCCTCCGAAGATCCTCGAGCACCCGCCGGGCCGTCACGAGATCAGTCTTCGCGGTCCAAGCGGCCGCCATGACCGAATGATCAGTGAGTTGGTGGCGGAGGCGTTCTTGGGTCCTCGGCCCGCGCGGCTGTATCGATCGCCCGTCCGCCACCTCAACGGCGATGTTGGAGACTGCCGAGCCGAAAACCTCGCTTGGCGGCCGGCCGACCAGGAGGAGACGCCGGAGGAGCCGATCCGGGCCCAGTTCCCGGACGCCGGGCGTCTGGCGCCGATCCCGGACTGGCCGGGATATTGCGTCAGCGATGACGGGCGGGTGTATTCGACCAAGGCCCGGGTACCCAGGATCCTCGACGCGCACGTTTCGCGTCGCGACGGCACTCTATTGGTCATACTTTCGAACGGTCGAGCGAAGCGGAACGCAGGGGTCGCTTACTTGGTGGCCGCCGCCTTCGTGCCGGGTAGGCCTCCCGGGAAGGCCTTCGTGCGCCACAAGAATGGGGATCGAGGCGACAACTGCGCCGACAATCTCGAATGGTCGACGACCCGAAGCTCGGGGTCCCCTCGACGGCGAAGAGATTAGGCGGGCGGGATCAAGGCCTGCGTTCCCTACTCACGCCCGCCCGCGGCTCTTGCCCGTGGTGACGCCACCCGCGATGATATGAGCAAGCCGAAGGGCCTCTGGGATGTGGCCGTGGAGAGTCGTGGCGCGCAGCAGCGCGAGAGTTTCATCCCTCTCGATGCCAACTCTCTGAACACAGACGTCGCCGATCCTCTCGATCTCTCCGGCAGCCCGGATGAGCGCCCACTTGCGGTCTGCGCCGCGAACGCGGGAGGTCAGCGCTCTGCGAATCGAAACGAAGTCGGGCCGCCGGCGAGCGACGACGACGACCGGAACCTCGAGCACCTCGTGCAGACGCCGCACGTCCACGACGTTGAAGCCACCCACGGCGATGCCTTGGAGCAGTACGGCGCGGACGTGCTCACGGAACTGCGTGCCCTGAATCAGCTCGATCATCCGGTCGGTGGAGTTGGCGCCATCTCGACGAATCATTCCGGAGACGACTCCATCCAGGCGAGTGCGAGAGCAAACCGCACCAATCAAGAGGATGTCCCCTCGGTGGTCCTTGCCGAAGGGAGCGTCGTCGAAGCCGATGACGTTGGTCAGCCGGCGCATTTTGGGCGAGCGGCGAGGCGCAGCGGCGAGGGGCGCACGCCGAGGTCATAACACGGGACCGGCCAGGGTTCAGCGCCGCAATGGGCTGAAGACGACTACGTGCCTGCGCTCCCAAGGTCCTTGACTACGCTTCGCGCGACCCGACTCAGTCACTCTCTGCGAAGCGCGTTGACCAGAGTGAAGTCGAAGCTCGCTCCGGTGGACCCCACGGAGCTCACGAATTCGTCGATCTCCGGGACGTTCATGCACCCGATGGAGGAGACGGAGCCGTCGGTGGCGGCGCGGTGGAAGAGCACGGCGCCGAGCGTGTCGCCACGGGCTCTCGAGCGCTCCCATTCGCTCGCGCTGTGCCGGCCGTCGTGGTCGGTGTCGCGGACGCCGGGCAGTCGTCCAGCGCCTCCCGGGGTGAGTACGTGATAACTCGGCTTTCCGGAGTGATCTCCGTTCGGGACGGCGCGGTAGCGGCCTTCACGAATCATCCCGACGTCACCGACGCCGTCGCCGTTCACGTCGGGACTGGCGCCCGACCTAGCCTGGCCTGGGTAGCTCGACCCGCGGAAGTGTTGCACGTGCGCTGAGCCGTTCGAGCCCTTCCGGAGCACCACGAACGTGTCGCGCATGGACGACCCGTCCGCGACGGTGTCTCGGAGGGTGCCGTTTTGCGCCAGGCCTCTCAGCCCGAGCACATGAGTTCGTCCGACGCTGAGTCGGCCACCCATGGCTTCGATGATTTTTTCATAGTGCGCGAGTTGTTGCGCTGGGGATGCGTTCCTCGGTGCCAGGGTGACTTTGACTCCGTCGAGGTCGCGCGGCGCCGCTCCGAAGCTCGTGGTCGGCGTGCCGACGTTCGCGCAGCTCGCGAGGGTGAGCGAGGAAGCGCCGAGCATCACTCCTCCGACGGCGGCGCGATTTTCACGGAGGATACTCATCAGCTTCTGAAGCGGGTGCAAATGGGCCAGCGGTCGCGCTCCAGAGGGGACGTCGGGAGCCTCGAGGTGCTTCCTCGGGAGCTCAGGAAGCCGAGTGGGTGGCGCGCTCACGAGCACCAGACGAGAAGGGTCGGCCACGCAAGAAGCTGTCGTTCGCATCTCTGGAGCGGTGAGCAACCTGTGTGCCACCTTCGGACCTCGAAGCCCAGCCCCGCCGGCTGCATACAAAAACCAGCGCCCTGCGGGGTGCGCCAAGCAACTCATCGATGGCCAGCGAGCTCTGGGAGAGCGAGACGCGCGGAGGGGGCAGACGGGTGACCTTGGCAGACGGGTGACGACTTGGCAGACGGGTGACCTTGGCAGACGGGTGACCTTGGCAGACGGGTGACCGTCGGGTGCACGACCAAGTTGCGCGATATGTCGACGATCATCGCTCGGCGCTGGGCAAACCACAGAGGACACAGAGCAGGAACGCAGAGAACACAGAGGATTTTGGAGAAAAGTCCTTCGTGCCCTCCGTTCCTTCTCTGGGCTCTCCGTGGTTCATGCGGAGGTTGAACTGAATCGCCGCAGGTCGGTCGTGCATCCTTGGCAGTCTGGCAGACGGGCAGACGGGCAGCCGGCTGCTCGATCGACTTTGGGTCTCGCTGTCTGGTACGCTGCCCGCCGTGGACGAGCGGCGCGCGAAGGCTTTCGCCGAAATGCGCCGTCGCAACAACAGCGCCGACGCGGCGCGGACGCCTGCTGAGCGCCTCGCTGACTCCGAGACGCTGCTCCAGATCGCACGCGCGGCGGAGCGCGCCTCGCCTCGATCGCGCTCGGACGAGACGCTCGAAATGATGCGGCGGCTCCGCGAACGGGACCGCGAACCCAGATGATCCAGGGGGGCTTGCGCCGCCTCGCATCCTTCCTCGGCGAGCTGGGGCGCCCGGCTGCGATCATCGGCGGTGTCGCTGTGATCGCAAGGGTCGGCACGCGAGCGACACGGGACGTCGACGTGGTGATCTCGCTTGCCCGATCGGACGTCGACCGCGTGCTCGAAGTCGCGACACGAGCCGGGTATGCGTTCGACCCGAATGATCGCGAGCTGTTCGAGGAAGGGCTGATTCGGCTGTGGCCCGCCTCGGAGGGTGACGGCGGCTTCGGTGCGGACCTGATCTTCGCCGACGGGCCCTTCCTCGAGCGGGTGATCGCTCGCGCGACCGCCGTAGATCTCGCGGGTGTGTCGCTCCCGGTCGCACAGGTGGAGGATTTGGTCGTCCTCAAGCTCGAGGCGGGCCGTCCGATCGACATCGAGGATGTCTTCGCGATACGAGACGCATTTGGCGATCGTCTCGACCTCGCGCTCGTTCGCGCGGAGGCCCGCGCGCTCGGACTCTCGGACCGGGTGGAGCTTTACTTCGGACCTCTCGGAGCCACGGGACCCGCTGAGTGACCTCGGCTTGGACGAGCTTGTGCCGCCTGACTCCTCGGACCCGGTTTCCGCCTCTCGAGCAGCCCCGAAGAGTCGAGGGTATTCAAGCGCGATTGCCCTTTGACTCGGAGATCCGGCGGGAGGATCGAGATCGGCATGAGCGACCCATGCGCTGCTGACAAGCTCGCAAGCTTGGCGGCGATGCGTGGGGTGTGAAGTGAACGGCGCGGCTGGCCTAGGGGTCCAAGCGGCGTGTTACGGCGCTGGGGCTCTTGCCTGCCTGCTCGTTCCCGCCTCGCAGCGCAAAGCGGTCGCGCTTGGACATCTTGGGGCGCTCGCTGGGAGCGTCGTGGGTTTGGTCGTCGCAGTTTCGGCGCTCGTCGGCGCCACGCCGTTGCCGATCCGAGTCGAGCTCCCGAGCCTCTTCCCCTTCGCTTCGATGTCGCTCGTCGTCGATGGTTTGGGTGCCTTCTTCTTGATGGTCATCTCGGGAGTCACGACCGCGGCGTCGATCTTCGGGCCTTCGTATCTTGCAGCCCACGAGAGCACACCGGGCGCGGCGGCGATTCACGTGCTCGGCTTCAACACGTTCGCGGCGTCGATGTCGTTCTTGGTCTGCGCGGGCGATGCGTTGAGCTTCCTGTTGCTTTGGGAGGGCATGACGTTGGCGAGCTATGCGCTCGTCGTCTCGGAGTCCGCCAAGCCCGAGAGCGCGCACGCTGGCTTGTTGTACATGGTGATGGCCCACGCCGGGACCGCGTTGTTGTTGGGCGCTTTTCTGACGCTGACGGACCGGGTGGGCAGCTTCGAGTTCGCGGCGATCCGAGCCGCGACGAGCGCGTTCGACGGCGACCTCCGGTCGCTCGTGTTCTTCTTGGGCTTCTTTGGCTTCGCGGCGAAGGCGGGCGTCGTTCCGTTGCACGTTTGGTTGCCGTACGCGCATCCAGCGGCTCCGAGCCACGTGTCCGCGTTGATGTCGGGCGTGATGCTCAAGGTCGCCCTCTACGGCATCTTGCGCTTCGCCTTCGATTTGTTGGCGCCGACCGGTCCTCTGCCGGCTTCGTGGGGCTGGACCACCGTCTTGCTCGGGACGATCTCCGCGCTCGTCGGCGTGCTGTACGCGCTTCAGCAGCAGGATCTGAAGCGGCTCCTCGCGTTCTCGAGCGTGGAGAACGTCGGCATCATCTTGATCGGCATCGGCGCGGCCATGTTGCTCAAAGACTGGGGCGGGAAGCTCGAGCCGCTTGCGACGGTGGCGCTGGCCGCCGCGTTGATTCATACGGCGGCGCACGCGGCCTTCAAGGCGCTCCTCTTCTTCGGAACGGGCGTCGTGCTCGCGCGAGCGCACACGACCGACATGGAGCGGCTCGGGGGGCTCGCAAAGCGAATGCCATGGACGGCGAGCTTGTTCCTGGTCGGCGCCGTGGCGATCTCCGCGTTGCCGCCGCTGTCCGGCCTGGTCAGCGAGTGGCTGACGTTTCAGACCCTCGTGCTCGGAGGCGCGAGAATGGGCGGAGCCTCGGGCCTGCTGTCGGTCGTCACCGCTTCGATGCTCGCACTCACCAGCGGGCTCGCCGGCGCCTGCTTCGTCAAGGCCTTCGGGGTCACGTTCCTCGGCCGGCCGCGCTCCGAGGCCGCCGAGCACGTCGCCGAAGGCACTCCCATGATGACCTTCGCCATGCTGCTCATGGCGATCGTGACGGCGGCGATCGGGTTGTTTCCAGGCTACGCGCTCGTGCTCCTCGATTCGCCGACTTCGACGCTCCTCGGATCTTCGGCGAGCGCGCTGATCACGGCGCAAGGGCCGCTCGTGCTCAGCGTGCCTTCGTCGGGCCTGCCCGCGACCTCGATCTCGACGACCTTGGTCGCGGCGCTCCTACTCACGCTGGCCGGCCTGGCCGCCGCCCTGGTGTTTTGGCCGCGCTTGGAAAAGAGCCGCAAGGAGCCCACGTGGACCTGCGGCGTCACTCCGACGAGCCGCTTCGACTATACGGCGACGGCCTTTGCCAAGCCCCTGCGTTTGATCTTCGCGACGTTGTACCGACCCCGGCGCCAGATCCTTCGCGAGACCGGCCCCAACCCTTACAGCGTCAAGCGCATCCGCTTCGAGGGTGAGGTGATCGACCTCGCGGAGCTCGCGATCTATCGGAAAGGCCAGGACGCGATCGCCGGCTTCTCGCAGGCGATCCGAGCGCGGAGCACGGGACGGATCCACAGCTACATCGGCTTCGTGCTCGTGACCTTGCTGGTCACGCTGCTGGTCTTCGGGAGCGACTGACGTGGACCCGTTTCATCGCATCGTACCGAGCCTGCTCGAGATGCTGCTGATCGTGGCCGTGGCTCCCTTCGTCAACGGTCTGATCCAGAAGTTGAAGGCCAAGCTCCAGTGCCGCGCAGGCGCCGATCTGTTCCAGCCCTATCGCGATCTCTGGAAGCTCCTTCACAAGGGCACGGTCCGGTCCGACAGCGCGAGCGGCCTGTTCGCGGCCATCCCTGTGCTCGTCATGGCCTCGACGCTGGCTGCCGCCGCGCTCGTGCCCGTGGTGTGGGCGCCCCCTCGCGGTTCTCTGCCGCTTGGGGATGCGATCCTCCTCTTGGCGCTCCTCTCTCTGGCTCGCTTCCTCACCGCGATCGGCGCCCTCGACGCGGGCGGAGCGTTCGGCGGGATGGGCGCCTCGCGCGAGATGACCATCGGGACGCTCGTCGAGCCCGTGCTCATGCTGGTCGTGTTCTCGGTCGCGCTGGCGTCGGGCACCACCGACCTCTCCGATCTCGTCGCGCGCCGCGCCGAGCTCGCGCCGCTGTCGTGGCGCGCCTCCGATCTGCTCGCGCTCTTCGCGATGCTCGTGTTGCTGCTCGCAGAGACCGGTCGGATCCCCGTCGACAATCCGGACACACATCTCGAGCTCACGATGCTTCACGAGGGGATGCTGCTGGAGCACTCGGGGCCGGGGCTCGCGTCGATGATCCTCGCGACGTACACCAAACAGCTCATCGCGATCTCTCTCGTCGCGGCGCTTTTTGCGCCAGTGGGCCTCGCCGAACGCGCCACCCCCGTGGCCCTCGCGATCGCGCTGGGCGCCTACGCCGCCAAAGTGCTGGTGCTCGTGCTGTACCTCGCCTTGGTGGAGAGCAGCTATGCCAAGCTCCGATTCTTCCGCGTGCCTCAATTCCTCGAGATCGGCTTCGTCTCCGCGTTCACCGCGCTGGCCTTGAGGATCCTATGAGCCCAGACCTCGCCTCGCGCCTGATCGACGACCTCGGAGCTCTGCTCCTGTTCACGACCATCTTGATCCTCGCCGCGGGTCAGCTCACACGAGCCATCTTCGCGGTCGCCGCGCAGTCCGTGTTCATTGCCTTGGCGGGCGCGGTTCTCGGCGCGGCCACCGGCAACGTCGATCTCTGGGTGATCGCCGGCATCACGCTCCTCATCAAGGCCATCGCACTTCCGTGGCTCCTGATCTGGGTCATGCACAAGCTCGCGGTGAAGCGCGAGATCGAGTCTGTGATTCCCATCGCGTTGACGCTCGCCATCGCCGGCGCCGTCGTCGTGCTCGCGTTTCATTTGAGCGCCCAGCTCGGCAGCGTACGCGGAGCGATCACCGGCAACGCGCTCCCCGTAGGCATCGCGCTGACTTTGCTCGGCGTGCTCGTGATGATGTCGCGTCGCAAGGCGCTCACGCAGATGGTCGGGCTCTTCGCCTCGGAGAACGGGATCTTTTTCACCGCCATGGCCGTCAGTGAAGGCATGCCGCTGATCATCGAGATCGGCATCATCCTCGACGTCATTCTGCTCGCGCTCGTCATGGGGATCATCGTGCTGCGGGTGCGGTCGAACATCGACACCGACATCGCAGATCTCGACCAACTCCGAGGCTAGCGCGTATGGCAGAGCACCTTCCTTGGTTGTTGCCTTGCACCTCGCTCATGACCGCCGTCGTGATGTTGCTCGTCCGCGCGCCCAAGCTGCTGGCCGCGCTCGACGTGTTGGGTTCCCTCGCCGTGGCGATCTTGTCGTGTCTGATCGCCAAGGAGGTGCTGCGCACGGGCGTGCTCTCCGCGGGCGTCCTCAGAGCCGACGCGCTCACCGCGATCTTCCTGCTCCTGATCTCGCTGCTCGCGCTCTCCACCTCGATCTACACGGTCGGGTGGATGAAAGAAGAGCTCGCCGAAGGAGCAATGCACGAAGCCCATCTCCGCTACTACTACGCGCTCGTTCACGGCTTCATCGGCACCATGTTGTGTACGGTCCTCGCCGACAACTTGGGCGTGTTGTGGATCGCGATGGAGGGCACCACGATCATGTCGGCGCTCCTCGTCGGATTTCACGGCAATCGCCTCGCGCTCGAGGCCGCGTGGAAGTATATCATCGTCACGACCATCGGCATTTCCTTCGGACTCTTCGGGACGGTGCTGATCTATGCCGCGGCAACGCACGCTCAGGGCGGCGCTTCGATCGACGCGATGAGCTGGTCAGCGGTGGCGGGGATGGCCGATCGTCTCGACCCGGGCATCGTGCGCATGGGCTTCATCTTCGTGGTGGTCGGCTACGGCACCAAGGCCGGGCTCGCGCCGACGCACATGTGGCTGCCGGACGCGCACAGCCAGGCGCCGTCGCCGGTCTCTGCGCTTCTCTCGGGGGTGCTGATCAAGTGCGCGCTCTTCGGAATCATTCGCTTTCATACGATCGCTCGCGGAGCTTGCGGCCCAGAGGTGAGCGGCGATCTCTTGTTGATCTTCGGCCTGCTGTCGGTCGTCTTCGCCACGCCCTTCATTCTGGCCCAGAATGATCTGAAGCGGCTGCTCGGCTACCACTCGGTCGAGCACGTAGGTATCGTCGCGTTGGGGCTCGGCTTCGGCGGTACCATCGGCACCTATGGCGCGCTCCTGCACGTGATCAACCACGGCGTCACGAAGGCGTTGGTCTTCTTCGTGGCGGGCGACGTCATCGGGCGCTACCAAAGCCGGACGATGGAATCGATCCGCGGTCTGCTTCGTCTGGCGCCGACGGTTGGTGTCTTGCTGCTCCTCGGCGCCTTCTCGCTCGCCGGTGTGCCGCCGTTTTCGATCTTCGTGAGTGAGCTGTTGGTCGTGCAAGCCGGGATCGCGAGTGGTCACGGGATCGTGGTCGGCGTGTTCTTGTTGATGGTCGTGATCATCTTCGCAGGCTTGATTCACCATGCCGGCGGCATGGCCTTCGGCGTTCCGGAGCCTCGCGAGTATCACTCGCGGACCTCGAAGGCTCCGGTCGTGGGCATGCTGCTCTTGGCGCTCGTCATGGTCATGCTCGGACTCTTCATTCCACCCGACCTTCATCGTCTCCTCGAGCGAGCGACGGAGATCATCCTTGGCTGATGTCGAGTCCGCGCTGTCTTCGGTCCTCGCCGGCAGACTCAGCCTCGATCGGAGCCCTCGACCGATGGATCTGTCGGTCAGGCTTCACCGATCCGAAGACGTCGTAGCGGCCGCGGTCGAGCTCACGAACAGGCTCGGGATGTCGCTGGCGACGGTCGTGGGTACCGACGAGGAAGCGGGGCCCGATCGCGACCTCAAGCTGTTCTACGTCTTCGAGCCCTTCAGGCCGGACCCCCCGACACGTACGCCGTTGCCGCGGGAGGCCTCCGTTCGCGCGCCGGCGCCTCGGGAGGCGAGCTTCGAGCCGCCGGCGCCGGTGGTCGGTCCGCTCGAGGATCGTTACGTCACGCTGATCGTGTCGCTCGACCCGAAGCGGCCGGAGCTCCCCTCGATCACGCCCGCCGTTCCTTCGGCGGCGTGGCACGAGCGAGAGGCCCAGGACATGTTCGGCGTCGTCGCGGTCGGGCATCCTGACCCGCACCCGCTGATCCTCCACGATGGCTGGCCCAA
The DNA here is from genome assembly GCA_964463485.1 of uncultured Myxococcales bacterium. Taxonomy (GTDB): domain Bacteria; phylum Myxococcota; class Kuafuiibacteriia; order Kuafuiibacteriales; family Kuafuiibacteriaceae; genus CAYXDO01. The sequence goes on along the minus strand of CAYXDO010000028.1, from coordinate 3,242 downwards.
GGGCCTCTACCCGCTGCGCAAGTCCTTCGACGCCCGCTCGAGGCCGCCGGTCGAGCCGGCGCTCGAGATCCCGCACTTGATCGTCGAGGGACAAGGCGTGTTCGAAGTCCCGGTAGGTCCGATTCACGCAGGCATCATCGAGCCCGGGCACTTCCGCTTCAGCTCGGTGGGCGAGACCGTGCTGCACCTCGAAGCGCGACTCTTCTATACCCACCGCGGGCTCGAGAAGCGCGTCGAGGGTCTGTCGGCGATCGACGCCTTTTATGTCGCCGAGCGCCTCTGCGGCGTGTGCTCGGTCTCGCATGGCCTCGCCTTCTCCGAGGCGGTCGAGCAGATCGCGGAGCTCGAGATCCCGGCTCGGGCCCGCGTCCTTCGCAGCATCGCGCTGGAGCTCGAGCGGCTCTACAACCACGTCGGCGACATCGGTAACATCTGCGCAGGCGCGAGCTACCACTACGGAACCTCAGCGGGCCTCCGCATCAAGGAGAAGCTGCAGGCGGAGAACGAGCGACTCACCGGCAATCGCTTCTTGCGGGGACTCGTCGTTCCAGGCGGAGTCTGCCGTGATCTCTCGGCGCCGCGCGCGCAGGGCCTCGACGCGCTCCTCTGCGAGACCTCCGACGAGCTGGCTGATTTGATCGCCAAGATCGAGTCGAACCCTTCGATCGTCGATCGGCTCGATGAGACCGGTATTCTCACCGAGCAGGCGGCGCGCGATCTCGGCGTCACGGGCGTGGCCGCGCGGGCGAGCGGCGTCGATCGCGACGCACGCCGAGACCATCCCCACGGCGCCTTCGACAGGTGCCCGCCCCGCATCCAAACGCGCAAGGAGGGCGACGTCGAAGCCCGCCTGGAGATCCGCGCGGCGGAGGCGTATGAGTCGATCCGACTCCTTCGCGTGCTGCTCGCCGAGCTCACCCCCGGGCCGCTCGCGGTCGCGGTGCCCGCGGCGCTGCCTCCGCTTCGCGTTGGCTTGTCGTCCGTCGAGTCTCCGAGGGGCGCGACCATCCATTGGCTACGGTCCGACCGAGACGGTCGAGTCGATCGGTTGCGAGTTCGATCGGCCAGCTACGCGAACTGGCCGGCCGTGCCCCTCGCCGCGATGACCGCGATCGTCCCTGACTTCCCACTCGTCAACAAGAGCTTCGAGCTTTGCTACTCATGTACCGATCGATGAAGCGCTCGATCCTCGCTGAGTTCTCACCATGCTGTCGAAGATATTGAAGAGTCTGCGCACCGGGGTCGTGACGACGCGCTACCCAGCCGAGCTCCGGGCGCCGCCCGAAGGCTTCCGGGGCGCCCCGGAGCTTCGCGTCGGCGCGACCTGGGCGGCCCTGCCCGAAGCCTCGGTTTGCCCGTCGGGCGCAATCACCAAGAGCGACGACCGACTGACCATCGACTTGGCCCGTTGCATTTTCTGCGGCCGATGTGAGAGCCCCGCCGAAGGCCCAATTCAGATCGGTCGTGAGTTCGAGCTCGCGGCGCGACAGCGCGGCGACCTGCTGGTCGAGCTCACGAGAGATGGCGCCGACCGAGTTGGCGCCGCCGACTCTGCTTCGACGGATCAACTCTCGGATCACGTTCGAGCGCGGATCACGAGCGTACTCGGCCGTTCTCTCCACCTGCGGCACCTCGACACGGGTTCTTGCAACGCGTGTGATTGGGAGCTGACCGCGCTGTTGAATCCGACTTACGATGTGCGGCGGCTCGGCATCGATTTCGTGGCGTCTCCTCGACACGCCGACGGCATCGTAGTCACCGGCCCGGTGACTCGGAACCTCGAAGCGGCTGTGAAGCGAACCTACGAAGCCATGCCCGATCCGCGGCTGGTGGTTGCCGTCGGCGCCTGCGCGTGCTCCGGAGGCATCGTGGGCGCGAGCTACGCGAGCGCAGGCGGGGTCGGCGAAGTCCTTCCTGTCGACGTCTTCATCCCTGGCTGCCCGCCGCGGCCCGAGGCCATACTCTTCGGCCTCCTCGTCGCCATCGGTCGAATCGAGAGTCGTCGGACGAAGCCGGAAGCTCAAACGGCTTCGACGTCGTAGTGCGCGACCGTGTACCGGCGGCCGTCCTCGAGCTCGAGGACTTCAACCTCAAAGTGAGGTCAAGCGCGTTTATCGCGTCGATCGAAGCCCTGTTGTCGTTGGACAGAAAGCTGGATCTATTGCGGTGCAAGGAGTCGGGGGCAGCGTTCAGTCATCGGCCGTCAGCTCTCAGCAAAATCAAGCGCTTACGGTGCCTTCTTCGTTCTGCCCTTACCTGCACAAATCGTTGAAATGATTGACCAAGTGAAAGCTGAGGGCTGAACGCTTGCGTCGGGGGAGTCCGCGGCTGTCGATGCCCTCGACGGGTTGGGCGGAGCGTTCGGCGGTGGCCTAGCCGACCAGAAATGCGTCGAGCTTGGAGCTTGGGTCGACGGGAATGAAGCTTGGGTCGACGAGAATGAAGCTTGGGTCGACGAGAATGAAGCTCGGGTCGACGAGAATGAAGCTTGGGTCGACGAAAATGAAGCTTGGGTCGACGAGAATGAAGCTTGGGTCGACGAGAATTGAGCTTGGGTTGACGAGAATGGAGCTTGGGTCGACGAGAATGAAGCTTGGGTTGACGAGAATGAAGCTTGGGTCGACGAGAATGAAGCTTGGGTCGACGAGAATGAAGCTTTCTGACCCGTTCTGACAGCTTCTAGAGTCGTTCCTGAAAATCCAAAAGTGGCTCTCAGGAGGTGGACGTGGCATCGACTGAGTGACCAGGACCCCTGGGCGTCTCCCGAATGGACCCCAGCCTCGGCGCAGAGAGTGAAGCCCAGTTCCCCGACATGTTGGGGCCGCCCACGCCGCAGCGGGAGACGGACTGGCATCAAACGCGCCCCTGCCTGTAGCTGCGACCTTTTGCCGCATCAATCAGGTCTTCGCGGGGAGGTTCTCCGGGGGGCGTTGCGTTGCGGCCAAAATGTCACCGCCCTGGTGCTCATGCCGTCCGGCTACTGTATTTTGCCCCTGGGACGGTGAGGGGAACGGTCTCGTGCGCTCGAGCATGCGGACCTAACGGAGGCTGAAAAACCCAACAGGGCTTGCATCCAGGTTGGGCACACGCTACGGTGCACACCGCATGTGGGCGGTCGCAGCGAATCGGAGCAAGTCGAATCCTCGAAGGCACGACGATCAGCCCGGTGACGCCGGCGTCCTTGGAACGCTGACCCTCGTCGCGACTCTCTCCGCGTGCTCCGACCCCGTTGCCCCTGCCGG
>CAYXDO010000027.1:18389-87844 GCA_964463485.1 uncultured Myxococcales bacterium | reverse complement strand
AGACGATCTGACGCAGACGCAGACGATCTGACGCAGACGCAGACGATCTGACGCGGAAAGGCTGACTAGGCGAGCGTGACTACGCGGACTCGCTCGACTCCCTGAATGGCGGAGAGCGTGTCGACTACGTCTTGCCCGCACGGGCCGTCGATGCTGATCGAGGCTTGCGCGGTTCCGGCGCTGGGCGACGCCAGCACCAGGCGCGAGATGTTGATTCCTCGGTCGCCCAGCACCGTCCCGATCTTTCCCAGCATGCCGGGGCGGTCGATGTGTCGCGTAAGGATGATCGTGCCTTGCGGCACCAGCTCGAGGCGCATGCCGTCCAGGCGCACGATCCGGGGCTCGTCCGGCCCGAGCAGCGCTCCCATGACTTCGGTCTTGCCTTGGTCGCCTTCGATCTCGACGGCGATCGCGCCTGCGAAGTCGCGCGTCGAGTGGGTCTTTTCTTCGGTCCACTCGATGCCGCGGTCTTTGGCGATGAGCGGAGCGTTCACTTCGTTCACCGGCTGCTCGAGCATCGTGGAGATCAGGCCTTTCAAGATCGCGATCGTGATGGAGGCCGTCGGCATGTTTGCGGTGTTGCCGTGGTACGCGACCTTGATCTTTCGAATGCCGCCATCGTGCACCTGGCCGGCGAACGATCCGATGCGCGCGGCCAAGCGCAAGTAAGGACCGACCGTCGCCATGTGCTCCGGCGACACGCTCGGCGCGTTCACCGCGTTCTTCACCGCGCCCGTCCGCAGGAAGTCGACGACTTGCTCGGCGACGGCGATCGAGACGTTCTCTTGCGCCTCGTCGGTCGAGGCTCCGAGGTGCGGCGTGAGGATGATCTTGTCTACGCCGAGGAGCGGGTTGTCTTTGGCTGGAGGTTCGGTGGCGAACACGTCGAAGGCCGCGCCGCCGAGGCGTCCGGACTTCACGGCGTCGGCGACCGCTTGTTCGTCGACCAGGCCGCCGCGCGCGGCGTCGATCAGGAACGCGCCCGGCTTCATCTTTTCGATCGCGGCGCGGTCGATGATGTTCTTCGTGCTCTCGAGCAGCGGCACATGGAGCGACAGGTAGTCGGACCGGCGGAGCAGCTCGTCGAGCCCTACGAGCTCTACGCCGATCTCTCGAGCGCGCTCGGGCGTGACGAAAGGATCGTACGCGATCACTTTCATGCGCAGCCCGAGGGCGCGGTCGGCGACGATCTTGCCGATGTTGCCGAGGCCGAGGATCCCGAGTGTCTTGTGGAAGAGCTCCCGGCCTTGGAACTTCGTCTTCTCCCAGCCGCCGGTGCGCATGGACGCCGTGGCCTGCGGGATCCAACGCGTGAGCGCGCACATGAGCGCGATGGCGTGCTCGGCGGTCGTGACCACGTTGCCGTCGGGCGTGTTCATGACGACGACGCCGTTTCGCGACGCCGCTTGGACGTCGACGTTATCGACGCCAATTCCCGCGCGACCGACGACCTTCAAGCGCGATCCAGCCTTCAGCACGGGCGCCGTCACCTTGGTCGCGCTGCGAACGATCAGAGCGTCGTAAGCGCCGATGGCTGCGGCGAGATCCGCCGGCGAGAGCCCCACCTTGACATCGGTCTCGATGCCTTCGGCGGCTCGAAGAATGGCGAGTCCACGTTCGGAGAGCTTGTCCGATACCAGCACGCGATACGTCACGAGCGCCCTTCTATCGACCGTCCCTGTGTCCGGCAAGCCAGAAACAGAAGTTGCCTAACCACGATCGGGTAACTTAGTTCCCGCGAAGAAGGCGATCCCTCGCTTTCGCTGATGGCTCGCGAATATGAGATCCCGATCGAGAAAATTCGAAACTTCTCGATCATCGCCCACATCGATCACGGCAAGAGCACGCTCGCAGACCGCATCCTCGAGAAGACCGGAGCTCTGAGCGAACGCGACTCCGCCGAGCAGTTCCTCGACAAGATGGATCTCGAGCGAGAGCGCGGGATCACGATCAAAGCGAGCTCCGTGCGCCTCCGCTACCAAGCGAAGGACGGCGCGGTTTACCGCTTCAACCTGATCGACACACCCGGGCACGTCGATTTCACCTACGAAGTCTCGCGATCGCTCGCTGCCTGCGAAGGCGCGTTGCTCGTCGTCGACGCGAGCCAGGGCGTCGAGGCGCAGACGCTCGCGAACGTCTACCTCGCGGTCGATCAGAACCTCGAGATCATCCCGGTCATCAACAAGATCGACCTGCCGGTGGCCCGCACCGAGGAGGTCCGCAAAGAGGTCACCGAAATCGTCGGTCTCGACGGATCCACCGCGATCCCCGCGTCGGCCAAGACCGGGATTGGGATCGAAGAGATCCTCGAGGCCGTGGTCGAACGCATTCCTCCGCCGTCCGGCAGTCGCTCGGCGCCGTTTCAGGCGCTCGTCGTGGACTCTTGGTTCGACAATTACCGAGGTGTGATCTGCCTGATCCGTGTCGTGAACGGGATGATCGAGAAGGGCACGCAGATCCGCTTCGGTCGAACCGAGGAACGCACCTTCGAAGTGCTCGAGCTCGGCGTGTTCTCGCCGCACCCGAGCGCCGTGGAGTACCTCGCGGCCGGAGACGTCGGCTTCTTTGCCGCCAGCGTGAAGGAAGTGCGGCTGGCGAAGGTCGGCGACACCGTCTTCTTCGCCAGCGACCGGACTTCGCCGATGTTGCCTGGCTTTCGCGAAGTGAAGCCGATGGTCTTCGCGGGCTTCTTTCCGATCGTCTCGTCCGATTATCCAGTGCTTCGAGATGCGCTCGAGAAGCTCAAGCTGAACGATGCGGCCTTCACTTTCGAGCCGGAAACATCCGCGGCTCTAGGCTTTGGATTTCGCTGCGGCTTCCTCGGCCTCTTGCACATGCAGATCGTCCAGGAGCGCCTCGAGCGAGAGTTCGGCGCGGAGCTGATCACGACCTCGCCCACGACCGTCTACAAGGTGAAGACCATCGACGGCACCGTCGTGGATCTGCACAACCCGGCCGACCTCCCCGATCCAGGAGACATCGAGGACTTCCAAGAACCCGTCGTGACGCTGAAGCTCCACTCCCCGAGTGAGCACGTCGGGGCGCTCCTGAAGCTCTGCGAGGCTCGACGGGGCATCCAGAAGGGCATGGAATTCATTACTCCCACGCGCGTGCTGATCACGTACGAAATGCCGCTGACCGAGATTTTGTTCGACTTCTTCGATCGCGTGAAGTCGGTCAGCCGCGGCTACGCGTCCATGGACTACGAGGTGGCTGGCTATCGCTCGGCTCCCATGGTCCGGCTCGACGTGCTGCTGAACGGTGATCCCGTCGATGCCTTGAGCGTCATCGTCCACAAGGAGCGAGCCTACGAGCGTGGCAAGGCGCTGACGGTTCGCTTGCGGCAGATCATCCCGAGGCAGCAATATGACGTGGCGATCCAGGCGGCCGTGGGCAGCCGGATCATCGCGCGAGAAACCGTGAAAGCTTATCGTAAGGACGTGACCGCGAAGTGTTACGGCGGTGACATATCTCGAAAGCGGAAGCTCCTCGAACGCCAGAAGGAGGGCAAGAAGCGCATGAAGCAGGTCGGGCGCGTCGAGATCCCGCAGGAAGCGTTCCTCTCCGTCCTCAAGGTCGACGAGTGAAGGATCCCGGGCTCGTGGGCGCAGGCTCGCCGGTCGCCAAGGCGCCAACTCGCGCGGCGCTGCGCGAGGCCAAAAAGCTCGTCGACGAGGCCGACAAGCTCGTCGAAAAGAACAAGAAACGATTGGCGCCCGACGCCGCCGCCCGGGTCGAGTCGTCCATCGAGAATCTGTCGCGCGTCCTCGAATCGGCCGACGACGCCTCGCGCCTCGACGGCGCGGTCAAGGACCTCGACAAGACGCTCGACGAGCTCCTCGGCTTCGCCCGAAAGAGCACGGTCCGCGAGTTCTTCGAATCCATCGGCGTCGCCGTGCTGCTCGCCCTGTCGCTCCGCGCCTTCGTCATCGAAGCGTTCAAGATCCCGAGCGGATCGATGATCCCGACCCTCGAGGTCGGTGACCACATCTTCGTCAACAAGTTCATCTACGGCTTGCGTGTGCCCATGACGAACGCCTGGTTCGTGGAATGGGGCGACGGCCCACGACGCGGCGACATCATCGTCTTTCGCTTCCCGCTCGACATCTCGAAGGACTACATCAAACGCGTCGTCGCCGTGGCCGGCGATCACGTTCGCGTGGTCTCCCGTGACGTCTTCGTCAACGGCCAGAAGCTCGAGCGCGATCCGCCTACCGAGTTCACGTATGTCGAGGACGCCGAGCCCGGCGCCGAGACCCACGATCTCGGCGCTTCCCGAAGGGCCCTCGCCTTTCCTGAGGCTCCCTTCGGTGAGCACCGGCGCTACACCGTGCTCTACAGCGCGGATCGCCAGCTTCGAGAGCCTTGGCCGATCGGACCCGCTCTGCCAGGCCTCGACTGCGTGATCGCTCCGGGAGGGCTCAGCGGCGAGTGCACGGTCAAGCCGGGGTACGTCTTCTGCATGGGGGACAACCGCGACAATTCCTTCGACAGCCGAGGGTGGGGCGCGGTCCCCGTCGAAAACGTAAAAGGCAAGGCCATGTTCATCTGGTGGTCCCGTGGCCGCGAATCCGGCGTCCGATCCGAACGAATCGGCACACCCGTCGAGTGACTCGACGGCCCCTGCGCCGACTCGGCGCTTGACTCTGATCAGGCCTCGTTGCCATACGACCGTCCAAAGAGGTCACTGTGGTGGAGCGATTCGAGGTCCGGCTCGCAGGTTCCGGAAGTCACGGCATGATTCAGGCAGGGCTCATCCTGCAGGAGGCTGCCGCCATCTACGACGACAAGAACGCGCATCACGTGCAGAGCTACGGGCCAGAAGCTCGAAGCAACGCCGCGCGTTCCGAAGTCCTCATCTCCGATGGCGACATCGACTATCCCAAAGCGACCCGCGTCGACGTCTTGCTCGCGACGACCGACGAGGCCGTCGAAAAATACACACACGATCTCAAGCCCGGCGCTCTCGTCATCCTCGACGAGAGCGTGAAGGTGAAGCCACCGGAAGGCATGAAGGTCTACGTCTTGCCGCTGATCCGCACCGCTGAGAGGGATCTCGGTCGCGCGACCTTGCTTCACGTGGTGGCCCTCGGCGTCGTGGTCGGCCTCTCCAAAGTCGTCACCACGGGAGCCATCGAGGCCGCCGTCAAGGACCACGCGGCTCGCGGCAGCGAACCTACGCACCTCAGCGCCGTCGAAGCCGGTTACGCGCTCGCACAGAGCGCCAAGAAGGCGTGAGCTCCAAGGCGGCGTCCAGGCGACGTCTTCCCGTGAGCGACGCGAAGGCGATCGAAAAGCTCCCGGGATCGACTCGGAATCCGAGCCCACCCAAGGCGAGCGCCGTCAACGATTCTCTCTGCGGCTAATCGCCGCGCTTTCGAAAGGAACGAACATGGCACTGGAGCGAACGCTCAGCATCGTCAAACCCGATGCGGTCAAGAAGAACACGATCGGCGGAGTGCTCGACAAGCTCGAGCGCGGCGGCCTCAAGGTGATCGCCACCCGAATGACACGGCTCTCGAAAGCCCAAGCCGAGGCCTTCTACGCCGTACACAAGCAACGGCCTTTCTACGGGAGCCTCGTGGAATTCATGACCTCGGGTCCAGTGGTCGTGTCCGTGCTCGAAGGCGACAACGCGGTGCTCAAGAACCGCGAGATCATGGGCGCGACCGACCCGGGCAAAGCGGCGGAAGGCACGATTCGCAAAGCTTACGGCGCCAACATCGAGCACAACGCAGTGCATGGCTCTGACTCGCTCGACAACGCCAAGATCGAGGTCGCCTTCTTCTTCGCCGCCAGCGAGCTCGAGTAGCTCGAGCAGCCAGAACCGGGGCACGACCGACCTGCGGCGATTCAGTTCAACCTCCGCATGAACCACGGAGAGCAGAGAAGGAAGACGGAGAGCACGAAGGACTCTTCTCCAAAATCCTCCGCGTTCCTGTCCTGTGTCCTCTGTGGTTTGCCCAGCAATGAGCGATGATCGTCGACAATTCGCGCAACTCGGTCGGGCGCTCGCCAGGCCCCCCTTGGAGCGGAGCGGCCGGCTCGAATCGCTGGCGCTCTAGGCGGTGGCTTCGGCCGCCTCTGCTTCGACGAGATCTGCGTCCTCGATCACTTCGGCCTCCGCGAGGCCGGCTTCGGTCCCGTCTTGGTGAAGAAGCGCCGTCGCGATCTCGAGCGCTTTGAGCGCCTTGAAGCGGCGGTCCTCGGCGCCCGAGATGAACGCCTGCGTTTGCTCGCGCTCCTCCTCGAGCTGACCGGTGCGCTCTCTGAAGCTCTCGAGCTCTTCGTGTGTCGTCTCGAGCCGCTCCTCTAGCGAAGCTTTGTCCACCAACAATCCGTTCGCTTCCTCTGTCTTTGCGGCGAGCTGGCCCGACAAATTCTGAGCCTCGAGCGTCATGCCTTCGAGCTCTCCGCGCAGGCGGTTGATCTCCTCCTCGTCGGCCGTGCCTTTGGCCCGGAGCTCCGCGATCTCGTTGTCGCGCTCCACGATCACGCCGCGGAGCTGCTCACCTTCCTGCTCGAGCTCCGCCACTCGCAGCCCGAGCTGCTCCGCGTGCTCGCTCGATGCGCCGAGCGACGCATGGGTCTCTTCGAGCGTCGCCTGCGTCTCTTCGAGCCGCTGGTTGAGCTCGGCTTCGCGATCGCTCGCCTCCTGAAGGCGGCGACGGAAGTCTTCGACCGCTTGACCATGGGATTGCTCGAGCCCGGTCAGCCTCGCGAGCTCCCCGGCGAGCTTTGCCTCCACTTGGCTTCGATTCGCCTTCTCGAGCTCGAGAGACTCCTCGAGCTCCACGATCTTCCCGTCGAGCTCCGTCTCCTTCTCGAGCCACGCCATCCGCTCGTTCTCTTTGGCGTTGAGCTCCTCCCGGAGACGGATGATCTCCTTCTCCTTTTGAACGCGCTCCTTCTTGAGCTCGACGACCTCACGGCTCGCCGCGCCTGACGTCGATCCCGCCTGCGGGCGCATGCTCATCGCGGCGTCGGCCTCCGCACGAGCCGCGCTGACGTTGGCGATCGCCTGATCCCGCTCCGCGCTGATCTGCGAGGCGCGGTCCTCGAGCTCCGCTACGAGCGCCCGCAGGCGCGCGAGCTCCGCGGACGCTCCCGTATCCCGCGGTGGGGGGCGAGAGGGGAGCGGCGACGGGAACCCAACGGTGGTGAGCGCTTCGGACTCCTGGGCCTCTTCGTACGCAGGCGCCTCACCCGTGTCGGTCATGCCGACCGTGCCTCCGAGGGCCGCCTCGAGCGCGCCAGGCGCGATGTGGCCGAGCTCCAGGCCGGTCCCCGCGGTTTCCTCTTCGATCGCGTCGCCCTGGCCCTGGAGCTGCTCCGGCGGAGTGCTGTCCTCGAATTCGACTGGATCGTTCGCTTCGACGATGTCGACCGCGGCCTCCTCGGAATGCGGTTGGACCATCAGGTCGCCGATGTAGTTCTTCAAGACCTCGATCAGCATGGCAGGCGGAAACGGCTTCTTGAGGTACTCCTCGGCGCGAGACTTCAGCTTCTTGTGCTGCTCGAAAACCTCCGGAGTCGCCTCGCTGCTCGTGATGATCACGGGTACGGCCTTGAGCGCGTTGTCCTTCTTGATTTTCGCGCAGACCGAATACCCGGACATCTTCTGGAGCTCCACACAGAGGATGATCGCGGCAGGAGGCGTGGCCATGGCGAGGTCCATGCCCTTCTTGCCATCGTTCGTGAGGCTGACCTCGAGCCCTACGCCCTGAAGCACCTCTTCGAGCTGGGAGGCAAACTCCTCGTCTTGGTCAATGATCAGCACCGTCGCGGCCATGTGAGACGGGGACGCTATGAGGCGAGGGTCGTCATGTCAACGAAGGCCTCGGCTTCGATAGCCGCTGCCCGAAGTGCCTCAACGGGCCATCGAGGCGAGGCGGACGAGCTCTCCGGAGTCGACGTCCGACACCAAGGAGTACACCAGCCGACCCTCGCGCCAAGAAACGACGTTGTATCCACGGCGCTGGCCCACGAGCATCTCGCGCGGGCCAACTTGCCTGCGCTCGAAGCCCTCGGGGCTGCCGAAGTCCGTCGCAGGCACGGCGATCAGCGACACCCGCGCGCCCCTTCGATCGTACATCACGATGGCCGCGTCACGGTCCTTCAGGTTGGAGAGACGCGCGCCGATCAACTTGACCGAATTGTCCCGCTCGAGGTTCGGCACACTGACCGTATAGCGAAGGTTCTCGCTCAAGAATCGCCGCACCTTGGCCTCGCGCGCCTGAGACTCCGCGAGCTTGTTGGCGCGGATCTCGGGCGGATGGTTGCTGGTGTGCCTCGCCACGCTCTCGTCGATCAGCGACGTCGCTTCCGACGATGTCCCCGCCGACAGGCCGGCCAAAATCAACGCCGCCAGACCTGCAGCGATCCAACGTCCTTGCGCAAACACGTCGCGCCGGTGCGACGCCGTCCGCGCGATCACCTTGTGCCGCAGTCGCTCCGGAGCTGCTTCGTCGGCACAACCCCGCACGCACTCGCGAAGTCCTCGATGAATACGCGCTTCACTCTCGAGAGCCTGGCGACACTCTGGGCACGCCACGAGGTGCCGTTCAAAATGGGAAGACTCAGCCGAGTCGATTTCGTCGTCGAGACGGAGCTGGGCGAGTCGTGAAGCTTCTCGACAGTCCATCGGTCCTGTAGCTAACCCGCGGGAAGGCCGGCCTCTTCCAACCGCGTGTCGAGTCTAGAGACGTCGTGCAAGAATGCAAGTCTGAAGGTCGGGTCAGCCCGCTTTCGCCTTTTTCCGGCGGCGGAACTCCTCGAGGTCGATGGGCTCCTCAGCGTCGCTCACAGCCGAGATGATGCCCTCCCGCTGCGCGTACTCGTACAAATGCTTCTGCAGGATCCGTCGGCCTCGGAACAGACGGCTCATGACCGTCCCCACCGGGCAGCCGATGATCTCCGCGATCTCCTTGTACGAAAAGTCCTGGATGTCAGCCAAGATCACGACCATGCGGAAATCCACCGGGACTTGGTCGAGAGCCTCGACGACCTCGTCCGACAGGAGCTTCGAGAAGAAGTCCATCTCCGGGTCCCGCAGCGCGCGAACATGCTCCGACGACACGAAGCGGTCGAGCATCACGTCCTCCGCTGGCGTGTCCGCTACTTCTCGTTCTTTGACTCGCCGACGGTATTTGTTGATGAAGGTGTTCGTCTGGATCTTGAACAGCCACGCCTTCATGTTGGTGCCGGGCTCGAAGCTGTCGAAGAAACGAAACGCCTTCAGGTACGTGTCCTGAACGAGGTCTTCGGCGTCCTTCGGGCTGCGCGTGAGCCTCAGAGCGCTCGCGTACAACGCGTCCATGTGCTCGAGCGCGAGCTGCTCGAACTCGGTCTGCATCTCCCGCTTCGACGGGCGTCTATTGAAACCGAACATGGAAACCTCCTCCTAACAACCGACCTTGACGTCGAGCCTAATACTCAAGCAGGAATCGATCCAAACCGTGCGTTCGAAACGCCACTCGATGTTTCATATACTTGCAAAGACCACCCTCGGGCTGTGGTACGAAGCGCGCTGCTCATCTGCGTCGATTGTTCAACGTCTGACGGGTAGGGAACGCGCATCGGACGAAAGGCGGCGGAGAACCCAAGGTGACGGTAGTCGGGGATTTTCTCTAGTTGCTCCATCGGGCTCCCAACAAGAAACGATCGAGGACCAAAATGGTTTCAATTGGTCCGGAGTCAATGGGTCGGGAGTGAATTGGGTCAGGAGTCAATGGGTCGCGAGGGGTGCACGAGGCCACGAAGGACTTTTCTCCAAGAATCCTCTGTGTTCTCTGCGTTCCTGCTCTGTGCCCTCTGTGCGTCACGGCCTAGGTTCTTCAGGGTGATCGAGTGAGCTGGGTGAAACCGACTGTTTTCTGGAGCGCATTCTTGGCGACCGGCTCGGTGCTCGCGCAGACGGAGGGCGATCGTCTGCAAAGGGAAATCGCGGCATTAGCGGCGCCGCTGACCATCGACGAAGCGCTGAACCGCGCCGCGCTGGAGCACGCGCAAGAATTGCTGGGCGACGGTTCGCCCGAGTTGGCCTCCCTGCGCAAGAGCGTGATGAAACAGGGGTCGCTGGACGCGCAGCTGTTGCCGTTTGCGGCGATCGGGACCGACCCGGACGAGCTCGCCTCGGAGCTTCGGGCTTTCGTGCGAACGCGCGTCGTTCAGCGCGGTTTTACACACTTCGGGGTCGGCGTGACCGGCAGCAGCGACGGACGCAACGTCTGCGTCGGTGTTTTCGTTCGCCGTTTGGTGGAGCTCGGCCCGATGCCGAAATCCACACGCGCCCGCGAGCTCACCGTGCGCGGTGTCCTCCTCACGACCTCACCCGTCCGCGCGTACATGACGGTGCCGAGCGGTGAGGTCGAAGATCTCGAGGTTCGGGTGGACCAACGCACCGTCGAGATCCCCATCGCCTTTCAGAGCGGCAGCGGAAAATACACCTTGGAGGTGCTCGTCGACGGGCCGCGAGGTCCGGAGGTCGCCGCGCTCTGGTCTCTCGGCTACAACGCCCCTCCGCCCGACGAGACCAAACGACCTCCTCCGATCGCCGTTCGCGTGGAGGAGGGCAGGGGGCTCGTCAAGACCGAGATCGATCGCGTGCGCAAGGCCATGGGCCGGCGACCGCTGGCCGAAGCCGCTCTGCTTCGAAGAGCCGCCGATGCCCACGCCCAGCGCGTCTGCGAGACGCTGATCGCCGCGCACGTTCTCAAAGAAGGGCAGGGACCCGAAGCTCGCGCCGCGGCCGCCGGATATCGCGGCAAGGTCGCGGAAAATGTCGCGGTGGCGAGGACGCTCGCGGAGGCCCACACCAACCTCATGGACAGCCCGAGCCATCGTCGCAACGTGCTCCTGCGTGAGGCTCGGGACCTAGGGATCGGCGTGGCCCGGCGTGAAGCAGCGATGCCGGTTACGAGCGACGCGCAAACCGTCGCGCCCCGCCTCGGGCCCGCGACCTGGTGCCTCGTGGAGCTCTTCGGAGCTCAGTAGCGCGCGTAACTCGCGAACGCAGCGAACGAGAGCAGGTTGCAGAAGGCGTGATAGCCCACCGAGGCCGAGATCCCGCCGGTCTTCGTGCGTAGCCACGCGAACGCGATCGCAGGAAAGAACGGCCCGAGCCGATCGGGCCGGTACTCACCCATGAAATGAACGAGCGCGAACACCGCGCACGTAACGAGCGCGGCTCGACCGAAGGGAACGCCCAGCAACCTCTTGGTCGCAGGCCACAACTTCTCGAGTCGAGCTTGGAGGTAGCCGCGAAAGAAGAGCTCCTCCGGCAGCGCCACGGCCAGCGTTTGAATGGCAACTTCCATCGCCAAACCAGGCGGAAATCGCGGCGCGAACGAGCGGTGCATGACGATCGTCTGCCAAAAATGGTGGCCGATCGCGAAGGGCACGACGGTCAGGATCGAGAACAAAGCGAACAACTTCAAGTCTCCGCGCTTGGGCCAGAACAGCCCGAGGTCCGCGCGAGTGAGGCCCTTCCGATCCGACCACCACAGCGGTCCATAGAGCTGCAAAGCCGCGGCGAGCGTCGCGGCGTGCTCCGCCATCAACGGGATCACCGCGCCGAGGTGTTTGAAAATAGTTAGAGCTCCAACGATCCCGAAAGCCGCGATCTGGCACTCTCGAGCGAGGGCTCGGCGCTCGTTCGAATTCAAGGTCCGAGCACCGCGGCCCGAAGGAACGGGAGGAGCGACGGCAACGCGACGACCTCCACGCGGCGACTTCCCGCGCCGACCACCACCCCGACGAGCTCCCCTTTGGAAGAGAGCACTGGGCTCCCTGGGCGCCCAGGAGCTGCGACCTGCGAGATCAAGAGGCTCCGCTTCCTCCAGGCCCGTCGCCCGCGAATGGCAGGCTCCGACTCCACGATCCCCGCAAACGGCTCGGATGCGCCCGACGCCGAATGGGTCATCACGACGGCCCACGTCTGAAGCGAAAGGCCCTGTTTCTTGGCCGCTCGAAGCGGGAGGCGCGGGAGGGAGCGCGCGTCGATCCCCACGAGCTTGGCGACCGCGAGCCCGAGATCCTCGTCGTGGTCCAAGAGTCGCGCGCTCAGCGAGAGCTCGCCGTCCACCACGACGGCGAACTCCGCGGCCGGTCGAGCTTTGGCTCCAATCAGGAGCTCGCCCTCCGCACCCAACAAGAATCCGGTGGTGGCAGGGCTCTCGCTACCGTTCGGCCGCGCAACCAACAGCGCGCTCTTGTTCGCGCGATAGACCTCACCGAACACGGTGGGAGACACTGGCTCCGGCTTGGCGAAAGCAGGCAGCGTCATCAGCGTGAGCGCAGTCGCACAGAGGGCGCGGAGGTTGGGCACTCGAAGTGAAATATACTCGGGTTGGATGGAGTCTCTAGAAGTGTGAGCGATCTTCGAACAGCGAACCGCACCGAACCCGGCCCGATCACCTGGTTCCCACGTGCGCTGGCCGTTCTTTTGGCTGTGGTTTCGACCGCTGCCAGCCCCCCAGGCTCGTCTCCGGTCGTGCGAGCTCCGAAGCGTACGACCGTGGCGCTGGCCCGCGTGACCACGAAGCCCGCGATCGCCGCGCGCACCGATCTCTGTCAGGGCTTGGCGCTCCCGAAGCGCAACGGACCCATGGCTTTCGGTCCGGGCGAGGAGATGTCGTTCGATTTTCATGCGGCCGGCCTCTTCGTCGGACGCATGGACATCAAGGTCGGCGCTCCGCGCGCGACCGACGGACGACAAGTCCTTCCGCTGTTTGGTCGAGCCCGCACCACGATGTTCACGGCCAGCATCCAAAAGTTCGAAGGGCGATACCTCTCGCTCATAGACGCTCGGTCCCTCGAGCCCCTCGGAATACGCACGGAGTCGATCTACGGCAGCGAGCCTCGGGCTGAGCAGGTGAGCCTCTCCGCCGATCGACGCAGCGCGAAGATCAAGTTCCAAGCGGGCAAGGCCGAAGGAACTCGCGACTACGGGCAACGGGACGGCGCTCTGTTCGACGTGCTAGGCCTGCTCTACTACGCCCGCTCCATCGAGCTCCCTCCGAACACGAAGGTCTGCCAAGAGGTCGTAGGCGATCGGAGGCTCTGGCGGATGGAAGGCAACATCCTCGGCGTCGAGCGCATCGACACGCCCGCAGGGAAGAAGGACGCCGTTCACGTGAAGCTCCGCTTCGATCGCGTGGCCCACCCGGACTTCGACAACACCAAGCGGCCCTGGATCGAGATCGACCTCTTCTTGTCGAACGATGTCCATCGCGCGCCGCTCGCGTTCACCGTTGCCAACGACAAAGTCACCGCACGCGCGGAGCTCGTCGGGTGGTCGACGAAAGGCACGACCCCCGATGACGATTGGAAGCTTTAGAGCGCCAAGGAAGCGGGCTCGTCTTGTTTCGAAGGCTTCTTGCGGGCCTCGATTCGACGCCCGATCGCTGCGAAACCCAACCCGATGATCGCACCCACGAGCGATCCGCCCAGCACATCGCTCGGAAAATGAACGCCCAACAACACGCGTGAGCCCGCGACCATGGCCGCCAAGGGCAGGAGCACGACGGCCGACTTCGGAACGAAGATCGCGGTCGCGGTGGCCAGCCCGAACCCCGAGGCCGCGTGGCTCGACGGGAAGCTCCGCCCAGGCCCGCAACCCGCCGGCACCGTCACGCTTTGGAGCGACCGACAGGGACGCTCTCGATCGACCAGAGGTTTGATGACATGGGAGCTCATCGCCTCCGAGCTCGCGGTCCCAAGGACGATGGCAACCAGCGCCACGATCCGCTTCTTCTTCAGCATCCACCCGACGATGGGCGCGCCGACGACGAGCAAGATCCAACGCGAGGACAGCGCGAGCCCGATCAACGCGATGATCGAGGAGCTCGCCATCGAGTTGACCGATCTGAAGACCTCCTCGTCCAATCAGATCCAGTCTCTCGGTGTGACCAATACCTCGACGAGCCGATGTTCCTCCGGCGTGGTCGGGCCGTGTCCGTACGTGAACCGCACTTCCGGCGGTAAGCTCGCGAGGATCGATTCGATGCGGCCGCCGGTCTTGAGCCCGAAGATAGTGCCGCGATCATAGACCAGATTGAACTCGACGTAGCGCCCGCGGCGATGGAGCTGCCACACCTTCTCTGCGTCGCTGAACGGGGTCTGCTTTCGGCGATCGAGGATGGGGCCGTACGCGTCGAGAAAAGCAGGCGCGACGTCTTTCACGAAGGCCTCGACGGCGTCGAGCTCGAGGCGCGTGCCCTTCGCTGAATCGTTCGATCCGTAGTAATCGAAGAAGATCCCGCCGATCCCTCGCGCCTCGTTGCGGTGCGGGAGGCGGAAATACGCGTCGCAGGCCTTCTTCAGCTCTCGGTAATCGACGAGGGGATGCTTCGCGCAGGCATCTCGAAGAGTCGTGTGGAAGTGGATCGCGTCCTCGTCGTACAGCACGTAGGGAGTGAGGTCCGCGCCGCCGCCGAACCACGCGTTGCGATCGGCGCCCTCACCTTTCTCCAGATAGCGATAGTTCGCGTGCACCGTCGGCGCGTGAGGGTTGCGTGGGTGAATGATCAGGCTGACGCCCGTCGCGAAAAAACCGCGCCCTTCCCCTGGGAGCTCCTTGGAGAACGCTTCCGACATCGTCCCGTGCACACGAGAGACGTGGACGGCGCCTTTCTCGATGTGCGCGCCGTTTGCGAGGACCATGGATCGGCCGCCGCCGCCTTCTGGGCGGGTCCACTCCTCTGTCGAGAACGAAGCGCGCCCGTCGATCGCCGCGAGCGCGTCAGTGAATCTCCCCTGCATCTGGAGAAAAAACTCGTGGGCGCGCTCACCTCTCGTCACGGGTAGAGCCAAGCAAAAGCGGGGGAAGCTTCGCAAGCATCGAATCCGTGCGGGTTACCGGACGGGAAGTTTTGGCAGGGCGTCTGAAAGAAAACTGTGCAGAAGTCAGTCTTCGTGCTAGTCCGCCCCCCGGGTGAGCCCTGCGCATGTCGTGCAGGCACCCAGGAGGTCTAAGGCATGCGCCGTTCCTTCGCGAAGCGAGATCGTGCGAGCTCGAGGTACCTTGCGGCAACACTTGTGGCCGGAGGACTCGCGAGCTGCGCGCGCGAAATCACGACCGAGGATCCCATCGAGCCCGGTGATTTCGTCGAGGCTCAGTTCGATCCGACAAACCCCATCCCCGTTCTTCAGCTCATTCCCAACCCAACAGCGCTGGCCGAGAAGCCCGAAGGGGGCTTGAAGGTCACGCCCGCGGAGTGTGAGCTCCCATCGACCAAGCAATGCGCGGCCTTCGCGTCAGGCTGGGGCGTCACCACGCCGGTCACCCTGTACTTTTCAGGAGAGGTCGACGTGGACACGGCGGCCGCCGGCATCAAGTTCTTGAAGCTCGGCGCAGCTCCAGAGCCCGTGGCTTTCAAGGTCGAGCGCGTGGACCGACCCGCTCCGAACCCTTCCTGCAAGGAAGGCAAGAACGGCAGCAACCCGGAACGCCGCTACACCGACGCCCAAGTGCCTGCTGGCATCAACCTGATCGTTCGGCCCTGGGACATGGCAACGGACACCGCCAAGCCCCTCGATCCGAAGAGCAAGTATGTCGTGCTCGTCGAGAGCTCGGCTGACGCAGGGCTGAAAGCGGCCGATGGATCGGTGATCGCCCCGTCCGCGCTGTTCTCGCTCATGAACGTCCCGGCCAGCGAACGCCCCGTGACCGACGAGGGCGATATCCCGAGCGCGCTGTTGCGCAGCAACGTTCAGAGCGCCGTCTTGGACGCGCTCTACCCGGACAAGACGATCGCGGACCTCAGCGACACCGAGAAGGCCGAGTTCGCCGCTGCAGTCACCGCAAAAGGCCGCGATCTCGCAGGCCTGTTCGGTTATTTCAACGCGTTCATTCAGCCCATGGTCGACGCTGGCGTAGTCAAGCGTGAGAACCTCGTCTTCGGCACCTTCTGGAACACCGAGGACGTGCTCACGCAGATCGAGTTCGATCCGCTCGCGAGCAAGGTCCCGTTCCCGAACGTACAGCTCCTCACGACGCCGACCGTCTCCGCGAGCGGCGGAGCCGACCTCAAAGTCACGCTCCCGATCAATCCCTGCACCGGCACCAACGATCCGCCCGGCTGCGACTCAGCGTCGTCGGTGGCTCTCAAGACCGGGCTCAACACGCTCAATGGCTTCTCGAACACCGCCGGCATGTCCGTCACCGCGACACGCGACATCAACGCGGCGTCCCTCGAGGACAAAGTGGTCATGTACGAGGTCGATTCGAACGGGATGGCGATCGGGTCTCCGGTGCCACTCATCGTGGTGACGTCTTCGAAGAGCGCCACGGCGCCGGCGTCGATCGTGATGATCCCGTCGCGCCCGCTGAAACAGAACACCAACTTTGTGGTGGCGATCCTCGCCGGCGTCCTCGACGCTGACATGCGTCCTGTCACTGCGCCCACGACCTACTCGCTGTTGAAGTCGGACGATGCGTTCGTCGAGGCCGGAGCGTTCAACACCGCCGCCATGGTGACCCTTGGTGGACAAACGATTCCGGTCGCGTCCGTCCTCCAGTGCTCCACCGTGCCCACCAAGGGTGCGCTCGCGACTGAAGAGGAGCTCCTCGGCACCGGCAACCTGATCGAGGGACGCCTCCAGCACATGCGTTGGGTCGAGGCTTTCAAGGCTTTGGAAGCTCAAGGCATCATGCGCGCCAACGTGATCATGGCCTGGAACTACAAGACGCAGAGCGTGACCGGCGCGACCGACATCGCTCGGCAAGCGATCCCGCTCTGGGATCAGCTCCGGGCGGCTCGCGAGCAGACCGGCATGGCTCCGCCTCGGTTCTTCGACACCGGCACGGTGATCACGGGCCTGTCGAACATCGCCAACCTCATCGGAATCCCAACCCGCTTCTGCTTGCCGCTGTGCCAGTCGGGTGCGTTCACGGGCATCACTCCAGCCAGCTGCACGCTCGCCAACGCGACCGCGCACCCGCTGTGTGGGGCCGCCATGAACCTCCTCGCCGGCCGGATCGGACAAGTCCGAGTCTACGGCATGACCAGCTATCGGCTGCGTCGGGGCAACTTTGCGAACCAGAACCCCGCGATGCCGATCGGAGCCTTCGATCCTGCTCGTTTCCAGAGCCCCAAGTTCGAAGTGATCCCTGTGATGGTCGCGCTCCCTGCGGGAACGGCGACGACGACCGACGGCAACGTTCCGGTCGCGATCTTCCAGCACGGCCTGGGTCAGTACAAAGAGCAGATGTTGGTCGTGGCCAATAGCTTCGCGTCGCGGGGCATGGCCACGGTGGCCATCGACGCTCCGGATCACGGCGCTCGGACGGGCGACCTTCTCAAGATCGTTGGCGGGAACTTGGTTCCGTGCCCGGAGATCGATCCAGAAGCCGTCGCCTGCCCGCCCACGTACGATCCTGCGAACCCGCAGGGTTGCACGGGTGGCTGTGATGGTCAGCGCGACCCGTCGGGGTCGGGCTTCCTGTCGCTGAACTTGTTCGCGTCTCGCGACAACTTCCGGCAGTTCACGATCGACCAGCTCACGCTGATCAACACGATCAAGGCGGAAGCCGCGGCTGGCGGTGTGCTCGAGTTCCTGGGTGACAAGATCGGCTACACGGGTCAGTCGCTCGGCGGCATCGCTGGCGGCAACCTGGCCGCCTACGCGCCCGAGCTTTCGGGCGTGGTGGTGAACGTCGGCGGCGGATCGCTGGCTCGCATGGGCTTCGCGCTCCCGTCTCGATACTCGGTGCCGCTCTTCTACACGCCGCTCGTGGCCGCGGGGATCTGCATTCCCAAGGACGCCGCGAATCTCGGCGCGGGCTGCCAAGACACGCCTGGGTTCCGGCAATTCATGCTGAGCGCCCAGTGGGTGCTCGATCCGGGCGATCCGCTGGCGAACAGCGTCGCCGTCCTCGATCGAGGCGCGAATCCTGCGCTTGGTGCGGACAAGGTGCTGGTCCAGATGACGAAGCCTGACGGAGTGGTGGCGAACTTCACGACGTTGGCGCTCGGCCGAGCTTACGGGTTCGATCCGACCGACAACAGCCGGACCTCGCACTTCCAGACCTACGACTTCACGGGAACCACGGCGACCGACTGCCACGGCTTCTTGCTCGATCCGTCTTGTGGTGGGTCTCTGCTCGATCTCGAGTTTGGGCTCTGCCACAGCCTCGGCGCGCAGGAGCAGGCTGCCGACTTCCTCGTGGACGGCTCGATCGGGCCACGGGTGAAGGGCGACCTCGCCATCCCGAACGTGTTGGACTGCAGCTCACTCTGAGCGGAGGGACGTCATGAAATTGAAGAAGACCCTCACGAGGCTCGGCGCGGGTGCGCTGGCCGCCCTTGTTCCAGGAACGGCGCTCGGCGCTGGCTTCCAAATCAACGAGCACAACGCCGCCGCCACCGCGCGCGGCGGCGCGGTGTTCGCGACGATCGATGACGCTTCCGCGGTGTTCTACAACCCAGCAGGGTTGGCCAACATCAAAGGGACGAACATCCAAGCTGGCATCACGTTGATCCGGCCGGCCGGCACCTACGTGGGCGCCGGCCTGCCTTCCACGCGGCCAGAGGGCGCCGGAGACTCGGTCGAGCAGTCGATCAACCAGTCCTTTCGTCCCGTTCCGAACGCATATCTGGCCAGAGCGCTCTCGGACAAGGCGTTCGTCGGTTTTGGCTTCTACGCGCCCTACGGGCTCGGCATCACGTGGGACAACGACAACGATCCCAACAACATCCCGGATTTCGTGGGGCGCACGGTGCTCCACGAGCTCGAGCTTCGGACCTTCTTCTTCACTCCGGCGATCGCTCTCAAGCTGTCCGACGCGGTGCAGGTAGCGGTCAGCGTGTCGCTCGTCCCGGCCACCGTGTATTTGAAGCGAACCCTTGGCGCGAGCGACAACCTCGAGGTGCTCTTCCCCGCGGCCATGTACGACGGCCAGGAAGGCACGGTGGAGCTGGCCGGATCGGCCTTCGGCGTCGGCGCCAACGCCGGCGTCCAGGTCGCTCTGCTCGACCAGAAGCTGAAGTTCGGACTGACCTTCCGCTCCGGCGTGGGCCTCGGCTTCACCGGAACGGCAGACTTCGAGCTTCCCGAGACGGTTCCGCTCACGGTGCAGACGAAGTTCCCGGACGGCGACGTCGAGGCGGAGCTCACGCTCCCGCACGCGTTTTCGTTCGGAGCGGCCTGGGACGACAAGGACTTCACGGTCGAGCTCGGCGCGACCCTGACGCTCTGGCAGTCCTACGACGAGCTTCGCATCGACTTCCTGAAGGGCCTTCCTCAGAAGTCGAGCGGCGCGCCCCGCGATTGGACCGCCGTTCCGACCTTGCGGCTCGGCGGAGAATACCGATTCCTCGAGAACTACGCCGCGCGCATCGGGCTCGCCTACGACGTGACCCCGGTGCCGGACACGACGATCGACCCGACGCTGCCTGACAACAACCGACTGATCGGGACGCTCGGTGCAGGCGCCAAGTTCGGGCCGGCCAACGTCGACCTGTCCTACATGGCGCTCCTGCTCGGCGAGCGGGAAGCCAACGACTCGGTGAACTTCGTCGACGGAAAATACGCCTCCGGAATGGTGCACATCCTGGCCGTCACCGCCGGCGCGACCTTCGAATAGGTTGCCCTGAGACCATCTCCGGGGCATCTTGCCTGCGGCTGCCTTCTCCACCTCTCAACCCGCTGCCTTCTCCACCTCTCAACCCCTCGCACGTCTCCCATCGCGAATTGCCATTTTTGGATTACCGTCTTCGGACTCGATGAGGACTCTGCTAGCCCCTGCGCTCGTGGCGCTCCTCTTGAGCACAGGCTGCCCAGACGACCCGTCCCCGCTCGATCGACTCGATGGCAACGTGGTGGTCGGCGACGCACGACCGATCGACGCGTCCGACGCGTCCGACGCGGGAGACTCGCAAGCCGACGGGCCGGATGGAGGCGAGCTCGACGCAGATGGTCTCGAGCACCCAGACCGCGAGCAGCTCGACGATCTCGACGTAGGCACCTTCGACGCCGGACCGACCTGTGGAAGGCCGCCTGAGCTCACCCTGACGGCTCTGGAGGCGCTGGCCCGAGCCCCCGAGCTCTCGGGTCACGTCGTTGACGTGGTGGGCACCGCCACCATCTCGGTCGACCTCGTCTGCTCGTCGTCGGCCGCTGCTTGCCAAGCCACGTGTCGCGCCTCCGTGGATGTCGTGCCAGGCCTACGCCTGCTCCCAGGTCCCTGCGCCATGGAGGTCGGCTGCCAAGGCACAGACTGCGACTTGGTCTGCCGCCCGCTCACGGGAGTTGCACGGCGGTTCAGAGGCCAACTCACTTCCACAGGAAGCGCGGGGCTCTACCTCGAGGCAGTCCTGGCTCCCTGACCATCAGGTCGCTGAAAAAGGCTCCGAAACTCATGCCGTGCCCGTGCCCGTGCCCGTGCCCGTGCCCGTGCCCGATTCACCCGGTACGCCCTTGAATTTGCTGATCCATGACGATCGAGCACAGCGCAGCGTTCCGAGAAGTCGACTTTTTCAGCGAGCTGCCGGCGATAGAGACCA
Source organism: uncultured Myxococcales bacterium (assembly GCA_964463485.1). GTDB lineage: Bacteria > Myxococcota > Kuafuiibacteriia > Kuafuiibacteriales > Kuafuiibacteriaceae > CAYXDO01. The sequence continues at coordinate 67,337 of CAYXDO010000027.1, read as the reverse complement.
GCGAGAATCGGATCATGAGTAGCTTCGCATGAGTTCGACGGATCAGAGTCCGAGGACGGTCTGTGGGTCCTCGACCACGATCGCGGTCCCAAGCCCGAGCTGACCCATGGAGTCGCGCCCGAAGCATGAGACTCGGCCGGAGCGATGGACGACGCACGTGTGGACCTCACCTGCGGCGACGGCGATGGCGTGGGGTGGGTCTAGTGGACTCTCCCATCCGCGCGACGGACGCACGTGTGATCGGCGCCTAGGCCGAGCTCAGCGGCGCCGGTGAGCCCAGTCGCACCCGGGGTCGGCCGTCTACCGAGCACACCGATGCCGAGCTCCCCGTCGTTGTTGTCTCCCCAACAATACACTTCCTGCAACTCACCAGCGATGGCGCACGCGTGCCCCTGGCCGAGCCCCACGGTCGGTGGAACCGTCGGACACCGTCGGACCCCTGAGGTTCCGATCCGTTGCTACTCGAGTAGCATGGCGGTAGCATGAGCGCGATGGTCGCGCAGAAACTCTCGATTTCGATGGAGTCGTCGCTCGTAGAGGTCGTCCGTCGAGCCGCCGAGGATGAAGGACTCAGCGTTTCGACTTGGCTCTCAGAAGCTGCTCGATCCCGCGCACGACAGCGGCTTCTCCTCGAGACCCTTGCGGAGGACACCGCCGCACGAGGAAAAATCTCGCCGGATCAAGTTCAGGAGCTCGTCGAGAAGACACGAAAGGAATCACAGGTCAGTCGGCGGAGGAAGCGATGAGCTTGATCCTGGATGCGGGCGCTCTGATCGCGTACGAACGGGGGAATCGAATCGTTCGGGCGTTTCTCATGAATGCTGCGAGCTCGGGTGACTCCGTCAAAACAACGACGCCGGTCGTCGCACAGGTGTGGCGCGACGGAGCGCGACAAGCCCACACGGCGAAGCTGCTTCGGGGCGTCGAAGAAGTCGAGCTCACGCAACGGAGGGCAAGGGAAGTCGGTCGATTGCTCCGTCTCTCGGGATGCACCGATGTCGTCGACGCGTCGATCGTCGAGATCGCTGCCACGGGAGACGAAATTCTCACCTCCGACCCCGATGACATCCTGAGAATCGCAGACGCCAGCGGCAGAGCACTGGTCATTACGCCCGTGCGTTAGGTTAGGGTTGGGTTAGGGTTGGGTTAGGGTTGGGTTAGACTCAAGGCGGAAGCGCACTCTCCAATCCAATCCGGCCAATCCGACGGCCAATTCGGAGCTCGGACTCCTTCCCTTGCCTCTCAAAGGCCGGTCTGGACTGGAGTCACCCAGCCTTGACGACGTAACCCACTCCGCGGACCGTGTGAATCAACGGCTGAGCTGCACCCTCGTCGATCTTCTTCCGGAGGCGCCCGATATACACATCCACGACGTTGGTCGCGTTGTCGGCGCGGTGGCCCCAGACCTGCTCCTCGATCAGGACTCGGGACAACACTCGACCCTGATTTCGCATCAAGTACTCGAGCAACGAAAATTCGGTGCTCGTCAGCTCGATCCGTCGCTCGCCCCTTCTCACCTCGTGACTCCTCGGGTCGAGCTCGAGGTCCTCCACGCGAATGGCTCTCGATGGGTCCGCTCCGCTCGACCGCCGCACCAGCGCTTCGATTCGCGCGAGCAACTCCTCGAACGCGAACGGCTTGGTCAAGTAGTCGTCCGCGCCGGCCCGAAGCCCGGCGACTCGGTCGGAGACCGCGTCCCGAGCCGTCACCAGCAAAAGCGGAGTCCGAATGCCTTGCTCACGCAGCTCGATGCAGACCTCGAGCCCCGACTTGTCGGGGAGCATGAAGTCGAAGAGGAAGACGTCGTAGACTTCGGACGTCGCTTTCTCGAGCGCGGCGGCGCCATTTTCGACCGCGTCGACCCGGTACCCTTCGGCCGTCAGGCCCTTCGTGATGAATCGCGCGACCCGCGGATCATCTTCCACGAGCAGTATTCGTTTCACGTCATGACTCCTTCGACGGGTCGATGCCTCGAAAGCTCCGCTCCGCCTCGGACTGCGCGAGGTCGATTTTCACCGTGGTCCCTTCGCCGGGCCGACTCTCCACGGAGATTCGCCCGCGGTGGGCGTCCACGATGGCTTTTGCGATAGGTAGGCCGAGTCCCGAGCCGCCCGGTTCGGTGCCGGCCCCAGCTCGACTCGCTCGGAAAAATCGCTCGAACACATACGGAAGAGCCTCCTTTGCGATCCCTCGACCCCAATCCTTCACGACGATCGTGCCTCCGCCCGGCGCGGGCTCGATGCGCACCAAGACTCTCGAGCCCCGCGGGGAGTACTTCACCGCGTTGTCCATGAGAATTCGAAGCACTTGTCGCAGCCTCGAAGCGTCGCCGAGGACCGTGGTTGGCTGCGCCTCGAGCTCGATCGTCGTCCCCCGGCCTGCGGCCACCGTCTTGAAGGTCGCAATCACCTCCTCGGTCAAAGTGACCAAGTCCAGCGTCGTAAGCTCCACTCGCAGATTTCCAGACTCGGCTCGCGCGAGCAGGAGGAGGTCTTCGACGATCACCTCCATATCCTTGGCAGCCGACAGCACGACCGAGAGACTCTCCCGAAACTCATCGAGAGTGGGCTCCTTGCTGCGCAGCGAAACCTCCGCCTCTCCCCGAACGATCGTGAGCGGCGTCCGCAGCTCGTGGGACGCGTCGGCGATGAAGTGCCGGCGAGCCTCGATCGTCCCGGCGAGTCGATCGAGCATCTCGTTCATCCGTTCGCCGAGCTGACCTATTTCGTCGTGGGTCCGCGGCACGACTCGCTCGTCGATTCGGCCGCGCGTGACCCGCTCGGCGACTGCCAAGATCTCCGAGAGAGGTCGGGTGATGGTGACGCTGATCGCCAGGGTGGTCATGAGGCTGAGAAAAACGGTGAGCGCCGCTAGCCACCCCGCCGTTCGGCGGCTCGAGGCCATTTCACGCGCGGTGGCTTCCTCCGCAGCGGCCAGCTCGAAGAGCTCGACCTCGATCAACCGTGCGAGCTCTGTCGAGACGGGCTCGCGATGGGTAGGATCGAAGAGAGCCCCGTCTTGAAAGCTCTCGGAGAGTCGCCGGAAGCTGATGGTCTCCTGGGGGTGCTGTTCCCCATGGAGCGCGCGAAAGGCCGCCAAGTGCGACCGGAGATCGGCACCGAGCCCGGGGCGCGACACCGTGGCGGACCTAGTGAATCGGAGCTCGGAGGCGAGCGTTCTCATCTCGTAGAGAATTCGGAGCTCGGCGATCTCTTGGGCGCGCTTGCCGACGGCGATCTGATGGACGGAAGACATGCGGCCGATCAACAAGAGCACGGCCGCGGATGCGAGCACCGCTACGGGGAGAAAAGCGATGATCAGCTTTCCTCGCAATGAGGGGTGCACGGAAGGCAAGTTATCCAACGAGGCGCCTTTGGTCGAGCGATCTCAGTCGAGGCGAACGGCGGTCGCGTATGAGACGCCGGAGACTTGGTAACCCTCCCATTCGATCCGCTGACCCACGGCCAGGGCGGTCTCGAGCTCCGTGCAAGCCAAGAAGGCGATCTTCTTTTTGCCGACCATGAAGAACCCATTTCCGAGGCGATGAATGCGGCCCGCACCTTCGGCGTGGCGGGCGCGGGCCGGACGAACGCAGGCCGGCGGAGGAGGCTGCACGATCGGAGCGGGCGCGGGAGACACGCCCATGCTGGTGGCATGGCAGCCGCTGACGGGATCGAGGACGCCCGAGTAACTCACCCGTTCGCCGGTCGCGAACCCGCTCGCGCCGCCGAGGAACACCGTGGCTGACTGAGGTGCGTACCAAACGTGGTCGGCCAAGGAGAGTCCGCCATTGACGACGAGGAAGTCGCGTCCCATCGCCGTAATCACCGCGTCGGTGGCGGAGCAGGTTTCGATCGGAGGTGTCGATCCGCCGAGGTCGATGACTTGGAAGGCGTTGTCGCCGATCCCGGTATCGTCGATGACCACGGAGCCCTGGAGGATCGGCCGACCGTCGCGGTAGGCGCCCACGGGTTGAACGACAGAGAAATCAAAAACGGCAGGGACGACCCAACCCATGACGCCGTTGGCGGGAGGCGCGGTGAGGTTGCGGAGGCCGAGTGTGTACATCGAGCCGACTGCGAGGTTGATTCCGAGCGCGGCGTAGTCGACCTCGACGAAGCCCATGAAGGGCACAGTGAGTGTGACATTGCGACGATCGAGCACAGCGCCGCCGAGGCCTTCGCCTTCGATGAGTTGGACCTCGACCACGACGGAGGGCGCGACGGCGTATGGGTATGAGCCGGGAGCGATCTGGGTCGGGTACACGGTCGAGAGCCACTCGGTGAAAGAGGTCTCGTCGGCCAAGTAGATGCCGCCCCGAATTTGGGAGGCCTGAGCGCGAAAGCTCTGACCAAACGGAGAGTGGTTGAGGTCGTGACCGGAGGACGTGGTGGGTGAAAAGGAGAGGTCCGTGGGGGCTGCGTAGGCGGTGGACCCGAGGGTCATGGCCAAAGTTGCGGTGAGGAGCTTTTGGGATCGCATCGTTCTCTCGTTTCGGAGGTTCGGTGTTTCGGCGCAGCGAGCTCGGCCCGCGGCGAACTGAGGAGAGCGTACGAGCGGAGCGTGAACGAGGCGTGACGGAGAGATGAACGTTTGATGAACGAGCGGATTCGGCCCGGTCCCATCACATGAGACTGAACGTGACATATTTGGTCACATCAGGCCCCGTTTGGGCTTGAGGGGAATAGTGCGTTTGTAGTCTTCTCGCGGCATGAGCCTTTCGGAAAGCATCGCCGCCGCGGCCGTGAACATCGCCCTGGTCGTTCGACCTTTGATTCAAGCGTTCGATGCCGAGCACCCGAACGACGGCGAGGAATACTCTCGCGCCCTGGACGCAGAGACCCGAGCTTTGGAGGCTCAGCAAGCAGCTCGGGAAGGTGCTCTTGCGAGGACGTGCAAGTTTGCGCGCGAGACCTACGACGCTGCGTGGGAGGCTCTCTCCGAACCGAGCGGGAGCAAGCCGATGGAGGACGAGCTCAAGGTGATGAAACACTGGCTCGAAGAGCTCCTGCTCGCCGGCTCGAGCGAACACGAGCAAGACAGCCCCAAGCGCCTCGTGGCTTACGCGACGGATTTGACCGGAAAGGCGGTGGAGGTTGGATCCGCAACTGCGTGGCGTCGCGCTCGCGAGGCCGAAGCGCTTGCTCGCATGGCCGTCTGGCACGAAGGCGCCCATCGAAATCGGGTGATCGACTGTGCTCTATCGAGTCTGGTCGAGACCGAGATCGAGCTCGATAAGCCCCTGCCTCTCGTGTCGAGCCTCGAACGTCCCCGTCCCCCTTCGGTCGCAACGGATGGCGACTCGGAGCCACCCTTCTAATTCCGGCGCGCCCATGTGCAGAAGGCGGCAAGCGGAGGGACAGACCGCCCACCTCGCGCCGGCCGAAATCCGCAAGTGACGTTCCGTGTCTCCCGTGAGATCGCCGCGACAATGAGCACCGTCGAGATCTTCAAGGAGTTCGACTTCGAAGCAGCCCATCGGCTCCCTCACGTGTCGGCGGATCATCCGTGCGGCCGGATCCACGGCCACTCTTATCGTGTGACGATCCATGTCGCGGGCCCGATCGATCCGAGATTGGGCTGGGTCGTCGACTTCGCGACGATCAAGGATGCGATCAAGCCACTTCGAAGCCGGCTTGATCATCACCTGCTCAACGAGGTCGACGGCCTCGACAACCCAACGAGCGAAAACCTCGCTCGATGGTTTTGGTCGCACCTGAAGCCCTCGCTGCCGCTCATCTCGCAAGTCGTCGTACGCGAGACGCGGACCTCCGGCTGTATCTATCGCGGAGAGGACTGAAATGGACGACGTGCAGAATCATTTGGACGTGCGAGGGATCGCTCTCGATCAAGTTGGAGTCTCGGATCTCAGGTGTCCGATCGTTGTGCTCGATAGAAAACGCGAGCGGCAGAGCACGATCGCGAACGTCTCTATGAGTGTGGAGCTTCCGCACGAGTTCAAGGGAACTCACATGAGTCGGTTCATCGAGGTGCTCGAGGCTCATCGCGGCGAAATCACCATGCGCACCCTGCCCGACCTATTGAGGAATCTAAAGGATCGACTCGATGCGCCGTGCGCACGAATCGAGTTGCGGTTTCCGTATTTCGTCGAGCGTGTTGCTCCCGTTTCTGCGGCGCGTGCGCTCATGGACTACGAGTGCTGGTTCATCGGCGAATCCAAGGCGACGGAGGAAGATTTCGTTTTAGGCGTACGCGTTCCGGTCACGAGTTTGTGCCCGTGCAGCAAGGCCATCAGTGACTATGGCGCTCACAATCAGCGAGGCTACATCACGATGGAAGTCCGCGGACGAAAGGACGAGCACGGAAAACCGAACTTGATCTGGATCGAGGAACTGATCGAACTCGCTGAGTTATCCGGATCCGCCCCGGTCTATCCGCTTCTGAAACGTGCCGACGAGCGGCATGTCACGATGCAAGCATTCGACAATCCCGTCTTCGTCGAGGACATGGTTCGAAACGTAGCGGCGAGGCTTCGCGACGATTCTCGTGTGGCATCGTGTGCGATCCATGCCGTCAATCACGAGAGCATCCACAACCACAGCGCCTTTGCCAAAACGGTATGGGTGCGCCAGTAGCGGGTTTCACGCGAAACTGCGCCGACCGCTTTTCATTCCGTTCGTAGTTTCTGGTAGACACCTCGATTTGCCTGTATTAGCAGCCAATGAATCCCGGACAGGAGCGATGAGTTCCCAAGCCCACATCGTCGTGACGTGCACGAATAGAAAGACGCGACCTGCGCCCTCGGACTTGTCTGTGCGAAACCTCGACGTCGTGGGCAAATCAGACCGTCCCCGCGCCTGGATTGCTCGACTGAGGGATTCCAAAGAGCCCTCGGTGCCGGCCCGAGTTCTCTACGCAGGCGACCATTGGTCGATCGCTCGCTCACTCGATCGGAAGGCACGCGCCTGCGGCATCGAGGCAACGACATGGGTCGTTTCTGCCGGTTATGGGCTCGTGCCCATCTCGGCCGAGCTTCGACCCTACGCTGCGACGTTCGCCTTGGGTCATGAGGATTCCGTAGTTTCTGGGTCCTCGGCGCCCTCGTCGATCGTGGGGCTCAAGGAGTGGTGGAGGTCGCTGGCGGCGTGGGAGGGTCCAACGCCGACCGAAGCCCGCTCATTGGCGGAACTCGCTCGTCGAAACCCAAGCACACCCATCTTCATCGCGGCAGCGCCAACGTACCTTGCTCCGTTGGAGGACGATCTCAACGAGGCTGCAGCGAATCTCAGCTCGCCCGAGCTTCTCTTTGTCGCATCGGCGGGCGCGGACGATTCCGGAGGCTTCTCTCGCTACCTGATTCCTGCCGACGCAGGCTTGAAGCACGTCCTCAAGGGCGCCATGCCTTCGTTGAACGTCCGGGTGCTCCAGGAGGCCCTCGGGGCCTGGGGGGCGTGTGAGTTCGACCCACCCGCGCTCCGGCGTCATTTCGATCAATTGCGAAAGGAACAGCCTGTGACCAAGAAACTAGATCGAGCTCCGATGAGTGACGACGAGGTTCGCGCGTTCGTGCGGGCTGAGCTCTCGACGAATCCAAAGTCCAAACACAGCCCACTCCTGAGGAAGCTGCGGGATTCCGGTCGCGCCTGTGAGCAGAAGCGATTTGGAACTTTGTTCGCCGAAGTGTGGAAAGAGGTCGTTCGTGACTGATCGAGTGGTTCGCCGTCGAGCTTTGCGGCTCGACCAGACCACCGATCATCCACTCTACCTCTTCAGTCTCACCGCCGACGAGTTGCTTTCGATCGCCGACATCTCGAGGATTTCGAGGGACGACGCGGGCAAACTCATTGGCTATCAACGTCCCGAGGTCCGGCACCACGTCGAAGACATCGTCGACTATCTCAACGGTCCCAAGGTTCTTTTTCCCAATTCGATCATCTTGGCGCTGTCGTCGCGGGTCGAATTCGTCAGGAGTCGAGGCCCGCAGGTGAACGACGGTTTGGTCGCGGCGGGAACTCTTGAAATCCCGATGACGACGCCCAAACCTGCGTGGATCGTGGACGGGCAGCAGCGCGCTCTGGCGCTCTCCAGATGCACGCGCAGGGACCTGGCGATTCCAGTCAACGCGTTCGTTGCCGACGAGGTCGACATGCAGCGCGACCAATTTCTGCGGGTCAACAACACGAGGCCGCTGCCCCGGGGGCTCATCACGGAGCTTCTGCCCGAGGTCTCATCCCCTCTGCCGTCGCGCCTCGCGGCAAGCCGCGTGCCCGCGGCGTTGGCGGAAAGACTGGCCCAAGAAGAGAATTCGCCCTTCCATCGGTTGCTCCATCGAGCCTCTTCGACGCGCGAGGACAAGAAGACCGCAGTCATTGCCGATTCGTCCGTAGTGAAGATGCTGCAAGAAAGTCTCACTTCGCCCTCCGGCTGCTTGTTTCCGTTCCGAAACATGGCCACGGGCGAGACGGACTTCATGAGTATCTGGACCATCATCGTGTCCTATTGGTCCGCTGTGAAGAAGACCTTCCCGGGTGCGTGGGGTCTGCCGCCAGGGCAGAGCAGACTCATGCACGGCGCCGGAATACGCGCGATGGGCCGGCTGATGGACCGCGTCGTGACGTCGGTAGATCTTCGCGACAAGAAGCTCGTGGATCGCTTCGCTCGGGAGCTTCGCATCGTCGAACCATACTGTCGTTGGACGTCGGGAACGTGGGAAGAGCTTGGGCTTGATTGGGACGAAGTCCAGAACGTACCGCGACACATTCGGCTGCTTTCGAACTACTTGGTCCGCTGCTACCTCCACAGCAAAGGGGCGGCCGCGTGAAGTTCTTCCTGCCGGATAGTCAGGATCTCGTAGATCCGAGCTTCGACTTTCGGACCGAGACGCGCTCCGAACACCGACTGCGGCAGCGAGACGACCTCTACGCGCACGAAGTGTTCGCACCCCCCCCTTACGATGGAGTACTCGTGTCGAAAGCCATCGTGGAAGGCCGGGGCGGAGCCGGCGGCCGCTTTGCGCTCGCTCAGCGCCATCGTCTCTTCAGGCAAGGCGTGCGCTCCTTTTTCCGCATCGACACCCCTGGCAAGTCGAAGCTCGAGACAATGGGCGACTGCGGAGCATTTTCGTACGTCCGAGAGGAAGTCCCTCCGTACTCGGTCGAGGAGGTCGCCTCGTTCTACGACGACCTCGGTTTTGACCACGGATTTTCAGTCGATCATGTGATTCTGGCGTTCGATGCGTCGGCAGACGGTAGCCTCCCCGGGTTTGATTTGGTCAATCCAGAGTGGCGTCGACGGCAAGAAATCACGATCGAGCTCGCTGCGGATTTCTTGAAGGTCCACGCGAGTCGCGGATCGAGGTTTACGCCCATTGGAGTGGCTCAGGGCTGGAGTCCGCGATCCTACGCACATTCGGTCGAGTGCCTGCAGAAGATGGGCTATCGCAGGATCGCGCTGGGGGGCATGGTCCCGCTGAAGACGCCCGAAATCCTGATGGTGTTGAAGGAGGCGAACTCGGTTCGCCGGCCGGACGTCGCCTTCCACCTTCTCGGAATCAGTCGCTGCGAGCAGGTCGGTGCGTTCCGTGGCTACGGAGTGACGAGCTTTGACAGTACGTCTGCCCTCCGACAAGCCTTCAAGGACGACAAAGACAACTACTACGCGATGGACACGACGTACACGGCGGTGCGCGTGCCGCAGGTCGATGCCAATCCCAAACTGGTGAGAAGTATCTCTGCGGGCGAGGTCGACCAGAAATCTGCCATCGAGCACGAGCGCAGGTGTCTACGACTCTTGAACGAATTCGACCGCGACGCCGCGAAACTCGAGCACGTGCTCGAGGCGCTCGACGAGTACGACCACCTGGTCGGAGGCAAGGGGGCCAACTCCGAATCGAACCGCCGAGTCCTCGAAGCGAAACCTTGGAAAGAGTGCCCCTGTGAGATCTGTAGGGACCTCGGCATTCATGTCATCTTGTTCCGGGGAGCCGAAAGAAACCGGCGGCGCGGCTTTCACAACGTCCACGTGTTCTATCGAAGGCTGCATCGGGAACTGAAGTTGGACGATGAGAAAGCGGTGCCGTCGCCCGCTGAGGCCACCGCGCCTGAGAAGAAGGTCAGAGCGAAAACGGCCAAGGCTGCGTCTGCACAAAGACCATTGGCGGGCAAACCAAAGCGGTCGAGAGCGCTCGCCGAAGCTGTACGGGAGGGATGAAAAATGTCGTTGGCAAGTGAACTGAGGCTACCGGCGCTCGAAATTCGGCAAGGTCAAAATCGCCTTTTGTACAGTTTTGCCGTCGACGGAAAACAGGTGCACGACTTCGCGGCCGTGGCGCGGATCCGTCGCGGAGAGGGAAGTCGGATCGGCGGCTATCAACGCCCCGAGGTTCTCTCGCACATCGCGGAGATCCGAAACTACGTTGAGTCCGAAGACCCAATGATTCCGAATGCCGTAGTCATCGCGTTCGACGACCGGGTGCGGTTCGAGGCGAAGGAGGAGCACGCGCGCGGGTTCAGCCGTCACGGAGTGCTAGTCATTCCATGCGATCCGAAGCAAGACGAGGCCGAGAAGCCCGGCTGGATCGTCGACGGCCAGCAACGTCTCGCCGCGATCAGAGACGCGCGAGTCGACGGCTTTCCGATTTGCGTGACCGGATTCATCGCGGGAGACGACCGGGAGCAGCGGGAGCAATTCATTCTGGTGAATTCGACCAAGCCGCTTCCGAAGGGTCTGATCTACGAGTTGCTACCGACGACCGAGGCCAAATTGCCGTCCCTGCTCCAGAAGCGACGGTTTCCTGCCTTCTTGCTGGAGAGGCTCAACCAGGACGCGGACTCGCCGCTGAAGGGATTGATTCGGACCCCGACGACGGCCGAGGGACTCATCAAGGACAACTCCGTGCTCAAGATGCTGGAGAACAGCCTGAGCGACGGCGTGCTGTATAGGTTTCGCGACCCGAAGAGCGGCAAGGGCGACGTCGACGCGATGCTCGACGTGCTCAAGGCCTTTTGGGGAGCGACGTCCAAGGTGTTCGAGGACTCGTGGAACATGCCACCGCGAAGGTCGCGGTTGATGCACGGCGCGGGGATCGTGAGTTTGGGGTTCCTGATGGACGCGATCGCCGAGCGGCATCGAGGCACAGGCGTGCCGGACGCGGACGTGTTCGAAGGGGACCTGGAACCCTTGAAGGACGTTTGCCGCTGGACCCAGGGATATTGGGAGTTCGGTCCTGGGGCGCAGCGGAAGTGGAACGAGATTCAGAATACGTCGAAGGATATTCAGTTGCTGGCGAATTATTTGCTAGTACAATACAAAATCCGAGTCTGGCAACCTGGTCAGCGTCCCAACACTCGAAATCAATCGGGTAGGCAATCATAACAGAGGACCTGGGCGTTCCAAGGCGTGAGCCAACGCAGGTCGGTTCGTTCCTCACCTAGCAAAATGGTGAGTTCGGCTCGATCAGCCGAAGCTTCGCATCGGTCGCAGCGGCGTTTTGAAAGCAGCGCGGCGACTATGCCTATCTGGCGCGGCATCGAGTGCGGCTTCCAAGAGGGGCAAGCCATCGCCGAACTCGCTATCACCGTCGATATCGCTTCGTTGTCCCTCCTATAAATAGCACGCCCTTGATTGCAGAACTGGCACGCGACGACCAAATTATCGACGCCCGTCCAGCCAAATCCCGCTTCGGGGACGATATGGTCGACGGTCGCATGTGTGAGGGAAATACGCCGCCCCTTGTCGTTCTGGATTTCGTGCGGCTTGAGTAGATCTAGAATTCGCTTCGGATGCAAGTCACGAGCAAGCGTCGCGCCGAGATCCTTCAGCAGCGTCAACCTGTCGGGGCCGAAATCCACGGACCGGAAAAGGTAACCACAATGGGCGCATCGCATTTCCCGACTCGATGGCAGTTGGACTTGCACGACGTCTTCAAAGTCGTCCAGCGTAAGCTGGGACTTTGCCCCGGATCTCGACGGCGCGCTGCGAATGCAGGCCCGCAGGTGTGCAACTAGCGGGGCCGGAACCGTAGCGACCCCTGTCAGCGCCTTGATCCTTCGCTCGATCGTTTGGTCCGCAGTGCCGAGGAGACTTTCCCAGAAGACGGCCAGGTTCCGGAGTTCTGGGTCGCAGAGTAAGCGAGTCTCCACAGCCCGGAGGACAACAGCTAGAAGGGAGCCGACAACCGCACCTTGGGTGGGCGGCCCGATCGCGTCTAGAAGCCTAATTGCGTCGAGCAAAGTACCAACGTCGGAATCTGTTGGCAATTTGTTCTCCGGAATCAGTCGGAGAATTTCATCGGGAGTCATCTGCCTAGTAGTAATCAATCGTCCGAAGGAGGCTCGGCGGACGAAGGTGCAAACACACCGCCGCTCCCGCGGAGGACATAACGTTGACCCTTGCGGACTCTCTCGAATGCCCGTTCGAGTTCGTCGTACAAGTTCTGACGCCCTTGGTCGTCATCCAAGCTCTTGACCCAGGTTGAAAGAAATACTCGCACCGGTATGTACTTCAGAAACCTCTCCGTTACGTAAGCCGGAAAGTCATCGACGTCGGCCGGAAACGCAAGTTCTTGCTTCTTGTTCTTTAGGTGAACTTCTGCGGCTTCTGCACCGAGCGCCTCTTCTAGCACGCTCCGCAATCCATCCAGTTGGGTCACCTCGGCGATCATCTTGTCGATGAACAGTTTCTGGAGGATTCTCAGAGTGACTGCCTTCGTAAGATTCGTCTGGAATTCCTTTGTCCAAAGAGGTCCTGAGGCGACTTGACGCGCCTGCTCATTGTAGTACTCGCCGACGGTCCGCCAGAACGAGAACCAATATTCTCTCCATTTTCCCGAAGTCCATGCTTCCCAGTCTTGCCGCTCCGCAATCGTAAGGCGGACCAACTCGTCGAAAAACTCTTCATCATTTCGCCAACCTCGGGCGTGTCGAGTTGCGCCGTCGATGAGAAGGCGGATGGTCTTATCCGTAATGAAACCCTTTGAATACTTTCCGTCGGGCCCAAATTGAAAACGGACCATGTCGAGAAACGGGCTCGCAAAGTCGCGACCGGTTACGACTGCGGCGATACGGGCTTCGACGTCGACCCTCGCACGCGCGAATCTGTTTCGCAGCGTCACCTGCTCAAACCTCGTCAGCGAACTTCCGAAAATGTCGGTTAGCAACGAAGGCTCCACCTTCTCGGCCTTCTCGTTGATAACGATGAACTGATAGATCTGTTCGACCCAGTTCGATTTTGGAAGGGCCACGACAGGGAGTACCACATGGGTCGACTCTCTGCGCGTACCTGAGTCGGCTGCTCCGAGAAGTCGATGCTGTCCATCCACGACCAGTGCTGGCCGGCAGAGTGCCTCAAGCGCCACAACCATCTCGGTGAGGTCCTCTTCCTCGATTTGGTTCTCCTCGACGAACCAACTTGCATCTGCAGCCATCTGCGCCAGTTGCACGGCAAACTCGAACACGTAGTCATGGGCGTGTTCCGGAGTAACCATGCGTGGGCGTGCCAGAAAGTCGTCCACAATAGCACTCTGGTCCTGAGTCAGCCGCGCTCGAACGCGTGGAAGGACGAGTCCTGCCAGTTGACAGAGGCTCTCGCGTTTGTCGGCGTCGACCCTCAATGGCGAATCGTACCTCAGATGGATTTTGCCGTCTGCGACTGAAACATCGTCCTGTAGCGCGAGGGTGATGGCCGTGGGCCCGAGGATGCATGTCTCTCCGAGTCCGCGATTCGGACGGGAGGCTCGGTTCCAAAACTCAGCCAGTTCGCGTTCGCGCGCAGGCTTGACCCACCTCTGGTAGAGCATCCGGAGTCGCCATGCCTTCCGGGGCACGCCCGCCCAGGAAGCCAAATCCTTTGCGGGCGCCGCAAACACGAACAGTCGGTCTTCATCCGAATCCATCCCGTATTGATGAAGTTCCAATACCGGCACGCGAGTATCGACCATCGTGGACGCACTATTTGGCCGGCGATTCGCGAAAGTCAACTATGCTTCACGTTCAAACCCGGCCTGACTCCTGCTTGACATCGGTGTCGCGGAGCCGGTGCCGTCGCCTGGGTCCGGAATGCCGAACGCGCTATTCATCTGCCAGAATCAGCCGAATCTTCCGCTCAGCGGATTGACTCCTTATCCACTCGATCGCCCGCGGAGAGATGTCGGCCAGCGTGGCCCGGTTCGCAGCCAATGCTGACAGAAACTCCGCGACCTCCCCTCCCCCCGCTCGCGCTAACGCCTGATTCGCGTGCGATGTTCGTGACGACAGCTTTCCCAGCGTGGAAAGGCCGTCCTTCGTGGGAGGGAATTGCACGGCCAACGCCCTGCCCTCGTCTCCGATTCGCTTCATTTCCGCCCCGACCTCCGCGAGCGCAGGAAAGCCGGTAATGATCTTTCCGAGCCTTCCAAGTTGCCCAAACTCGACCTCGCACTTGGCGCGCCAGGCCTTCCTGAGCACTCCGCCAAGGTTTTCGACCGCATTGCTCGCTTCGCGCCATGCGATGTCGCGTGCATGGCGGAGATCCTCAGCGGTGTGCGCGTCTAAGAACTCGCTGCCTGCCTCGAGAATCCGCTTCGACTCCCTTGAGACGAGTTCGTGGTCCTCAGCCGAGGCAAGCGAAGCGATTTCGGACAGGCGCTCGATCTTCTGAATGGTCGATTCTGCACTCTCCAGGGTCGCTAGCGTCCGGTCGAGTTCGTTTCCGAGCCTACGGCGGTCGGCGGCCTGCGCCAGCTTGCCGTTCTCCAGCCATTCGACTAACTGGTCGATTCGGTCCATGGGCGACGATGCTCCCTCACGATCGTTCACTTCTGGACCTCCTTCTGGATTTTCGTCCCAGCGGCTTGCAGACGCTTGCCATACTCACGCACTTTCTGTGCCTGGCCCTTGTCGGCCGCTTCAACCCAACTCGTCGCGCGCCTCGACGTTTCGTCCAAAAGCCGATCGCCGGTGCCCGCGGCACGAGCGACCGCAGCCAACATTGCATGGTTCACCGAAACAAGGCGGGTGAGCTTCTCCGCGACGGGCGCCGAGTCGGAAGCCGAGGCAAGATCACGAATCTGGTCGTTGAGTTGCACCCAGGTCGCACTCCCGAGTGGCAGCCCTTTGTCCGAAAGGACCGCGCACTCCGAATGAAAGGGTTGAGAGATCGCGGCAGGCACAAGGTCTCGATCAAGAGTTTCGAGCCTCTTCGTCACCTCGAGCAATTGCCCAAGGAACGCGTCCGCATCGGCGCCCCCGGTCGATTGGACCACCGTATTCGCCAGACTCCTCACGCGATCATCTTCCGCGGCCAGAGCTTTTTCGAAGTCCTGTTGCATGAACGTTAGGACTTCGCGAACCGGACCGAATTTGAGACCTTGAGGAAAGGCGCCGGGCCCCAGCGGCCAGCGCTCCGGGTCCTTCGCTACGTCCCGAACCGCCGCGAGTACTCGTGCTCCGTCGACCAACCCATTCCCCTCCCTCTGCGGCTTCTGGCCCACACGATGAAGGTCCAGTTCAAGAAGGGCGGTCCAGAATCGGTCGCACTTCTCTGCAAGGGTCTGCCAAGCTTCACTTCGCTTGGCGTCTCCACCCGGCGTACCGGCCGACGGCTGAGTCACGGGCTTGTTCCGAGCGGCCCTCCATTGATCAAGCTCGCTGCTGCCTGGGTGTGTGTCGCCGCCGAGCCACGCCTCCGCCAGGAGACTCCGGACGGTGAGTTCGAGCGGATCGCCACCAAGCCGCTCCGCCAATTCCGAATACACGTGATCATAGTGCGCGCAGGCCTCATTCGTCAGCCATGCTGTGAACGCACTCGCCTCGAAAAACCTACGAACTCGCATGCCCTCGCTCATCCCGTCGCCGTGCTTCAACCAGGCCAGCGACGTGAGTCCGCGTTGAAGGTCGGTTGATGGTTCCACGACAAAACTCATCGCAGTCGTTCGCCCAGCGACTCCGGCGAGTTCCAGGTTCGATTTCGAGAAGATTTGTCCCCAGATTCCGGGAGAACGTCCGAGAGTCTCCGGCGAAATAGACTCGACGGCTTCACGGAAAAGCCCTTCCCACAGACTCGGATTCGCGAGTTGAGAGCCCGGATTCGCGCACCAACTGTTGAGGGCTTCAACGGCTTTCGACCACTCGACCGGTAGCCTTGGCCCCTGGGGTTGCGGAGAAGGGATGAGTTGCGGCTGCACTCCCGTCGCTGTGCCAGCCGTCGAGGTCGCTTCCCCCGACGTCGAGACCTGGGGCGTGGTCCGCCGCTGTTGCGTACTTGAGCCTGCTTCCGGCCCCTGGATGGCGACATCGCCGCCCTCGCTTCTGGTCTCCGCGTCCACCTCGGCCGCGCCAGGCACGACGGGCTGTTCACCAGGCCACCAAGCGGCAAAAGCCTCCATGACGCCTCTCGGTACGCCCGAGTACCCGAGTTCGGACCTGTGCCCGTCGTGACGGTCACCCCACCAGACAACAACTCGCCGGGTCCGCGAGCTTTCCGGTTCGGGCAGCCTGGCCATGGTCTCCAAGAGATCCGCGCTGCCGTCGAGCCGCATGAGATTTGGATTCTCGAGTTCCTCCGTCGGAAATCGACCCAACCGAAGATGCTCTGCCTGGTGAAGCAGCGGAGAGATCACATTGAGGAGCAAACCTCTCGGCGTGCGCAGTGCACGCTTAATTTCTGGATCAGACAACTGCTCCCACATCAGATCGAGCGCTCGCTGCGTGAAAGGGTACAGACCCACGCCATCGCCAGCGACGCCCTCGACTTTCACCGATCCGAAAGCGGCGTGGCAGGCGGGGCGATGAATACAGGTCTCGCACGAGTTCGGCCGCGGTCCTGCGTCCCCACCCCAATCCTCGACGGCCGCCTTTCCGGCGCGGACTGCGTTGAGGTAACTGGCCAGGAACCGCGCCCGACCAACCGGCGAATCCAGAAATCGAGCCCGCCGGTTGACCACGTCGCCCGCGATCTCCGTGGTCAAGAGCAGTTGATAACGAAGTCGATCGCGCAAATTCCCAAAGCGACCGATAAATGCGTCATAATAATCGTTCGTGAGACCGACGACGGCGACGAGATCGCATAGGTCTCGGTCGGCGGGCGAATTCGGGTTTGGCAGCAGCGCCTCGATGAGTTGAGCGTCGAGTCCCTGCAAGTTTGTCACGTCCTCGAGGAGAAGGACAAGTCTTTTTCCGTCCTCCTTGAGTCGCCGCCTCACCTCCAGAAATCTTCGCTTGAGGTCGTCGCGATGGATACCGAGGAGACCCTGGATCGCGTCGGCCCTCCGTGCGTCGAGAGCCTGTAGCAGTCGATGGGTCTCAGGTGCTTTAGACTGGAGTTGCCTCACCTGCACATCAACCGAAGGATTTTGGGACACGATTTCACGAACGATGGACAACTCTTTCTGCAGATTTGTGAAGAGAAGTCCCGTCCGGAGGCCGCCAACACCACCGCGAACCCCGCCCACGATCTCGACGAGGTCGACGAAGTGCTGAGGCTTGAACCTCGCTGTCTCCTGGTCGCGCTCGGGCCCACCCCCAAGCAACCCGACGATTTCGATCGGCGCCGACCACCTCTCTCGCAGTTCGTTGTGATTGAGCAAACGCCAGGCCTGTTGCCGATCGAGCCAATCGGCGTGCAGGGGTTTTTCGGTTTCGGGTGGGTAACTCGACGACTGACAGAAGGTAACGATTTGGCCCAGGAACGACGATGCGCGGCCTGCCTCGGCAAGCTTGGTCTGGCCCAATCCTTCGAGCGACTCAGCGTACTGACTTCCGAGTTCACGCCGCAAACGGTCGAGAGTACCGAACAGGCTCCCGTCGCTTCTCGGCACCAACACGACGTGGTCGGACTCCCGCTTCGGCCAACGGTACCCGAGCCACTGGATGAGGTGTGATTTGCCCGATCCGGGTTCCCCAACAACGACTGCTATGACGTGGGGACGTTCACCGTCCAGCGCATCGAGAAGTGCAGTGTCGGATCTCTCTGGGAGGGTTCCGGTGCGAAGTTCGAACTCCCGGATGGGTAGGTGGACACTGAGAAAAATAGCCTCGTCACCTTCGAGAGCCTCCCTTCGAATGAAGTTCCGGACTTCGTCCGGCTTCCAGCACGCGTAGTTGACGAAACTCATAAGGCTCCCTTGCTTCTGGGTAGCGCCACGGAAGAAAACCCACTCATACCGAAAGTCGATCCGCTGGAACCACCGAGCGGATCCGCCAGGCGTCTGGCGTTTGCATCGCCACCCGTATGACGAAGCTCGATAACATTGGCCTTGTGAAGCTCGCGCAAGGCGTTGGAGAGCGTTATCGACACCTCGCGACCGGCCTTCCCTCCCGCGCGATACCACGCCGCCTTGTAACGGTCGCCGCGGTCGAGATAGGGAAGTTCGCGGCCGACGGCGTCGAGAAAATAGTCAGCGGTGACTTCACCGGTCTCCTCGAGCCTCGCTAACCTGGAAATCATCCTGCTCAGCCGTTGGGTCGGCTGTGGGAAAAACTGAGCAAACTTCGGACCACCATAGCCCAAGCCCAGCGACGTGACCCAGTCGATCCACGCAACCCACTGCGTTTCGTTGATGTAGCCAGATACGTCCTCGGGATCTGCTCTTTGCAAACGATCCCGCAGGCGAGCCACTGTCTGCTCTCGACTGCCGCACCACGCGACTCCTTCGCGCTCGATCTCGACGACGAACGAGGCGAATGGATCAAAAAGCTCCCAGAGTTTGAGTTCGAGGCATTTCGAATGAATCAAATCAGCAAATTCGCCCCTGGTCGCGGGCGCGCTGCTTACGAGTTGCCACCCGTCGGCTTGCATCAGGCCGAGCTTCGACGCCACGCTTCGTGCGTCTTTGACGCGTTTTGCCAGCGAATCGTCTCCGCCTCGCTCTTCGCCATGCGCGGAAGCCTTGAGGGTTGCCGGTGCCATCCAACCTACGATTTCCTGATCGGTCGCCCCGGGCCCTCGTTCCTCGATCAAACGCAACAACGCCCATACGATGTCAGGCCGTACCTGCGGATCCGACAATACAACCGCCATGCTACTACTCCTCGCTCGGTAAATGCGCTGGCGGCTGAATGCCTGCCGCGCCCTCGTCCTGTAAACTTCGCGTTCCGATTTGAGTTCCTCGCAGAGCAACCCACCACGCGACTTGATGTGTCCGGTCGTTCCAGCGCTTGCCCCACCGCCACAGACGTTCCAACTCCGTACCGCTCTTCTCTGAAAGGACGAGGGCGGTAGGCACATTCATGGGCCGAAATGACCGGGTCTCGACCAGGTCCCACGAAATCACCCACCCCGCGTCCCGTTCGACTTTGGACCAAAGCGCAGCAATCTCCGACGCGAGACGTCGCTCTACCACGATTTGCTCAACTCCCCGGCCGCGCAACCAGTCGAGCCATCGCACGGGACGGGCCAGTTCGGTTTCGGTCAACTCCAGCAGTCGAGTGGCGGAAGGCGGACTGAGGGAATCGGGCCAGAGCGACTCGCCCCCGCCGCCCGTCGCGACGTGATGGGGCGGCGCGACTTGCTGCCTCCTGCAGCCAGCACAACGACCACAAGCGGAGAGTTCGGGGGCCCCGGCCTCCACGATGTGATAAATCATGCGGAGTCGACAATCGTTCCGAACGCGCCAGGCCGACTTGAAAGCCTGAATCCCCTCACGCGCACGTTCCTCCTCGGCAGCGCGAGCACCGAAGATTTGGGTGAGAAACGACTTGCACGTCGTGGCATCCCAGAGTCCGTCATTTCCGGCCCGAGGCACCGCCACCCACCCATCGGAGTCGTCGTCGGACGACGCGATTTCGAGGGCACCGTAACGCTGAAGCTGAACGAGAAGCGACTTATTCCAGACGCGGTTACGCTCCCCAACCCTCGGGTTCGCAATGTGTCTGCCTCGCGCCCTGAGATCGAGTCGATACTGCGGCATCCCGGACCAGGGGTCGTCGTCTTCCGTCCTTCGTGCCCCTTCGAGCAACGCCAGCCATCGTTCGACGGCGACATCGAGTGTCAGCGTGCTCCCGACCGCCATCCTCGAAGCGAGTTTGAAGTCGTCCGGCGCCGCACAGAGTACCGCGAAGGCTTGCCGTCCGTCTCGACCCGCCCGTCCGATTTCCTGATAATACCGGGATGCACTCTCCGGCAGACACGCGTGAACGACGACCCGGACGTCGCCTTGGTCGATACCCATGCCGAAGGCGCTCGTCGCAATCACCAGGTCGACGCGGCCGTCCCGCCAGTCGTCCACGATACGTCTGCGTTCACTGGGTTCGGTGTCTCCCGTGAACAATCGCACACGTTCGAACCCGCGGCGGCGCAACCCCTGATGGAGTCGTTCGGCGTGTTCAACTTCGGTGGTGTACAACAACGCCGGCCGAGGAAGCACGTCCGCCAAGACAAGGACCTCGTCGTCCCTCGAGATGGAATCCGTAAACCGATGCTCCACGAAATCGAACTCGTACCGAGGCATGCACTCGGCGACCTCGAGCCAACGGCCGTCTCGGTCGACGTAGCCCGTTCGGAGGAGTTCGCGGGTCTCGGCATCGACCGTTGCGGAAAGAAGCACGGTTCGAATCTCGGGGTCGATCGCACGAAGGCTGCGAAGCAGTCCTGGAATGCGCTGCAAATCCGGTCGAAAACTGCGACCCCAGGTCGCCACGATATGCGCCTCGTCGATGAAAACCGCCGCGAGTTTTCCTCGCACGGCGTTGGGTCGCGCTGGATGTTGGTCGGGTAGTGAGAGTTCTCGAAGTGACTCCCGGAGGCTGCCAAGAGCCATCTCGGGTGAAACAAACAGGAGCGGAACGTTGCCCTGGCGGAAATCGAGCAGGACCCGGTTCCGTTCTTCACTCGAATGATCACCCGTCAGTGCGCGTACTGTTTCCAGCCCAGAAATAGCCTGCGAGGAGCGCTCGTGGTCGAGGGCCAGCGAAATCGTGGGCACGAGAACGATCGAAACCGGCTTCAGTGAGTCTCGCGAAACCTCACGCCACCATCGGGTCGCGGTTTGAAAAATGAGACTCTTGCCGCTACCCGTCGCCATGCGAATCAAGAGCGTCGCGCCCGAAGGCATGCGCAGACACGCGCGCAAAGCCGCCTTCTGAGTTACAGTCGTGTAATCGGCGTGGCCGCCGAGCCGGACGAGTACGCCATCGCCTGCAGCCTCGCTCGCGGGTCGACGCAGATTTGGATCGTTGGGAAGTACTTGTCCGAGCTGAACTCGCAGCGACTCAGGCAGAGTTGCAGGCAACTCGACGCTCGCACGCACTTTTGTGCGGGCGGAATTCGCGTCGAGGGCAAAGCGTCTCAAATCGGCGTCACCGAGACGAAGCCCTGAGGGTACGTCCACCCAATCGGAGAGCCTTCGCGAAAGCTCTCGGAGAAGCACTGCGCGGTCGGCTAATGCGTGCGCTTCCGCGAGTCTACGCAAGACCCCGTCGGTCCATTCAGCCATTCCAGGCCCCCTCGATCAGCGCCAGGGCGTCCAATTCCATTTGGAGCTGGCGAGGGGCGCCGAGCATCTTTACCAGCACTCGCCTCCTCTCATTCTGACTCGTGGGATCCGACGTATCCAGCTCGGCCAATCGGAGCTCCTGCTCAACGAATCGTTCGAACGCATGTGCCTGCGGATGGACGAGATCCGTCGTCCCAAGAGCGACCAGTAGAGACTGCCACTCACCTTCACTTGTCGTCTTGGATCCGCTCTGGTTGAGATCGTACGATTGTTTCTCGTCGTACGGACGGATCAGCAATTCGACTACCGCGCGATCGAGTACTCTGCGCCATACGCACGCCTCCCGGTCGAGTTCGAGACAAACCGTCGAGGTCGGTCGTCCGATGGTCGTTCGTGCACGCGTGGCCAAGCCCAGAGGCACCGAATCATCGAGTTCAGGGACCGACCCGACGAACAGAGCGACGGCGAACAGGCTGCCACGTTTGTTGGGAATCCTCCGCCGAATCATGGCCGCCCGGCCTTCTTCGCATTGGTCGAGCGCGCCTATCGCAGAGTCTACCAGCTGATGACCTACCGCGAGAAAGGGCAGAGTTTCGTTCGCCAACGCACCCGAGCGGCGAAACGTGCCGACCTGACACATCTTGCGACGTTCTACGCCGCGCAACTCGACGGCGGGCGTCCGGTTGCTGAAAAAGACCTTCACTCCGGAACCCTCGGGTCGGACTGTGGCTCCCATAGCTTCGAACCAACCGGCGAGCGCCGATGCGTCCTCTGCGGAGGGAACCTCTCGAAGCCGCGTTACTCTCTCGCCATAGCTGCGGAGCTCCGCCTCGGTCGTATCGATGGCCAGTTGGTGACTGCGATCGGCATCAGCTCGCAAGACCGATAACCTCGCTTCGAGCCGATCACGAGCGGGACCAAACAACTCGGCGGGTCCAAACGTCGCAGCGCGAATCGCCCGCTCGAGTTCCGGCAAGTGGAACTCCAGTTCAGCGATCGACGATTCGTGCACGCCGAACAGAGACTTCTGAATGTCATGCAGCTTCGCTTCGCGACCCTCCGCGGAGAATACGCAAATCGTCCGCACGGGCTCCCCGGCGGGCCGGCCTATCCGATCGAGTCGACCGATTCGTTGCTCGATCCTGAAAGGCGATGAAGGCACGTCGAGATGAACGGCCCCCCATACGCTCTGAAAATTGCGGCCTTCGGCCGCCGAATCGTCGGTCACGAGAACGTTCGCTCGCCGAGACACAAAATCGTTCGCGGCACGGTCAATGAGTTCCTCGTTCAAGTCGTGATGAATCGCTCGCACCGTGAAGCCCGCGTTTTCGGCGTCCCGTGCGAACAGCTCCACGCAGTTTCGACTTTGCCCGAAGACCAAGAAGGTTCGAGTGGAGTCATCCCGGGTCGCGCCTGCCATCCAAGCAAGCGCAGCTCTATTGCGGGCGAGGCCGCCACGGTCGGAATGCTGCCACGCGAGCGCCGCGGCTTGGAGAGCGGAAAGCCATTCCACCTCTTTCGTTCCCGTGCCCGTCGCTTCGAGTTCGGGGCAAGAACGAGCGGCGGCCGAGAACAGCCACTCCTCGTCTCCCGGCCCCGGATCCGAACCAAGAACAGCGGCGGTCGCGATCGTGGGTTCCAGTCCATGCTCGAGGGACGCCGTTCGCACCCGCAAGACTCGCAAGAGTTCGTCCGGACTTCGGCACGCGACCCGATGCACAATCTCGACCCAAGCCATCTGATCCTCAGTTTGGGCCTGCGGACTCTGCAGGATTCGGGCGTGAGCATCTGCCTCGCCTGCGCTGGGTTCGAACCTGATCTCGGCGAGAAGCACGCGTGACGCCGCGAGCGCACCAAAACGACCGGCGATCCGGCGACTCGTCCTCACGATTCGGTGATTCAGCGATCTACGATCGCGAGCAATGGCGTACGCTTTGCGGAACCGGTCTAGGCTTGCCGAACCGGTGGCCCGCCTCGCTGCATCCAGGTGCGGCGCGATCAACGGATCTCGCTGGAGGTGTTCATCGAATCCCGCAAAAACCGCCTCCACGATCTCCGGGTCGTCGAGATCCTCGGGACTCGCATCGGCATCCTCGAGCAGTCGAGAGAATCGATCGAGCGCCGCCCACGTCGCCTCACGACGCTCGAATTCGGCTCGAAACCGATCCGAGTCACGAGGCAGTTCATCGCTCGGTTCGATCAGCCGCAGAAGCCCTGCGACCCCCTCGAGATCACCCCGCGTAGGTAGAGCGGTCAGCGCAAGCACACACTGCGCGTGAGCTGAGATTTCCTCCAGGGTTCGGAATAACTTGGACTGGCGGCCGATCCGATGTGCTTCATCTATAATGAGCGCACCCCATCGAACCTTCGCCACTTCGACGAGCAAGGTCGGCGAGACGGCGAGCGCGGACATGGATGCGACCTGCCCGGCGCCGCGCCCAAGGGAGCGAGTCGAAGCTGACAGGGCACCAGCATCGATGACGCTGAACTCACGGCCGCCGAACTTCGAAGACAGCTCACGTCGCCACTGATGCACGAGTGCCCCGGGAGTGACGACCAACGCATTGAGACTCGGCGCAGTAGACCAGAGCGCCTGAAGAACCAGCCCCGCCTCGACGGTCTTTCCAAGGCCAGCCTCATCGCCGAGCAGAAACCGCATCCTCGAAGATCTGAGTACGCGGGTCGCGGCGAAGATCTGATGAGCAAGGGGTGTCACGCGTGCGCCAACATACGTCGGGAAGCCGCCGGACTCATCATACCAGCGCGACACTGCGTCCCGAATCGCGACTCGCGCGAAGAATCGTTTCGGCAGGATCGGCGTCTGCTGAATAGCCACGAGGGCTGGCGACGACTCGATGTCGTTCACGGGCGATTCGGGTTCACACTTCGGAATCGCGCTCATAGTCGCTGCTTTGGGCGGGGCCGATGCAGGTGCTGGCCAGGACTTTCGCGCCGCTTCGATGTTCGGAGGTGAACTGAGCGGCGCCGGCTGCGATCGCTCGCCGCCCAACTCCCTCAGGAAGCCGGCCACGAACGATTCTGGAACCGGTTCCCACCCGTTTTCCCATTTGGACAGACGGGAGTTGCGAGTACCGACTCGTCGAGCCAGCTCGATCTGGGAAAGGCCAAGCCGAAGCCGACGCTCTCTAATCCAGCCTCCGGTCAGGCCCACGAGGCGCCCCTAATAACCCAAACGAATCCGCGCGCCCATGGATATCGTCATCGATGTGTCGATTCCTCGAAGGCTCAGTGCCCATCGAGATACTGCGGCCGATTCCTCGGAGGCTCAGTGCCTGTCGAGATACCAACCGAACTTCGAAAGCAGTCGCCGACTCGACACCGACGTGTGCAGCTCCTCGTCCATGATGTCGCTCTGCCCATACAGACAGCCCAAACACCCATCGAAACACAGTCTCGCGCCAATTCGCAGCACCTGGTCCGCAAGTCTTGCATCAGGCGAAAGCGGCCCCTCGTGGCCCGATTGCTCCAGGTTTGCGTACTGCCTGCGCAGTCGAGACCACGTCGGCACGTCGTCGCCCTTGGCCGCACATCGAACGACGGAACTGACCAGTTCCCACTCCGTCGGGGCACGGCCGAGTTCCCCTATCATCCGAGCGCGAACGGCCTGCGCTTCACCGAAAAGCGAGAAACGCGGGAACCGCTCGGCCCCGAACTCCTCGGCATCGTAAAGAAGGCTCAGCACCGCCTGCACGGGTCCCTGCGCCTCCACCGCCGCGAGGCCCAGCTCATCCGCAAGCCTCGATACCCACATCGGCGAGCGCGGGTCCATGGACCGCCATCGTTCGTGCTCCGTCGTTCGGCTGAACGCCCGATCCAAGGCTTCGTCAACTTCGGCATTCGCGCATCGGACGAGGTGCTCAGCCCTCCATTCCGAGAACACCTGGTCCGCGACCTCGAGAAACGCCCGCGTCGTCCCATCGCCACCGCTTCCTCGCTCGGCGATGGTGATGACCAAATCCGAGTTTAGCCCGAACTGGACTGGTGGCCGCGCGTGACTGATGACTCGGCGATCGTCAGTCCGACCGTGGATGACGAACAGTTGTCTCAGTCGCGTGAGGAGCCCACTCAACAGGCTCGAACGAAGGAACTCGGCCAGCGAACTCGGTTCGTCGACGACCCTCAGAACCTCACCGATCAACTTCACGAGCGACCGGTTGACCTTTTTCATGAGTCGGTCGATGCGTCGCTCAGGGAGTTGTGGATGGGAACCGAGAAACTCGGTCCATGCTGTTCGCAGCGGAGCAATGAGGAGGTTGTGGTTCTGACCGCGAATCGCGCGATCGATGCTCCCGCGTTCGCTTGGAAGGCAAACCGCCGTGGAAAGGAGGTCAGCGAACTGACTCGCCTCGAATCGAGTCAGTCCGAGCCTCGACCCACCCGTCATCACGCGGTATCTCAAGAACTTGGTTCGGTGCCAATGGAGTTCCTGAGCGTCCAAACCTGCGAGTGAAGCCGCAACGAACCCGTCCAGTTTGGCGGCCTCGATCGTGATCCGGAATCCCTCGGGTTGCATTCCGTAGCCCCAGAGTCTGACCGGGCCAGATCCCACTTCATCCGTGAAGATCTGGCGCTGGTAGACCCGGTCACGTTTGAGGTTGTCGAGGATGAGTTCGACATCCGAACCCCAATATGCCTGAGTCACTCGAAGCCCAGAACTGGCCTTCGATTGACTCAGGAATACTTTGATACGTCCGCCGGATAGACCTTCCAGCGCCGGACTCGGCCGATCGAAGGGTGCCCCCTTTCCCGGTTCCTCGACCGCGGCAACGAACCCGAGCAGATTACCATGCGACTTGTGATGGATTCCGGGTTCGTCGCCTTCGGGGGCACGCTGAACTACCTCGGTATCGGCCCAGGCCCACTCAGACGTCCAAGAAGACCTCTGAAACGCGCCCGCCTTCAGCGGCCTCAGCAGCGTCGGACGCAGTATCTTCGAGTGAATCGAACCGCCGGCCGCAGCGAGCACCTCTGATGGAATCAATTTGTCGAACTCGGACGCATCGACCCCTGGGGCCAACGAGAATTCCTGACTGGCCCGGCGGTCTAGGGCACACCAAGGCGCCTTGCCTGCGCGTGGCGCAAACCAATGCGCATCGTAGAGCGCCCAGCGGCGAGAAACTCGCCCGGGCGCGCACTCGGCGAGGACCAGTCCCACGTCTTCGTCTTTTGGATAGCCGTCGCCGAGGTCGACGGTGAGAAGCGGCACGTTAATCGAATCAAACAGCCTGCGGGGAACGGCTGGAAGGGCTCCCAGCCACTTGTTTGGCGGTCCCTCGAGCCCAGCCGTGGCCGAATCGACAACTCGTTCCCAAAATTCGACGAGCGAGCCGACTTCCAGCTCCTCGCAGATGTCCTGCCCAAAGAGCGCGCGGATGAACGAATCGGCCGCATCGATCCCCTCGTTGGGCACACGGGGAGTTGGCGACATTCCTGCCAACAAGAACCAACGCGCGATGGCATCAAGAAACGCGGCGATCACTTGACCCTTGCGGACGAAGTGATTGTCCATGTTGATGGGTACTCGAAAGTCGGCCGCGCCGAGCATTCGATGAGGTCGCTGGAAATACCAAGCGTCCCGCTGAGAATGAATCGACAAGGTTACGCCCGTCAGTGGGCGATCGTCGGCGCCTCTCCCCCCGCGACCCTTACGCTGAACGAAACTCGCGAGGTTCGACGGAGCATAGTGTTGATAGACGAGCCCGACATCCGGGTCGTCGAATCCTACTTCGAGCGACGACGTGGCAAAAACCACGTCCGAGTCCTCGATCATCTCCTCGACGTTCTCGCTTGTCTGGGACGAGACCGGGCGCGCCGCGACGAGCATCGGTTGGCCCGGGCGTCGAATGCCGGAAGCTCCCATCTGTCTACCGTCCGTCGCTGCGAAATACCAACACTCGCCGTCCCGAAAACGCCCGCAGGAGTTGGGTTGGCCGCAGCACTCGATGCGGAAGACTCCTGGATTCTGAATGTCTGGCCCGTATTGCGACGTACGAAGCTTTGCCAAGCGCTTCTCCGCTTCGGCATCGACGAAATCGGTGTGAAGTCGCTTGAGTTTATCCAACGAATCCAGGAACACCAGCGCGCGATACCCCCCCTCCGAGCCCGTGCGCCGCCTCATTCCATGCCCCAGCAGCATCATCGATTGAATGGACGCGGAGGCACCCGCGATGTCCTTCCCTCTGGATTCGACTTCTGGCTGCACGAAGAAGAAATACTCACGCCCTCTGGGATTTTCGCGACGCTCATTCGGCGCAGGGCGAATCTCGACAATTCGCTCACGGTCGACGCCGGACAACTCGGACCAGACTGCTTGAGGGTCTCCGAGCGTCGCACTCATTCCGATGGCAAGCGGCCTTGACTCGCCATTCAGCCTTACGCGCTCCAAGAAACGGCGGAGCGTCCAACCCACCTGAGCGCCGTGAATCTGCCCGTACAAGTGAATCTCGTCGGCAAGCAGCGCTTTTGGAGGCTCGCCAGCGTCTCCGAACACTACGCCGTAGTCAGGATTCATCATCCACTGGTGCAACGACTCGGTCACCGGCAGAAAAAGCGCCGGAGGTTGATACCGGATGCGCTCCTTGGTCCCCACCCAACCGTCAAAGGCCCATCCGCAGGTCGAGTCGGAGCACCAAAGAACGTCCGCGACCTCGCCGGGGGCTGTGGGTTGGAGTTCCAGGCGCGAGTCGCATTCCGGACAACGAAAGAAAGGAAACGCCCAGCGTCCAGAGTCGAGGAGCCGCCATAGGCGCTTCTCGCCCGCCTTGGCTGTCTCGAGGCGATATTTCTCGGACCCCCACGAAGCAGGCACATCCTTGCTTTGCAGGCCGAGCGTGACTCGCACACCTAGCTCACGCCCCAACGCACGGGCGTAGCGCGCGAGCCGCGCAGCCTGATTCACTGCCAACCGGATGCGCGGATAGACCAACACAGCACGCGCACCACTGGTGCCGCGCAGGCGGTCGAGTGCCGCACCGAACAGCAACGGTAGACACGCGGCCTCCGTCTTGCCGGAACCAGTATCGGCGGTGATCACTACCCCCGAGGCACTCGAGTCCCCTAGCCACATCCTGATGAGTTCCTCGATCGCCCGAACTTGAAAGCCAGAGAGGCGAGGTTCGCTTGCAGCGGGCAACCCAATGCCCTCGCGTAAGGTCGGGAGCAGCGCGTGAATCACTCTGGGCACGTCGGGTCGCCCTTCGAAGCGCAGAGCGAGTTGCTGAAGAAACTCGGATGCGCTCTGGTCCCGAACGGGCTTGTCGCGTGTAACGGCGTCCACCTTGAGCGCGCGGACCAGAAAGGGACGCTCGTGCTCGTCCCCAACCCGAAATCGCTGCTTTACGTATCTCAGTTCCTTCGCCAACTCTGCCATGCGGGTCCGAATCAGCCCTTCGGGATTCATCAGAAAGCCGTGCGAGGCCAGGTGGTCCACCGCGCCAGAAATCGCCGACAGCGTCCGGAAGTGAGCCGCGAGTGACGGTGGCAACCCTTCCCGAACCTCCGACGGATGGAGCCAGGACTCGACGATGCCGAGATCGATTCGGCGAATCTCCAAATCTTCAATCGCGTTGAGGAGCGCAAACTCCTCGTCCGTGACGATCGACTGAGGGCCGGATATCAAAGGAGTTGGTTCATCATGCACGGAGACATCGAGCGTCAGTCGATGCCAGGGATCTTCGGCAACGATGAGCAGGCCACTCCCTTGGAGACGCTCCATCTGGCTCCACAGAATGTCCGTGCCGATCGCGTCGCACCACACGAAGAAGTCACGGCAGCCTCGGGAACCTCTACCTCCGGCATACAATGCTGGGTAGGTCCCCTTTCTAACTTGGCCGATCACGGCCTCGATGTTGCGGTCGACCGACTCCGGCGAAGGCACCAGTGGCGACAGATGGTCATCGATGGGAGAAAGCAGCCAAGCGCCCTTCGGGCCCGGCTGGATGAGAACTCGTCCGAGGCGAAACAGTTCGCGATACTCGGCAAACGCAGGCCTACGCGCCAGCCGCCTCACGATGTCCCAGTCAGGAGCGTTACCGTGCCGCGTATTCGCGGCCGCCAGCTCCCGAATGACTTGCTCCAGTTCTTCGAGGTCCGGTGTCATAACGGGGGGCGGCTCGGCTTCGGACTGCTTGACTGTTGGCAGAATCTCGGGAAGCGGCACCGTCTCGTCGAAGCGCCGCAGTCGAATCTGAACCTTGATTCTGTACTCGCCTCCGGCGAACTCGAAAGTCTCGGCTGGAGTGCTGCCAAAGACGAACTCCCGGAGCGTCTGAACGGCGTCCAATACGCCCTCGTCGGCGGGCAGAACCTCGAGCAACCGACGAGAGACGACCACGACGAGTTTCGACCGGGGGCGAGTGATGGCCACGTTGAATCGCTCAGGCGCGAAAAGGAACGCACCCTCGGCCGCGGCGAACTCCGGATCGGAAACTCCATAACTCAGAATGATGGCGTCTCGCTCTCGCCCCTGAATGCGGTCGACAGTCTCGACGATCGCGTCGTCGCCGAGCGTCTTGCGCAGGCGCGTGCGAATGGCCGCGTTCTGAGCTCGATGGGGCGATACAACGGCGAAGCCCTCCGACCAGAGCCGAGAAGGGGAATATGGTTGGCCGTCGGGCGCGCGCAGTCGCGCCGCGAAGGCACAGGCCAACTCATCCACCATGGCCACCTCGAACGGATTCCGCGTCGACGCGGGCGGACCCTCGTGAAGGAGGATGCAGACGGGATGGTCGGGATCGAGCGCGCGCTGGAGCCACCCAGCGAGTCCGTTCGTCCATCCATCGGCCAACTGAAGCCTACGATCTGGCACCGCGGACTCATACTCATCGTAGAAAAATTCGGCCGGCGGGCGGGCCAGAATCCGGTTGAGGCGAAACGTCTCGGTCAGTGGAAATTCGGGGACATTAGAACTCTTCAGAAAGCCGTACAACGAACCGCCGATGCCACGAACGTCCCCTGCCCATGGGAGTTCCGAATCGATTGGTGCCAACTGTCGGTCGTCCCCAGCAACGATGATCTTCGCGTCGTCGCGAAGAACGGCGAGCGCTGACAGGCCCTGAGATACTTTCATCTGCGAAGCTTCGTCGAGACAGAGCAAGTCGAAAGCTTCGGCTGCAAAGTCCTCTACCTCGTCCAGATGCCCGCCTTTGACGGCCCTGAGAATCGACCAAGTGGTCATTCCGACGACGGAATAGTCCTGAACTACCCACTCGGCCAGGTCCCGGCGGTCGAGGATTTCAATGCCCGCTCCGAGGGCCTCATCGGGTTCCCGCCCGCAGAACGCGATTCGCGAGTCCTGGCCGATGGCTGTCGAGTTTCTCTCAATCGCTTCGAGCAGATTTGCGATTGCGCTGCGCGTGAACGCGGTGACCAGGATGCGACAGGGTCGGTTTGCCTGGCGACTCGCGGCAATGCTGGTCGCCGCCATCCAGGCCAACACGGCCGTCTTGCCTGTGCCTGGGGGACCAAGGATCAAAGAAGCACGGTGCTGTCCGACCTCAGTCAACGCCACCTTCTGCCGATCGCGAAGCTCCGGCAGACCGCAGGCCGAGGCCTGCTCGAGGATGGCCTGAACGCCTGCAGTCCAAGCCCCAACCTCTACATCCGAAAGCGCTGGCAGACTCTCGGGATCAGCAAGGAACGAGCGAATCGTGCGTGATCTCATGCGTCGGACTCCTCACGGCCCAATGTCTCCAAAAAAGCGTGGAGAAGGCCACTGTTGGGATCGTAGTGCCCGCGGTCCAGAACCCAATCTCCCCTGCGATGCTTTGTCCACAGTTCTTGAAAGGCCGGCGATGTCCAGGCCGCCTTCTTCATCGTGACGAATACGCTTGCACCGTTGTGCCCGCTCTCTGTGTCACGCGGTGGCTCCCACGAGACCTCGAACGAAGGCCACAAAGATGGGTCCAGGATCCGATCCGGATGCCCGTCGGTGAGGAGGAGCATCGGCTCACCTGGCTTGACCTCCGTTTCCCAGCGGTCCGGCCCTCCGTCGAACAGGAACCATTGGCCGCCCC
Organism: uncultured Myxococcales bacterium; assembly: GCA_964463485.1. Taxonomy (GTDB): domain Bacteria; phylum Myxococcota; class Kuafuiibacteriia; order Kuafuiibacteriales; family Kuafuiibacteriaceae; genus CAYXDO01. The sequence continues at coordinate 35,936 of CAYXDO010000027.1, read as the reverse complement.
GCTTCTGGGGTTCAGATTTGATGAGGCGCAGCCCCGGGAAGCAAGTTCGCTTCTGTCGCCGACGATCGAGTGACTGCGCCAACGAGTCCAGCGTAGCCATGAGCGCAGCTCGATTCGAAATGAGCGTTTGAGCAGCGAGCACCTGCAAATCAGGCCCTCCGATGGGGTCGACGGATTCATAGAGGCGGAACGGAGATTTCTTGAGGCGAAGAAAGCGCTGATCCGCTGACGTCTGCTCGTCGCGCGCTTCGAGCCAATCGACCAAACCCTTCAACGCAAACAGCCTCTGAGCAACATCAGCTTCGACGTCGCTTTCGATGGGTCGGCCCGACGCCAACTCACGGCAAAGTGCCAGGGAGAGTCTCGAGGAGAACGGACGGGAGAACGCAGGCGCTGGCACGTACGGCGTGGGCGCTGGCGAGACTCGTTGCAACGCCCTGGATACTCGAGCCAAGTCATAGGAGACCTTGACGGGCAAAGCGACGAGTTCCTCGATCACGTTTCGAATCGCGCAGGCAGGAAGATGATGATAACCGCGGTACTCAGGCTCATGAACTGTTACCTCAGTTGGAAAAATGCGGACGAAGGTGAGTAACTCAGCTAAAAGAGCCGTGTCGTCCAAGTGACTGGCGAGCGCCGCTGCAAGATCCTTCGACTCCGCCGCCTCGTATACGAAAAAATGTAGAATGCGTCGCTCGCCGGCTCGATTTCCCTGATCGGTCCTCTGAATGAAAAGGAGCACCGCCTTCAGCACGTCGCGAAGGGCTCGAACTTCTGCATCACGATCCCGGATCACCCGAATCTCTCGAAGCACTTCGTCGCTGCCGTCGACCACCAGAGCACCTAGCGTTGCGAGTTGGGACGCCATTGGGTCGCGATCCGCTACGAGAAAGATCTTCACGTCGGTTCGCGAAGGCATTCGAAGAGTAACTCGATCCGTCAGAAACTGGACCCGTCCACGCGAGATCGCTTCAGCGCGCGCGACGAGTTCGCGTCCATGAAGGGCAAGCTTCCAGTCGAGGACGTCCGACGAGAGTATCTGCGCGCGGCGATTCACCACGCTGGCAACGGACCTAATTCCCATTCGTTCCAACAGTCGCTTGCTGCTCTGAGTTAGGCCGGGTGTGGCGCTCACGTCGAGCTTCTCGGCCGGAAGTCCGTCGGCAATCGATCGCTCGCAGTGTGGCAAAAAGGCGCATTGCTCGCACTTGAAATAAATGTGAAAAAAGGTGTCGTCCTTTGCACGGGTCACCGTTCGCGACGCAGCGATCGGAACATCTCGCTGGGCCCAGTCGTGTACGATCGATTCATAACTGCGGAGGCGAAACTCACTAACCTCCCAGGCGTCAGGAGCCCCGACCCGAGGTCGGTGCCAAATCTCCCCGATCGTGTCGACGATAGCGTCGATCCGGTTGTGTTCCAGAACGCCCCGCAGCATCCATGCGTACCAGGCAACCTGAGCCTTGTGAAACGGAAGGGCATCATGAGTCGATTTGATATCGACGAGTCTCAAGACGCGCCTGCCCTCGACCTCGCGTGCCGTCATGAGGTCGACGAGTCCGCGCCGAAAGCCCACGTTCGGGTCGGTAATGCCGAGCCGGGTTCGGAGGGCGGCGGTCTCCGTGAGGACCGCCTGATGCGCAGCCGTGTGCGTTGAACCGGCCCGAAGAAAAGCCATGGTGGCATCTTCACCCAAGTCGGAATGGCCAGGGCGCGGCCTCAGGAGACGAACGCCTTGCGCTTTGGCGAATGCGTCAACAACTAGAGATTCGTAGTCCTGCCCGAACTCCGCCCAAGGCTTCGGAATCGTCTGCTCAGCGATCGGGATCGCCTCGCGGTCTTTGCGGTCCATCGTTTCGTAGACCAGCTTGCGTTCGCAACGATACTGGAACCAGTTCTTGACGGACGTCGCACTCAGCCAGATCCGCACGGGACTTTGCTAACGTATCCAGAGGAAAACGAGAAGCCCCCCGACAGCCGTTGTGGTTGCGGCCAGTGACTCAAAACGGGTATTGGACTTGGGCCAGCTCCCAGACCTTGCCCCGGTGGGCCGCCACCATTTCGGAGGCGAGCTTCAGCTCGATGTAACGCGGCATCCTCCCAGGAAAGCTGGCCAGCCCTCCATCTCCGCTTGGCGTCCGGCAGGATCTCGAGATCCGCTGCTCCTTGCGTCATGCTCAAGGGTTGCCGCGAACGCGAAATCTCGCAAATGCCCGAATCGGCTGGTTGTTGCTCGCGCCTCTGGCGCTGAGGATCGAGCGCGAGCGCGAACGAGATTCCCGCGCGCTTGGGTGAGTAGTGCTTGGGTGCGTCGATCGGTGAGATGCTCGGCTATCGCACGCACCTCGCCCGGCCCGTGTCCGAGAATTGGCCCGTCGTGAAGTAAGCCTCCGTCGTCCCGAACTGATACTTCACCGCCCACACGACTTCGTCATAATAATAGTGCGGGGTGGACGACCAGAAGTAGTCCGAGCCCCCAGCGGGTGTGCCAGGGAAGGCGTTCGAGTCGATGCCCGGCATGGTCTGGTGATCGTCGAAGGATGTGTGGAGCTCCTTCAAGCTCGGGAGGCGCCAGTCGGACTCCCCATCCAACACCAAGTCCTGACAGTATTGGAGCGCGCCGAGCCAACTCACAGTCATCGGAGCCCATCCCTTTTGCCAGATGAGTCCGGTGAAGTTGTCGGTGACGACGTCAGCGGCGGTCATGTACCGCGGCCCCGAGCGAGCTTGGCCGCCGCGCACACACATGGCCCGCAGCGTCAGGCCAATGCTCGCGTAATCACGAAAGCCCGTACCTAGACTCACCGACCACTTGTTGGCTTCGTACCAAGCGTAAAGAGTCGAAGACCAGTAAACCTCGGACAGTCCGGGGAAGATCGTTTCATCGAGGTGTCCGTTCTGGTCTCCCATGTCCGCCAGCGACATCAGCTCGATCGCCGCGGGGAGCCTCCAGTCGTCGTGCCCCGCGTGGACGAGGCTCTCGCAGAAGGCCACCGCGCCTGCCCAATCGAGGTTCGCTCCGAGGTCGGTCCGCTGCCAGACGAGCCCCGTGACGGAGTCTTCGACCGTGTCCTGAGTCGTCGAGTAAGTCGCTACCTCGAGCGAATAGTTCCCGTCTTGACCATATCCGGGCTGCCCGAGGGATGGGCACGCGATGGGCGTCGTTCCATTCGAGCAGTAGAGCGTTCTCGAGTCGGGCATCGGCCACTGGGCGTAGTTGCGATTCACCGGGCCAACGTCTCCCGCTACTCCTGCGTCCGGAGCAGTCGCGTCCGGAGCAGTCGCGTCCGGAGCAGTCGCGTCCGGAGCAGTCATCGCATCAGGAGTCATCGCGTCCGGAGCAGTCCTCGCGTCTGGAGCGGTCATTGCGTCAGCAGTCATCGCGTCCGGAGCAATCATCGCGTCGCGCGGTTCCTCGCCCGAGTCGGAGCCTGCATCCCGCGCCTCGGCGTCGTTCGGGCCTGCTGCGTCTTCGGCCGACTGCGACGTGTCTTCCGCGACGTCGGCATCGGCGAGCCGCGCGTTCGAGCTCGGCGTACGAGCTCGATCCTCGCTGCAACCGAGGGACACGATCAGCGACAGGACCAGCCCGCAGGAGGTTCTCGAGAAGCCTCCGACTCGCCACCGCATGACTTGCACTCAGGCGCCCGCCCCGTGGCACTTCTTGAACTTCTTGCCGCTTCCGCACGGGCAGGGATCGTTACGGCCGACCTTGGGCTGCTCTCGCCGGAACGGCTGCTTCTCCACGACCTCGCCGTCCACGAAAAACCAGCGGCCGTCGACGCGCTCGAAGCGGGCGTTCTCGTGATGTCCGACCGACCTCCCGGAGACGTCGTCGTACAGGGCGACGAACTCGACCCAGCCTTCCTGGTCTTGTTCTCCCCCGCCTTTGGTGGAGAGGACTCGCAAGCCCTTCCAAGATGACTCCCGAGACCACCGCTCCATATCGTTGCGGTCGAGCTCTTTCCTCGTTCTCGGGTCGTGCGAGGCGATCACGTGATCGACCTTGCCGGTCGCGTAGGCCGTGTAACGCGAGCGCATCAGCGCCTCGGGGGTGGGGGCTGGCGCGCCTTCGAGGATGGGCCCGCAGCACGCGTCGAGGCCGACGCCGGAACCGCATGGACACGTCGTGGTCATGATCGGCGCGCGGTACCGCCGACGTCGCAGCCGTGCAAGCTGTTCTTGACGAAACGTAGGCGGACCGACCACCGATAATGACGAGTCTCTCTGCGATTCCGGGTGACCCGGGCGCCGAGACGGAGGGCACGAATGACGACAGTTGGACCTCGAACCGGACCTCGAACCGTCGGGCTAGGGGAAAATGGGCGCGCGGGCGTCATGGTCGGCGGCGCAGCCAACAACGCGCCCAAAGACGTGCAGGTGCAACTAGGCGACCTCGGGGTGACGTTCAACGGAACCGACGCCTTCCGCAAGGTCACGCTTACCGCTCCGAACGGCGACAGCCGCAGCTTCGAGCTCGAGTCCGGCAAGAACCGAACGATCTCGAGCTTCGGCGGACACCGAATCGAGCAACGCGACGATCAATTGATCGTCGACGGGCAGAAGGTCGACTTCGCAAAGCTCACGAAGCCCGAGACCAACGCAGGGCAGAGGGCCCAGGCGCGCACGCAGTTCGACGAAGCCCGCTTCAACGACTCCATCGATCGTACGCAGCAGCAAATCGCCGAGGGTCTGGCGCGGCTCGATCAGTCCATCGAACAGGCGCTCGGCCAACTCCAGCAAGCTCCAAGCCCCCAGTCCGCAGCCATGTTCGCCGGGGTGCTTCGCTCCGCCGCCAACGACGTCCGCCAGGCGTTGCCCAAGGAGGGCCGCGCCGCGAAGAACCTCGAGGGCCTGGCCAAAGACGCCGAGGGCCTGGCCCAAAAGGCCTCCGACCCCCGAGCTCAGGCCAAGCTTGCTCAGATCGGCGGCAAAGCCCACGAGGAGCTCGAAGGCGTCGGCGAACGCCTCGGCGTCATGAACCAAGAGGCCAAAGGGATCGACAAGAACTCCTTCGACACCTACGTGCAGTCCGTCCTGGCCCAGATGGGCGTGCCCCCTGGGGCGATGGCTCCGCCTACTCACGCAGATATCAACGCAGCCTACGACCCGCGAGTGGCTGTACCCCAAGGTTCTCCGCAGTACGGCGGCATGCAGATGGATCCGCGGCTCTTCTCGGACCCTCGCATGATGGACCCTCGGATGATGCAGCCGGGGATGCAGCCCGGATTCCAGCCGCCTCCCCCGCCGCTCTCGACCGGAGGGATCGTCGCGCCGGAGCCCGATATCTCGGGGATGGGTAAGGCCGCCTTGATGGGCGCGGCAGCCGCGTTGCTTCTCCCCGGCGTGGGTTCGTTCGGCTACCCCACCTACGGCATGGGCTTTGGGTGGCCCAACTCGGGGCTCGGCATGGGCAGCTTCAACTGGAACGTCTGGTAGCGCTTGACCTCTCGCTCCCCTGAGCGAAAGGCCAAGGCATGAGCTTCGTCCAGGACCCCCCTCGCCTCGGCAATCAGTACCTCGACGACCGCCTCCTTCGGGAGCACCTCGGACGCACGCTTCCGGCCGAAATGTTTGCTGCCATCGAGGACGAGCTCCTCGATCTTGGCGGCCTCTCGGGAGGCGAGCTCTACGAGAGACAGCTCGCCGATCGTCTGAACGAGCCGGTCCTCACGAACTGGGATCCGTGGGGCCACCGCGTCGATCGCATCGAGGTCTCGCCGCTGTGGAACTTCGCCAAAGGTTTCACAGCGGAGCGCGGACTGATCGCGACGGCCTACGAACGCGCCTACGCCGAGCACTCCCGCACGTTCATGTTCGCCATGAACTATATCGTGCAGCCGTCCCTCGATTTTTGGTCGTGTCCGCTCGCGATGACGGACGGCGCCCTGCGCACGCTCGTGGCGCTCGAGAACAAGGACCTGCTCGATCGCGCGTTGCCTCATCTCACCAGCCGCGATCCGAAGGAGTTTTGGACCAGCGGGCAATGGATGACCGAGAAGACCGGCGGATCGGACGTCTCGCGCACCGAGACGATCGCGAAAAGAGACGGCGATCGCTTCAGGCTCTACGGCACCAAGTGGTTCACGTCAGCGGCGACCTCCGAGATCGCGCTCACCTTGGCTCGTCCCGAAGGCAACCAAGACGGCAGCAAAGGCCTCGCGATCTTCTACCTCGAGACTCGCGACGACGAAGGAGCGCTCAACGGCATCACCATTCATCGCCTCAAGGACAAGCTCGGCACACGAAAGGTCCCGACCGCGGAGCTCCTCCTCGACGGAACGATCGCGCGACCGGTCGCGGGCCTCACCGACGGCGTCAAGAACATCACCGCGATGTTGTCGACCACGCGGATCTGGAACTCCGTGGGAGCGGTCAGTCAGATGCGTCGCGCGCTCGCGCTCGCGCTGGATTTCGCGCGACGACGCGAGGCTTTCGGCGCGCTCTTGATGAACAAGCCGCTCCACGTCGACACGCTCGCGACCTTGGTAGCGGAGCAGAACGCCGCCTACCTCCTCACGTTCCGAACGGTCGAGCTCCTCGGGCGCATCGAAGCCAAGGTCGCTACGGCCGAGGAGGAGTCGCTGTTCCGCGCGCTCACGCCGCTCACGAAGCTCACGACCGGCAGGCAGGCCGTGCACGTGGTCTCCGAGGTGATCGAAGGCTTCGGCGGCGCTGGCTACGTCGAAGACACCGGTCTGCCGCGCCTCCTCGCGGACACGCAGGTGCTCTCGATCTGGGAAGGCACCACCAACGTGCTCTCGCTCGATCTCCTGCGCGCCTTGACCAAGGGCCCGAGCCGCGAGGCGCTTGGCAACGAGCTCCGTCGGCTGGATGCGAGGATCAAAACGCCGGACCTAAAGGCGCTGATGGCGATCGCCTCGCGCGCGGCGGCCAACGCGAACGCGTGGCTCGACACCACGATGAAGGACGGAGTGGCCCTCGAGGGCGGAGCGCGGCGCTTCGCGCTCACGATGGGTCGATCCGTCGAGCTCGCGCTCCTTGCGGAGCACGCGGAAGTCATGATCGCTCAGGGCTACGGAGCACGCGCCACCGCGGCGGCTTCTCGGTTCGCGCGGGCCGGCGTCGACTTGCTCATGGACGCGCCGATCGACGAGGCGCGAGCGCTGATCGAGGTCTGACGTGGCGATCTCGTATGAGCTCAAAGAGGGTGTCGCCCGGCTGAGGCTGGACGACGGCAAGGCCAACGCGATGAACGGAACCCTCCTCGGTGAGCTCGAGGAGTGTCTGGCGCGCGCGACGAGCGATGACGCGGCGATCGTGATCGAAGGACGCCCTGGATTCTTTTCGGGGGGCCTCGACTTGAAGACGCTCCCGACGTTGGATGAGTCGGCGTTGATCTCGGTGCTGAAGACGTTCGGCCGCGTGATGCTCGGGATCTTCGACTTTCCCGGCCCGGTGGTTGCGGCCTGCACGGGGCACGCGATCGCCGGTGGGTCCGTGTTGCTCCTGGCGTGTGACGAGCGGATCGGCGCAAGAGGCGCATTTCGGCTCGGGCTCAATGAGAGCCAGCTCGGGCTCACGCTCCCCAAGTTCGTGATCGAGATGGCGCGAGCTTCGATCGCTCCAGCTGCGCTTCGACGCCTTGCGGTCCTAGGCGATCTGCTCGATCCGGCTCGAGCGCTCGAGCTCGGCCTCCTCCATGAGCTCACCGAGCCAGACCTCGTGGTCAGGCGGGCGATCGAGCGAGCCACGGCGCTCGCTGCGATTCCTCGCGCGGCGTACGCGGGCAACAAACGCCACGTACACGGTGTCATGGCCGAGTTCGTCGACCGGGAGATCGATGGCTTTCTGACGCTGATGGCTTCCCGACGCTGATCGACGCGCAGGGTGAGCAGGGTGAGCTCGCCGCGGTCTCACGGCCTCGTAGAGCTCACGGAGTCAGGAAGATGTGGACACCTTTGGCTCGCCTGACGCGGTCGAGCTCGGCTTGCAGCTCTTTGTGCACCAACGGTTTCATCACCGTGTCGGCGATGTGATCTTTGACCTCGTCGAACGTCTTGGTTCGCTCTTTGTTCTGCCGGCCGACCTTGTAGATGTAGATGCCATCGGCATCGTTCATCAGCGGGAGGATGGATCCGGGCGCCAGCCGTGCCGCCTGGTTCTCCACGGCTTCGGGAAGCACGCCCTTCTCGACGAAGCCGAGGTAGCCGCCCTCGGACGCGCGGCCCCCTTCAGACTCGGCCTTGGCGAGCTCTTCGAAGCCGGCCGGGTTCGCTTTCAGGCTGGCGAAGATGCGGTCGGCCTTGGCGCGCGCCGCCACGCGATCGGCATCCAACTGGTCCGGCCCCGACTTGACTCGAATGCGCCACATCTCGCGCCCGCCGCGCACCACGAAGGAGCTCTTGTTCGCTTCGTAATACGCGCGCATCTCCGTGCGGCTCTTGGCCTCGAGCCTCGCCGAAATTTTCTCGCGGATAGCACTGTCGAGGGCAAGATGTTCGGCGTCGACTCTCCGCTGCTCCGGAGTGAGTCCGGCGGCCAAAATCATCGCTTGAAACTCCTTGTCCGATCCGAGGCGGGTCTCCAGCTTGTCCGTCCATGCCGCGACCCACTTCGGATCGGCGCTGACCGCGAGCTCTTCGGCGAGCGCCGCGATGAGCTCACGTTTGATGACTTGTTCGATCGCGCTGTCGAGGGCGACTTCCCGTGTCAGCGCCTGAGGGATCCCTACGACCTCGAGCTGGAGCTTCATGAGGCGCAGCTGTCGCTCGAGCGTCGCCTTGGATATCTCGACGCTCCCCACGCGGGCCACGATTTGGGGTGCGTGGGCGGGGAGGGTGAACGCAGCCTCGATCGAGACGGTGGCAGCCGTGCTCGTCGCGGTGCCCGCGTCGACGGCCACGACCGGCGGTGGCTTTGGCGGCTCCGGACAACCCGCTACGCCGATCGCTGCCACGACGAGAAAGGGCCTGAGAGAAGTGGACACGCGGGCATGACAGCACTGCGCTCGCTCGACAGCAATGCCCCTCGCGAGCTCGCGAACGCTGGACCTTGCTCGGAATGGGCCAGCCTGCTATGTCGCAAGCCAGCGCGGGCTTAGCTCAGCTGGATAGAGCGTTGGCCTCCGAAGCCAAAGGCCAGAAGTTCGAATCTTCTAGTCCGCGCCAAAACAACCCTAAAATCACGCATCTGAGAGGTTCCCTGGACGGAACGGCTTGCAGCTACATCGCCGATGGGCGCCGACGGAGGCAGAACATGACCCGAGCACATGTCAGTGTGCTACTCAGCGCGGCCCTGGCCGCCCACGGTCGGGCTACCAGCGAGCTCGCCGCGGTCTCAGTCAGGGCCGTGCCGAAGTGGTCGCCCGCGTGCTCGGCGATCGCCAAACCGCAGGATGCCTCAGATCGCCTCCCAGATACGTTCTGCGATCGCGCGCCTTCCGGTCCGCGCGGCTACGCGGCCGCCTGCTCGATCACGGCGGTTCTACAGTCGTCCACCAGGGCGCGCCCTTCAGCCCTTCGACGCCGACCGCTCGCGGCTGTGGTGCCTCGGAATTGAGCAGCGAGCGCGCCACGGACTTCCGAACACGCGTGGCCTCTTGGCTCCGGGGCCTGCCGCCCTGGATCCTCCCCGTCGTCTCGAGCCGCGTGTTGCTGTTCCTCTCCGTAGCCGTCGGACTGATCGCTTGGCCCGTCCGCGAGGCTCCGTTTGGCGTTCGCTCGCTCGGCACACCGTCCAAGATCTCGGCGTTTCCGGACTGGGTATGGCTCGACGGTTGGGTCCGCTGGGACTCCGCCTGGTACTTCAGCGTCGCCAAGAGCGGCTATTACTTCGACCCCGGGATCGAATCCAACGTCGCCTTCTTCCCGTTGTACCCGCTCGTGGTCAGGGCGGTCTCAGCGCCCTTTTCGCTGATGTTGGACGAGCCTCGCGCGTTCTACGCGGCGGCCATCGTCGTCTCTCTGGTCGCCTTCTTCGTGGGCGCGAAGTACCTCCACGCGCTCTCCGAGAAAATTCTCGACCCTCAGGCCGCGGCGCGGGTGAGTTGGTTCTTTTGCCTCGCGCCTTGGTCACTGTTCTTCGGAGCCGCCTATTCGGAGTCGCTCTACTTCGCGCTCGCTGTCTGCGCGATCTCCGAGGCGATCGATCGCAGATTCGTACGAGCCTCGATCTTCGCCGCGCTCGCCGCGCTCTGTCGATCCGTCGGGCTCGTCGTGGCGGTCGCCGTGGCGCTCGAATTCTTCCTTCGTCGGCCGTTCTCCGCACGACCGAAGGAGGTGCTCGCCCTCTCGCTCCCTGTCGTCGCGCTGCTCTCGCACATGGCCTACCTCGGCGTCGTCGTGGGTGACCCAGTCGCCTTCCTGCACGTTCAAGACGCTCCGCTTTGGGGTCGCACGCCGGGACTCCCGCCGATCCTCGACACCTTGGCCCTCGTCGACGATGAGTCCATTCCGCTCGACACGCGCGTCGCCCTAAGCCTTGCGCCTCTCGGCGTCCTCGCGACGCTTCTGCTCTCGCTCGTCGCGTTCGCACGCGTACGGCCGAGCCTCGGGTTGTTCGGTGTGCTCTCGATGGCAACCGTGCTCTCCGCCGGGAGTTGGGACAGCACGGGACGCTACACGTGTGTCGTGTTCCCGGCGTTCCTCGCGCTCGCTGCTCTCGTGCGGCGTTCCATGATTGTCGCACTCATCTCGAGTGTGTCGACGCTCTTGCTACTTTACAACGCCTTCGGGTTCTCGCACTGGCGCCAGCCGTTTTGATGGGTCGCACGTACTCGGGAGTATGGTCTCCCGAGCTAACCCATCATGATCTTGAAAATCACGGTTCCGATTCCAGCCCCAACTCCGAGCGCGACGAGAATACGCGCCCAAACAGGGACCCCCGTCGAGCCCGTGCCGGCGACCTGCGGCTTGTAACGGTCTTTGGGAACGACCACTTTCACCGCGGGAGCGGCAGTGGGCTGCGCGGACACGGCGGTGAGTTGCACCTTCGGCGGCGTGGCTCGCTCGGCCACGCCCCACTGCGGGCCCTTCTTCTCGCCGGCCGGCGCGATTTTGTCGGGGTTCGATTCTGGACTCGGCGTCGCGGGTCGCGGGGCAGAGTTGGCTGAGGAAGTGATCGTCTGCGGAAGGGGGGTGACTGGCTTGACCGCCGTGGGCAAGGGGCTCGGCGCGGTCGGGGGTTTGGCGGCCTTGGGCGGAGTTGCTGGCACCGGCGTAGCAAAAGCTTCGGCCAAGGCGTCGGCCGCTTGGGGCCGTAGCGAGTCGGCCAGCGCCGAGCTGTCGACCACGTCGAAGGACGTGTCCCCGCTCTCCTCCCACTTCGTGGGCTTCTTCTTTCCGTCGGGATCGACGACCTCCGGCTTCGCCAAGGAAGCGGCCAAGGCGCTCGGATCGACGGCGTCGACCGAGGTCTTGTCGCCTCCGGCATCCTCGCCCCATTGACTGCTCTTCTTGGGCGCCGGGGCCGCGTTGGCCATGAGCCGCGTGACGAGCCCGCCCATCGCCTGGGCCCCGCGTACGCGGTCGATCACACCGAGGCCCATGCGAAGCTCGGCGGGCGTCGGGCGCGTCGCCGGATCGCCTTCTGACCTCATCAACAGCTCAGACACCGCCTTCGGCCGGTCCTTGGCGATCACGTAAATCGCCCGCATCACCCGGGCCGTGGAGAACACGTCCGAGCTCGCATTCGGAGCGCTCCCGGCCGCAACCTCAGGCGCTACGTAGTCCGGATCGGCCTCCGACGGCTGGCCGTCGAGACCCATGATCTTCACGCGACCGTCTTTGTTGACCAAGACGACGCTGGGATCCAGGCGCCCGTGTGCGATCCCGCGGCTCGTCAGCACCTCGATCGCCGACACGAGCTCGGACGCTACGTACGTGGCCACCGCGGCTTCGATCTTCTCGCCCGATTCGATCACCTGCGTGATGGGGATGCCGTCCACCAACTCGAGCGCGAGCCACGTCGCGTCACCGGCCAGCCCTCCGTCGAGCCAGCGAGCCACCGCCGGGTGCGCCGCCGACCGAACTTGCGCGGCGCGCCCCGAAAGCGCCTCCGGCGACATCGAGCCGGGTTGGTACACCTTCAGCGCGACGGCATGCACGCCCTCCGACGCCAAGAAGACCTCGCTGCGCTGTCCAAACGCGAGGCTACGGCTGAGCGTGTATCTTCCGAGTCGGTCTCCTGCCTTTGGCATCGGTCCCAACGATGCGGGTACCGCAACTGAGGCCGTTTCGCAAACGCCTCGGAATCCCGCCCGCGCGAACCTCGGCACGGACCACGCTGCGGCCGGGTCAGGGCAAAGAAAGGCTGCCCCCTAGCGCCACCGGAATGGACTTTGCGTCCGCATCTGCGATCGCCGCGCTCGCAATCCGCACGCGACCCACCACGATCGCGCCCTCCGGCCGAAACGTCAGGCCGGCGATCGGGCCGTTCGGAAGGATCGTCCCGCGCTTGTCACCCACGAAAAGAATCGCTCGATTGGCGCCTCGCATCCGACCACGGATCGTGTCCGCGTTGACGCCGTCCAACGCCGACGCCGAGTCCAAGACCCAGGCCCCGTTGCTCTCCACCACGAGCTCCGCCTGAAACGCTCGCGCTCGCTCCGAACCATCCAACGCCACCGTGATCGATCCGTCCGTCGCACGCACCAACCGCAAGCTCGCCGAGCTCTCAGGAGTCGACTCCTCCGAGTTGCAGCAGAAGAGCGCGGTGAGCATCGCGAGCACGCCGAGCCAAGCTCGGGAACGAGGAGCACCTCCGCCGAAACGCTTCGCCATCATCGCGCGTTCCCCCGTTGCACGAAATCGAGCACACTCACTCGACCGTCCGAGTTCGAATCGAGCGCCGAATCGAAGCGCTCGTCGAGGATCGCTTCCACGATCGCATCGAGGGCCGAACGCGTCACCTCGTCGACGGGCACGCAGCCCTCGCCGTCGACCACCGATCCTGATCGAGTCATCGGGCAGACATCACAGGCGTCCCCGACCCGATCCCCGTCGAAGTCCGATTGGATGGGATCGCTTCGGTTGGGACACACGTCTGATCCGGTGGGTATGCCATCTCTATCGGGATCGTTGTCTTCGATCCCCGCGTCGGTCCCCGCATCCCCTTCTCCCGCATCAGGGAGCGCACCATCGCCTCGGCTCCCGTCTGCCACCCCCGCGTCGGTCGGCAGGGTGCCGCCGACGACGAAAGAAAAAATCTCCTCGCTGAAAAAGCTCGGCTCCCCGCTGCCCGCGACTCTCACCGTGAGCACGTGAACACCCGGCGGCAGACTCGACACATCGAGCCCTCGCCGTTCGAACCCACCCGCCACCGAGCCCAGCTCGATGAAAGCGTCGTAGAGCCCACCTGAGGTCGCACTCAGGAGAGTCACTCCAGGAAGGCTCGCACCCCCGTCAATCTTCGCGTACGCCTTGACCGCGGTGGCGTCGGAGATCACCGAGATGTCGAGGAGCCCCGGCACCTGTAACGCCTCGATTTTGGCCTCCGGGACTCTTGCACCGGAGGGCGTGCGTCGGACCGGTGCCGTCACGACCTCGATCGCGCCAGGCTCCGCACCCCCGACGGTCAGTCGAACCGACATGGGCGGCGTCCTCGGAGCGTAGGCGACGTAACCGATCTCCGGCCCGGCCGGAATTTGTAGGTAGAGCAACCCATAGTTTTGCGGCACCGGAAAGTCACTCGACCGATCGTACTCTGCCAGCGCTCGGTCACGCGCCGCGGCGGGGATCGCGTTCGGATCGAGCACGGTCACGTCGGCCACCGAACCATTCCCGGTTTGCTCCCGCAGGATCGTCCCGGGAGCAAACTCGGTCACGAGGAGCGGCCGGGGGTCGAACTCACCGAAGCGAGCCTCGGCGCCAGTGTTGTCCGTGAGCGCGACGAGCAGGGTGGCGCCGTTTCGTCCGCTCGGCGTCGCCACGACTCGCTCGTAGACGTAAGTGTCCCCGTCGACGAACCGATTGAACATCCCGCCGCGAGCGAAGCGCCGACGAATCGACAAGAGGTTGGTGATTACGGTGGAGCCCAACTCACCGAGGGCGTCTTCGCGGCCAGGCTTCACGAACGTCGTCGAGTCGTGGTTGTTGCCGTCGAAGAACACCACGCCGTGGCCGGCCCGCGTCATCACGAAGGCATACGCTCCGTTGGGCTGTGCACCTGGCGCGTTGGTGTCATGACTCTGGACGAAGGCGACTCCGGCCGTTCGCCCGAGCCCCCCAAACTCCGTGTCCGCGCCGTCCATTCCGCCTTGGGGATAGCTGAGCTGACCGAGGTCGCCATCGCCGGAGCGGGCGAAGACGCCCCCGTCGTGCGCCATCTTGAATAGGAGCGGAAAGTCGAGCAAATACATTCCGGTTCGTCGGTACATCAACAGACTTCCGAAATCCCCGGTGAATGACTCACCGAACAGGAGCCCGTCCTCGAAGCCATCGTCGTCCACCTCGTCGGTGGACCCTCGACGCTGGTCGAGATTATCCTGAAAGGCCTGGTTGAACGCGATGGGATCGCTTGGAAAGTCCACCCCGAAAAACTGCGGTGGGACGTGTTTGATCGCGTCGAGCCGAAGCCCGTCGCAGTCCGTGGTCTGTCCAAACCACTTGATCCAACGAATCAGGTACTCACGAACGTCCTCCGCCACCGGAGTATTGTCCGGATAGGTCTCCGGACGGTCCGGGTTGCGGACGTACCTCGGCAGAGGAAGCTCGCTCACCAAGTTGACGCCGTCGTTCGACGCCGGGCCTGTCGGAGTCACCTGCTGCTCGATCGCAAAGTCATACAACCCGAGTAACGACAAATGCAGCTCCTCGTTGACTCCGGCGTTTCCGAAATCGATCCAAGGCGCTCGAACGAGGTGGGTGAAGCCGGGAACGGAGACTCCCGAAGGCATGGCGATGGACGGAACGATCTCCTCCCGCTCTCCTGTGTTCGGCGCGAGCGTGTAGACGTTGCCACCGAAAATGGCCGGATTCTTGACCTCGTAATTGCCGCCGCCGACGTCGCGGCCCGGCAAGACGTGGTAGTCGAGCGGCCCCGTGCCCGGAAACCCATCCATGGGTACGATCGGCAAAGTGACTCCCGGATTTTCGATCTTCGCGGGATTGGCGTTGTGATTCATCACCGTGTCGAAATAAACGAGAAGCCCGAGGCGGTGAGCCTCCCTCACGAGCCCGATGGCTTCTTCCATCGTCCCGTAGCGGGTCCGCACCGTGCCGCGTTGATCTCGGTTCCCGAGGTCGAAGCGATCGTAGACCGAGAAACCGATGTCGACGACCCCCTCGGCGCCTTTGGTCGCCGGAGGCAGCCACACCGCGTCGTACCCGGCCGCCGCTATCTCCGGCATCCGAGCGGTGACCTCGGCCCACGAAGTGTTGAAATACTGAATGATGGCCTGCCCCCGCGGCGCCGCCGCAGACGCAGTCCGCGTCGACGCCACGCCCGCGACCAACACCCAGACGCAGACGATCAGTCTGTTCGCCATGGAGCTCACTCGAAGCGAGTCTCGAGCTTCAGGGCGTGGATGGGGCCTTGCATCGCCTCGCCAAGCGCCGCGTACACCATACGGTGCTGTTGAATGAGCGACTTCCCACGAAAGGCCGCCGCCGTAACGGTCGCCTCGAAGTGATCGCCGGTGCCGGTCGTGTCGACCACCTTCGCGCTCGAGCCGGGGATCCCGCGCTCAATCCGCTCCCTCACGTCATCGGGCTTCATCAACCTCGGTTTAGCCGAACCGCGCGTCCGGGACATCCGCGTGCCTCCGTACGCGAGCGCCGCGGACTTCCTCCATGCCATCGACCGGCCGCCGTGGTACGAAGCCGTCATGCCCTTACCCTCCGCGCTCCTCGGAGCACTCCTCTCGGGCAGCCCCGATCCGAAGATCCTCGCGGTGTTCGACATCGACGATCAGTCCGGGCTCGTCGGGCCGAATATCGACCAACTCAGTACGTACCTCTCGACCCGCCTGGCCGCGTCCGGGATTTTTCGCGTGATTCCACCCAAAGAGCTCCGGGCCGCCCTCGAGGCTCAGAAGAAAGACTCGATGTCTCCCTGCGTCGACGAGTCCTGTCAAATCGAAGTCGGCAAGGAGCTGGCCGCCCAGGCCTCCCTCCACTCACAGATCCTGAAAATAGGTTCGCGCTGCGCGGTGACGAGTACTCTCTTCGATCTGAGAACAGCCGCAAGCGAGAAGGCCGTCACCGAGAAGGCGGCGTGTGAGGTCGACGCCCTGGTGGACGCGATCGATCGCATCACCGACACGCTCGCGGGCAACTCACAAAGGCCGCCCGAACCCGTCCAAACCAACCCCACACCCACGGTCGATCCGAAGGTCGACGTGTCTCCTCCCCCGGATCCAAAGGTCGACGTGCCGCCTCCGCCGCCGGACTCTCTCGGCCCCGAGCCTCCTGCCGAGGTGAGTATCCTCGGAGTCGGTGTCGGCTATGGCTCCACTCTCGGAGGCGCTTCTGGCGCAATCCTTCGCGCGGATCTGGTCACCCTCGATTTCGGGCCGTTCTTCTGGACCCTCGCCGAGGGCGGAATCGGGATCATCTTCGGGATTTCAGGCACGTTTCGCGAGACCGGCGCGACGTCCGACAGCCCGGCCTTCGAGGTCAGCGACTTCGAGCACCAACTCTGGTTTTTGAGTAGCCAGTTCGGCTTCAAGCTGAAGTCCTCGACCCACGAGGGCCGCCTCGGTCTCGGAGTGGCTGCGCTACGAGTCGAGCCCGACGGGTTCTTCGACAACGTGAGCTACGGCCGCGGCGAAGACACGGGCGGCGCGCAGCCTGCAGCCGTGGCAGCCGCAAAGTATCTGTTCCGATTCCTGGCCCCAGGAGCCTACGACTTCCCTTCGAGCACAATCAAGCTCGGGGCCGGAGCCCGGGTGGTCGTACCCGTCGATTGGGCCAGCGGGACGCCAGTCCTCGTGATGGGCGAGCTCGTGTTCGAGTGGAGCGTCTAAAGCTAGCCAGGTAAACCTGGGAGCTTAGGCGCGTAGCCGTTCACAGTCGACAGTCGACAGTCGACAGTTCTGAGGCTACGTACCCGGCCTTCGTGCGAAGCCCAAAGAGCATTTTCGCGATCTCCTGAATCTCGTCACGCAACTCATTGCTCCGGTCCAAACTCGCTCAGCCCACTCCTGTCGGTCGACGTCGAGTCCCTGGGATCAAGCTTCATGATGATCGCGTGATTCCCACGCGCGCGTCCTTTCGCGTCACCGTCTCGCTGAGGCCGCACCTCGTCTATCCCAACTTCGCTATGACCTTCAAAACTTCGGGCACACGGAATTGCCGAACGCATTGGAAAGACTCGCCGGTATCGACTGACCCCAAAGATGTACGTCTAGCCGCTCTGCTCGTGAAAGCTCGGACTCGATTTCTCGGCCCTATGTTCACCAATTCCGCCAAAAGTGTTCGGAGCGAAAATCCGAGCCGGGTCGAACGAGCTCTTCGGAAAAGCGACAAAGCGCTCGATGACCTTTGCGACGAAAGCGGCCTGAAATTGGCGGCCTGTGCTCAACACTGTGAACTGTGAACTGTGAACTGTGAACTGTGAACTGTGAACTGTGAACTGTGAACTGTG
>CAYXDO010000027.1:0-18289 GCA_964463485.1 uncultured Myxococcales bacterium | reverse complement strand
AATTGCGCGCTGGTTAGAAGCTAAAACGGCCCGGGAAAATTGAACCCGCCGTCCCAATTGTCCATCATCGGGAACGGGCTCCACAGGCCGCTGCCCATCATCGGACCCATGCCGTAGTAAGGCATCATGCCGTACATCGACGCGTTCACCATCGCGTTCATGCCCGCACCCGCCATCATCGCCAAAATCACCGATCCCGCCGAAGGCGCCTGAGGCTGCATCACCGGATAGGGAACGTAGACCGGCGGCTGAGGCGCGTATTGCGGATATCCTTGCGGATATTGAGGGACCTGCGGAGGCGGCGCCTGGATGGGCTGCCCCAGGGTCGGGTCGATATTGGGATACTGTCCGGGCTGACCGATTCGCATCGTGCTCGTACTTATCGCACATTTCGCGGATCTGGTGTCAGAATTTCAACCGAGGTCTGTCTACCTAGAAACCCTGAAGCAACTCCTCCTTCTTCTTCGCAAACTCCTCTTCGGTCAAGAGCCCAGCCTTATGCGCGTCCTTGAGTTGCTCGAGCTTCTCCTTCAGCGTCGAGTTGGCCTTGTGCGCGCGTTGCTTTTCGTCGCGCTTCTCCTTGTACACGCGCTCGAATCGCTCCCGAAGCTCCTCGGAGGAGACACCCCGGCCGTGAGTGAAGTAGTGGTCGCTCACCTCGCCGATCGCGTAGGTCAGCGCGTAGGCCATCGCGATCGCCATGATCCAGCCTGCGAACGGCACGAACTTGGCGGCCGCCATGATCACACTCTGAGCCACGATGCTCGCGCCGAACGTGCTCAGCATCTCGACCACCGCTCGCTTGTCGAGTGAGTGGCCGTGGACGCGCGCGATGCCCTGAACCATCGCGATCTGAATCGGCGAGAGCAACGCGATGTCGAGGATCGGAATCGGTTGGATCGCGACAGCCCCGGCTGCGACGCTGCAAACCTCGATGACTTCGCGGACGGCCGCCCGCCTCTCGTCGTCCGACGCGCTTCGGTAGTCCCCGTCCATGATCCGCTTGAGCGTCTCGACATGTCGCTTCATCGACGCCGAGCATACAGGATTCTCGGCCTCGGGTGGCTCCCCGCCTGAAGTTCACGCTGGCTTTGACGTGTGCTCCGCGCTAGGTCCGGCCGATGGATCTCTCCTTCACGCCCGAGCAAGAAGCGTTTCGGAAAGAGGTGCGGGCCTTCATCCAGGAAGCCATGCCGCCGCATATCCGCGCCAAAGCCGAAGTCGACGGCCACTTCGAACAGTCCGAGGTCATGTTGTGGCACCGGATCTTGAACCAGCGAGGCTGGGCCGCTCCGAACTGGCCAAAGGAGTATGGCGGCCCAGGCCTCGATGCCGCCTCCCGATTCATCTTGGCCGAGGAGCTCGAGCTCGCGGGGGCGCCGATGCTCAGCCCCTTCGGCCTGGTCATGGTCGGTCCGTTGATCATCCAGTTCGGCAGCCCGGAGCAGAAGGCTCGGTTCCTGCCGAAGATCCTCGCCGGCGAGGAGGTCTGGTGCCAAGGCTACTCCGAGCCGAACTCGGGGAGCGATCTCGCGTCGGTGCGCTGCGAAGCCATCGACGACGGCTCTGGCCACTTCGTCGTCAATGGTCAGAAGACTTGGACCACTTACGCCCAGTATGCGGACTGGATCTTCTGCCTCGTCCGAACCGATAACAAGGCCAAGAAACAATCTGGCATCTCGTTCCTACTCATCGACTTGAAGACACCCGGAGTCGAGGTGAAGCCGATGCTCACGATCGGCCACACTCCGGCCTTTTGTGAGACTTTCTTCGAGAACGTGAGAGTCCCGAAGGAGAATGTCGTGGGGCCGCTCAACGGGGGTTGGTCGATGGCGAAGGCGCTCCTCGGCCACGAGCGGACGATGATCGCTCAAGTGGGTGTGTCTCGGCGGGCCCTGCTTCGTGTCAAGCGCATCGCGAGCGAGACGAATACGCCCTCCGGGCGACTGATCGACGATCCATCCCTTCGTGCGAAGATCGCGCGACTCGAGATCGACCTTCGGGCCCTGCAACTCACCAACCACCGAACGCTGGCGCGCGCTCAGCTCGGCAAGGCGCCCGGGCCCGAGTCGTCGATCTTGAAGATTCGCGGGGCCGAGATCCTCCAGCAAGTCTACGAGCTCGCGATGGAGGTCATGGGACCCAACAGCCTGGCCTGGTTCAACGAGCCTGGCGTGGTCTCTCCTTCCGAACAGTGGGTGGCGTCGTCCTTCTGCTACCTGCGAGCGACCACCATTTACGGCGGTACGAACGAGATTCAGAAGAACATCCTCGCCAAGCAAATCCTCGGCCTGCCGAGCTAGGAGCGAACTCATGGACTTCGAGCTTACCGAAGAACAAGAAATCCTTTCGCGGAGCGCCGAGTCATTCGCTCGGCAGTCGCCGGTCACTCGTTTTCGCAAGGTTCGCGAGGCCCGGGGGGACTGGAGCCTCGAGACGTGGCAGAAGATGGCTGAGCTCGGTTGGTTGGCGCTTCCTTTTGGCGAGGACGTCGGCGGCCTCGGCGGGTCGATCTTCGAGGCGAGCCTGATCGTCGAGAAGCTCGCGCTGACCCTCGTCCCCGAACCTTACGTGCCCTCGGTGATCCTGGGTGGCATTTCTCTCGCGAGAGCGGGCGATGAGGAGCAACGCAAGCGATTCATCACTCCCATGACCGAGGGGCGAACGTCCTTGGCGTTAGCGTGCACCGAGCCAGGGTCGCGCTACGACCTCTCCGCCGTCGCGACGCGCGCCGAGCGAGCCGCTGAAGGTTACGTACTCGACGGTCGGAAGATCTTCGCGCTGAACGGCCATCGCGCCGATCACTTCGTGGTCACCGCACGCGACGCCGCTGGCTTTGTCATGTTCGTGGTGGATCGAGCGACCCCCGGGCTCGAATTGACGCCGATCCAAACCATCGACGGGCTAGGAGCCGCCAACCTGCAACTCAGAAACGTCGTCGTGCCCGCCGACCGCCGGCTCACTCACGGCTCGATCGAGGCTGTCACGACCGCCGTCGATCAGGCCGCGGCCCTCGCCGCGGCAGAAGGAGTTGGACTCTGCCAAGCCATGCTAGATCTTACCGTCGAGTACCTGAAGACGCGCGAACAATTCGGCGTGAAGATCGGGACCTTCCAGGTGCTCCAACATCGAGCCGTCGACATGTTCGTGGAGCTCGAGCTCTTGCGTTCGATCTCTCTGGAGGCTTGCGTGCGCGCTGACGGCACGGACCAAGTCGCCTCTCGGGCGGCCATCAGCGCGGCCAAAGTGCAGCTCGCTCGGGCCGGAAAAGTCGTGAGTCAGGAAGCGATTCAACTCCACGGCGGGATCGGCATCACCGACGAGCACGACATCGGCCTCTACTTCAAGCGTATGACTGCCTTGCTCGCGCTCCACGGCGACGAAGAATCCCACGCTCGCCGCTATTCGAGCCTACCCGGCTGGGCATGAGGGGCATGGCCCGGTTAATCCTGCCTAATCCTCATCCTGCTTCAAGATCAGGCACGGGCACGGCATTTTCGGGACCTCGGCGGCTGTCGAGGAGATCGACGACGGTCCGTGCCACCTCGGAACCCAAGCCGTCTCTCGATGAGTGAGACCCTGGCTCGCTGGCCAACTGGTAGCGTCGAAATTCGGCGCGGCTCTGCGAGGACTTCGTGCCCGTGCCCGTGCCCGTGCCCGATCCCAATCCTGCCTATGAGAGTTGGTTACTCGTCTCTCTGGCTGGCGCTTCGGCGCTCGAGGTCGGCCAGGCGAAGCTCCAGCAACCGCAGCTTCGATTCCGCTTCCTCGGCCCGCGATTCCGCATGGGCCCGCGCTTCTGCTTCGTAGGCCCGCGCTTTGGCCTCGGCCTCGGCCCGCGATTCCGCATCGGCTCGCGCCTTTGCTTCATCGGCTCGCGCTTTGGCCTCGGCCTCGGCCCGCGATTCCGCATCGGCTCGCGCTTTGGCCTCGGCCTCAGCGCGTGACTCCGCGTCTTCGCGCGCCTTCGCCTCCGCTTCTTTTTCCGTTATCACTGCGCCCACCATCGACTCGAGGCTCTGGATGAGTTGATCCGCGCCCGGGAGTTGCGCCGTGCCCGCGTAGAATCGGAGCGCGGAACCTACGACCTCTAGGTCCAGACTCAACACGGACGAGCTCAGCCGAAGGCCCGACGGGGCGATGGCAGAGTAAACGGACGCTCCCGGCGCGAGTCGATGCCCACGGAGTGTCCCCCTGGGTTGGTCGAAAATGAAGTACTCACGAATTCCCAGACGAGCGTACCTGGCCGTATTGCGGATCGTGTCCTTTCGCCGGTGGCCGGCGACATGCACTTCGAGGATGAAGTCGAGCCCTTTGCCTTCCAAGCTCACGACCCAAGTCATGCGCCTGTGATCATCGACGTCCAAGACGGCCACCAGGTCGCGCACGATTCGCGGCTCGTCCGGGTAGAAGACGGCGAGATCCTTCGAAATGTAGATCTTGCGCCCGATCTTCTTGAAGTAGCGATCGAGCTCGTCGAGGGCGTCCTCGCAGGCGATGCGATGGACGTCGCCTTCCATGGCCATGGCTTCGAGGGGGATCAGCGCAGGGAGCGCCTCGACGGCCGCTCTTCGTTCGCGCTCCGACATGGACGCCCAGGCTGGAGCGCTCGGAGCGCGAGGGTCGTCTGGGTTCAGAGACCAGCGGTGGGCGACAACCACCACGCCATTGTCGAGGAGCGTCGGAGGGATTTCAAGGCGCCAAGTCGAGCTGCATGGCGTTCCACAGCCCGGCGGGGTCGTCCGCGTTCACCCAGTGACCCGAATCGAGCTCCACCAGGCGTACCTTGCCCTCCGCGTGCAAGCTTCGAAGGGTCGCCAGGTTCTCGCCCTCGATCCGATTGCTCCTCGACGCGCGGACGAAGCTCAGCTTGGTAGTTCGAGACTCGTCTTCGACCACCGGCCACAGGTCCTTGGCAAAGTAGTCTTCGAGCAGCTCTCGGACGACGTCGAGCTCGAGATGAAAGACGACGTTCCCCGGCGGCCCGCCGAGGCTCGTGGAGAGCCAGCGGGCGATGGGCTCGGGGAGCCCGAAGTCCCGAAGCTCCGCCACGACCTGCCCCCGCGACTGGGACGGGAGGTTCACCCACTCGATCGCCGAAATCACAAAGTCGATCTCGAACTTCGACTGAGTATCATTCCGACCCGGAGGTGCGTCCACGAGCCACACACTGTTCACCGTCCTCGGATTTCGCGCCACGTAGGTGAGTGCGACTTTCGTTCCAAACGAGTGACCAAGGATGAGCTGCGGCGGCCCGTGATCGGCGGCCAGGGCCTCGAGGTCTTTGGCGCAGGCCAAAAGATCATGAGGCCCAGGAAGGCCGCGTGAGTTGCCGTGACCGCGGTGATCGACGAGCAGCACCTTCCAACTGGGATTCGAGCGGACCCATCTATCGACGAACGCCGACCAATTGCGACTCGTCCCGAGAATCCCGTGAAGGACGTAGGCCATGCGCGGCGCGTTCTCGGCGCCCTTGAGCGTCGCTGCCATGTCAAGAAAGCCTTGACGCGAAGTCCTCGAACCCAAAACGCCGAACCACGTCGACCTTGCGAGTCACCGGATCCCACGTCGCGAGCGAAGGAAGTCGCACCCCGTTGAAGGTCGTCGTCTTCACCGTCGTATAGTGCGCCATATCCAGGAACACGACGTGGTCCCCGATCCGAAGAGGAGCTTCGAACGAGTAATCTCCCACGACATCACCGGCAAGACAGGTGAGTCCGCCCAGTCGATAAGTGTAAGGAAGCTCGCCAGGCGACTTAGCGCCGACGATCTCGGGGCGATACGGCATCTCGAGGACGTCGGGCATGTGAGCGGTCGCCGAGGTGTCGAGGATCGCGACCTTCACGCCCGAGCTCTCGACGACGTCCAACACCGAGGACACGAGGATCCCTGTTCCGATCGCGATGGCTTCGCCAGGTTCGAGGTACACCTCGAGGCCGGTTCGAGCTCGAAAATCCCGGACGACCTCGACCAAGCGGTCTCGGTCGTAGTCGGGCTTGGTGACGTGGTGGCCTCCGCCGAAGTTGAGCCACTTCAGCTTCGAGAAAAAACGACCGAATTTCTGCTCCACGACCGAAAGAGTACGAACGAGAGGCTCGACGCCCAACTCACACAGCGTGTGAAAGTGAAGGCCGGAGACACCGGCGAGATCGTCCGACCGAAACTGGTCGAGCGCGACGCCGAGGCGCGAGCCGGGTGCACAGGGATCATAGATCGGGACCTTCACTTCCGAGTGCTCGGGATTCAGGCGCAGACCGATCTCGATCCCCTTCTCGAGGCACAGCCCTCGAAAGCGATCGAGCTGACCGAAGGAGTTGAAGACCACGTGGTCGGCGAGCTCTACGATCTCACGCATGGAAGGCTCATCATAAGCAGGCGCGTATGCGTGGACCTCCTTGCCCATCTTCTCACGACCGAGCCGCGCTTCGTGCGGGGAGCTTGCAGTGACCCCGGCGAGGTACCGACCGATCAGCGGAAAAGTCGACCACATCGCGAAGCCCTTGAGCGCCAGCAGGATCTTGCATTCCGCGCGTGTTTGCACGTCTTCGAGGATCCTCAGGTTCGACTCGAGCGCTCCGAGGTCTATGATCGTACACGGCGTCTCCACACCGTGAGTGTCGATGCCGTACATCGGCTCAAGCGCGCTCTTCGACCTGCCAAGGCAGGCCGTACTTTCCGAGCATCTCGAGGAACGGATCGGGATCGAGCTGCTCGATGTTCCACACGCCCGGCTTTCGCCACTTGCCGTTGGCCACGAGCATCCCGCCGATCATCGCGGGCACGCCGGTCGTGTACGAAATCGCCTGCGCTCGGACCTCCCGATAGCACTCGGCGTGGTCGCATACGTTGTAGACGAAGACCTTCTTCGGCTTTCCGTCTTTCTTTCCCTCGACCAAGCAGCCGATCGAAGTCTTTCCCGTGTAGCCGGCAGCGAGGCTTCCTGGGTCTGGGAGCACGGCCTTCAAGAACTCGATGGGCGCGATCTTGACGCCCTTGATTTCGATGGGATCGATTCGGGTCATGCCGACGTTCTCGAGCACGCGAAGGTGAGTGAGGTACTGCTCCCCGAAAGTCATCCAGAACCGGATCCGCTTGAGCCCCTTGATGTTGAGAACGAGAGACTCGAGCTCCTCGTGGTACAACAAATAGGAGCGCTTCACCCCCACTCCGGGATAGTCGAAATCCAAACTCACCGAGAGAGGGTCCGTCTCTTTCCATTCGCCGTTTTCCCAATATCGGCCCCGCTGGGTGATTTCACGGATGTTGATCTCGGGGTTGAAGTTCGTGGCGAAGGGCTTGCCATGGGAGCCGGCGTTGCAGTCGAGGATGTCGATGGTTTCGATGGTGTCGAACAAGTGCTTCTGCGCGTAGGCGCTGAAGACGTTCGTGACGCCCGGGTCGAAGCCGGATCCGAGGAGCGCCATCAGGCCGGCCTCCTGGAAGCGCTCCTGATAGGCCCACTGCCACCTGTACTCGAACTTGGCGACGTCCTTGGGCTCGTAGTTCGCCGTGTCCACGTAGTCGACGCCCGCCTCGAGACAAGCGTCCATGAGTGCTAGGTCTTGGTAAGGAAGGGCGACGTTGATCAGCACGTCGGGCTTGAACTCGCGAATTAGGCGCACCGTATTCTTGGGGTCGTCGGCGTCGAGGGCGGCGATCCGAATATCTCGCCCCCGAAGCTCCCGGACCTGCTTCTGGATGTTCTCGCAGCGTGAGAGAGTACGACTGGCGAGCATGATCTCCGAAAAGACCTCGGGCACCTGGGCGCACTTGTGAGTGACCACGCCGCCGACCCCACCCGCACCAACGATCAACACCTTCTTCATTCCAAGACCTCCTCGGCTTCGACCGATCGGGCCGCTGGTTAGCCGTTTTCGACGAAGGAAACAAGCGGCGGGTGCGCGTCGAGGTTCCCCTCGGGCTCAAACGCGCCTATGGTGGGGCCGTGCCGAGGCGCGAGGCCGCGGCGCAAGAGGAGCGCACGAGACGCGAAGGAGCCGCACCTCATGGACGAAGCGCGAAGCTCTTTCTGCCACAAAAAGGGGGCCACGTGAACATCGAGCAACTCAGAACGGAAAAGGAGCGGACCCGATTCAAAGTCGCGGCCGTGATCTCGGGCTTGATCTGGTTCGGCCTGGTGGTCGGTACTCTTGGCATCGGTCTGATCTGGATCGGCTTCGGAGCCGTTTTCTACCTGGTGATCAACGCGCTGTTTCTCGCCAGCGTGAAGGGCAACGGCGTCAAAATCACCGCGGACCAATTCCCCGAGCTCCACGCCAAGATCGTCGAAGCGAGCCGAAAGCTCGGCCTAGAGAGCCCGCCCGAGGCTTGGTTCGTCAACAACCGAGGAGTGTTCAATGCGTTTGCCACGCGATACCTCGGCCGAAACTTCATCGTCTTCTTCGCCGAGCTCCTCGAGTGCTGCGACGAAAACGACGGCAGCATCGACTTCATCGTGGGCCACGAAATCTCCCACCTCGCGTTCGGACACCTGAAGTGGGCTTCCTTCTTGATCCCCGCCCGCGCGGTACCGCTGCTCGGGGCAGCCTACTCTCGCGCCTGCGAGTACTCCTGCGATCAAGCCGGAGCCTACGTCGCCGGACGACCCGAGGCCGCCGTCGCCGGCCTGTCCGTGCTCGCCGCCGGAGGCCGCTACTCGAAGAAGCTCGACGTCGAACGGTTCATCGACCAACGCCACGAGACCGGCGGCTACTGGCTCGCCGTCTTCGAGCTCGGACTCAGCCATCCGTACCTCTCCAAGCGCGTCGCAGCCGTACTCAATCGCGGCCAGCCCGAGGTCGAACGCAACCCGCTGGCCTACGTGACCGCCCCGTTTCTCGGCTTTGCGGGAGGAGCTGCCGGAGGAATGGCCGGCATGATGTTCGTGGTGGCGATGATCGGAGTGCTGAGCGCCATCGCGATCCCGAATTTCATCAAATATCAACAGCGCGCCGAGGCTCAGCGGCTCGAGCGTGCCGTCGATCCGAGTCGCATGGGCGGAGCGCTCGAAGATGAGTCCGAGCGCGAGCCGGCCGAGCTTGACGAGTAGACGCCGCTGAGTACCCGCGCGAGCGACGCCGAGTCGCACTCATTAGGTCTCGCCCATTCTCGCCCATTCTCGCCCATTGTCGCCTGCGAGCCGCGCGATCGATCATCGCCGCGCGAGTAGCGCGACTGCCCTTTCGAGCAAACGGTGGTAGAACGACCGGGTTGATCGTTCGGCTCTGCTTCTTCCTGTCCGGCGCCGCAGCCCTGGTGCTCGAGGTCCTGTGGACGCGGATCCTCGGCCATGTCTTCGGCGCGACCGCGCTCGCGGTCTCGACGACGCTCACCGCCTTCATGGCTGGCCTCGCGCTCGGCGCCTACTTAGGCGGGCGTTGGGCGCCTGAGCTCCGACGCCCCGTGCTCGCCTTCGCGGTGCTCGAGATCGCGGTCGGTTTCTATGGGTTGGGCGTACCGTGGCTCTTCGACCTGCTCCCCGCCGTGCAGAGGTGGATGGGTGCCGACCTCGGCCTCGGCGTCGTTGGCTATGGGTTGTTGCGCTTCGTCGCCATCCAACTCGTGCTCCTGCTCCCCACGACCGCGATGGGTGCGACTTTGCCGATCCTCGCAGAGGGGCTGGCCCGCCGCCATGAGTCGTTCGCCGGAGACGTAGGTGGGTTATACGCCGCCAACACCTTTGGCGCGGTGGCGGGCGCTATGTTGGCCGGCTTTCTGCTCATCCCGAACTTCGGAGTGGAGTCCACCGTGCGAGTGGCCGCGGCGATGGACCTCGGGGTGGCCGTCGTCGTGCTGCTCG
Organism: uncultured Myxococcales bacterium; assembly: GCA_964463485.1. Classification (GTDB taxonomy): domain Bacteria; phylum Myxococcota; class Kuafuiibacteriia; order Kuafuiibacteriales; family Kuafuiibacteriaceae; genus CAYXDO01. The sequence goes on along the minus strand of CAYXDO010000027.1, from coordinate 8,490 downwards.
TCTCGAAATTCTTCGGCGAGCAGCGACTCATTCGTCGCGTCCTGCCCAAATCGGCCAACGCCGCCATCCTCGAGCTCGCCGATCCCGTGCCGGTGGAGGACTCGTCTCGGCTGGGTGAGTTTCTGGCGCCCGTGGCGTTTGCGTTCTCCGGAGCCGCAGCGATGGCCTTGGAGGTGTTGTGGAGCCGCACGCTCGGCGTCGTGATCGGCGCGAGCACCTATGCCTTCACACTCATTCTGGTGACCTTCTTGACCGGCCTGTCGCTCGGGGCCGCGCTGATGTCGAGTCGTGTGGATCGAAACCCCCGCCCGCTGTCGACGCTCGCGCTGGCCCTCGTCGCGGCCGGACTCTCGGCGGCGGTGGGTACTCTCTTCGTGGATCGGCTGCCTTTGCTCGTACTGGCTGCGGCCAAGCCCGAGGACGCCACACTCGGGGGCATCTACGCCGCCGAGCTCCTCGGCGCAGCGGTCGTGATGCTCCCCGCGGCCGTAGCGTTCGGCACGGTGATGCCGTTGGTGCTCAGGCTCTCGAGCTCGAAGGACGAGGGTGCCGGGCGACTCGTTGGTCGGGTTTATGTCTTCAACACGGTCGGTGCAATTCTCGGTTCGTTCCTGGGTGGGTTCGTACTCCTTCCGCTGTTGGGGGCGGAGCGCGGCATCACCCTCGCCGCGACCCTCGTCGTGTGCTCCGGCGTGGCGCTCGCTTGGGTAGCACGGCCGATCGCACGTCTTCCCGTCGTGGTCGGCGGAGTGGCAGCCGCCGTGCTGCTGCTCTTGCCCCGCTGGGACGTGTTCGACTGGACCGCCGGAATGTTCCGCTTCTACCTCGCCAAGCGAGTGTATGACTCCGGCTTCATGCACGACGGTGAGCTGCTTTATCACCGCGACGGCATCGCCACGACGGTGACCATCGAGCGCCACGTGAGCGGGAGCATCATCTTGAAGGTGAATGGCAAGGTCGATGCGAGCGACGTCGGCGACATGCCTACTCAAGTCCTGTCGGGCCTCCTGCCAGTCCTGCCCAAGCGAGGCGACAAATCGGCCCTCGTCATCGGGTTCGGGTCCGGAGTGACTTCCGGCGCGCTGCTCGAGGCTCCAGAGGTCAAGCGCCTGCGCCTCGTGGAGCTCGAGGACGCAGTGATCGAGGCGAGCGGCCGCTACTTCGCTCACGTCAACCACAGACCCTTCGAGAATCCGAAATTCGAGCTCAGCGTCGACGACGGACGCACCTCCTTGCTCCTCCGTGACGAGAGCTACGACGTCATCGTCTCGGAACCGTCGAATCCCTGGATGAGTGGAGCCTCGAGCCTCTTCACTCAGGATTTCTTTCGAATCGCAAAACGAAGGCTCGCCAAAGGCGGTCTGTTCCTTCAGTGGCTCCAGCTCTACGAGCTGTCTGCCCAAAACGTCGAGACCTTGTTCCGGACTTTCAAGAGTGTGTTTCCGCACTTCGTCGTCTTCTCCCCGAGCCCCGAGTCGAGCGACACACTCGTGGTGGGTTCCGACGAACCCATCGTCTTCGAGCGCGCGGAGCTCGACTCGGCGTTCGCCGACCCCGCCCTTCGCGCCGAGCTGCTGAGGGCTGAGATCGAGGTCCCCGAGGATTTGATCGGCTTGTTCATTCTCCGCTCGGAAGACAAGCCGCTCCCGGAGGGTCCGATCAACACGGACGACAACGCACTCATCGAATTTTCGGCGCCCCTGGATCTGCTGCGCTACGCGGTCGTAGACGCAGACCTACCTTTCCTGGAAGACGTGGAGGGAAAGCGGCTCGAGCGTGCCCCAGCGGCGTTTCCTGGGTTCGACTTCGAGACCGCGGAGGGCCTCGCGAAGGTCACGCGCAGGCTTCTCTTGCAAGGTCGATTGACCGACGTCGACGCTTTCCTGAGTGCCGCCCGCTCGGCGACTCACACGACCACGACCGCGACCGCCGACCTTGCGGCGCTTCGCGCGGTCCACGATCGACTCACCGAGGGCGACGCGGAGGCCGTGGTCGTGGAGGGAACCGAAGGCAAAGACTCGGCCTACGCCGAAGCCGTCGCCCTCATGCTCGAAGACCACGATCAGCGGGCCCTCGATGTCGTGGAACGTGCCAAAGGTTTTTCCAAGCGAGGACCGGCGCACCTGTTTCTGGAGGCCTACTTGCGATACCGAGACGAGGACCCACGCGAGGCCGACGAGCTCTATGGTCGCCTGCTCAGTGAGTACCCCGAGTTTCCTGAGTCAGTGCCTTCCGTCTGGTACTACGCGGCGAGAGCGAAGGCAGACCGAGGAAAATACCGAGAAGCCGTGCCGCTCATGGAGCGATTTCTCAACTCCGTGCCGGTCGAGGCGACCTCGGAGTTGGACCCAGAATAAATAGCCCGAAACCTCTATGAGGCCTTCAGAATTCTCCGCAGGCGAAGTTGGGCGTTCACACCTACGAGTGTCGCCAAGAACCAAAAAGTCACGGCCTGGGCGAAGAGGACCAAACAGAACCCGTGAAGCCGCGCGACGTCGGCGTCAAACCGAGCCATCGCAAGGCTGGCCATGGCCACGGAGGTCCACCGCACGAAGAATCGAAGGTCTCGGATCGCCTCCGGCTTCCAAGGGCTGCCTCGAGCTGCAGTCTCCCGCCGCTCGAGCGTCCCGAGCAGGCGCAGGGAGGCCCAGATTGAGGCCAGCAGGGGAGCGGTCCGAAGCACGAGGAAAGGCCACTCGGACGCGGAAGAGTACCCCAGACCCGGGAACGCGGCGCCGAAGATAAGCGAGTTCAGGCTTTCAGCCGCCAAATTCCATATCAAAGTTGCGGCGATGAGGGCCAGGCCCGCGGCCTCGGCGGACCATGAGCGCGAAACCGACATGGGAAGCATTCGTGCCACGAAGTCGAGTGTGAACCGATCATCGGTCGCAGGCAAGGCGGTCCGGGCAGGCGGGCAGGCGAGCAGCCTAGAGACTCCCGAGCACGCGCTCGGCGACTCTCAGCCCATCGACGGCCGCGCTCGATATGCCCCCTGCGTGCCCCGGACCCTCTCCTGCGACGTACAACCCCGCGAAGCCAGGGACCTGCCAGCTCGTCGGATCTCTCGGGATCTGAATGGGAGACGACGTCTTGGTCTCGACGGCGATGAGATTCGCATACTCCGACGCAAACCCACTCAGCGTCGTGTCGAACGACCGGAGACCCGCGTGAAGGGATCGCCACACGATCGGCGGGAGCACGTCGCGAAGGTCCGTCGCGGCGAGCCCAGGGCGAAAGTGGCTGTCGGCCAGTCTGCCTGAGGCCCGCCCCTTGGCAAAGTCCATCACGTTCATCGCCGGAGCGAAGTAATTCCTCCCGCCCGCTTCATAACAGGCCTGCTCGAGCGACCTCTGAAATCTCGCGCCGGCGAGGACATCCGTGCCATGTCCGAGCTTGGCAAAGTCTTCCGGGCCCACTTGAACGACCAGGCCGCTGTTGGCGAACGGGGAGCTCCTTCTCGCCGTAGACATTCCATTCACGACGACCGTTCCAGGCTCGGTCGACGTAGGGACGATCATGCCGCCTGGGCACATACAAAACGAGTACACACCGCGACCCACGACTTCGTGCGTCAGAGAGTAGTCGGCTGGAGGGAGCGTTCGCGGGCGGACTTGGCAGTGATACTGGGCTTGGTCGATCAGGTCCTGGGGATGCTCGATGCGCACCCCGACCGCGAACGATTTCGCGATCATGGGTACGTTCGACGCGGCGAGGGAGGCGAAGGTGTCCCTCGCGGAGTGCCCCATCGCGAGCACTACCCGCGGAGCCTGAAGCACACCCTTGTTGGTTTCGACGCCGGCGATCCGACCCTCCGACAGGACGAGCCGAGCAAAGCGGGTTTCGAACGAAATCTCGACGCCGAGCTCGAGGAGGCGAGCGCGGAGAGTCATGAGCAAGCGATAAAGCAGGTTGGTCCCGATGTGAGGTTTGGCGTCGACGAGAATTCGGGCCGGCGCCCCCACCGAGACTAGCCTTTCGAAGACTTCCCGAACGTACGGGTCTTTGACGCGAGTCGTGAGTTTTCCGTCACTATAAGTACCCGCTCCACCCTCTCCAAAGCAGAGGTTACTCTCCGGGTCGAGCTCTCCGCGCCCGCGAAATCTCCCAAAATCCCGCGCGCGCCGATCCACCGGCTTGCCTCGCTCGAGCAGTATGACTTTGGCCCCTCGCTCGGCCAAGAGCCACGTGCAGAACAAGCCGGCAGGACCCGCGCCTACGACTATGACCGGAGGCGCCCCCGGTGGCGCCGAGGGTGGGTTTGGGCGCGGCCTGGCCTTCGGGAGCTCCAAGAGTCTCTTGGCCGCCGAGGGCGGAGGGGACCTTGTGACCTCGGCCTCCAGGGTGAGTCGAAAAACGGGTCGCGGGAGCCTCCTTCGAGCGTCGAGCGCTCGCCGGACCACCCTGACTTCGCGAACGTCCGCCTCGTCGAGCTCCAACAGCCGAGCGACGTCAGCGACGTCCGCCAACTCGGCGTCGGGCACGTCATGCTCCTTGGCCACTTCCAGACGAACGCGCACGCCGCAGAAGGTGCTCCGTCGATCCCACTCCCGACAAGTGCCTTGCGCACGTTCCTTCGCCGTGTTGTGATCCGCCCATGGAATCGGGTGACCTGACGATTCGGATCCTAGAGGAGATACGCGACGAGCTTCGTGAGCTCCGTTCCGACACCAACAAGCGATTCGACGAGACCAACGGCCGAATCGACGAAACGAACCGCCGGATCGTCGAGTCCGAGGTTCGGACGGCGACCGCGATCACCGCGTTGGCAGGGACCGTCAACGACCTCGCGACCCACCTGCGAGCGACGACCGAGCTTCGGCCCCGCGTCGAAAATTGCGAACGCGAGATCGAGACCCTCAAACGTCGGGTCGCACGGCGGCCAAGTTCCGGCTGACGCCGCCGCTCAGCCATCGTCGGCCTCTGGATGAGTATGCAGCCGCCAAAACCTAGCCGGGCGCGAGGCGACAGAGTCGAATCCAGAAGCGCGCGTATCGCCTCATTCGCGGCTGGCTACGCCCTCGCGGCGAGCTCGTGTCACGACCCTCGGCTCGAGATTGCACTCCCAGCGACGAAGAATTTCGTGCTCGTGGAGACCTTTTCGGGGCGTACGAACGCGGTGGCCATCGGCGAAGTCGACCGGGGGTTCCTCAGCGAGCTCGCCGTGGAGTCGCTCGATGAGTCCGAAGATGTGCTCTTCACGTTGCTCGTCTATGAGAAGCTCCCGGTCGAGCCAGGTCCCGTGAGTCCGAGCAGCACCGCGGGTACTCATACGCAGCCTCTCCCAGCGGGCGCGAATGAGATCTTCGAGCGTCGCGTGCTCGGCGGCGACTCCGGCGCCTGGAAAGAAGTAGAGACTCCGAGCTCGGAGACGGTCGCATCCTTCCCGGTCCCGATGGTCCTTCCCCAGGCTTGTTCGGACCTCGAGGGCCTGAACGCGGAGCTCATCGAGCTCCCAGTCACCGGGCGCTCTTTGAACGTATCCACAGCCGGCATCGGGACCGCTCTCGTTCGAGTGGATGCCGACCCAGATCGCGTCTACGAGGTGTCTCGCGACTCACCTCCGGTCGAGCTCCAGCTCCCTGCTTCGACCCGAAACTGCCCGAATGGGACGAGGAACAGGCCGGACGTCATCTACGCCGTGTCTCGTGACGCTCGCCTGACTTGGTGGAGTGTCGGGTGGTGTTACGACGGCGAGGCCTCGAGCTTCGCGACCGAGACCGAAATCGTTCGCGTCGAAGCGGGCGAGAGCCGACTCTTCCCTTCGCAGGGCACTGGCGTCCTCGCGACCGACGGATCGGGTGTGTTGTACGCGCTCGAGAGAGACGGCGCCGTGTGGCGCCACGATTTGGATGGATCCAGGGAGTTGGCCAACCCAGGAGCCTGCCCGCTTTCGCCCCGTGCCTGCAGCCTGACTTGGGCCGCGGGCCGCCTCTTCGGAGTCGCCGCCGACGGAACCATCGCCTTCGCCCTCGACCCGTCGACGGGCGCCCTGACCACCTGGACTCTCCCGGAAGGCACCGCCGTCGGTCTGCTCGATGTCCCCGCGCTTGGCGTGGTCTTCGTCGGAGATTCGCGAATGCTTGGGCGAACGAACGTGCTGACCTTGACCGACCCTTCGGCCGAGTTCCTGCCGCTCCCGCATGCCGACGAAACTCGAGAGGCCGCCGCCGCGGCTCGCTGGCGCGACGGTTTCATCTTTTCCGGACAGACCGCTTATCTCCAGGCATACTCACCCGGGTTCGGATACTGCCCTCCCGTGAATGGCAAGATGGGTTTGCAGAGAGTCTACGCGCTGGCCGAAGTGGGCTCGGATCTGGGCTCGGATCTGGGCTCGGATCTGGTCGCGGTCGGCCGGTTCAGCCGCGAAGAGCTGGACTCACCCGTGCCTGTGTACTGGCTCTCGACCTCGCCGTGAGCCGACGCCCGCGCGCCTGCAGCTCGCTTGCGCCTCCAAGCGGTTTGGAATCTGAATGACTCATGTGGTGTTTGGTGTCATGCGGTCCGAGTCTTGCCCTGATTCGACTTTTGGCTATGCTGTGAGTGCTTGGATCATCAAACCTGGGTCGAGTATTTGCTCCGTTTTTCACACCTCGTCGCAGGCATCGCCTGGGTGGGTTCGTCCTTCTACTTCATCTGGCTGGACGCCAGCTTCGAGCCCCCGACGGAGCCTCGACGCAACGTCGAGGGCGAGCTCTTCATGGTTCACGGCGGCTTCTATTACCAAGTGGAGAAGCGCAAGATCTTCCCCGGGGAGCTGCCAAAGACGCTGCATTGGTTCAAATGGGAAGCGACACTCACCTGGCTCACGGGCCTGACCCTGTTCGTGGTGCTCTACTGGCTCAGAGGCGCGAGCCTACTCGTCGATCCGGCGGTGCGGACCCTGACGCAGGGTGAGGCCATCGGCCTGAGTGTCGCCATCCTGGTCACCGCGTGGGTCGTCTACGACCTGATTTGGCACCCGAAGTGGATGAGCGGAAAGTCGGCCCTGAGCCTCGTGCTGTCGGCACTGTCATTTACCGGTCTCGTCTACGGCTTGACACGCGTGTTCAGCGGCCGGGGCGCTTTCATCATGACGGGAGCGGCCCTGGGCACGGCGATGCTTCTCAACGTCTGGATGCGAATTCTCCCCGGTCAGAGGAAGATGCTCCGAGAAGCGGAGGCCGGCCAAATTCCAGATGGGTCGATGAGCGGGCGATCGAAGACTCGCTCGGTCCACAACACTTACTTCACGTTTCCGGTGTTGTTCATCATGTTGAGCAACCACTACCCAGTGTTCTATAGCCACCGATGGAATTGGCTTCTGCTGATGGTCCTCGCGCTATCGGGAGCCATGATTCGGCACGCGATGGTGGCGAAGCGGCCTCGGGAGCGGTGGGTTTTGGCGCCTGCGGCGTTCGGATTGTTGGGGCTCGTCTTCGTGACCGGGGCTCGTCCGGCAGAGCCGACCTCGACGTCGACCGAGAAGGTCGAGCTGGTCGAAATTCTGAGAATTCTCGAAAAGCGTTGCTGGGCCTGCCACAGCTCCAAACCCACCGACGAGGTCTTCAAGGTCGCTCCGAGCGGGATAATATTCGAGAGCGAGACGCAGCTTCGGGCGCGCGCCGACAGAATCAAACTCCACGTCGTGACCGCCAAGTCGATGCCGCTCGGGAACAAAACGCAGATGACGGACGAGGAGCGGCGGGTGTTCGGACGGTGGCTCGAACAGCCGGCGCCTTAGGGCCCGTTGAAGAATTACCGGATCAACTCTGCCTTCGATGGCTCCGAAGGATCCCTACCGTCGCCTTGGGACAGTGGGATACGGGCCCTTAGGGTCCCGTTCGGGGAGTAAACCCCTCGCCTTTAGGCGAAGCCTTTCAGGAGGCTTGCGGTACTGTTGGGTCGGTGACGCAATATCGGAAGGGATCGCACACGGTCCACAAGATCCATCTGCACTTCGTGTTCATTCCGAAGTACCGCAAGCCGGTCTTGAAAGGGCCAGTAGGGATTCGGGTTCGAGATCTGGTGCGGCAAATCTGCGAGGCCAACGACGTCGTGATCCTCCAGGGTCACGTTCGGCCGGATCACGTGCATCTTCTGCTGAGCCTCCCGCCGAACCTGGCGCCGAGTCGCGTGATGCAACTCGTAAAGGGTCGTACGTCGCACAAGCTGCTGCGCGAGTTTCGGCACATAAACCGCGAGTTCTGGGGGAGACACTTGTGGGCTCGCGGATACTTCGTCGCGAGCACTGGGAATGTGTCCGACGAAGTAGTGGCTGAGTATATCGCGAACCAGGACGTCGAGCGAGGCGATGACGAGTTCAAAGTAAGCGAGTAACGAGTTGCATCACGCGGCTCGCTCAGTCGACTTTCAGTCGACGGAGCCAGAACCCACCGGCTTTAGCCGGTGGTGGGGGTCTCAGTGCATCCGTGGAAAGGACAGGAATGCTGCAAGTTATTTGGGCGCAGATCCGCCTGGCCATGAGTCTTGGAATGCTCACGAAGATGTGCC